>NZ_JAAVXC010000003.1:0-407362 GCF_013416725.1 Pseudomonas sp. SbOxS1
AAGATCTTTCGTCTCAACCGAGGCGCGCATTCTACAGCAGCCTCATTTGCTGTCAAGTGATATTTTTCAGAAGTTTTCAAGGAATCCTTAACAACTTCAACCACTTGCGCTTCAGATCTCTCATCAGCGGGAGGCGAATTCTACAGCGTTACACGCTGCTGTCAACACCTCTTTTTCAACTTCCTTCGCGCTTCGATGAACTGAAGCAACCTGCTGCCGAAAACTGCGTAACTCATTGTTTACCAAGGAGTTTTCCGTTTCGACTGCGCCGGAAGTGGGGCGAATTATAGGCCTCCAGAATCTGCCGTCAAGCATTGATTTGGCTTTTCTATCGAGAACACAAAAAGCCGGCTTATATATAGACGCGCCCGCACCGATTGCGCAGTATATTGCCCAATACCAAGTACAACACTCAAGATCCACACCCCGGACGGTGCCTCCCAATGAATGATCAGCCGCGCAGCCTTGCCTCGACCCTGTTTTCGGTCGGCCTGCTAATAATAGCCATGGCATCGATCCAGTCGGGCGCCTCGCTGGCCAAAAGCATGTTCCCTATCATTGGCGCCCAAGGCACCACCACCCTGCGATTGACCTTTGCCAGCGTGATCATGGTGTTGCTGCTGCGCCCATGGCGGGCGAAGCTCACCGCAAAATCACTGCGTACCGTGATTGTCTATGGCATGGCACTGGGCGGCATGAACTTCCTCTTCTATATGTCCCTGCGTACGGTGCCCCTGGGTATCGCGGTCGCGCTGGAGTTCACCGGGCCATTGGCCGTTGCCATCTATGCTTCACGCCGCGCCATCGACTTTTTATGGATTGCCCTGGCCGCTGTCGGCCTGCTGCTGTTGATACCGACGGGGGCCACGGCACAAGGCATTGATCTGCTGGGGGCCGGTTACGCATTGGGAGCGGGTGTCTGCTGGGCGCTGTACATTCTTTTCGGGCAAAAGGCCGGTGCCGACAACGGTGTGCAGACCGCCGCCCTGGGCGTCGTGATTGCCGCACTCTTCGTCGCCCCGATCGGCATTGTTCATGCGGGTGCAGCGTTGTTGACCCCATCCTTGATTCCGATCGCCATCGGTGTTGCCGTCCTGTCCACGGCCCTCCCCTATACACTGGAAATGGTCGCCCTTACGCGCATGCCGGCCAGGACCTTCGGCACACTGATGAGCATCGAGCCGGCGGTGGGCGCCTTGTCCGGCCTGTTGTTCCTGCAGGAATTCCTGTCGTTGTCACAGTGGATGGCCATCCTGTGCATCATCCTGGCTTCCGTGGGTGCCACCATGACCATGGGCAACGCCGCCAAGCCCGCCATTGCAGCCGATTGACGACCGGATTTACACAGACTCTGGTATTTGCCGCTCAATTAGGCCATGTTTAGGCCCGCAACCCAGTGCCATAAATGGACTTTTCCAGGACAGGGACCTCAAAACGCTTCATGCGCAAGCGAACACTGCCAGACCGGGCGATAGATCCGGGAACGCTACAAGGATAGCAATGAAACGAATTTTGATACTGATCGCCGTTCTTGCAGTTGCGGGCTGCGCGGCGACCTCCAAATCCCAGACCAAACACGGCAAGAAAGGCATCCACATCAACTGTTCGGGGCTGTCGTCCTCATGGGACCAGTGCTACACCAGCGCCGCCAACTCGTGCGCCCCCAAGAGCTACAAGGTCATAGCCAAATCCGGCGACGCCGTGGAAGAACCGGGTGATTATCCGTTCGGACTCAACCCCGCGGGCTATACCAGCCGCAGCATGATCGTCATCTGCAAATGACCCGAAGCCATTGTCAGGCCCTCGGGCCTGCCAACTGGCGACCAATCTCCTCATGGCTGGACTTCAGCACCCTGCGCTGCAGATCCGGCGTGATCAGCATTCGGGCCACCACCAAGGCTCCGATGCATTGCGACAGAATCGCCCAGGCCAGGCTGTCGCTCTCCAGCACCCGCGCCCAACGTTCCTGAAGCTGGCAAATCCAGTGCTCAGCCTGCTGTCGAATCAGCGGGTCGGAGCGGGCAATCTCGGCGCCCAACGCCGGTAATGCACAACCGGTTTCCGGGTGCTCGACGTGGGACATGCTCAAGTAAAGCTTGAGGCAACGCTCGAATTTGTCGCGATCCTGATCAGCCCCCAAGCGTTCCAGGCTTTGACGCAACTCGCGCTCGACAATGGAAGCGAACAATTCGTCCTTCGACGCGAAGTGACTGTAGAACGCGCCACCACTCAAGCCGATGGCTTTCATCAAACCATCGACCCCCACCGTGGAAAAACCGGATTGCTTGGCCGACACCGCGCTGCTTTGCAGCAATTTCTCTCGGGTTTCCAGTTTGTGACTGGCTGAATAACGCATTGCCCTACCCTCAGGTTCGATCATCTTGACGCCTGCCCAATCGTAGCATAACGTTCGTTTAGTTAACGATCGTTTACTAAAGAGGTCCAGGCAATGAATAACAAAAAGGTCGTACTGGTTGTCGGTGCGGGAGATGCCACGGGTGGCGCCATTGCCAAAAGGTTTGCACAGGAGGGATTCGTAGCCTGTGTAACCCGTCGCAGCGCTGACAAGCTACAGCCTCTGGTTGATGCCATCAGGGATGGCGGTGGTGAAGCCCACGGCTTCGCCTGCGATGCCCGCAAAGAAGACGATGTGGTTGCACTGGTCGAGCAAATTGAAAGCGACATCGGCCCGATCGAAGCGTTCGTGTTCAACATCGGCGCCAACGTGCCCTGCAGCATTCTCGAAGAAACCGCCCGCAAGTATTTCAAGATCTGGGAAATGGCCTGTTTCTCAGGCTTTCTCAATGGTCGGGAAGTGGCCAAGCGCATGGCCAAGCGGCAACGGGGCACTATCCTGTTCACCGGCGCCACCGCCGGTTTGCGCGGTGCTGCAGGCTTTGCCGCGTTTGCCGGGGCCAAGCACGGGATCCGCGCGCTGGCACAAAGCATGGCTCGGGAACTGGGGCCGATGAACATTCACGTCGCCCACGTCGTGGTCGACGGCGCCATCGATACCGATTTCATTCGTGAAAGCTTCCCTGAGAAGTACGCCACCAAGGACCAGGACGGCATTCTCGACCCCGAGCACATTGCCGAGAACTATTGGTACCTGCACAGCCAGCCGCGTGACGCCTGGACCTTCGAGCTGGACCTGCGCCCCTGGAGCGAACGCTGGTAATCCACCCCCTACGACAACAAGAAGAGCGCATCGACCATGAGCAAAACCGTGGAGTTTCATTTCGACCTGGGTAGCCCCGCCACCTACCTGGCGTACACCCAGCTACCGAAGATCTGTGAGCAGACCGACAGCCAGCTGATCTATGTGCCAATCCTGCTCGGCGGGGTGTTCAAAGCCACCGGCAACGCCTCCCCGGCGACCATCCCTGCCAAGGGCCGCTACATGTTCATAGACCTGGATCGGTACGCCAAGCGCTACGGTGTGCCGCTGAAAATCAACCCGCACTTCCCGATCAACACATTGCTGCTCATGCGTGCCGCAACAGGCATGCAGTTGCGTCACCCTGAGCGCTTTGCCGCGTTCATCGATTGCCTGTTCAAGGCACTCTGGATCGAAGGTCGAAACCTCAATGATCCGGCCACTGTCGGGGCAGTGCTGAGCGAAAACGGTTTCGACCCGGAAGAAATCCTGGCCCTGACCGTCGACGAGGAGGTCAAGAACGCCCTCAAGGAAACCACCGAAAAAGCCGTACAACGCGGCGTATTCGGTGCACCGAGCATGTTTGTCGGCGATCAGCTGTACTTCGGCCAGGATCGACTGGACTTTGTCATCGAAGCCCTGGGTTAAAACCCAAGGACCGACTGCATGAGCCGGGCGCTGGAAACAGCGCCCGGACTACATCGGGTCAAATAGCCGCAGTACGCGTGTTCAACCACTCCAGCGCAGCGCCGTCGAGCAACGGGCTCAAGCGCTCGCGCACTTGCGTGTGGTAAGCGTTGAACCACTGCTTTTCCTCTTCGCTCAGCAGCGAGGTTTCCAGGCAGCGCGTGTCGATCGGGCACAGGGTCAGGGTTTCGAACTTGAGGAATTCGCCGAATTCGCTGCTGCCTGCCTCGCGGTTCATCGCCAGGTTCTCGATGCGCACACCCCAACGACCTGGACGGTAGGTGCCTGGCTCGATCGAGGTGATCATGCCTGGCAGCATGGCGGTTTGCGGCGCGGGTGCGGCCTGGTAGGCAATGACCTGCGGACCTTCGTGAACGTTGAGGAAGTAGCCCACGCCGTGACCGGTGCCGTGACCGTAGTCGACGCTTTCGGCCCAGATCGGCGCCCGGGCGATGGCGTCCAGCAGTGGCGACAGGATACCTTTGGGGAATTGCGCACGGGACAGGGCAATCACGCCCTTGAGCACGCGGGTGCAATCGCGTTTCTGCTCGCTGGTCGGTGTGCCGACCGGCACCATCCGCGTGATGTCGGTGGTGCCACCCAGGTACTGGCCGCCAGAATCGATCAGCAACAAGCCGTCACCTTCGATCACCGCGTGCTCTTCTTCGGTGGCGTGGTAATGGGGCATGGCGCCGTTGGCGTTGAAGGCGGCAATGGTGTTGAAGCTCAGCGACACGTAGCCCGGGCGGCGTTCACGCGCCGCGGTCAGTTTTTCGTCGATGGTCAGTTCGGTAATACGCTCACGCCCCCAGGCCGAGTCGAGCCAGCTGAAGAATTCGCACAGCGCTGCGCCGTCCTGCTCCATGGCCTGGCGGATGTGTTCGGCGTCAGCCTGGCTCTTCTGGGACTTGGCCAGGGTGGTCGGGTTCAGGCCTTCGAGCAGTTTGACACCGCTGTCGAGGTTATCCAGCAGGCCCGCCGTTACCCGCGCCGGATCGACCAGCAGGCTCGTGCCCATCGGCACCGCGCGCAGGGCGTCGGCCACTTCGCTGTAATCGCGCAAGCTCACGCCGTCCTGTTCCAGGGCCGCACGCAACTGCGCATCGACCTTGCTCAGCGCGACGAACAGCGTTGCCTGCTGCTGGCTGATCAAGGCGAAAGATACAAAGACCGGGTTGAACGACACATCGCCGCCGCGCAGGTTGAACAGCCAGGCGATGTCATCCAGGGTGGCGATGAAATGCCAGTCGGCACCACGTGCCTGCAGGGTTTCGCGCAGCTTGGCGAGTTTTTCGCCACGGCTGACGGTGGCTTGTGGCGGCAAGTGCTGGTAGATCGGTTCGTTCGGAAGGCTTGGGCGGTCGCTCCAGACTTCGCTCAACAGGTCGATGTCGGTGCGCAGGCGTGCGCCCCGCTCCTCGAGCTTGCTGCCCAGCGTGCGTGCGGAAGCCACCGCCATCACCGCACCATCGACCGCGACCACGCCGCCTTGCGGGGTTTGCTCGGCCAGCCAGTCCAGCGGCCCCGGTTGCCCCGGTTGCAGCTTGACCAGCTCGATGCCACTGCCCTTGAGTTCCTTGCCCGCCTGCTCCCAATAACGGCTGTCGGCCCAGATGCCGGCGAAATCCGCGGTAACGATCAGGGTGCCGACCGAACCGTGGAAACCCGACAACCATTGACGCCCTTGCCAGTAACCCGGCAGGTATTCGGACAGGTGGGGATCGGCCGACGGCACCAGCAAGGCATGGATGCCCTCCCGGCTCATCAGCTCGCGGGTTTGCGCCAGGCGCTGGGGCACTGACCCGGTGATCGTAAACTGCGTATTCATCGTGACTCCTGCTAACCACTCGTCATTATTGTTCAGTGCCGATCAGGGTCGGCACTTTGTTGCCCTATTGCCAGAATGCTGGAGCACTGGCGCAGGCGGTTTTAATCAGCTGTACCGCTTGATCGATATCCTGTTCGGTGGTGAAACGCCCCAGGCTCAAGCGAATGGTGCGGCTCGCCGTACGGGCATCATGCCCCAGGGCCAGCAGCACATGGGATGGCGCATTGCTTGCGGAATTACAGGCCGAGGTCGCGGAAAACGCCATCGAGGCAAGCAAAGCCGCTGAATTGAACTCGCCTTCACTGAAGGTCAGGCTCAACGTATGCGGGATGCGTTGGGTGGGGCTGCCATTGAGCCGCACGCCGGGAATGCCCAGCACTTGTTCAAGCAGGCGTTCGCGCAGGTGCACGATCAAGGCCTTTTCTTCATCGAACGAGGCCGCCGCCAAGGCAAAGGCCGCGCCCATCGCGGCAATCTGGTGGGTCGCCAGGGTACCGGAACGCAGGCCGCCTTCGTGACCGCCGCCGTGGATCTGCGCCAGCAGGCGCTGCTGCGCACGGGGTCCGACATACAGCGCGCCGATGCCTTTGGGGCCATAGAGCTTGTGCGCCGAGAAGGACATCAGGTCCACCGGCCACTGTGCCAGGTCGATCGCAACCTTGCCCGCACCTTGCGCCGCGTCGACATGAAACAACGCATTGCGCTCGCGCACCACCTGGCCGATGGCCGGGATGTCGTTGACCGTGCCCAGTTCATTGTTGACCAGCATCAGCGACACCAGGAAGGTGTCCTCGCGCATGGCTTCGCTGACCGCTTGCGCGGTGATCAGGCCATCGGCGTCCGGCACCAGGTACGTCACCGCCACGCCGCTGTCCTGCAACTGCCTGGCGGTATCGAGGATGGCCTTGTGTTCGATCTGGCTGGTGATGAGGTGGCCGCAGGCCGAGCCGCGTGCCTGGGCCACACCCTTGAGGGCAAGGTTGTTGGATTCGGTGGCACCGGAGGTCCAGATGATCTGTTCAGGCGTGGCGCCGACCAGTTCGGCGACCTGGCGCCGCGCCTGCTCTACCGATTGCCGGGCCTGTTGGCCAAAGGCGTGGGAACTGGAGGCCGGGTTGCCAAAGTTACCGTCAAAGCCCAGGCACTCGACCATGATCTTGATGACTCGCTCATCCACCGGCGTGGTGGCGGCATAGTCGAAATACAGCGGACGTTTATTCATAAAGGACTCGCAGAGCGTGTTCCGGGATCAGGAAGCTCATGACTGCAAACAGCGAAACGCAGCCTTATGAGCTGCGTGCGGTTTTCAGAAGGTTACCAATACCTGATCGGATGCCGTTAAAGAAGAACAACTTCATTTAAAAGTGCGTCGGAACGCTCCTGATAAACCAGCTTAACAGGCATCGGGCGAGCGGTTGAAGCAATGCGTCAGCTAAAGCTTTCGAGCAATATCGGATACAGCGACGCCACCAGCAGCGCGGCCATGCCCCAGTTGAACAGGCGCAACCAGCGCCGGTCCTTGAGAACATTGCGCAACAGCGTGCCGCATGCGGCCCAGACACCGACGCTCGGCAGGTTGATCAGGGCGAACACCGCGGCAATCACGATCACGTTGGTGAAATAGCCCTGCATCGGTGTGTAGGTGCTGATGGCACCGATGGCCATGATCCAGGCCTTGGGATTGACCCACTGGAACGCGGCGGCGCCCAGGTAGCTGATCGGCTTGGCCTCGCCATTGCCGCTGTCCGAGACGGGCCCGGAATGGGCGATTTTCCACGCCAGGTACAGCAAGTACGCCGCACCGACGTAACGCAGCACGATGTAGAGCACAGGATAAGCCTGGAACACCGCGCCCAGCCCGAAGCCCACTGCCACGACCAGCACGAAGAATCCGCAGGTGATGCCCAGCATGTGGGGGATGGTTCGATGGAAGCCGAAGTTCACCCCGGATGCCAGCAACATGGTGTTGTTCGGACCGGGTGTGATCGAGGTGACGAGGGCAAACAGGGCAAAGCCCAGCAGCAGATCAAGTGAGAGATTCATGGGTGGCAGTCCATCGGGGTCAGTCAGGTATTGACCCTATCGCGAACGCTCAGTGAAACCCATGGACAGTTGGGCGAAAGTTCCAGCAGTACAGTTTTGGCTCAGCTTGGGCGACCGTGCAGCTGTACAGCTCGCTCGGCGTTCATTTCACCCTGCTTGTCGAAGCCAAAGGTTTTCCGTGGCTCGCCGAGCAGTTCGGCTTTTTTCGCGTGGTATTCGTCGAAGGACAAGCCGCGACGATTCAATGCTTCCAGCGCCAGTTCGCGGGTTTCTTCAGCGGTGTAGGGACGCAGTTCCGGGGAAACATGGCTGGCACATCCGGCGAGTACAGAGACCGCGAGCAGCAAGAAAGTGGCGATTAGAGGTTTCATTTTCGGCGTCCTGGCATCGTGTTCGGGGCAATGAACACAGGCTACTCGCGCCTTTGCCCGAGCAGAAATCAACGCTCTCGATAGTCGCTATCGGCTTTTTCCAATACGGCCGTTGCAGCCCCACATATTCCATAACGCTCTATAAATATCGTTTTATCGTATTTTGAGGAATAACAGACAACCTTTATAACAACTGCATCCACTGTTGCCCAAACAACTGTTTGCCAGGCAACAGTCATTCAACAAACAGCCCCTGAAAATCAACAGCGCGGCCTGCTCAAGGCGCTGAAAACCCGGTAATCCTGGGCCTCAAGGGATTGGTACAGCTCTTGCTCAACCCGGTGACTACTCACTGCTCGCCGAGCAACTGTTTAAAAAGGAACTGTTCATGTCGCGTCCATTGAAAGTCGTTGCCCTCTCCGGCGGTACCTGGCGCCCGTCGCGCACCCTGGTGCTGACCCAAGCCCTGTTGGCGCAATTGGCCGAGCAACTGCCGATCGACAGCAAGCTCATCGAACTGGGTGACATTGCCCGGCCATTGGGCGCGGCACTGTCCCGCCAGGAATTGGCGGCGGATATCGAAGCCGAACTGCAAGCGATTGAAAACGCCGACTTGCTGATCGTCGCTGCGCCGGTTTATCGCGGTTCCTACCCGGGCCTGCTCAAGCACCTGTTCGATCTGATTGACCTCAATGCGCTGATCAACACGCCAGTACTGCTGGCCGCCACCGGTGGCAGCGAACGTCACGCGCTGGTGCTCGATCATCAACTGCGCCCACTGTTCAGCTTCTTCCAGGCCTTGACCTTGCCGATTGGCGTGTATGCCACCGAAGCCGATTTCTCCAATTACCAAATCACCAGTGAGCCGTTGAAGGCCCGCATTCGCCTGGCTGCAGAACGCGCCGCGCCGTTGTTCGGCGTGCACCCTAACAATCTGCTGAAAATCGCTTAAGGATTTGTTCATGGATGTTTTCTGGTTTCTGCCGACCCACGGCGACGGTCATTACCTGGGCACCACCCAGGGCGCACGCCCGGTAACGCTCAATTATCTGAAACAGGTGGCCCAGGCGGCGGACAGCCTCGGTTACCACGGTGTGTTGATCCCGACCGGGCGCTCCTGCGAAGACTCGTGGGTCATCGCTTCGGCGCTGGTGCCGTTGACCGAACGCTTGCGGTACCTGGTGGCGATCCGGCCGGGGATCATTTCGCCAACGGTTTCGGCGCGCATGGCCGCCACCCTGGATCGACTGTCCGGTGGCCGTTTGCTGATCAATGTGGTGACCGGCGGCGACCCGGATGAAAACCGTGGCGACGGCAGTTTCCTCGATCACAGCGAGCGCTACGAAGTCACTGACGAATTCCTGAAGATCTGGCGTCGCGTACTGCAAGGCGAATCGGTGGATTTCGAAGGTAAACACCTGCGGGTACAGAACGCCAAGGCGCTGTATCCGCCGGTACAGAAACCCTATCCGCCGCTGTACTTCGGCGGCTCCTCCGATGCTGCCCATGACCTGGCCGCCGAGCAAGTCGATGTCTACCTGACCTGGGGCGAGCCACCGGCTGCCGTGGCGCAAAAGCTGACCGATGTCCGCGAGCGTGCCGCACGTAACGGGCGCACGGTGAAGTTCGGGATTCGATTGCATGTGATCGTGCGCGAAACCGCCGAAGAAGCCTGGAAAGCCGCTGACAAATTGATCGAACACATCAGCGACGAGACCATCGCCGCCGCACAGAAGTCATTCTCGCGCTTCGATTCCGAAGGTCAGCGGCGCATGGCCGCCCTGCATGACGGGCGTCGTGACAATCTGGAAATCTCGCCCAACCTGTGGGCCGGTGTCGGGCTGGTGCGCGGCGGTGCCGGGACAGCGCTGGTGGGCGATCCGCAGCAGGTGGCGGCTCGGATCAAGGAGTACGCGGACCTGGGCATCGAGAGTTTCATCTTCTCCGGCTATCCGCACCTCGAGGAGGCCTATCGCTTTGCCGAACTGGTGTTCCCGCTGTTGCCCGAGCCGTATGCCAGCCTGGCGGGTCGCGGCGTCACCAACCTCACCGGGCCGTTTGGCGAAATGATCGCCAATGATGTGTTGCCCGCCAAAGCCACAGCCTGACGCCAAACCTGTAGGAGCTGGCTTGCCAGCGAAAGCGGACTCTCAAACAACTCTTATGTTGAACGTGATGGCCTCTTCGCTGGCAAGCCAGCTCCTACAGGAAGCATCGTACACAGAAGGATCCCCGCGTGACCGCCAAACCGCAAAGCGCCCTGATATCCCCGTTGCAGACCGCCCGCCAATTGGCCGCCGAGTTTGCCTTGACCGCCGTCGAGCGCGACGAGCGCGGCGGTACGCCCAAGGCCGAGCGTGATGCCCTGCGCCACAGCGGCCTGCTCGCGTTAAGTATTCCCACCCAGTTCGGCGGCCTCGGCGCCCACTGGAGTGAAACCCTGGCCATCGTGCGCGAGTTCGCCAAGGTCGACAGTTCGATTGCCCATGTTTTCGGTTTCCATCACCTGATGCTCGCCACCGTGCGCCTGTTCGCCCGGCCCGAACAATGGCAGCCGTGGTTTGAACAAACCGCACGCAAGAACTGGTTCTGGGGCAATGCCCTCAACCCGCTCGACACCCGCACCGTGGTGAAAAACCTGGGTGGCTGGCGTGAGTTTTCCGGCAAGAAAAGTTTTTGCTCCGGCGCCAGCGATTCAGAAATGCTGATCGCCTCGGCGGTGGATGAAAACGCCGGCGGCAAGCTGTTGATCGCCGCCATTCCCAGCGGTCGCAGCGGCATCAGTCTGCACAACGACTGGAACAACATCGGTCAGCGCCAGACCGACAGCGGCAGCGCGACCTTCGAACGAGTGCGGGTCGAAGAATCGGAACTGCTGCTCGATCCGGGTCCGTTGAGTACACCCTTCGCCTGCCTGCGCCCGCTGATCGCCCAGCTCACCTTCACTCACATGTTCCTCGGCATCGCCGAAGGCGCCTTTGAAGAGGCGCGGCAATACACGCTCACCGAAACCCGGCCGTGGCATAAATCCACCTCCCAGGATGTGCGCCAGGACCCTTATGTGCTCGGTCACTACGGCGAGTTCTGGGTGGCCCTCGAAGGTGTGCGGTTGCTGGTGGAGCGTGCCGCCGACTTGCTCGACAAGGCCTGGGCCAAAGGTCCGAACCTCAGTGCCGAAGAACGCGGGCATCTCGCCACCGCCATCGCCACGGCCAAGGTCGCGGCAACGCGCAATGGCCTGGAGCTGTGCAGCCGTTTGTTCGAAGTGACCGGCGCGCGTTCGACCCACGCCTCGCTGCGCCTGGACCGGCATTGGCGCAACCTGCGCACGCAAACCCTGCACGACCCGGTGGATTACAAACTCCAGGAACTGGGTGACTGGGCGCTGAACCAGGCCCTGCCGATTCCGACTTTCTATTCATAGCTTGCCCATCAAGGAGCGTGCCCCATGCAACTGCTGACCTTACCGCCCTCGCCCGCTCTGGCCACGTCGATCCGCGCCACGGCGCAGGTCTTCGAAGATCCGAAGTCCCAGGCCTTGCTGGCGCATCTGCAACAAGTCGCCCCCAGTGACGCCAGCGTGCTGATCATTGGCGAAACCGGCACCGGCAAAGAGTTGGTGGCGCGACATATCCACAACCTCAGCGCCCGGCGCAACCGGCCATTCGTTGCGGTGAACTGCGGTGCGTTTTCCGAATCCCTGGTCGAAGCCGAATTGTTCGGCCATGAAAAAGGTGCGTTCACCGGCGCCCTGAGCGCCAAGGCCGGCTGGTTCGAGGAAGCCAACGGGGGCACCTTGTTCCTCGATGAAATCGGCGATTTGCCGATGGCGATCCAGGTCAAGTTGTTGCGCGTGTTGCAGGAGCGCGAAGTGGTGCGCCTGGGTTCGCGCAAGAGCATTCCCATCGATGTGCGCGTGCTCGCGGCCACCAACGTGCAACTGGAAAAAGCCATCAACGCGGGGCACTTTCGCGAAGACCTGTATTACCGGCTCGACGTCGTCAGCCTGGAACTGAGCCCGCTGCGCGACCGCCCGGGCGATATCCTGCCGCTGACGCGCCACTTCATCAACGCCTACAGCCAGCGCCTCGGTTACGGCACCATCACCATCAGCAAAGAGGCCGAACTGAAACTGCGCAGCTACAGCTGGCCGGGCAATATCCGCGAGCTGGAAAACGTGATTCACCACACCCTGTTGATTTGCCGCAACGGCGTGATCGAACGCGATGACCTGCGCCTGTCGAACATGCGCATCGAGCGTCAGGACGACTATCACACCCAGGTCGACGACTGCGCCGAAGCCCTGCTCGACCGGGCCTTCCAGAAGCTCTTCGAACAACAGGCCGGCGCGCTGCATGAGAAAGTCGAAGACGCCTTGATGCGCGCGGCCTATCGTTTCTGCCACTACAACCAGGTGCACACCGCCGCCCTGCTGGGGCTGAGCCGCAACGTGACCCGCACACGCCTGATCAAGATCGGTGAACTGGCGGTCAACAAACGCCGGCCAACGGAAAACATCCAGGGCGAGCGCTTGATGCAGCTGTCGATCTAACCCACCAGATTGCAGTGCAACCCGTGGTCGTGGCTGCGTTCCAGGCTGTGCAGCACCTGGAACGAGCCGAAGGTCACGGTCTTCGCCTGATGGGCGCGGATCAATTGCCAGAAATCCTGTTCCCCGCTTTCAAACGCCTGAAACGCCGCCTCCCCCGCCTCGCGGGTTTGCCATTGCAGGTAGTTGAGCACCCGCCGACCGTCCTCGCTGGCCTGGATGCTGGCACTCAGAAAGCCGCTGTGGTGCTGGGCCAGGCGCTCGGTCTGCTGTGACAGCGCTTGCACCAACGCTGGCTGCTGCTGCGGTTCGATTTCGAATTCGATCAGTTGGGTGAAGCTGCGATGTTTCGCGGGCGCGTGCATGGATAATCCCCCACTCAGGTGCAAGGCGAATCTTGTGATCCGAAGGCGTGCAGGGTAAAACCTCCAGTTAACTAGAGGTCAAGGGGCAATCTGCAAATGATCACTTCGGAGAACCTGCACAAGGAGCTCAGCGTCGGCCAATTGGCCGCCCGCAGCGGTGTCGCGGTCACGGCGCTGCATTTTTATGAATTGAAGGGGTTGATCAAGAGCAATCGCAACCAGGGCAATCAGCGACGCTATCCACGGGAAGTGTTGCGGCGGGTGGCATTGATCAAGGTGGCCCAGCGCTTGGGCATTCCGTTGGCGGAAATTGGCGAGGCGCTCAAATCCCTGCCGGATAACCGTGCACCGACGGCGGCGGACTGGAAGGTGCTGTCGGCGCAGTGGAGTCGGGATCTGGATGAGCGGATCAATCAGTTGACGTTGTTGCGCGACAAGCTCAATGGCTGCATTGGCTGTGGGTGTTTGTCGATGGAGGCGTGTCCGTTGCGTAATTTTGGGGATGTGTTGGGGGAGCGTGGGCCTGGGGCGCAGCTGCTGGAATCTGGGGCAGAACCGAAATAGCGGCGCGGCCTTCGCGGGCAAGCCTCGCTCCTACAGGTTTTGTGTCGTTCGCAATAATCACAAACGACTCAAAACCTGTGGGAGCCTGGCTTGTCGGGTCGCCGCATCGCAGCGATGGCGTCCTCAAGACCAACCGAAGCTTAGAACCCCGGCGCAATCTGCCCCTTGTAGCGGGTCAGGATGAACTGCCGCACCTCATCGGAGTTCAACGCCTTTGCCAGTTTCTGCAGGCCCGGGTCGTTGATGTTGTCCGGCCGTGCCACCAGGAACTCGATGTACAGGCTCTTGCCCTTCTCCACGATCAAGGCACTGTTGGTATCGATCCCTGCTTCCAGGGCGTAATTGGCGAAGACGAATGCCAGGTCGACCTGACTCACCGAACGCGCCAGCAGTGCGCCCTCCAGTTCACGGATTTTCAGGTGCTTGGGGTTTTCGACGATGTCCCGTTGGGTTGCCAGGGTGTTGCTCGGGTCCTTGAGCTTGATCAGACCCGCTTCGTGCAAGAGCACCAGGGCGCGACCGGTGTTGACCGGGTCGTTGGGGATCGAAACGGTGGCGCCGTCCTTGAGTTCGGCGATGTTTTTGATCTTGGTCGAATAAGCGCCGAACGGCTCGATGTGCACGCCCACCACCGGCACCAGGTCGGTGTGACGGGTCTTGTTATAGTCGTCGAGAAACGGCCGGTACTGGTAATAGTTGGCGTCGAGATTCTTCAGCGCCAACTGCTGGTTGGGCTGGATGAAATCGGTGAACACCTTGATGTCCAGGTCCACGCCTTCCTTGGCCAGCGTCGGTTTGACGAATTCGAGGATTTCCGCGTGCGGCACCGGGGTGGCGCCGACGGTGAGTTTTTCGTTGGCGTGGGCGCTCAACGAGATCAGGGCAGCCAGTATGGCCAGGGTCTTTTTCATCTTGTGCTCCAAGGCAGATTTAAATGGCCGTCGTGGGTCGGACGTGGGGCCGGTTTTTTTGATTTGAATCGTCAGCGGTGGCTGTAACGCGCCACCAGTCGGTCGCCGCTCATTTGCAGCGCCTGGACCAGGATCAACAACAGCACCACGGTGACCACCATCACATCGGTCTGGAACCGCTGGTAGCCGTAGCGGATGGCCAGGTCGCCCAGACCGCCACCGCCGATCACCCCGGCCATTGCCGTGTAGTCGACCAGTACGATCGCGGTAACCGTGACCGCTGCCAGCAGCCCTCCCCGGGCTTCCGGCAACAAGGTGTAGCGAATGATTTGCCAGGTGTTGGCGCCCATGGCCTGGGTCGCCTCCACCACCCCGCGATCGACTTCGCGCAGCGCGGTTTCCACCAACCGCGCGAAGAACGGCGTGCAACCGACCACCAGCGGTGGAATGGTCCCCGGCACCCCCAGCGAAGTGCCCACCAACAGGGTGGTCAGGGGGATCAGCACAATCAGCAGAATGATGAACGGCAGCGAACGCAGCATATTCACGATCACCGACAGCACCCGGTAGACACCGACGGCTTCATGCAATTGGCGCTTGCCGGTGAGGAACAGCAGCACCCCCAGCGGCAAGCCCAGCAGCACGGTAAAACCCAGGGCCGCACCGAGCATGCTCAAGGTGTCGAGACAGGCCTGGCCGATATCGGCCCAGTAAATGTTCTTGAACAATTCGGCCATGGTCACGACCAGTCATGACGTGGTGGTTTCACGCCGTTGAGTAGCCAGTTGCCGACCACGTGGTACTTCCAACGCACCGGGTCGTGCAGGGTGTGGACCCGGGCGTTGCGCCAGTGACGATCGAAGTTGTGTTTTTTCAGGGTCGAGCGGGTGCCTCCGAGTTCGAACAGCTTGTTGGTGGCTTCAATGGCGATTTCAGTGGTCAGCACCTTGGCCTTGGCAACGGCCAGGGACGCACGGGCAACGTTGTCTTCATCGGGTGCCGGACGCGCCGCATCCAGTGCACGACCAGCCCGTTCCAGCAAGGCTTCGGCGGCTTCCAGGCGAATCTCCAGCCCCCCGACCTGAATGATGGTCAGCGGGTCTTCGCTGGCTTTTTCCACGCCGGCGTCGATCCATGGCCGGGCGGATTGCCGGACGAACGCGATGGTGTCGCGCAGGGCCGCACGGGCGATGCCGGCATCGATGGCGGCGGTGGTCAACTGGGCGAACGGGCCGGCCAGGGTCGGGTTTTCGTAGGAGCGGTACGTCGGGAACAGGTTGAACGCCGCGACGTGCAGATCCTCGGCCAAGACGGTGCCGCTGGAGGTGGTGCGCTGACCGATGCTGTCCCAGTCGTCGACAATCACCAGCCCTTTCGTACCGCGTTCGACAAAGGCCAGCTGGCCCTTCTGTTCTTCATCCAGCGCCAGCACCGCCAACCAGTGGGCATAAAGCGATCCGGTGCAGTAACCCTTGCGTCCATTGATCACATGACCGTCGCCGTAACGACGGAGGGTTGCCTGGATGTCCTGCACGTTTTTGCCGCCGGTTTCCGACAAGGCATTGGCGAACCGGTGGCCTTGCAAGGCCAGGCCAAAGAAATGCGCCTGCTGCTGCGGGGTGCCTTGCAGGCGAATGTCTTCGAGCAGGCAATAGTGGTTTTGCGGGATCTGTCCCAGGGACGGATCGGCTGCCGAAATGATCGCAATGACTTGCGCCAGTACCGCACTGGACACCTGCGCGCCGCCGAATTCCCTGGGCACGGTGATGCCCCACAGGCCACTGTTGGAATACAGGTCGACGATCTCGGCGGGCACCTGGCGTGTGCGGTCGCGCTCGGCATCCTGCTCCAGCAGGATCGCGGCGACCTGCTCGGCCACCTGTAGCGCTTGGGCTTCGTCGGCGATCCGGTGGGCGGCCGGCGGATTGATCGGATAAACGGCAGATTGGGACATACAAGACTCTCGATACAGGTGTTTATCGAAGGTCATTGCAGCTTCTGTGCCTGACGGCGCGGGTCAGTGTTTGAAGGGGGTTCAGGGCATTTTCGAGGGGTTTTACATCACGAAGGCAAGCAATCTGTTGCTTCACTGTTGATGGCTGAACAGTGCCGATGAACTCTGTAGAACGTGCCGCAGGCTGAAATCTTTTTGGAAACTTGAAACATGCTGAAGATCAAAACAAAAGATCGCAGCCTTCGGCAACTCCTACAATTGTTCGGCTGGAGAGCGATCTTCAATCCGCAACAAAAAAAGGGAGAACATCATGAGCGTTAAACCGATTCCAGAGGGTTATCACAGCATCACCCCGTACCTGGGCATTCAAAAAGCGGCCGAAGCCATCGATTTCTACAAAAAAGCCTTCGGCGCCATCGAGGTCATGCGCCTGAGCATGCCCGACGGCGGCATCGGCCACGCCGAACTGCGCATTGGCGATTGCCCGATCATGCTCGGCACTCCGTGCGATCAAGGGCCGCTGCGCAATCCGGACAATTCTCCGTCGGTGGGCCTGCACTTGTACGTGACCGATGTGGACAGGTCCTACAAACAGGCGATCGATGCTGGTGGCGTCGTAGTTTCAGAGGTCAAGGATCAGTTTTACGGCGACCGTTCCGGGACCTTGAAGGATCCCTATGGGCATCTGTGGTTCCTGGCCACGCGTAAAGAGGATCTGACCCAGGAGCAGATCGAGCAGCGGGCGAAGGAGATGTTCCAGCAAGGGTGAAATCTTCGAGGCCTGCGCGGCCTCGTCGTCGGAACGCCGGGTGGCGTTCCGACGATGGTCTGGCGAAACACGAAACATTTTCTTTCATATCACCCTTCGGGATTTCGGGTGCTCATCCGTCCTATATAGATGCAGTCCTGTCGCGTAGAAAAAACCACGACCGGACCGTCCATTGACCTCATCGCTGCGAAGCCCGTAGCAGAGGCCTTTCATCGATATAAGACGCCTTAATCATGTCGAAGAAATCCCGTTCAAAAATCTGGTTCCTGGTCCATAGCTGGCTGGCACTGCCGATCTGGTTTTTCGTGTTGATCGTCTGTGTGACCGGCACGCTGGCGGTGGTCAGCCAGGAGATCGTCTGGCTGGCCAATCCGCAAATGCGCGCCAGCCAACCTGCGGATGACGCGCCACGGCTCAATTACGACCAGATCGTCGCCGCGATCAAGCAAGCCGAGCCCACCATCATCGTTGACAGCATCAGCCGCCCCGACGAAGCGCATTTCGCCCTGGACGTACGCGTCAACTACCCCGATGGGCGTGAGTTGACGGTGTACGTCAACCCCTACACCGGTGCCATCCAGGGCCCCGCTCCGCAGTTCAACTTCCAGGCGTTCACCCGTGCCCTGCATGGCTGGTGGCTGGTGCCGTTCACCAACGGCTACAGCTGGGGCTGGTACCTGGTGTCGTTCCTCAGCCTGCCAATGCTGGCTTCCCTGGTGACTGGCCTCGTGGTGTACAAGCGCTTCTGGAAAGGCTTTTTCCGGCCAACCCTGCGCATTCGCCATGGCGCACGGATTTTCTGGGGCGATTTCCACCGGCTCAGCGGCATCTGGTCGATCTGGTTCATCGCGGTCATTTCCGTCACCAGCACCTGGTTCCTGA
This sequence comes from Pseudomonas sp. SbOxS1, assembly GCF_013416725.1. Taxonomy (NCBI): domain Bacteria; kingdom Pseudomonadati; phylum Pseudomonadota; class Gammaproteobacteria; order Pseudomonadales; family Pseudomonadaceae; genus Pseudomonas; species Pseudomonas sp. SbOxS1. The sequence continues at coordinate 18,081 of NZ_JAAVXC010000003.1, forward strand.
TCGAAGCGTTCATGTTCGACAACCAGATCTCCATCTCCACCGCGCCGGTGGCGGCCGTGGTCCCGCGGGAAAGCGTGCCGCTCACCACCGATGGCGCGCCGGCACCGATGATCAGCCTGGAAGCAGCAATCCGCGAGGCCAAGGAACGTATCCCGGGGCTCGACGAGAGCTTTGTCAGTATGCCGGCCAACGCCTACAGCTACCTGTCGGTGGGCGGGCGCAGCTGGTACCCGCTGATGTTCCAGACCGCCGATATCAACCCGTACACCGGCGAAGTCGCTGCCACGCGCCTGCTGTCGGACCGTTCGGGCCTGGAGTTCGTGACCGAATCCATGCGTCCGCTGCACACCGGTGATTTCGGCGGGATCTGGATCAAGCTGATCTGGTGCTTCTTCGGCCTGCTGTTGAGCATGATGGTACTCAGCGGCCTGTTGATCTGGACCAAGCGCACCGCCCTGGCCACGGCCAACGCCCTCAAGCGCAGCAACAAACGCCCACGCAACGAGCCTGCCACGGCCAGCAGCGCTGAAGCCACGGAGGTCAGCCAATGAGCCAGGTCGCCACTCAATCACCCCGTTCGACGCTAAGCCGCTTCTGGCACAAATGGCGTTTCCACATCAACGTCCTGCTGTTGCTGGTGCCGCTGGGTTTCATGCCCAAATACTTCGCCGATGCCGCGCTGTTTCGCGGTGACACGGGCCTGGGCGAGCGGGAAATCGGTGAAGTCCAGGTCGGGCCCTGGAGCCTGCGCCTGGCCGAACTGCGTAACGAAGCACCACGGCCCGACGGCCCGGCCGGCTACATGAAAAGCTTCAACGCCGCGCTGTGCGACAGCTGCCGCGAGCAGGTCAAGGCGACTTACCTGCGCATCGGCAAGCCACGCAGCCTGCGTGCCGCCGGGGTGATTTTCTTCGGTACGCCCTACCGCATGGGCGCCATGCTGCCGGTGCCGACAAAAACCAAGGCCGACGCCGAACTGTGGATCACCATGGAAGGTTGGGACGGCTCCATGCACCAGGCATCCATTCCTCTGAGCCAGGCCTCCCCCGCCACCCTCGCCTGGCTATCCACCCAAGGAGGCAAACCATGATCAAACCTATTCGCCCTTTGCGCGCCGCGTTGCTGGTGCTCTGTGCCGGCTTCAGCGCCAGCGCACTGGCCCACAACCCGATGTGCGAATGCAAGGCCATCGACGCCGAGCAGATCCAGTGCACCGGCGGTTTTTCCGACGGCAGCGGTGCTCCGGGCGTGACCCTGGACGTGATCGGCTACGACGAAACCATCCTGGTGCCGGGCAAGCTCGGGGCCGATTCGACCTTGACCTTCAAGAAGCCCGGGGCTGAGTTCTATGTGCTGTTCGACGCAGGCCCCGGCCATGTGGTCGAGATCGACCAGGCGGACATCGAAAGCCCATGAGTACGCCCACCACGCACATCGTCCGCCCGGCCGGCGCCGGCCATGAAACCCTCTATGTCTTGCTGTTGTGCCTGGTGATCCTGGCAGTGGCCGGTTCAGTGGTCGCCTGGCGCGGCGAGTCGCAGCCAGTGAGCAGCATCAACAGTCATCAACTGGATGCCCGCCGCGATCTGAGCGCCTCCGAACAAGGCATCTACGCCGATTTGCGCGTGACGCTGGATGAGATCCACTTGCTGCGCCAGGAACAACAGAGCCTGCCGACACCTGAAACCCTCGCCGATGAAGGCTTTGCCCCCTTTGCCCAGGACGCCAGCTCGGTCAGCCGCGGCGGCCATGCCTGGCAGTTGCTCGACGCAAAGGCGTACTTCGGGCAGAGCCAGAACGTCACCGTGGCCGGCTCGTTCCTGATGCGCCTGAGTGCTGGCGACGACGCCCCGGACATCTGGCTCAACCGCGCCACCGACCTCAAGGCCCCTGCCGACCTCAGCGACGCAGCGCTCGAAGGCGCCGGCTGGCGGCAGGTCGTCGCGCAATTCGATGCCGGCGTGACCCGCCAGCACCGGCACTGAACCCTCGCCTTCACCCGAGAGAAGACCGCTTTCCCATGCCTATTTCATCGCTACGTTCTTTCCTGCGCCTGTCACTGGTCGGCCTGCTGGCCTGCCTGCTGACACCCCTGGCCAGCGCCGATGAGGCCAAGCGCCTGCGCATCGGCATCACCCTGCACCCGTACTACAGCTATGTGGCCAACATTGTCGGCGACAAGGCCGAGGTGGTGCCGCTGATTCCCGCCGGCTTCAACCCCCATGCCTACGAGCCACGGGCCGAAGACATCAAGCGCATCAGCGGGCTCGACGTGATCGTGCTCAACGGCGTCGGCCATGACGACTTCGCCGACCGCATGATCGCCGCCAGTGAAACGCCGAACGTGCCGGTGATCGAGGCCAACGAAAACGTGCCGCTGCTGGCCGCCACCGGCGTCGCCGCGCGTGGCGCGGGCAAAGTGGTCAACCCGCACACGTTCCTGTCGATCAGCGCCTCGATTGCCCAGGTCAACAACATCGCCCGCGAACTGGGAAAACTCGACCCGGCCAATGCCAAGACCTACACCGAGAACGCCCGCGCCTACGGCAAGCGCCTGCGCAAGATGCGCGCCGACGCCCTGGCCAAATTGACCGCGGCGCCGAACGCCGAGCTGCGCGTGGCCACGGTTCACGCCGCCTACGATTACCTACTGCGCGAATTCGGCCTGGAAGTGACGGCGGTGGTCGAGCCGGCCCACGGTATCGAACCCAGCCCCAGCCAGCTGAAAAAGACCATCGACCAATTGCGTGAGCTGGACGTGAAAGTGATCTTCTCGGAGATGGATTTCCCCTCCACCTATGTCGACACCATCCAGCGCGAATCCGGGGTGAAGCTGTACCCGCTGTCGCATATCTCCTACGGCGAATACACCGCCGACAAGTACGAAAAAGAGATGACCGGCAACCTCAACACCGTGGTGCGGGCGATTCAGGAGTCCGGGGCATGACATCGAAAGAAACCATCCTGGCCGATGCACAATCCCCTGTGGGAGCGAGCCTGCTCGCGAAGGCGTCCAGCCAGGCGACACCATCATCAAATGACACAGCGCAATCGCGAGCAGGCTCACTCCCACAGGTTTCGGGGCCTACCCTGGATTTCGCCGACGTCAGCCTGACCCTCGGTCGCACGACCATCCTCGACAACGTCACGTTTCAAGTTCGGCCCGGCAGCGTGCATGCGCTGGTCGGCCCTAACGGTGGCGGCAAAAGCTCGTTGATCAAGACCCTGCTCGGGCAGATGCCGCACCAGGGCCGCTTGAGCCTGCAATGGCCGGGCGAACCGGGGACGATCGGATACGTGCCCCAGGCGCTGGAATTTGATCGCGGCCTGCCAATGACCGTCGACGATTTCATGGCTGCAATGTGCCAGCGGCGCCCGGCGTTCCTCGGCTTGAGCAAGCACTACGCGAAGGCTATCGGCGAGGCGCTGGAACGGGTCGGCATGCAGGACAAGCGCAAGCGCCGCATGGGGGCGCTGTCGGGTGGCGAGCGTCAGCGGGTGTTGCTGGCGCAAGGGCTGATTCCGGCGCCGCAATTGCTGGTGCTCGACGAACCGATGTCGGCCCTCGATGAAGCCGGCATCCGGGTGTTCGAACGCTTGCTGGGCGACTGGCGCGCGGCGGGCATCACCGTGCTGTGGATCGAGCACGATCTGGAAGCGGTTGGACGCCTGGCCGATCACGTCACCGGGCTCAACCGCCGCGTGCTGTTCGATGCCACGCCACAACAGGCGCTGACCCCCGATCGCCTGCTGACCTTGTTCTCGACCCATCCACGGAGCGCTGCCTGATGAGTTACGAAGCCTTTCGTTTGATGGTCCAGGGCTGGGCCTCGTCGGGTTATCTGCCTGAGGCGCTGGCCTATGGATTTGTGGTCAACGCGTTGCTCGCCGGCCTGTTGATCGGCCCGGTGCTGGGCGGTCTGGGCACCCTGGTGGTGGTCAAGCGCTTCGCGTTTTTCTCCGAAGCGGTGGGCCACGCGGCGCTGACCGGCGTGGCCATCGGCATCCTGCTGGGCGAACCCTACACTGGGCCCTACGGCAGCCTGTTCGGTTACTGCCTGCTGTTCGGCATCTTGCTCAACTACCTGCGCAACCGCACGGGCCTGGCGCCGGATACCTTGATCGGTGTGTTCCTGTCGGTGTCGTTGGCGCTGGGCGCCAGCCTGCTGCTGATCCTGGCGGGCAAGATCAACGTGCACATCCTCGAAAACGTACTGTTCGGTTCGGTGCTGACGGTCAACGGCAATGACCTGCTGGTGCTGGCCATCGTCGGTTCTCTGGTCATGGCCCTGGCCTTGCCGCTGTACAACCGCATCATGCTCGCCAGCTTCAACCCGCAATTGGCGGCGGTGCGCGGGGTGGCGGTGAAGTCCCTGGATTACCTGTTCGTGATCCTGGTGACGCTGATCACCGTCGCCGCGGTGAAAGTCATCGGCGCCATCCTGGTCGGTGCGCTGCTGGTGATACCGGCCGCGGCGGCGCGCCTGCTCAGCCAGTCACTGAAGGGCTTCTTCTGGTGCTCGGTGCTGATCGCCACGGTGAGTACGCTGTGCGGGATTCTCGCGCCAATCGTATTTGACCTGCCGATCCCGTCCGGTGCCGCGATCATCCTGGTGGCCGGCATCGCCTTCGCCCTGGCCGCCATCGCGCGCGGCGTCGTCCCCAGCCTCAAAGGGAACCTTGGATAAATGTCATTTTCTCTGCGACAACTGACCCTGGCGCTCGCCCTGTGCGGGCTGGCCACAACCGCCGTCGGCGCTGACAGCGGCAAACCGCTGCGGGTGCTGGCTTCACTGCCAATTACCTACGGCCTGGGCGAAGTGCTGCTCAAAGGCACCGATGTCAGCCTTGAGCGCGCGGCACCAGCCAACCTGCCCGGCAGCCGCCAGACCGCCTACTTCACCGGCCGTGGCGCTCCGGCGCTGGCCAAGCTGGCGACCGGCGCCGATGCGGTGATCGGCGTGCGCTCGCTGTGGCCGGACGATCCGCTGTACCCGACCTCCCGGCGCAGCAACATCCGCATCATCGAAGTCGACGCCGCCCGTCCGGTGGATGGCGCCCTGCCCGGCATTGCCGTGCAGCCGGGCAACCAGGTCGATGGCTTGAACAGCCAGCCCTGGCTGGCCAGCAACAACATGGGACGCATGGCCGACGTGATGGCCGCGGACCTGGTACGCCTGGCCCCCACGGCCAAGCCTGCGATCGAGGCGAACCTGGCGGCACTGAAACAGCGCTTGCTCAAACTCAGCGCCGACAGCGAAGCGCGCCTGGCCGCTGCGGACAACCTCAGCGTGGTGAGCCTCAGCGATCACTTTGGTTATCTGATCGGCGGGCTCAACCTGGAGTTGGTCGGGCTGGATGCACGGCCGGATGCCGAATGGACACCGGAGGCGCTCAAGGAGTTGGGGGTGATGCTCAAGGACAATGATGTGGCGGTGGTGTTGCACCATCGGCAGCCCTCAGACGCGGTGAAAGCGGTGATTGCCGAGGCCGGGAGTCAGTTGGTGGTGTTGAGTGTCGACGCCGCCGATCCGGTGGCCGAGCTGGAAGGGGATGTGGATCTTTTGATCAAGGGGTTGAGCAACGGCCCGGTCCTGTAGGAGCCCGGCTTGCCGGCGAAGGCACCCGAAAGACTAGCGCAAGGCTCAAGGACGCCTTCGCCGACAAGCCGGGCTCCTACAAGAGAATGTTGCCGCCAGGCGCAAAAAAGCCCGCTGACCTGACCGGTTCAGCGGGCTTTTTTTGCAGGCGCTGACTCAGTGCGCCACAGCCGCCTGCTCGTCCATTTTCTGGCGCAGGCTCAGCGGACGCATATCCGTCCAGGTTTCTTCAATGTAGGCCAGGCATTCCTTTTTCAACCCACTTTTACCCACGGTACGCCAGCCCTCGGGCACGGCTTTGTAGTCGGGCCAGATCGAGTATTGCTCTTCGTGGTTGACCACGACCTGAAAGAGGATGTCCTCGCGGTCGAATACTGACGTCATGCTGTCTCTCCATCGCTGTAGGGTGGGCTGCACGCTGTGTGCAGCTGCTATGTAGAAGGAACGTTCCGGGGGCCGGAAAATTTAGAGGCTGGCGGTGGCCGCGGCCAGGGCCCTGCCGAAAATCTCGGCCACCCGGTCGATTTCCGCGGCGGTGATCACCAGCGGTGGCAGGAAGCGCACCACGGCGCCCTGGCGGCCGCCCAGTTCAAGGATCAAGCCGCGCTTGAGGCATTCGCGCTGCACCAGCGGCGCCAGTCGCGCAAACGCCGGCGGATGACCCAGGGCATCCGGCACGCCGGTCGGATCGACCAGTTCCACACCAAGCATCAGGCCTCGACCTCGAATATCGCCCAGCTGCGGGAAATCACGCTGCAGGATGCGCAGGTGCTCGCCCAGGCGTTCGCCCATGGCGGCGGCATGTTCGCAAACCTTGTGTTCGACCAGGTAACGCATCACGGCAGAACCGGCGGCCATCGCCATCTGATTGCCACGGAAAGTCCCGGCATGGGCGCCCGGCAGCCAGGTGTCGAGCCAGTCGCGATAGACCACCACGGCCAATGGCAGGCTGCCGCCGATGGCCTTGGACAGCACCACCACGTCTGGAATGATCCCGGCGTGCTCGAAGGCGAACATCTTGCCGGTGCGGGCAAAGCCACTCTGAATCTCGTCGACGATCAACGCCACGCCGGCTTTTTCGGTAATCCGGCGCAAGCCGCGCAACCAGTCGAGATCGGCCGGGATCACCCCGCCCTCGCCCTGTACCACTTCAACGATCACTGCCGCCGGCAGTTGCACGCCGGCCTCGGGATCGTTCAACAGGTTTTCCAGGTAGTTGAGGTTGGCCTTCACCCCCTGCGCGCCGCCCAGGCCAAACGGGCAACGGTAATCGTAAGGGTACGGCATGAACTGCACGCCGTTGCTGAGCAAGGCGCCGAGAGGCTTTTTCGGCCCCAGGCTGCCCATCAAACTCAGCGCGCCCTGGCTCATGCCGTGGTAGCCGCCCTGGAACGACAGCACGGTGCTGCGGCCAGTGGCCGTACGCACCAGCTTCAGCGCGGCTTCCACCGCATCGGTGCCGGTGGGCCCGCAAAACTGGATCTTCGCTTGCGCAGCCAAGGCTGTCGGTAACAAGCCGAACAGGTCCTGGACGAACTGATCCTTGACCGGCGTGGTCAGGTCCAGGGTGTGCAGCGGCAGTTCGTCGGCCAGCACGCGCTGGATCGCTTCGATCACGACCGGGTGGTTGTGCCCGAGGGCCAGAGTCCCGGCGCCGGCCAGGCAATCGATGAACGTGCGGCCTTCGACGTCTTCGACATACAGGCCCTTGGCGCGCTTGAGTGCCAGGGGAATACGCCGCGGGTAACTGCGGGCGTTGGACTCCTGCTGGTTTTGACGCGCCAGCAACGGCGATTCGTTGAACTGATAAAGCGTCTCGGCCGGCACCGGAGTAATCCGGGCCGACTGGTCTTGCACAAGCCTGGTAGCGACTGACATCTCTCGACCCCTCATTAAGGTTTTCCTGTTCTGGAAACGCATCAGGAGTTCGAGGATTTAGACCTCAGGCAACGCTTTGTGCATGGGGATGGCATACAGGCCCGCTACCGCGAACGCCTGGGCATACGCCTGATAACCCAGGCGCCGGTAAAAGGCCTCGCCGGTTCGGGTGCTGTTGAGTCGTGAATGCTGCAGCCCCTGTTCAATCAACCAGCCTTCGAGATCGCGCACCAGTGCTTGCCCGACCCCGCGACGAAACCATTCCGGCAGTACGTAGCAGAACGCTACCTTGCCGTTGCTGGCGGCCATGGCGACACCCACGGGCTTGTCCTGCAACAGCGCGATGTTCAGGTACAACCGCCGGTCGGTGAACCAGGGAAGAATGTGTTCGATGGTCTTGTTGTGGGTCCAGTTGGCCACGGTTCGCAGGTTGTTGCGGTGGTCGAGCACGCAACCGACCCGGATGGAGCGCTCGATGATGCGACTGATGATGCCGGCGTCGGCCGGGGTTGCCTTGCAGGTGTGTACGGATGCTTCCATGGTGCGCTCCCCTCAATCCATTGAGTAGGAGCAACGATAGTCGTGCTGGATCCGGGCGGCCAATCGACAGGAGTTACATTTGATGTGCGCCAGGGCTCCCACAGGTTTTATGTGGTCGTTACACCGGTTGCAACGGCATCGTCAGCTCCACCCGCAAGCCATCCGGCCGACTGTCGAAATGCAGGGTACAGCCGCAGCGCTGGACGATCGCCTGGACAATCGCCAGGCCGAGGCCGCAGCCGTTGCTCTGGCCGTTGCGCCAGAAGCGTTGGGTCAGGTGTTGCAGGTCGTCATCGGCAATGCCCGGGCCATGGTCGCGCACCACGAACTGCACGCGGTTGCCGGTGGTTTGCAGGCTCAGTTCCACCGGCCCGTCACCAGGCGTATGGCGCAAGGCGTTGTCCAGGAGGTTGCGCAGTGCGGCAATCGACAGCACCGAGGGCATTTTCACCGGGGCGTGGGAAACCCTGGTCGGCAGCTGGAGCCTGATGCGTTGACGATCACCGCCGGCCGTGTCCTGTATCGCCAGTTTCGCCACCTGCTCGGCACTGCACTGCACGCCATCGTCAAACGACAGGCTGCCCTCGACCCGCGCCAGCAACAGCAGTTGCTCGAGGGTGCGATGCAGGCGGTCGGCGCCCTCTTCGGCCCGGGCCAGGGACTGATCACGGGCCGCGCCTTCGGTCATGCGCGCCACCTGCAGGTGAGTCTTGATCGCGGTCAGCGGGCTGCGCAATTCATGGGCCGCGTCACCGGTCAGCCGGCGTTCGCGTTCGATGGTCTTGCCGATGCGCTGGAACAACTGGTTCTGCGTGTCGAGCAAGGGTTGCAGCTCGCTGGGCAACGGCTGGACCTGCAAAGGCTCGAGGGAGTCGGGGCTGCGGCGCATCAAGGCGTCGCGCATGCGATTGAGCGGTGCCAGGCCCTGGCCGATGCCGAGCCAGAGCAGGCACAGGCAACCGAGCAGCGCCACGCCCACCGGTACCGAAGCGGCCAGCAGGATCGACATGTTCAACGCCTCGCGTTCGATCTGCCGATCGGCCGTAGTGATTCGCAGGTCGCCACGGGCCAGGGTGAAACTGCGCCACGGCGCGCCGTCGATGATCTGGTCGTGGAATCCCATTTTCTCGGCTTCCAGGGTTTGTCCCGGATCACTGTGGCTGCGGGCGAGGATTTCACCGCGCAACGAACTGACCTGGCACGCCATGCCGCCGGGAATGTTCAGTTGCTCGGCACTGAAATGGGTGCCCTCGCCCTTGCTCGGCAACGGCGGCAATTGCTCCATGAGCCCGGCGACCATGCGCGCCGAGGCCACCAGGCGCTGGTCGAGGGAAAACATCATCTGGTTGCGCAGGTCGCTGAGCATCCAGGCTGCGGCCAAGGCCCAGATCAGGGCAAAAGCGCCGCCGAGCGTCAGGCTCAGGCGCAAACGCAGGCTCATCACTTTTTCAATTCCTCTGCTCCATCGGCCGGCCCCAGGCGATAACCCAGGCCGCGCACGGTCTCGACGATGCCGTTGCCGAGTTTGCGCCGCAGGTGATGGATATGGACGTTGAGGGCGTTGCTTTCCAGTTCGTCGTTGAATCCGTAGACGCTGTCTTTCAACTGCTCGGTGGACAGCACCCGGCCACGGTTATGCAGCAGCGCCTGCAACAGCGACTGCTCGCGGCGCGACAGGTCCACTGGCTGGCCGCCCAGCGTGGTTTCGCGGCTGCTCGGGTCGTAAGTCAGGGCACCGTGCTCGATCAGGTTGACGCTGCGCCCCGCTACCCGCCGCAACAGCGTGTGCAGGCGTGCGGCGAGTTCGCGCAGGTCGAACGGCTTGAGCAGGTAATCGTCGGCGCCGGCTTGCAGGCCGTCGACACGGTCGGTGACCGAGTCGCGGGCCGTGAGGATCAGTACCGGCAGTTCCAGGCCGTTGTGGCGCAGTTGCTGCAAAAGCTTGAGACCGTCTTCGTCCGGCAGCCCCAGGTCAAGCACCATGACGTCGAATTCGGCCACCTTGAGCATCGCCCGCGCCGCCGACGCAGTGGCGACGTGTTCCACGGTCAGGCCCTGGGCTGTCAGGCCGGCAACGATGCCACTGGCAATCAACTCATCGTCTTCGCAAACCAGTACGTGCATGGGTGCTCCATGAGTAAAAACACGAGTGAAGCAAGCCAGGATTAAGCCGCAATTATGGCAAGGTCCCCCCCCAACGAGAAGCAGGGTCTTCCATTCAGTCGTCGCAAAGCGTAACAGGGGGGTATTAAATAATCGCCGGGATATTTGAGCGCTTTCTGCTTAGTTTGATCAAACAACCTGGTTTCAAACCGAAACAAACTCCCCTTAAAAAGTACACAAAACCAAATTCCATCGCGATATTCTGAATCCGCACTCAACTTAAATCAACCACAACTCACAAAGAACATCCTCCATTAGTGAAAACAAACCTACCTGACTGAAAGGAATCAGATCATGCCAATACTCAAGAACTTTGTTGCCGTCGACTGGCGCTCCGGCAAAGATGCCATACACTTCTTTTTCAAAGACACCAACAAATACTCTCGCTTCAACATTGGCGACAACGAAGTCCCGGATGGATACCCCAGTGATATATCGAACAACAATTGGAAAGCGCTTCACCCTCACATCAAAAATCTGCGCTTCGGCTTCACCACCACCAACATGTTCGACGGCAACCACCACTGGTTGGACGCAGATTCGTCGTGGTTATTTTTTTATAAAGACAATGTACCAACGGTCTGCAAATATGATCAGGATGCTGATAAAGTCATCTATATAAAACCCGTTCTAGAAACAGCATGGCGCCCCCTGCTTCCTTTCTTTCCTCTGATCGTCGCAGGCACATGGTGGCAGACCTCTGACGTTGACAGTGCACATTTTCGTTTCCTCATGAGCGACGGTTACTACTTGAGCGTCGACTATAAAGCCGTGTGCATCAACGACACGTCATATTGGAAGATACCAGAGGCTGAGCGTGACGAAATAACCGACTGCACATGGCCTGGCCTGGCGAAATACAAAGATCGAATCATCACTGCCGTACAAAACGATCGGTCTTTCGCCGACAACTATTACTATATCTTCCTGACGAACAACGAATACATCAGGTACAACATGGATAAAAACAAGGCCGACTCAGCACCGATCAAGGTCGATGACATCTCTTGGCCAGGACTCTTACGCGACTAAACCTCATCCAGAGACCATGACAGCAAAGCGTGGCGGTTAATCACCGGTTAATCGCCACCCGGCATCGTGCACCTCACCTGAACAGGGATAAGGCTTACCCATGCGTCGACTCTTTTTACTTTTTGTCCTGTTGATCTCGGGTCTGGCCCAGGCCGGGACCAATCCGTTCGAGACAAAACCCGACTTTCTCCCGGTCGGCAAAGCGTTCGTTTTCACTTCAGAACGCCTGGAGTCCGGCGAAACCCAGCTGTTCTGGCAGATTGCCGATGGCTATTACCTGTACCAGAAACGCTTGAAGTTCGACGGTTTGCCTGCCGACCAGCATCCCGCGCTGCCGGAGGGTGAATCCCACAGTGATGAATTCTTCGGCGAACAGCAGGTTTATCGCCAAGGCCTTGAGCTGAAGATCCCGGCAGGCGCGACCGGCCAGATCAAGGTCGGCTTCCAGGGCTGTGCCGATGCCGGATTGTGTTATCCACCACAAACCCAGGTCGTGGATCTGGGCGGTAAATCCCTGGCTGGCGCGGCAGACGAAGCGCCAGACCAGGCCCTGGCCAGCAATCTGCAGCAACGCGCATTGGGTTGGAGCCTGTTGGTGTTCTTCGGGCTGGGCCTGCTGTTGGCATTCACCCCGTGTTCGCTACCGATGCTGCCCATCCTGGCCGGTCTGATCGTCGGCAGCGGCGCTACGCCGAGGCGCGGCGTGGCCCTGGCCTGCAGTTATGTGGTGAGCATGGCGCTGGTGTATGCGGCGATGGGTGTGTTGGCGGCCTCCCTCGGGGCGAACCTGCAGGCCTGGTTGCAGAATCCTTGGCTGCTGGGCAGTTTCGCGACGATTTTCGTCCTGCTGGCATTGCCGATGTTCGGCTTCTTCGAGCTGCAACTGCCGGTGGCCGTGCGTGACCGGCTGGAAAACGTCTCACGCAATCAGCGTGGTGGCAGCCTGGTCGGCGCCGGTGCGCTGGGTGCGTTATCCGGTCTGCTGGTCGGCCCGTGCATGACCGCGCCGCTGGCCGGCGCGCTGCTCTACATCGCGCAGAGCGGCAACGCGCTGCACGGTGGCTTGATCCTGTTTGCCATGGGCATCGGCATCGGTGTGCCATTGTTGCTGCTGGTGACAGTCGGCAATCGCTTCCTGCCCAAGCCTGGCGCCTGGATGAATCTGCTCAAGGGCATCTTTGGCTTCCTGTTCCTCGCCACGGCGTTGCTGATGCTGCGCCCGGTGCTGGATGAATCGCTGTGGGTCGGCTTGTGTGGTGCATTGCTGGTAATCGCGGCTTATAGCGCGTGGAAGCAGTCGGATGGTTTTGGCCGCATCGCCCATCTGTTCGGCGCCACCTCGCTGCTGCTGGGTTTGTGGGGCAGCCTGTTGCTGATCGGCGCGGCGGGGGGCAGTGATGATCTGTTCAAGCCGTTGCAGGTCTTTCGCGCTTCCGGCTCGGCCGTGGCCGCCGTGCCAAGCGGCCACGACGCCTTCACCACGATCAAGGACCCCGGGGCCCTGCAACGGGAACTCGATGCTGCGCAAGCGCAGGGCCAGTGGGTGCTGCTGGACTACTACGCCGACTGGTGCGTGTCGTGCAAGGTCATGGAAAAACAGGTGTTCGGCAAGGCGAAGGTACTGCAAGCCTTGAGTGACGTGCGCTTGCTCCGACTGGATGTCACCGCCGACAATGCCGCCAGCCGCGAACTGCTCGGCCGCTATAAAGTGCCCGGCCCACCGAGCTTGCTGTGGATAGGCACCGACGGTATCGAGCGACGTAGCCAGCGCATCACCGGCGAGGTCGATGCCGACACTTTCCTGCAACGCTGGACCACCACCCGAGACGCCCGTTAATGCTGACTTTTACCCTCGGCACCTTTGCCATCGCGCTTAACCACCTGCTGCTGATCAGTGCCTTGGCGCTGGCAACGTTCGTCGGTTGGCGGGTGGCCAAGCGCGGTGGCGAGAACCCCGAGTCGGTGCTGTTCGGCCTGTTCCTGATTGGCATGCTCGCGGCCCGCATCGGTTTCGTCGCCGTTTACTGGACGCACTATCGCAGCGATCCCTGGCAAGTCATCGACCTGCGCGACGGCGGTTTCCTCGCCTGGCCTGGGGTTATCGCGCTGGTGCTCGCCACACTGTACCGAGGCTGGCGTCGCCCGGGCCTGCGCCGTCCACTGGGCTTCGGCGTGGCCAGCGGCCTGGCGTTCTGGTTGCTGGCGACATTCTCGCTGAGCATTTTTGAACAGGGCACGCGCCTGCCGGACATCAGCCTGCGCAATTCCGCCGGTGAAACCGTGCAATTGGCGGACTATAAGGGCGGCCCGCTGGTGATCAATCTCTGGGCCACCTGGTGCCCGCCCTGCCGCCGGGAAATGCCGGTGCTGGAGCACGCCCAGCAACAGCGCCCCGACCTGACCTTCCTGTTCGTCAACCAGGCCGAAAGCATGCAAAGCGTCAGCACGTTCCTGGAAACCCAAGGCCTGAGCCTGTCCAACGTGCTGTTCGACGGCGGCGGTCGCCTGGGCCAGGCCGTCGGCTCCATGGCATTGCCAACTACGCTGTTCTATAGCCCCGACGGTCGCCTGCTGGGCAGTCATCTGGGCGAGCTGTCGCAAGCCAGCCTGGCCCGCGCCCTGGAAAACTTCGATTCCGTACCTGCCACTTCTTCAAGGAAATTGCCATGCCCCGCCTCCGCCACCTGCTGACCCTGAGCCTGGGTGCCGCCCTGCTGCACCTGCCAACGGTGCAGGCCGAAGAGCTGCCCGAGGCGATCAAGAAGATCGAAGCCAAGGGCGCGAAAATCGTCGGTCAATTCGACGCCCCCGACGGCTTGCGCGGCTACGCGGCGCAATACCAGAATCGCGGCATGGCGCTGTACCTGACGCCCGATGGCAAGCACGTTTTGCTGGGCAATCTGTACGACGCCGAAGGCAATGACCTGAGCAGCGCGCCGTTACAGAAACTGGTGTACGCGCCAATGTCCAAGGAAGTCTGGGCCAAGATGGAAACAAGCAACTGGATTGCTGACGGCAAGAAGGATGCACCACGGATCGTCTACATGTTCAGCGATCCGAACTGCCCTTACTGCAGCATGTTCTGGGAACAGGCGCGGCCGTGGGTCAAGGCCGGCAAGGTGCAGTTGCGGCACATCATGGTCGGGATCATCCGTGAGGACAGCCCGGGCAAATCCGCGGCGCTGCTCGCTGCCAAGGATCCGCAAAAAGCCCTGTACGACCACGAAGCCGCGGGCAAAAGCAGTTCGCTCAAGGCCTTGAAGGATGTGCCGCCGGCGATTCAGGCGAAACTCGCGGCGAATATGAAACTGATGGAAGACCTGGAGCTGCAAGCCACTCCGGCGATCTTCTACATGGATGACAAGGGCGAGTTGCAGCAACAGCAGGGGGCGCCGGCGCCGGACAAGCTGGCGAAGATTCTTGGGCCGAAGTAGTTTTCCGATGATTCGGTGGTGAACTCACCGCCGCCATCGCGAGCAGGCTCGCTCCCACAGGTGATTGCATTTCCCTGTGGGAGCGAGCCTGCTCGCGATGGGGCCATCACAATCGACTAATTTCTCTGGGCTAAAAACTCGAGCAGTACCTCGATCACAAACCCCGGATTCTCCAGATTGGAAATATGCCCCGCCTCCGGCACCAGTACATACGGGCAACCGATCAACCCGGCCATTTCCATTGTTTCGCTGGGCGGACGTGGCTTGTCCTGATCGCCACACATCAGCAGCGTGGTCGCGGCATCCATCTCGCCCAGACGCGGCAACAGATCATCCCGGCCAAAGGTAATCCGCCCCATCGGCACGATGCTTTCACGTAGCCGCTCAGGCGGCAGCGCGGCGAGCTTGGCGCGAAAATCCTGGTACAGCGCCAACTGCGGATCGATGCCCGGACGGAAGAAGATCGGCACCACGATATCCAGCAATTGCTCGGAAATGACGCCGGTTTCTTCAATCATCTTGAACAGCGAAAAGTAGTATTGCCGGGTCAGTTCGGGCTCGACACCGACGTAGGTGTCCATCAGCACCAGACCGTTGAGCCGTTGCGGTGCCGACAACGCCAGGCGCACACCCCACATGCCGCCCACCGACAGGCCGACCAGGGTCACGCGATCGATGTCCAGGTGATCGAGCAGGGCCAAGGCCTGGCGTGCGATGTCATCCAGCGAGGTTGTGTTGGCAGGCAGCGGTCCGGATTCACCGTGGCCCCACAGGTCCAGCGCGATCACCCGATATTGCTGCGACAACACCGTAATCTGCGGGGCCCACATGGCCTGGTCCCACAGGTAGCTGCCGGCCAGCAGGACGGCTGGGCCGGTGCCTTGATCGATGTAGTGAAGGGGTTGGCCGTCGATAGTTACGAAGGGCATCGCAGTGGCTCCGTTTGAAAATGGAGCCGGAAGATTGAGCGGCTGACGGTTTGCCGTCAATCACACGATTGTATGCGTCTATACCGGCCCCTTCGCTGGCAAGCCAGCTCCTACAGGTTCGTTGGTGAACACATAACATGTGAACACCACGAAACCCTGTAGGAGCTGGCTTGCCAGCGAAGGGGCCGGCACAGGCACTAGAGAATCAAAGCCCCTCCAGCTCCGCCATCAAGTCATTCAACCGATCCACCTTCTCCTCGGTGATGTCGCTGGCCGCCAATCCATCAATGTACCCGGCCAGTTCCTCCACCGTGCTGCATTCGAACATCGCCCGCAGCGGCACATCGCGCTGCAGGGTTTTCTGCACCCGCGAGGCGATCTGCGTGGCCAGCAACGAATGCCCGCCCAGCTCGAAGAAGTTGTCGCGGATGCCGACTTTCTCGACCTTCAGCACCTCGGTCCAGATGTCCGCCAACGTCTGCTCCAGGTCGTTGCGCGGCGCCTGGTAATCCTGGCTTTGCAGCTGGCCGATCTCCAGCGCCGGCAGGGCCTTGCGATCCAGTTTGCCGTTGGCGTTGAGCGGCAGCCTGTCTAGCCACAGCCAATGCAGCGGCACCATGTATTCCGGCAGCTCGGCGCGCAGGCGATGCTTGATGCGCTCCAGGTGTTCAGCCGGATTCAGCGTTGAATCCGCCGCCACCAGATAACCCACCAAGTGCTTGCCGTTGACCCCTTCCTGCACCCCGACCGCCGCGTCGCGGACTTGCGGCTGTTCATGCAGGCGCGCTTCGATTTCACCCAGTTCGATCCGGTAGCCGCGAATCTTCACCTGATGGTCGATACGCCCGACGTATTCCAGCACGCCGTCACTGCGACGGCGGGCCAGGTCGCCGGTGCGATACAAGCGATCGCCCGGTGCGCCGAACGGGTTCGGCACAAACACCTGGGCCGTGCGCAACGGATCGCTGACGTAGCCGCGCCCGACCCCGGTGCCAGCCACGCACAACTCGCCCACTGCACCCAGCGGCACCAGTTCCAACGCGCCATCGAGCAGGTACAGGCGGTTGTTGTCGGTCGGCGTACCGATTGGCAAATAGCTGCCGCGGGTGGAGGCCATGTCGACGCGGAAAAACGCCACGTCATCCGAACATTCCGCCGGGCCATAGGCATTCACCAGCCCGATCTGCGGGTAGCGCAGCAGCCATTGATGCGCCAGCTCCGGCGGCATCGCCTCCCCCGTCGGCAGCATCCAGCGCAGGCCATCGAGGCTCATGCGTTCCTGGGCGAGCATGCCCTGGATAAGCGACGGCACGCTTTCCAGCACGGTGATGCCCTGGCTTTGGACGTGGGCAAGCAAACCCTGCGGATCGTGGGCGATGGTGTTCGGCACGATGTCCACCCGCGCGCCGAACAGCGGCGCGGCGAGGAACTGCCAGACCGAAATATCGAAGCTTTGCGAAGCGGTCTGGGCAATCACGTCTGCCTCGCCCAGGCTCAGGTACGGCACCTTGCTCAACTGATTGTTGAGCATGCCGCGCTGTTCGACCATCACGCCCTTGGGCAAACCGGTGGAGCCGGAGGTGTAGATCACGTAGGCCAGGTTGTCCGGCCCGCTGTGGATGCCCGGGTTGGCCACCGAGACATCGCTCGCCTGCACCTCTTCCCACACCAGCAACCGCGGCCGACTGGCGCAACCGAACTCATCCAGCAACGCCAGTGCTTGTGCGTGACAGGCGCGGGTGCACAGCAGCAACGGCGTGCGGCTCAAGTCGATGATGCGACTCAGGCGCTGGCTCGGCAGCCCCGGGTCCAGCGGCAGATAACCCGCCCCCGCCTTGAAGCTGCCGATGATCATGCCGAGCAAATCGAGGCTGCGTTCGGCCAGCAGCGCCACCGGTTGATCCAGCCCGACGCCAGCGGCAATCAGCGCATGGCCGAGGCGGTTGCTGCGCTGGTTCAACTCGAGGTAGCTGTAGTGCTGACCCAGGCAAGTGGCGGCAATCCGCTGCGGGTGCGCCGCCACTTGCGCTTCAAACAAGGCAACGTAGCTCTGCTCCAGGGGGTATTTGTGTTCGCTCTGGTTGCAGCCGTGGATCAGGAAGTCCTGCTCCTCGGCCCCCAGCAGCGGCAGGTCTGCCATGTCGCCATGGAACCCCTCTACCAACGCCAGCAGCAGGCGCTTGAACTCGCCAAGCATGCGCTCGACGCTGGACTCATCGAAATACCGCTGGTCATAGGACAGGTGCAAGCCCAGGTCATCACCTGGATAACACACCGCCGTCAGCGGGAAGTTGGTGTGGGTGCGGCCCGAATCCGAGGTCGCCTTCAGGCTTTGCGCACGGTCCAGCACCGAGACTTCCACCGGGGCGTTTTCGAACACGAACAGGCTGTCGAACAGCGGCTGGCCCTTGGGCAGTTCGCTGTTTTCCTGGATGCTCACCAGCGGCAGGTACTCGTACTCACGCAGTTGCATGTTGCTGTCGAGCAAACCGCTCAGCCATTGGCGCACGCTGCAACGCTGATCGTCGTCAGGCATTTTCACCCGCAACGCAATGCTGTTGATGAACAGGCCGACGGTGCGTTGCATCTCCGGCATCTCGACCGGACGCCCGGCCACCGTCACCCCGAACAGCACGTTGCGATCACCGCTTAACCGGCGCAACACCAGGGCCCATGCCGCCTGGGCAAAGGTGTTGATGGTCAGCTGATGCGCCTGGGCCAGTTCACGCAGCCGCGCACCGTCACGGACATCGAGGCGGGTGTAGCGGTCGCCGACGATCATGCCGCCGCTGTCGCCGGCATGTTCGCGCAGGAACGGCCGGTCGCTCGGGATCGGCGTGGTCCGCTCGAATCCTTGCAGATTGGTTTTCCACCATTGCCGCGCTTCGGCCAGGCTCTGGTGTTGCAACCAGGCGATGTAGTCGCGGTAACGCGGCGGCAAGGCCAACTGCGCTTCCCGGCCTTCGCCGAGGGCGGTGTAGATCTCGAAGAAGTCGTTCATCAGCAGCGAGCGGCACCAGGCATCGATCAGGATGTGGTGGTTGCTCATCATGAACCAGTAACGTGCGGCGCCCACCCGGATCAAGCGCAGGTGGAACGGTGCCTGGTTGAGCAGATCGAACCCGGCCTCGCGTTCGGACTTGAGCAAGGCCTGCAGCTTCGGCTCCTGCTCGGCGGCGGCAATCTCGCTCCAGTCCAGGTACTCGATCGGCGTGCTGCCCGGCTTGTGGATAACCTGCAGCATGTCTTCGCCGACGTTCCAGCAGAACGATGCGCGCAGGGCTTCGTGGCGGGCGATCACCGCTTGCCAGGCCTGGGCGAAACGTTGCGCATCGAGCTCGCTGTTGATGCGGTAGCGATCCTGCATGTAGTACAGGCCCGTGCCGGGTTCCAGCAGCGTGTGCAGCAGCATGCCTTCCTGCATCGGCGTCAGCGGGTAGACGTCTTCGATCTGCGCCGCGGCAATCGGCAGCGCATCCAGTTGCGTCTGGTTCAGTTTCGCCAGCGGGAAATCCGACGGCGTCAGGCCGCCCGCGTCATCGCGCAGACAGTGCTCGATCAGGCTGCGCAATTCGCCCAGGTAGGCATCGGCCAGCTCGCTAATGGTCTGAGGCTCATACCGTTCGGCGCTGAAGGTCCAGCGCAGCACCAGTTCGCCGCCGTAGACCTGACTGTCGACGCTCAATTCATTGGGTAGCGGCGCCTGCGCATCAAAGGCCGCGCCAATGGCTTCATCCAGCGGATGGAACAGCGCATCGGCCGCAAAGCTCTGGTCGAACTGCCCCAGGTAGTTGAAGGTGATCGGCGCCGCCGGCAGTTCGGCCATGCGCTGGCGGCTCGGCTCATCCGCCAGATAACGCAGCACGCCATACCCCAGGCCTTTGTGCGGCACGGCGCGCAGTTGCTCCTTGATCGCCTTGATCGATGTGCCCTGCCCGGCCGCCTCCTCGATGTTCGACGGCGTCAGGCGCAGCGGGTAAGCGCTGGTGAACCAGCCGACGGTGCGGGTCAGGTCGATTTCGTCGAACAGCGCCTCGCGGCCATGGCCTTCGAGTTGAATCAGCGCCGACGCGTGACCGCTCCAACGGCACAGCACACGGGCCAACGCGGTCAGCAGCAGGTCGTTAACCTGGGTGCGATAAGCACTCGGCGCCTGTTGCAGCAATTGTCGGGTGCGCTCGCTGTCGAGGCGCACGCTGACGGTTTGCGCATGGCGATGCTGACGACCGCCCTCCGGTCGATCGCAGGGCAATTTGGCGCTCGGCCCGGCCAATTGATCCTGCCACCAGCCCAGCTCTTCACGCAGGGATTCGCTGCCGGCATAGGCCTGCAAGCGGGCGGCCCAGTCCTTGAAGGCGCTGGTCTTGGCCGGCAGTTTCACCGGCTGCTGCGCGTCGAGTTGGCGATAGACGTTCTGCAAATCGTCCAGCAGCACGCGCCATGAAACGCCGTCGATCACCAGGTGGTGAATCGCGATGAACAAGCGCTGCTGACCCTGGGGACCATCGACCAGCAACACCCGCAGCAACGGCCCCTCTTCGAGATCGAGGCTGCGCTGGGCGTCGGCGAACAGGGCGGCGCATTTGTCCATGGACGCGACGCGGACTTGCCACAGTACCGGCATGTCGGAAAGCGCCTGGTGCTTCGCCTGCCATTGACCGCCTACCTGGCTGAAGCGCAAGCGCAACGCATCGTGCTGTTCAATCACCGCCAACAGCGCTTGCTCCAGGCAATGGGGTTCCAGGGCCTCGCTCGGTTGCAACAGCAACGCCTGGTTCCAGTGTTGGCGCTGGGGAATGGCGGTGTCGAAGAACCAGTGCTGGATCGGCGTCAGGCGCGACTCGCCGCTGAGCAAACCTTGCTCGGCAGTGACCTGCTCGGTGCGGGTCGCCACGGCGGCGAGAGTCTGTACGGTCTGATGCTGGAACAGGTCGCGGGGGCTGAAGTGAATGCCCTGCTGACGCGCACGGCTGACCACCTGAATCGACAGGATCGAGTCGCCACCGAGCTCGAAGAAGTTATCGTTGAGCCCGACCTGTTCGACGTTCAGCACTTCGCACCAGATCTGCGCCAACGTCAGCTCCAGCTCGTTGCTGGGCGCCACATAGTGCTGACGGTTCAGCTCCGGGTCTGGCGCCGGCAGTGCGCGGCGGTCGAGCTTGCCGTTGGCGGTCAGCGGCATGCTCGCCAGCAGGATCAGGTGCGTGGGCACCATGTAATCCGGCAGCTGGGCCTTGAGGTGCGACTTGAGTGATTCACGCAGTGCGGTTTGTTGCGACGGGTCCTGTTCGGCAACGTCCGTGACCAGATAGCCGACCAGTTGCTTGCCGCTCGGTGCATCGAGCGCCAACACCACCGCTTCACGTACCGATTCATGTTCCAGCAAACGGGTTTCGATCTCGCCCAGCTCGATGCGGAAACCGCGAATCTTCACTTGATGGTCGATACGCCCGAGGTATTCCACAAGGCCATCGGCACGCTGGCGCACCAGGTCGCCGGTGCGGTAGATACGCCCGCCGTTGCCGGCAAACGGATCGGCAACAAAGCGCTCCGCCGTCATGCCCGCACGCTGGTGATAACCCTGGGCCAGGCCGGCACCACCGACATACAACTCGCCGGTCGCGCCCTGCGGCACCAGCGCCAGGTCGGCATCGAGAATGTACGCCACGCGATTGCCGATCACCCTGCCGATCGGCACGCTGCCGGCGCCTTCCTCCAACACCTCGGGGGCCAGGCTGGCCAGAGGCATGACCACGGTTTCCGTCGGGCCGTAGGCATTGAAGAACCGCTCCGGATTGAACGCCGCACGAATCCGCGCCAGGTGTTCACCAGTCAGCGCCTCGCCACCGGTGATGATCATGCGCACCGGCAAGGTTGCGTTTTGCGTCGCCAGCCACTGCGCCAACTGGCTGCCGTAGCTCGGGGTGAAACCTAGGATGTTGATGTGGTGACGACGGATCAGCCCGCAGATTTCTTGCGCGTCCCATTGGCCCTGGGCGCGCAGCACCACCTGGGCACCGCTCAACAGCGGCACTAATAGACGCTCGGTGGCGGCGTCGAAGTTGATCGAATAGAAGTGCAACTCGCAGTCGTCCGGGCGCATGCCGAAACGCTCGATCACCGCGCGGCAATGCATGGCGATTTCGCCGTGGGACACCACCACGCCTTTTGGTTTACCGGTGGAGCCCGAGGTGTAGATCAGGTACGCCTGATGTTGTGGCAAGCTGATGGATGGCAGTTCGGACAGCGGATAATTGGCCAGCGCCGCCGTGTCTTCCTCGAGGCACCAGCGGCCGACGCCCGCGGGCAAATCGCCAAGGGCCTGGAACATCGCCGCGTCACTGAGCAGCAAACCGACGCCGCTGTCTTCGATCATGAAGTGCAAGCGATCCAGCGGGTATTCCGGGTCCAGCGGCACGTAGGCGCCGCCGGCCTTGAGGATCGCCAGCAGGCCGATGACCATCTCCAGCGACCGCTCCAGCGCCAGGCCCACGCGCACCTGCGGGCCGACGCCGCGCTCGCGCAGCATCCAGGCCAGGCGATTGGCGCGGCTGTCGAGTTCGGCGTAGCTCAGGGTTTGCCCGGCAAAGGTCAGGGCCGGTGCATCGGGACGCGCCAGGGCCTGTTCGCTGAACAACTGATGGATGCACTGGTCGAGTCGATGCTCGCCCGGCTCGACGCCAAGGCTGTCGAGCAGCTGTTGCTGTTCGCCGGCTTCGAGCAACGGCAACTCACTGAGGCGTTGCTGCGGATCGGCAATCAGCGCCTCCAGCAGGTTGCGCCAATGGGCGGCCATGCGAGCAATGCGCGGCTCGTCGAACAGATCGGTGCTGTAGGTCAGGCAGCAACCGAGGCGATGGTCGAGGTCGGTGACTTCCAGGTTGAGGTCGAACTTGGTCGCGCGGGCATCGTTGGCCAGGTATTGCACGGTCATGCCGGCCAGGGTGCGGCTCTGCTGGAACTCCCAGCGCTGCACGTTGCACATCACCTGGAACAACGGGTTGTAGGCGGCGCTGCGCGGTGGCTGCAAGGCCTCCACCAGATGATCGAACGGCAGGTCCTGATGGGACTGGCCCTCGATCACGGTGTGGCGAACCTGCTCGAACAACTCGCCGACGGACATCTGCCCATCGAGCTGGCAACGCAGCACCTGGGTGTTGAGGAACGCACCGATCAGCCCTTCGCTTTCCGGGCGAATCCGGTTGGCCACCGGCGCGCCGATGCGCAGGTCGGTCTGGCCGCTATAGCGATACAGCAGCGTGGCCAGGGCGGCGGTCATGGTCATGAACAGGGTCAAACCGTTTTGCGCATTGAAGGCGCGCACCCGTGCCGCCAGGTCATCGCTCAGGTCGAAACGGTACAACTCGCCCTGGTGGCTCTGTACCGGTGGACGCGGACGGTCGGCCGGCAACTCCAGCAGCGGATGCTCACGGCCCAGTTGCGCCGTCCAGTAGTCGAGCTGGCGCTGGCGTTCACCGGACTCCAGCCATTGGCGCTGCCAGACGCTGTAATCCAGGTACTGCACCGGCAACGGTGCCAGCGGTGATTCGCGGTCCTCGACCAAGGCTTCGTACAGCGCACTGAGTTCCCGGGCAAAGATGTCCATCGCCCAGCCTTCGGTGACGATGTGGTGCAGGGTCAGCACCAGGTAGTGTTCCTGCTCGGCGGTCTTGACCAGGCAGGCGCGCAGCAGCGGTCCGGTTTCCAGGTCGAAGGGTTTGTGTGCCTCATCGTCGGCCAGTTGCTGCACTTGCCACTCGCGGCCATCGGCATCCAGCGCGGTGAAGTCCTTGCAGTCCATGCGCACTGAAGTTGAGGTATGCACCTGCTGGCGCGCGACGCCATCGACGCTCGGGAAGGTGGTGCGCAGGGTTTCGTGACGCATGATCAAGGCCTGCAACGCGGCCTCGAAACGCCCAACATCCAGCACCCCACGCAAGCGCGCCATGCCGCCGACGTTATAGGCCGGGCTGTCCGGCTCCATCTGCCAGAGGAACCACATGCGCTGCTGCGAGTAGGACAGCGGCACCGCTTGGCTACGGTCGACTTTGGCAATCGGTGGCTGTTCGTTGGTACGGCCGCTGGCCTGGATCAGGCGCACCTGTTCGGCAAAGGCGCCCAGATCACTGTTTTCGAACAGCGCGCGCAACGGCAACTCGACGTCGCAGGCCTGGCGCGTGCGGGAAATGATTTGCGTGGCCAGCAGCGAATGGCCGCCGAGGGCGAAGAAGTCATCGTGCAGGCCGACTTGCGCGAGGCCCAGCACGTCACGCCAGATGCCGGCGATCTGCTGTTGCAGTTCGGTCACTGGTTCGACGTGTTCGCGCACCTGCCACTGCGGTTCCGGCAGGGAACGACGGTCGAGTTTGCCGCTCGGGCTGAGGGGCATCGCGTCCAGGCGCATCAGCTGTGCCGGGACCATGTATTCCGGCAGTTCGGCCGCCAGTGCGGTTTTCAGGCGGGTGTTTTGGGCTTCTGCGGATTCGGTGGAATCGGCGGTGTAGTAGCCGATCAACTGGCCACCGGCCGATGTTTCGCGCACCAGCACCACGGCTTGGGCGACACCGACTTGCGCCAACAGCCGCGCTTCGATTTCTTCCGGCTCGACGCGAAAGCCGCGCAACTTGACCTGCTGATCGAGACGTCCGAGGTATTCGATCACGCCATCGGTGGTCCAGCGCGCGCGGTCACCGGTACGGTACAGACGCGCGCCCTGCTCGCCCAGCGGATCGACGACAAAACGCTCGGCGGTCAGGCCCGGGCGCCCCAGATAACCGCGGGCCAGGCCGATGCCGCTGATGCACAGTTCGCCCGGCACGCCGGCCGGTACGGGATTCAGATCACTGTCGAGTACGCGGCAGATCACGTTGCCCAGCGGCCGGCCAATCGGCGAGCGCTCGCCATCCGCACGGGAGCAGTGCCAATGGGTCACGTTGATCGCGGTTTCGGTCGGGCCGTAGCGGTTGTGCAACTGCACGGCCGGCAGTTGCTGCAGCACGCGGTTGCGCAACTCGGCCGGCAGCGCTTCGCCACCGCAGAACAGCCGACGCAGGCTGGTGCATTCGGCGCTGAGCGGTTCGTCGATGAACAACGCCAGCAGCGGCGGCACGAAGTGCAGCGTGGTCACGCCGTACGCTTGAACCAGCTGCGCGATGCGCTGTGGATCACGGTGCTCACCCGGCCCGGCAAGCAGCAGCCGGGCCCCGGTGATCAGCGGCCAGAAGCACTCCCACACCGACACGTCGAAACTGATCGGCGCCTTCTGCATCAGCACATCGGTTTCATTCAGGCGGTAGGTGTCCTGCATCCATTGCAGGCGTTCGGCGAGGGCCGCGTGGGTGTTGCCGACGCCTTTCGGTTGCCCGGTCGATCCGGAGGTGTAGATCACGTAGGCGAGGTTGTCGCCGTGCAGGTGCAAGCCCGGTGTGTGGCTTGGCCAGTTTTCCAGATGCAGGGCGTCCATCGCGATCACGCTGACACCGTCGGTCGCTGGCAAGCGCTCGAGCAATTGAGTTTGCGTCAGCAGCAATTCGACGCAGCTGTCGCTGAGCATGTAGGCCAGGCGTTCGGCGGGGTAATCCGGATCGAGTGGCACGTAGGCGCCACCGGCCTTGATGATCGCCAGCAGGCCGATCAGCAGTTGCGGCGAACGCTCGGCAGCAATCGCCACGCACACATCCGGGCCGACGCCTTTGTCGCGCAGGTAGTGGGCCAGGCGATTGGCCTGGGCATGCAGTTCGGCAAAATCGAGGCTGCCGTCGTCCCACAGCAGCGCGGTGCGTTCCGGGGTCAGGCGTGCCTGATCGTTGAGCAGCTCCGGCAGCCAGCGGCGGGCAGGCGCGCACGGTGCAACGGCCCACTGCGCTTGCTGATCGGACTCAGGCCCGGTCAGCAGTGGCAGGTCGCCGATGGCGGTTTGCGCTTGCTTACTGATGGCGCGCAACAGGTTGCGGTAATGCTCAGCCAGACGCTCGATGGTCGCTGCATCGAACAGCTCGCTGGCGTAGTCGAAGGACAGGCTCAAGCGCCCGTTGCGATCTTCTTCGCTGTGCAACTGCAGGTCGAACTTGGCCTCGCGACTGTGCCACGGCAGCTCTTCGGCGAGCAGCCCCGGCAAGCGTTTCAAGGCGCTGAGATCGCGTTGCTGGTGGTTGAACATGACCTGGAACAGGCCCTGTTCGCGCGCCTGCGGGAAGGCCTCAAGCAGTTGCTCGAACGGCAGGTCCTGATGCGCCTGTGCACCCAACGCGGCCTGGCGGGTTTGTGCCAGCAGCTCAATGAATGGCAGTCGCGAATCCACCTCGGCGCGCAGCACCTGGGTGTTGATGAAGAAGCCGATCAGGCCTTGGGTTTCCAGGCGCGGACGGTTGGCATTGGGCACGCCGATGCGGATGTCGCGCGCACCGCTGTAGCGATGCAACAGGCTCTGGAATGCGGCGAGCAACAGCATGTACGGCGTGGCTTGGTGGGCCTGGGCGGTCTGGCGAATGGCATCGCTCAAGTCCGCCCCCAGGCGCACGGTATGGCGGGCGGCGCTGTGCAGCTGTTGCGCCGAGCGCGGGTGGTCGCAGGCCAGGTCCAGGGTTGGATGCTCCTCGCCCAACTGCGCTTTCCAGTAAGCCAGTTGGCGCTCGCCCTCCCCTTGCGCCAGCCATTGGCGCTGCCAGCTGCCGTAGTCGGCGTACTGGGTTGGCAATGGCGCGAGCGTGGCCTGTTGTCCTTGCGCAGCCGCCGCGTACAGCCGGGAAAATTCGTCGATCAACACGTTCATCGACCAGCCATCGGCGATGATGTGGTGCAGCGTCACCAGCAACTGGTGATCTTCGTCGTCGAGGCGCACCAGCGTCACCCAGAGCAACGGACCTTTCTCCAGGTCGAACTGAGTGCGCGCTTCGTCCTCGCGGATTTGCTGGGCGCGGGCTTCACGCTCGGCCACCGGCAGATCGCTGATGTCGATGCGTTGCAGATTGAATTCAGCGGCCGCATCCACCTGCTGCAGCGCCACCCCGTCACGCTCGAAGAAGCGCGTGCGCAGGGATTCGTGGCGTTCGATCAACTGCTGGAAACTGCCGCGCAGGGCGTCTTCGTCCAGTTCGCCACGCAGGCGTAAGGCACCGGGAATGTTGTAGGCGCTGCTCTGCGGGTCGAGTTGCCAGGTGATCCACAAGCGATTCTGCGCCAGGGATTGCGGCATGGCCTCGCTGCGCGACAGCGTGGTGATCGCACCCTGGGCGAGGCCACCGTCCTGCTGTTGCCGCGCCACCGCGTCGGCGAAGGCGCCAAGGGTCGGTGCTTCGAACAGCAGGCGCAGGTTCAACTCCAGGCCGAGTGTTTCCCGCAGGCGCGCCACCACTTGCGTGGCCGCAATGGAGTTACCGCCCAGCAGGAAGAAATGATCGTCGGCAGCGACCTGTTTGACCTGCAATTGCTCACACCAGATCTGACCGATCAGGCTTTGCAGCTCCGAGGCGGATTCGCCGTTGCCTACGCTTTCTGTGGCAGCCGAAGGGAACAGCGCATAACTGTCGAGGCTGCCATCGGCCAGGCGATTGCGGCACGCCGAGCGTTGCAGTTTGCCGCTGGAAGTCTTGGGCAAGGCGCCCGGATTGAGCAACACCACCACGCTCGGCGCTTGCTGATACGCCTCGGCCACGGCCTGGCGGATGGCCTTGATCAAGGCCTCGGGCGGGAGGATTTTTTGTACGCTGCGGCTGATTTCCGCGGCGATGCCGATGCCTTCCTGACCGTCGATATTCACCGCAAAGGCGGCGACGCGCCCTTTGCGCACCACCTCCACTTCACGTTCGACGGTCTGCTCGATGTCCTGTGGATACAGGTTGTGGCCGCGAACGATCAGCATGTCTTTCAGGCGCCCGGTGATGAACAGTTCACCGTCGCGGATGAAACCCAGGTCACCGGTGCGCAGCCATTTTTTATCGGCGTGCTGGACGAAGGTCTTGGCCGAGGCCTCTGGGTTGCGCCAGTAGCCGTGGGCGATGCTCGGCCCAGCGGCCCAGACTTCACCGACCGCGTTGTCAGCCAGTTCGCTGAGCGACGCCGGGTCCATGATCAACACCGCGTGCTCCGGCTGGCTGATGCCGCAGCTCATGATCGCGCTGCCCTCGCCCGCTTCGGCACGGTTTTGCGCCAGGGCCTGATCGTCCACCCGCAGGTTGCCGATGCCTTGGCCCCGCGGAGTACCGGCCACGAATAGCGTGGCTTCCGCGAGACCGTAGGAGGCCATGAAACTGTCTTCGGTGAAACCGCAGCTGGCGAACTTCTCGGCGAAGCGTTCCAGGGTGTCGAGGCGAATCGGTTCCGATCCGGAATAGGCCACGCGCCAGCCGCTCAGGTCGAGGCGTTCCAAGGCCGACTCACTGACCCGTTCGCTGCACAGACGATAGGCAAAATCCGGCCCGCCACTAATAGTCCCGCCGTATTCACTGATCGCTTCGAGCCAGCGCAGCGGCCGACCGAGGAAGTACGCCGGCGACATCAACACGCACGGCACACCACTGAAAATCGGCTGCAACAAACCGCCGATCAGGCCCATGTCGTGGTACAGCGGCAGCCAGCTGACGATCACGTCGTCGGGGTTCAGGTCGATGCCGAAACCGTGGCGGATCAGCAATTCGTTGGCCACCAGGTTGCCGTGGCTGACCTGCACGCCCTTGGGCAATGCGGTGGAACCGGAGGTGTATTGCAGGAAGGCGATGTCATCGTCTGCCAGGGCAGGCGCGACCCAGCGATCGGCGTGGGCGATGTCGAGGGTATCGACACACAACAACGGCGGCGCGCCTTCGATTTGCAGCAGCGAATCGCGCAGGCCGGCACTGGTCAGCAACAGGCGCGGCTCGGCATCGCCGATGATCGACAGCAACCGCTCCTGATGATGCCGACGCGCCGACTCCGGCGGATAGGCCGGCACCGCGATCACCCCGGCATACAGGCAGCCGAAGAACGCCGCGACGTAATCAGGCCCACTGGGAAACAGCAACACCGCGCGCTCGCCAAAACCGGCCTCGGCCTGCAGCGCGCCGGCAATCGTCCGCGCCCGCTGATCCAGCTCGCGATAACTGAGCACCACAGCCTGATCCTGGGTTTCGGCGAGAAAACGCAAGGCCACCCGATCCGGCGTCAGGGCCGCGCGGCGCTGGAGGGCTTGGACCAGAGTGCTGGGGAGTTCGAACGCGTCGGTCATGAGGTTTCCTGCCTGAATTCGGCTTGCAATTGGAATCGGTGTCGTAACGTCACGCCCCATCGGGGGGCATGCGGGACGCGGTCTTCGCCGACCGCGCAAGGCATTGGCAATGCTGTGGTGTCCGGGGCTGCAGCCCGGAGCCATTCACCAATGAGAACGGATGACCTTGGCAAATAATTAGTCGACAGCCTTGCGCACCAAGCAGGCCGTGGCGCGTCAGCGTGTCGCAGTTCTCACTCTGCACCTTCAAGGAGCATTACTTCTCTTTCTCAATTGACAATCATTATCATTCAACATAATTTGTCGCTCGATGTGTAGGACGGCCCCGGCCTTCTTGTCGTCCCACTAACCTATTGGCAGCAAGGTGATCTCCAATGACGGAACAAGCGTCCACAAGCAGGTGCGATTCGCCGCTACTTCAGGCATTCGTCGACAATCGACTGATACTGGTCAAGATTGCAGCCCGCATCACCGGCTGCCGCTCGCGCGCTGAAGATGTGGTGCAAGACGCGTTCTTCCGCCTGCAATCGGCGCCGAACATCACCTCCTCGTTCAAGGCGCAGCTCAGCTACCTGTTCCAGATCGTGCGCAACCTGGCGATCGACCACTACCGCAAGCAGGCCCTGGAACAGAAGTATTCCGGCCCTGAAGAAGAAGGCCTCAACGTGGTCATCCAGGGCGCCTCCCCGGAAACCTCGCACATCAACTTCTCCACCCTGGAAAACATCGCCGACGCATTGACCGAGCTGCCAAGCCGGACGCGTTATGCGTTTGAGATGTACCGCTTGCATGGCGTGCCGCAGAAGGACATTGCCAAGGAGTTGGGGGTGTCACCGACGTTGGTGAACTTCATGATTCGGGATGCGTTGGTGCATTGCAGGAAGGTGTCGGGGAGTCGGGCGGAGACGTTTGCCCAGCGTTGAGGCTTGATCGTTGGATCAAGAAGGTCGCTCTGAGATTCGCGACGAATCAGTCGTCATGCAGTAAACCCGAGTTGTATTCGCTGAAGCTGCTACCAAGCGCGCTGCCGTGGAAATTAAGTTTGCCGGGGTTGTTGCTGTGGCTTGGGGCAAAGCCAGCAGACGGTTGGCAGTCTTCGGAATAACAGCTATGGGTACTCGTCCCCGAACAGGCGCTCAACAGCAAAGCACCGGCGATTAGCGCGACTTTGATTGTGTTTGAGATCATTTCTCAGATTCCTGTGAGGAGGAGCTGCGGTTTGGCTGGTGTCTCCATCCTAGGCCGTCGACCCGCCGCCCATAATGAAACCTTGCTGAGTGACAGCGTTGGTTCAGGATCAGTTACATCTCTAATAAAAAGGGCGCCTCTCGGGGGACGTTCTACAGTTTTATAGCGCTTGTTTAAATCACCTACAGCTTACTTCCTGAAAGCTACAAGACCTTGCGCCGTTGCCTACCGCTACGCCAGAATCCGCCGGCTTGTGCGTCTAGGGCCTGGGCTCTATCGTTTTCCGGTCGCTGAAAAACAGCGATCGGGTTTGGTAGCCCGGATCAACTAGTCGTATCGCTCACCGCTCACAGACCTTTTTCAGGCTCTGGTTTATGGTGGCCATGCGTAGGGCTCCCTTGGGAGCGCCGGGTCCTAGTTACCGGTCTACCAACCCGCGTATGGCCGCCACCCCTCGTTTGGTAGCGAGGTGAAGGCTCCTTTTTCCAACTAGGAGTTTCACTATGTTCAAGGTCACGCCAAACCCGCCGGACTCCGAACCGGTAACCCCGTACGAACCCCCTTCAAAAAAACTCAACGAAACCACCGAATCCGCCCTCGATGTCTACATCCCGTCGATTGCCGACATCAAAGCAACCCCACGTACACCCTGCACACTGTTTCTCGTCGACCCAGAGGTGAAAACCGAAACCTTGATGGTTTTTCTGGTCGAGACGCTGGCCTCGGTCGATGTGATGGTCCATCACTTGGTGGATCATCTGGACGGTGGGTCGCGCAATGCCCTATTGGGAATATCAAACAGCATCATGTTGGCGGAGATCACGGCGAACCGGGTGCTTGATCAGATTGATCCACCTGAGTAGGTGAAAGCTGCTGTAGTTGGTGGGGGGCTCACGATGAGTCGCGCGGCGGTATCTTTTTAGGGAGGCTGCTCAATCTAGAATAAAGAGCCTCTTTTCCCTAGCCCCTTTCCCCCCTTTTCCGGAATGGAAAAAACCCGCACTTGGCGGGTTTCTTACGCACACTAAGAACGTGCTTAGTTGAAGTCGTACTTCTGGTTTACTTTGCGTTTTTCAAGAGCGTATTGCGCTACGTCGATTTGACCCGACTGCAGGCGTTCGTCAATAGCATCAACTTCTTTGCGCTGCAGTTGATTCACATGTGCCTTTGTTGCTGTGTAATTGATCGACTCAGCCGCATCATGACCACTGACGGGATCCCACAGCATCGACAACGGCCAAAAAAGCAGATTCACAACACCCAAACCATATTCGCGGCCATAGAATGATCCGCCGCCAGGGAGCAGACCAAGAGCGGCACCAGTACCAGGGCTCTTTTCCTCAACGGCAAGTCCATTCGCCTCATAGTGACGAAGCTCTGCTTTCTGCTGAGAGTTCAGGCCGCTAGCACAGCCCGTGCAAGCAGCGGCCAATCCAAGAGCCAAAACCAAACGATGCGCCTTCATGCGTCCAATCCCTCAAAATTCCATTCATGCTCAAATGAGTGGCATAATGATATCAACCGAATATCATTTCGACTAGGTAACGCAGCATCTGCTGGGTGGAGTCCGCTGATCGCTGGCAATGCTCCAGCCCTGCACTCCAGACTTTCCCTGGCGTCAATCTTCATCCTGCCGGGCGCGTGTGTTCCCTGAGTAACCGCTCCAGAGTCTTTGACTTGATGGTGGCAAGGGCGCCAGGACAAGTGGCGATTTTGGGCAATTGAGTGTGGACTGAACTGAAATTCACACCTAAAAAGACTAAATAAATTTGATACACCGTATCAGGTGACGCTGCGGTAGCTAGTCGAAAATAATATCACAGTGCTACTATCTACAATCCCTTCGGTACTTTTTCAATCATAAGGATTTGTCGAATGACGTACCTTCGCTTGCTTTTAGCTTCAGCCCTAATTGCTCTTTGCACAGGTTGTGCTTCACCCGCTCAAATTTCCGGCATGTCGGTAGCTGCTGATCAAGCCAAAGCAAACACCTACGACCACCAACTGCAAAACAATGTCCAGATCTCCGAGGTGAATGGTGGAGATAAAACCAACCCTCTGTGGACTTCGGAAATCGACTCCCCTGACTTCCGCGCGGCCCTCAAACAATCGCTCGCCAATGCAAATTTGCTTGGCGACGAGTTGGCGCCTTATGCACTCCGTGCCAACCTGTTGCGCGTTGACCAGCCTATATTCGGACTGGATTTTGAAGTGATCTGCGAAGTTGAATATACCTTATTAGAGTCAAGCACCAACAAGGTAGTTTTGCGTGAAATTATCCGGACCCCTTTCACTGCGGGCATGGGCGATTCTGTTATAGGAATCAAGCGCCTACGTTTGGCCAATGAAGGGTCCGCTCGGGAAAACATCATTGCGATGCTCAAACGTCTGAGTGATCTCAAAATCGATGCAAAACAAGTTTCGTTAAAGAACTGAGATTTTCCCCAAGCCTTGCCCTACAAAGGATTCTTCTACCCCAGGAAAAAAGGGGGCGGAACATCATTGTCTAGTTCTGAAATAGGTCTACATCTATTTCAGAACTAGACAGCGCGATCATTCTTGCAATTTCAGGCATGCGCCTCTCGATCAAGTACATCCGCTACCCACTGATTGATACTCTTGTGGGCTAGCTGCGCTTTTACAGCAACTGTCGCATGGAGCGCGGGCGCCAGGCGCAGGCTCAGATTGCCCGAGTAGGGTTTCTGGGGAGCGCGTCCGAGTTTGGCGCAGGTCTCCAGGTAATCGGTGACCGCCTCTTCAAATGCCGCTCGGAGCTCACTGACCGACTCGCCGTGAAAACCCACGACATCCTTGATACCCGCGATGTGCCCAACAAACAGGCCGTCTTCGTCACTGTATTCAATTCGGGCGGCGTAGCCGTTGTAATTCATCACGTTCACGGGGTAACTCCTGCCTGTTCAAGGAAAGCCCGTGCGTCACGCACCTGATAGGGCTTGGCTTCTTTGTCGGGATGCGGTCGGTGAAAGGTTGCGACCACGCCATTGAGTTCAAAACGCACCCGTGATCCGTTTCCTTCAATGGTCAGAGCACCGGCTGCGCAGAACAAGGACTCGATACGAGCCCATTCCAAGGTGGCCGGTGCTGGCCTTGAGAACACGGCTTTGAGGGTGCTTAGCTGTTTATTATTCATGGTATTATATCATGATACCGTGCAGGTTTTAGCGGCCGCTTCTCCACAAACGAAAAGCGCCCTATCCGTGTTTGAGATTCAGATTTTGTTCTGGTCAGTGACTAGAATATCGAGGTGAGTCTCGATGGAGATGTAGGAAAGATCCGTGATTTGTGTAAGGGGCTTTTGAACTTTTGAACAGTTCACCAGCCCTTGATGTTGGTACTCCCCAAACTCCCACACCCCCAATCCTGATAAACTCCCCCACCTCCCAGCCTCACCGATTCCAGATCCCCAATGTCCGTATCCAACGCCACACCCGCCCCACTCTCCCGCCGCTTCTCCGTCGCCCCGATGATGGACTGGACCGACCGGCACTGCCGTTTCTTCCTACGCCTGCTCTCCAAGCACGCGCTGCTCTACACCGAAATGGTCACCACCGGCGCCCTGCTCAACGGCGATCACGAGCGGTTTCTGCGGCACAACGAGGCCGAGCATCCCTTGGCGTTGCAGTTGGGCGGCAGTGTGCCGCTGGATTTGGCGGCGTGTGCGCGGATGGCGCAGGAGCATGGGTACGATGAGGTGAATCTGAATGTGGGCTGCCCCAGTGACCGGGTGCAGAACAATATGATCGGGGCGTGCCTGATGGGGCATCCGCAGTTGGTGGCCGATTGTGTGAAGGCGATGCGCGATGCGGTGTCGATTCCGGTGACGGTGAAGCATCGGATCGGGATCAACGGGCGTGACAGTTATGAAGAGCTGTGCGATTTCGTTGGTACGGTGCGTGATGCCGGTTGCACCAGTTTTACCGTGCATGCGCGGATTGCGATTCTGGAGGGGTTGTCGCCGAAGGAGAATCGCGATATTCCGCCGCTGCGTTATGACGTGGCCGCGCGGTTGAAGGCGGATTTTCCGGAGTTGGAGATTATTCTCAACGGCGGGATCAAGAGCCTGGAAGCCTGTCATGAGCATTTGCAGACGTTCGACGGGGTGATGCTCGGGCGTGAGGCTTATCACAACCCTTACGTGATGGCCGAGGTGGATCAGCAGTTGTTTGGCAGCACGGCGCCGGTGATCACGCGCGCCGAGGCGTTGGCGCAGTTGCGGCCTTATATCGCTGCGCACCTGGACGCCGGTGGCGCGATGCACCATATCACCCGGCATGTGCTGGGGCTGGGCACCGGGTTTCCGGGGGCGCGCAAGTTTCGTCAGTTGCTGTCGGTGGATATCCACAAGGCGAAGGAGCCTTTGGCCTTGCTGGATCAGGCGGCCGGGTTGCTCGAGGGGCGTTGAGCGCCCGGCTGTTTCAGCGTTTGGGCAGTTCGATGGAAACTTTCAGGCCGCCCCACTCGCTTTCGCGCAGCTGCAGCACCCCGCCCCAGGTGTCGACGATGTCGCGCACGATGCCCAGGCCCAGGCCATGTCCATCGGTCTGTTCATCCAGGCGCGTGCCGCGGCTGAATACCTGATCGCGCTGGTCCTGGGGAATCCCCGGGCCGTCATCTTCCACGCTTAGTTCAAAGGCTTGCGCGGTTTCGACCACACTTAGACGCACTTCGGCGTCCGCCCATTTGCAGGCGTTGTCCAACAGGTTACCGAGCAGTTCCAGCAGGTCTTCGCGGTCCCAGGGCAGTTGCAGGCCGGTCGGTGCGACATAGCTGAGGTGCAGGTGTTCGCCGTGGATCATGTTCAGGGTGGCGAGCAATCCCGGCAGTTCGGCATCACAATCGAACAAGGCCCCCGGCAAGGCGTCGCCAGCCAGGCGGGCGCGGTTGAGTTCGCGGTTGAGTCGCAGGCGGACCTGTTCCAGTTGATCCTTGAGCACCTGGCGCAGTTGCGGGTGCGCGTCGAGTTGCTCACTTGAGGCCAGGCTCAACAACACCGCCAACGGGGTTTTCAGGGCATGGCCGAGGTTGCCCAAGGCATTGCGCGATCGCTTGAGGCTGTCTTCGGTGTGAGCCAGCAGGTGGTTGATCTGGGTCACCAGCGGTTCCAGTTCGATCGGCACCTGATCGTCGAGTTGCGAGCGCTGGCCCTGTTGCAGTTGCGCGATCTGTTCCCGGGCTTTTTCCAGCGGGCGTAAGGCGCGCCGCACCGTGAGCCGTTGCAGCAGCAGGATCAGCAGCAGGCCCGCCAGCCCCAGCCCCAGGCCGATCTGCTGCATGCGCTGGAAGCTCTCGCGCACCGGCGTGTAATCCTGCGCCACGCTGATGGAAATCGACTGACCCAGGCGCCGATAGTCGGAACGCAGCACCAGCAACTGCTGGCCTTCCGGGCCCAGTTGCAGGTTGCTCTCCAGGCCCGGGCGCTCGAGGCGTGGCAGTTCCTGGTCCCAGAGCGAGCGGGAACGCCAGTGGCTGTCGGCAAAATCGATGCGGAAATAGTGGCCGGAAAACGGCCGCTGATACGCCGGCGACAACAGCCGCTCATCCAGTTGCAAGCCCTGGGGGCCACGCACCAGCGCGATCAACAGGGTTTCGCTGTCGTTGCGCAACCCGGCTTCGAGGTAGCGCTGCAAGCCCACTTCGAACAGCCACAGGCTGGTTTGCGCCAGCACCAGGCCGACGATAACCATCACGCTGATCAGGCCCAGGCTCAAACGGCGCTGGATCGACCTCACCGGGCTTGCCCACCGAGCAGGTAACCCTGGCCGCGACGGGTTTCGATCACGTTGCGCCCGAGTTTGCGCCGCAGGTGATTGACGTGGACTTCCAGCACATTCGAGTCGCGCTCGGTTTCGCCGTCGTAGAGGTGTTCGGCCAGGTGGCTTTTGGACAGGATCTGTTCCGGGTGCAGCATGAAGTAACGCAACAGGCGAAACTCGGCGGCCGTTAGCTGGATGTCGGCGCCATCGCGGGTCACGCATTGGCGCCCCTCATCCAGTTGCAGTCCGCCCGCCTTCAGGGTCGGTTGATTGACCTGGCCGTGGGAACGGCGCAGCAGCGCCTGGATGCGCAGGTGCAGTTCTTCGGGGTGGAACGGCTTGGTCAGGTAGTCGTCGGCACCGGCCTTGAGGCCTTCGATGCGCTCGGCCCAGGAACCACGGGCGGTGAGGATCAGCACCGGCGTCGTGAGACCTCCGGCACGCCACTGGGTCAATACTTCAAGCCCGGGAACCCCCGGCAGGCCGAGGTCGAGGATGATCAGGTCGTAGGGCTCGGTGCTGCCCTGGTACACGGCGTCGCGACCGTCGGCCAGCCAGTCCACGGCATACCCTTGGCGATTGAGACCGCCCACCAGTTCGTCGGCCAGTGGCACGTGGTCTTCCACCAGGAGCAATCGCATGGGTCAATCTTCCTTGTCTTTGAGTAAACGGCCGGTGGTGGCGTCGATGTCCAGCTCGCGGACCACGCCTTCGCGGGTCAGCAATTCGACTTCATAAATGTAGACGTCGTGCTTCTCTTCGAGCTCGGCTTCCAGCAGCTTGGCCCCCGGATAACGATCCAGCGCCTGCTGCAACAGTTGTTCGAGCGGCAGGATCACACCCTGTTGGCGCAGGCGCAGGGCCTCGTCCTGGTCGAGGTCGCGGGCCACCGCCACCGAGCAAAAAACCAGCAGCGCCAGCGCCAGGCGGGCGCTGACACGTCGATGTGAAAAGGCATGCAGCGTCATTACGTGTCCTGATGATCCTTGAGAATCTGCCCGCTGACCGCGTCCAGCTCCAGGTCCCACTCGATGCCCTGCAGATCGCGCAGTTCAATCTGGTAGATGTACTTGCCGTACTCTTCTTCCAGTTCGGTTTCGGTGATGGTGGAACCGGGATGCTTGGCCAGCGCTGCGGCATTGAGCTTCTCGAAAGACACAATGGTACCAGCGTCGCGCAGCCTCAGGGCTTCGTCGGGGCCGAGGTCGCGCGCATGGGCGAGGCTGGCGGTCAGGCCGATGAGGGAGGCGATGGACAGGGCAGTGAAGGATTTCATGGGGTGTCTCCGTATTCTTTTATGTGTTGCCTACGGGGGCCACCTTAGCGAAACCAACTTAACTGAAACTGAATTGCCATCATGTACAACTATTGCGCCAGTACCTCATCCGCCCTGCCGCCCTCGCGCTGGATCACCAGGTGGATGAAATGCAGCTTGGCGATCACCGCTGGCGGCAGCACGAAGGGGTAGAAATCCGGCTGGCCCATGCTGCGCGACAGTTCATTGAGCATGCCGGCCAGTTCGATCCACGCATTGACGAATGACAGGAACGCGGTGCCGCCGGGGTGTTGCGGATCGTAGAGGGTGCTGGGAGGAAAGGGCTGATAGTCGAGGTCCATTTCCCGTGCGCTCATGCCAAACCCGAGCGCGGTGTCGACGGCGTCCATCATGTGCAGGTAGTGCGCCCAGGTTTCGGCCCAGTCTTCCCAGGGGTGCATGGTGGCGTAGGCGCTGACGTACTGCTGCTGCCAGTCGAGCGGTGCGCCTTGTTGATAATGCCGTTCCAGGGCCTCGGCGTAGCTGGCGCGTTCGTCGCCGAACAGGCCGCGAAAAGGTTCCAGCCAGTCGCTGTTGGCAATCAGGCGGTCCCAATAGTAATGCCCGACTTCGTGACGGAAATGCCCGAGCAAGGTGCGATAGGGTTCGTGCATTTGCACCCGCACCTGTTCGCGGTGAGCGTCGTCGGCTTCCTTGATGTCGAGGGTGATCAGGCCGTTGGCGTGGCCGGTGGTGGGTGCCTTGCCTTCGAGATCGACGCCGATGAAATCGAAGGCCAGGCCGACGTCTTCGTCCAGGGTTTTCGGGATCACCTGCAACCCGAGGCTGACCAATTGCGCGACCAGGCGGCGCTTGGCGGTTTCCACCTTGCGCCAGCGCTCGTGGTTTTCGGCGATGGACAAGTCGGGGATGGTGCGGTTCAGGCTACAGGCGATGCACAGTGAGTCGTGGTCATTGGCTGGCAGCAGCCAATTGCACGCGGCGGGCGAATCGAGGTTGGCGCAGCGACGGAACACGCCCGCGCCGGGATCGGCATCGAGCAGCCAGGTGTCCGGTTGTTCGCCCGGTTGCAGGGAGGACAAGCGACTTTGCTCTGGTTGATAACCCAAGGCTGCCGAACAGGCCAGGCACTGGCTGTTGCGAAAGAACAGCGACTGCCCGCAACGACAGGGCCAGATCTTGCTGTTGCGCGAGCTTTCGCCGATGAAGGGGGCAGCGATGCGCGAAGTGAGCTGTTCGAAGAAGCGGTACATGAGCGATCTCTCCCTGGGGCTTGCCAAGACTAGATCATTCCTGGGTGAAGATCGTTCCCATGCTCTGCGTGGGAATGCCTCAAGGGACGCTCCGCGTTCCAGCTCTCGAATGGGACGCGGAGCGTCCCGGGCTGCATTCCCACGCAGAGCGTGGGAACGATCATTCAGCAGGCCAGGCATTGGCTGTTGCGAAAGAACAGCGACTGGCCGCAACGACAGGGCCAGATCTTGCTGTTGCGCGAGCTTTCGCCGATGAAGGGGGCAGCGATGCGCGAGGTGAGCTGTTCGAAGAAGCGGTACATGAGCGATCTCTCCCTGGGGCTTGCCAAGACTAGATCATTGCGGATGGTTGGTCGTTCCCGTTTTCTTGTGGCAGGTCGGAAATCGCCTTCGCTGGCAAGCCAGCTCCTACAGTGTCGCGTGATTCCGTAGGAGCTGGCTTGCCAGCGAATGGCGTCACAGGGTTATGCCGTGTTTTTTCAGGAACTCGACGAACGCCTCTTCATCCAGCACCTTCAACCCCAGTTCATTGGCCTTGGTCAACTTCGACCCCGCCCCCGGTCCCGCGACCACGCAATGGGTCTTGGCCGACACGGAGCCGGCGACCTTGGCGCCGAGGCTTTCGAGTTTGTCCTTGGCCACATCGCGGCTCATCAATTCCAGCGAACCGGTGAGCACCCAGGTCTGGCCGGCCAGTGGCAGGCCTTCGACGACTTTTTTCTCGCTGAGCCAGTGCATGCCGAAGTCGGCCAGTTGCTTCTCGGCAGCCTCGGCCAGTTGGCGATTGGCTTCGATGGCGAAAAACTCGCGCACCGAGGTGGCCTGCTTCTCCGGCAGCGCCTGGCGCATGTCCAGCCAGTCGGCGCTGATCACCGCTTGCAACGAGCCGAACTTGTCCGCCAGTTTCTGCGCCCCGCCCGGCCCTACCGACGGGATGTGCAGTTTGTCGAGGAAACCGCCCAGGGTGGTGCTGGCGGCAAACTCGGCGCCCAGTTCGCCCTGGTCCTGAATCTGCAAACCGTGGTTGAGCAGTTCGGTAATCACCTGCTGGTTGTGCGCGTCTTCGAAGAAGCTGTGGATTTCGTGGGCCACTTCCAGGCCGACGTCCGGCAGGTAGGTCAGCACTTGCGGCAGGGCCTGCTGGACCCGTTCCAGCGAACCCAGGGAACGCGCCAGCACCTTGGCCGTTTCTTCGCCGACATCGGGAATCCCCAGGGCGTAGATGAAGCGTGCCAGCCCCGGTTTCTTGCTGTCGGCGATGGCGCTGAGCAGCTTGTTGCTCGACAATTCGGCAAAGCCTTCCAGGTCGACGATGTCTTCGAACTTCAAGGCGTACAGGTCGGCCGGCGAGCTCACCAGCCCTTCATCGACCAGTTGTTCTACGCTCTTGTCGCCCAGGCCTTCGATGTCCATGGCCCGACGGGAGACGAAATGAATGATCGCCTGCTTGAGTTGTGCGCCGCAGGCCAGTCGACCGACACAGCGATACACCGCGCCTTCGCTGACAGTCTCGCGGCCCTTGCTGCGCTTGACCAGTTGCGTGCGCTCGACGTGGGAGCCGCACACCGGGCACTGCTGCGGGATCTGCACCGGCCGGGCGTCTTCCGGGCGACGCTCGGTGACCACTTGCACCACTTGCGGAATCACGTCGCCGGCGCGGCGAATGATCACCGTGTCGCCGATCATCAGGCCCAGGCGCGCCACTTCGTCCATGTTGTGCAGCGTCGCGTTGGCCACGGTAACCCCGGCCACCTTGACCGGCCTGAGGCGCGCCACCGGCGTCACCGCGCCGGTGCGACCGACCTGGAATTCCACGTCGAGCAACTCGGTGAGTTCTTCCATGGCCGGGAATTTGTGGGCGATGGCCCAACGCGGTTCGCGGGCGCGGAAGCCCAGTTCACGCTGGGACGCGATGCTGTTGACCTTGAACACCACGCCATCGATTTCATAGGGCAAGGCATTGCGGCGCTCGCCGATGTCGCGGTAGTAATCCAGGCACTCGTCGATGCCGTTCGCCAGCTTCAGCTCGTGGCTGATCGGCATGCCCCAGGCCTTGAGCTGCTGCAGATTGCCGATGTGCGTGTCGGCGATGTCCGCAGACACCTGGCCGATGCCGTAACAGCAGAACTCCAGCGGACGGTTGGCGGTAATCTTCGAATCCAGCTGACGCAAGCTGCCCGCCGCGGCGTTGCGCGGGTTGGCGAAGGTCTTGCCGCCGACTTCCAGTTGCGTGGCGTTGAGCCGTTCGAAACCGGCCTTGGACATGAACACTTCGCCGCGTACTTCCAGGGTCGCGGGCCAGCCGGTGCCGTGCAGCTTGAGCGGGATGTTGCGCACGGTGCGCACGTTGACGCTGATGTCTTCGCCGGTGGTGCCGTCGCCGCGCGTGGCCCCGCGCACCAGCATGCCGTCCTGATAGAGCAGGCTGACCGCCAGGCCATCGAGCTTGGGTTCGCAGCTGTATTCCACCGCCGCGCCCGCGCCGAACAGGTCACCGGCCGGAAGGTCCAGGCCCTCGGTCACCCGACGGTCGAACTCGCGCATGTCGGTTTCTTCGAAGGCGTTGCCCAGGCTGAGCATCGGCACTTCATGGCGTACCTGGGTGAACGCCGACAGTGCCGCGCTGCCGACCCGCTGGGTGGGCGAGTCGCGGGTGACCAAATCGGGATGGGCCGCTTCGAGGGCCTTGAGCTCGTTGAACAACCGGTCGTACTCGGCGTCCGGGACGCTCGGCTCGTCCAGCACGTGATAGCGATAGTTGTGCAGATCCAGCTCGGCACGTAGCTCTAGAATGCGGTCTTGGGCGGCAGTCATGGGGTGGTCTCTCATAAAGCAAAAGAGCAGCCGAGGCTGCTCAATTTGTTGATGCTGTACAAATCATTGTAGGAGTCCGGCTTGCCGGCGAAGGCGTATTTGAAATCGCGTTCGCCGGCAAGCCTGGCTCCTACGGGGTACGGGAGTGGCCATACCCCGCTAATTTCAGCGCTTCTGGGTCAGTGCGCGACGTTCGAATTCAACGATGCGCTGACGGTAGTGCTCGATCGTCTGGGCGGTCAGTACGCTGCGCTGGTCGTCCTTCAGCTCGCCGTTCAACTCTTGCGACAATTTACGCGCCGCCGCCACCATCACGTCAAAGGCCTGCTTGGGATGGCGCGGGCCTGGCAGGCCGAGGAAGAAGCTCACTGCCGGGGTGCTGAAGTGGTCGATGTCGTCCAGGTCGAAGACGCCAGGCTTGACCGCGTTGGCCATGGAGAACAGCACTTCGCCATTACCCGCCATGCTTTCGTGGCGGTGGAAGATGTCCATTTCGCCAAAACGCAGGCCGCTTTCGAGAATGTTCTGCAGCAGCGCCGGGCCTTTGAAGCCGGCAGGGTCGCGGCAGATCACGCTGATCACCAGCACTTCTTCGGCTTGCGGCTGTTCCTTGTCGCTGACCGCAGGCGATGCCTTGGTGTCATCCGGGAAGTCGTCGTCACGGCTGCTGAAGCTCGGACCGCCGTCCAGGTCGAGGCTGAGGTTCATGTCGCCTTGGGAAGGCTCGCCATGGCCACGCTTGCCACGCTTGGAGCCCGATTCGCGGGCCGGCATGCTCACCGATGGCAGGTCTTGCTCGTCCAGTTGCGGTTCCTTGTGCGTATCCAGGACGCGAGACGGGCCCAACAGCTCGGGGCTGGTGTCCTCGTCAGGCAGGTTGGACAGGCTCCGGTCGAGACGGAATTTCAGTTTTCCCTTGCCGCCGCGCATACGGCGCCAGCCATCGAAAAGAATACCGGCAATGACAATAATGCCGATGACGATCAGCCACTCGCGCAGACCGATTTCCATGTAATCCCGTGCCTCTATAAAAAATGCTGAAAAATAAGGGGCTTACATTCTGTAAACCGCTTTAAAACGTGGCGCCAACTCTATGTTCTGACAGGCGTTTTACCCACGTATACGAAAAATTGACATTAAACTAGCACGACCAAAGGCAACTTTACACCGTCTGGCACGCTGGTCCCTCGAATATGTCGATTGGCCAGCAAGTCGGCATGGCTAATTGCGTCCCACTCCTAAGAAGTCCCCCCTGAAACCCCTGTTTCAGGCGTCCACCATCGCCATGGCCTCCTCGACATCCACCGCCACCAGACGCGAGCATCCCGGTTCGTGCATCGTCACCCCCATCAATTGTTCGGCCATTTCCATGGCGATCTTGTTGTGGGTGATATAGATGAACTGCACCGTCTGCGACATCTCCTTGACCAGTCGTGCATAGCGTCCAACGTTGGCGTCATCCAATGGCGCGTCCACTTCATCGAGCATGCAGAACGGCGCCGGGTTCAACTTGAAGATCGCAAAAACCAGGGCCAATGCGGTCAGGGCTTTTTCGCCACCGGAGAGCAAATGGATGGTGCTGTTCTTCTTTCCGGGCGGCTGCGCCATGATCGTCACCCCTGTATCGAGTAGATCTTCGCCCGTCAGTTCCAAATACGCGCGTCCTCCACCGAAAACTTTTGGGAAAAGGGCCTGTAAACCGCCATTGATCTGATCAAAGGTATCTTTGAAACGGTTTCGGGTTTCCTTGTCGATCTTGCGGATCACGTTCTCGAGCGTGTCGAGCGCTTCGACCAGATCGTCGTTCTGGGCGTCCAGATAACGTTTACGCTCCGATTGTTGCTGGTATTCATCGATGGCCGCGAGGTTGATCGCGCCCAGGCGCTGGATCCGCGCACCAATGCGCTCGAGTTCTTCCTCGGCGGCTTTCTCGCTGGCCTCGGCGGTCAACGTGGCCAGCACGCCGTGCAGGTCGTAGCCGTCTTCGAGCAACTGGTCCTGCAAGGCCTTGCGCCGCACGGTCAGGGCTTGCCATTCCATGCGCTGGTTTTCGAGCTGGCCGCGAATCAGCTGGGATTGTTGTTCGGCCTGGTTGCGGCGCTTTTCGGCATCACGCAGTTCGCGGTCGGCATCTTCCAGGGCGATCTGCGCGGTCTTGAGCTCTTCGTCGACGGTCATGCGCTTGTCGAGCAGTTCTTCGAGCTTGAGGCGCAACTCTTCCAGCGGCGCCTCGCCCTCCTCCAGGTTGAGGCTCAGTTGCTCGCGTTTTTCCGTCAGGCGTTCGGCCTGCATTTCCAGGCGTTCCAAGGCCTGGCGCGTCGAGTCATGCTGGGCCCGCAGCGAACCCAGGCGCACCGCCAGTTGGTGAGCGTGATCTTTATGCTGGCGGGCTTCCTGGCGTACCCGGTCAAGCCGTTCGCGCAAGCTGTCACGCTGGGCCAGCAGCAGCTCGCGCTGCTCGGTGTCCAGCGCCATGCTGTCGAGCGCTTCCTGCAATTGCAGGCGGGCTTCGCCGATGTGTTCATGTTCCAGGGCGCGCTGTTCGGCCAACTCCTGGAGTTCTTCGTCGAGGCGTGTGCGCCGCAGGTTCAACTGCTCGGCCTTGGCTTTGCCGGCCGACAGCTGGGCCTTGAGCTCACCTTGCTGACGGGCTTCGTCCTGCAGCAGGCGGCGCAAATGTTCACGGCCGTTTTCCTGCTGGCGCTGTTGCGCCCGCAGGTTTTGCAATTCGGTTTCGAGGGCTTCGACGGCCGCTTCACGCTCTTCGCGTTCAAGACCCAGTTGCTGGATTTCCTGACCACGGGCGAGCATCCCGCTTTCCGCCTCACTGGCGCGGCGCACGCGCAAAAAGTGCCGACCGACCCAGTATCCGTCGCGGCTGATCAGGCTCTGGCCGACGGCCAATTGCCCACGCAAGGCCAGCGCCTGTTCGAGGCTTTCGACCGGTTTGACCTGGCCCAGCCATGGCGACAGATCGATCTGCGCCTCGACTTTATCGAGCAGGCTGCCGGGCACGCGCGCGCCGTCGGTGGCGGGGCTGAGCAAGCGTAAATCGCCTTGAGTAAACCCGGACAAATCGAAATCGCCGAAGTCATCCACCAGCACCGCTTGCAGATCGGCACCCAGTACGGTTTCCACCG
This sequence comes from Pseudomonas sp. SbOxS1, assembly GCF_013416725.1. Lineage (NCBI taxonomy): Bacteria > Pseudomonadati > Pseudomonadota > Gammaproteobacteria > Pseudomonadales > Pseudomonadaceae > Pseudomonas > Pseudomonas sp. SbOxS1. The sequence goes on from NZ_JAAVXC010000003.1 coordinate 62,303, forward strand.
CCAGTTCCCAACCGGCTTCGACTTTCAGGCCTTCGGCCAGGCGCGGGCGGTCCGCCAGCTGTTGCTCGCGCAGCCATTGCGCGGTGCCGGTGCCCGGGTCGAGCGCCGCTTGCTGCAAGGCTTCGAGCGAAGCCAGGCGACCGTTGAGGCGCTGCAGATCGCCCTGGGCCTGTTGTTGCGCCGACAGTGCGTGCTGCAATTGCTGGCGCAGCTGCTCGAGCTTTTCAACCTGAGCTTCTTCACTGGTCTGCAAATCCTCGAGGGTCGCCTCGGATTCAGCGAGCTGCTCGTTGAGCGCCATGATCGCCGCGTCTTCCGGGTCCGCCGACAACAAGGCGCGCTCTTCACCCAGGCGCCGGTGCCGATCGGCCAGGCGCTCCAGGCTGGTTTCCAGCTGCTGGATCCGCGATTGCTGGACTTCCGACTGGCGCCGTGGCTCGGCGGCGCTGAGGTTGAAGGTGTCCCACTGCTCCTGCCAGCCGTGCATGGTGGTTTCGGATTCTTCCAGCGCGGCGGCGGCCTCTTCGGCGGCGGCGCTGGTGACTTCCTGCTCCGGCGTGAGCATGTCCAGCTCTTCGCCGAGGGTCAGCAGCAGCGTGCGGTCGTGGCCCAGGTGCGACTCGGTCTCCAGGCGCGCGCGCTCGGCTTCCTTCAAATCGTCCTGCAATTGGCGCAAGCGCTGCTGGCCGTGCTGGATGCTCTGCTCGACCCGGGCGATGTCGCCGCCGACCGAATAGAAGCGCCCCTGCACCAGATTGAAGCGCTCGGAAAGGTCGTGATGACCGTCGCGCAAGCGTTCGATGCTGGCGTCGGCATTGCGCTGTTCGGCTACTAGGGCTTCGAAACTGACTTCCTGGGTGCCGATGATCGCTTCGCGCTGGCCGACCTGATCGTTCAGGTCCTGCCAGCGCAGGGCCGACAGTTGCGCCTTGAGCTGGCGCTCCTCGGCTTTGAATTCCTGGTACTTCTTGGCCGCTTCGGCCTGGCGGTGCAAGCGTTCGAGCTGACGTTCGAGCTCTTCGCGCAGGTCGGTCAGGCGCTCCAGGTTTTCGTGGGTGCGGCGGATGCGGTTTTCGGTTTCGCGCCGACGCTCCTTGTACTTGGAGATGCCCGCGGCTTCTTCGATGAAGTTGCGCAAATCTTCGGGCTTGGACTCGATCAGCTTGGAGATCATCCCCTGCTCGATGATCGAGTAGCTGCGCGGTCCCAAGCCGGTGCCAAGGAAGATATCGGTGATGTCACGGCGACGGCATTTGGTGCCGTTGAGGTAATAAGTGGTCTGGCTGTCGCGGGTCACTTTGCGGCGAATGGAAATTTCCGCATAGGCGGCGTATTCACCGAGCAATGTGCCGTCGGAGTTATCGAACACCAGCTCGATGCTCGCCTGGCTCACCGGCTTGCGGCTGGTGGAGCCATTGAAGATGACGTCGGTCATCGACTCGCCGCGCAGGTTCTTCGCCGAACTCTCGCCCATCACCCAGCGTACGGCGTCGATGATGTTCGACTTGCCGCAACCATTGGGCCCGACCACCGCCGCCATGTTGCTGGGGAAGTTCACCGTGGTCGGGTCGACGAAGGACTTGAACCCCGCCAGCTTGATGCACTTTAGCCGCACGCTTATGCGTCCGTCAGGGCAGAGATCACCAGATCGCAACTGCGCTGGCCATAAGCGGTCAGCACTTCGCGGATCAGTGGGAAATCACGGGCGATCACGGCAGCAAGCAGGCGTTCGAACAGTTCCAGGTACTCGCTCATCGAGGCCTTGCGTTGCTCCAGGGCGAGGAAATACGCACGGCTCATGGCCGGTTGCAGGTTCTCGACGGTTTCCTGCAGGTAAGGGTTGTTGGCGAACGGATACGTGGCGCGCATCACGTTGAAACTGTCGTCGACGAAGGTATGGATGTCCTGGCGCTCGTAGCTGGCGGTCAGGCGCTGCTGGATCTGCACGAACGGCGCCAGGTCGGCCTGGACTTTCCAGCCATTGGCCACGGCATTGGCGAGCAGGATGTACATCTCGCCCATCAACGTGCACAAGCTTTGAACCTTGTGCGGCGTGAGTTCGGTGACGTGGGCGCCACGGCGCGGCAGGATGGCGATCAGGTGCCGGCGCTCGAGAATCAGCAACGCCTCGCGAACCGAGCCGCGGCTGACGTCAAGTGCCTGCGTGACCTTCTGTTCCTGGATGCGCTCCCCGGGCTTCATTTCGCCGCGAATGATGCGTTCGGCGAGATGATGCGCGATTTGCTCGGCGAGGCTGTCCGGCGCCTTGAACGTCATGGTTGTCCTTCAAACTCTTCGATTTGCACAAGCGGCGCAGTGTAGCGCAATTGATACGTCATGGCGCAGGGCCCACCGGGTGGTTTTTGGCACGATTCAAGCAAAAAGCAGGCTGTTGATCGAGGGTCAATAATGAAGAAATGGAGCGTTAGTCGACAAAATGCATTTTCCTGACCTTTAAGTCAGAAAATCATTGACCGAAAAGTCAGACCTGCTAAATTCGGTTCATATCGGTTAACAACAATAATGAGTCTGCGAGGCCTTCCGTGATCCAGTTTTTACTAAACCAGGAACTCCGTAGCGAGCACGCCCTGGACCCGAACCTGACCGTGCTCAATTATCTGCGCGACCATGTGGGCAAACCCGGTACCAAAGAAGGCTGCGCCAGCGGTGATTGTGGCGCGTGCACCGTGGTCGTCGGCGAATTGCAGACCGATGACGACGGCCGCGAACACATTCGCTACCGCAGCCTCAACTCGTGCCTGACCTTCGTGTCGTCCTTGCACGGCAAGCAGCTGATCAGCGTTGAAGACCTCAAGCACAAGGGCGAGCTGCACAGCGTGCAAAAGGCCATGGTCGAATGCCACGGCTCGCAATGCGGGTTCTGCACCCCAGGTTTCGTGATGTCGTTGTTCGCACTGCAAAAGAACAGCGATGCACCGGATCAGCACAAGGCCCACGAAGCCCTGGCCGGCAACCTCTGCCGCTGCACCGGCTATCGGCCGATCCTCGAAGCCGCCGAGCAGTCCTGCTGCGCTAAAAAGCCGGACCAGTTCGATGCCAACGAAGCCCAGACCATCGCCCGGCTCAAAGCCATCGCGCCGACCGCCATCGGCGAACTCAACAGCGGCGACAAGCGCTGCCTGGTGCCCCTGACCGTGGCCGACCTGGCCGACCTCTACGACGCTTATCCACAGGCCCGCCTGCTGGCCGGCGGCACTGACCTGGCGCTGGAAGTAACGCAGTTCCACCGCACCCTGCCGGTGATGATCTACGTCGGCAACGTCGCCGAAATGAAGCGCATCGACCGCTTCGACGACCGCCTGGAAATCGGCGCCGCCACCGCCCTCTCCGACTGCTACGAGGCCCTGAAGGCCGAGTACCCGGACTTCGGCGAACTGCTGCAGCGCTTCGCCTCCTTGCAGATTCGCAACCAGGGCACCCTGGGCGGCAATATCGGCAACGCCTCGCCCATCGGTGACTCGCCTCCCCTGCTGATTGCCCTGGGCGCACAGATTGTCCTGTGCAAGGGCGAGACCCGCCGCACCCTGGCCCTGGAAGATTACTTCATCGATTACCGCGTCACCGCGCGCCAGGAAAGCGAGTTCATCGAGAAGATCATCGTGCCGCGTGCCAGCGTCGAACAGCTGTTCCGCGCCTACAAGGTGTCCAAGCGCCTGGACGATGACATTTCTGCCGTGTGCGCCGCATTCAACCTGCGCCTGGAAAACGGTGTGATCGCCGACGCCCGCGTGGCCTTCGGTGGCATGGCGGCCATTCCGAAACGCGCCAACAGTTGCGAAACCGCGTTGATCGGTTCGCCCTTCAACAGCGCCACCGTTGAGCGCGCCTGCGCGGCCCTGGCCGAAGATTTCACACCGCTGTCGGACTTCCGCGCCAGCAAGGAATACCGCCTGCTCAGCGCGCAGAACCTGCTGCGCAAATACTTCATCGAACTGCAAACGCCGCACATCGAGACTCGGGTGACCGCTTATGTCTAACCATCACGCCGTAGAGAAGACCCAGGCCGAACTGGCTGAACTGTTCGCCAAGGACCTGGCCACCGGTGTCGGCCGCAGCGTCAAGCACGACAGCGCCGCCAAGCATGTGTCCGGTGAAGCGCAATACATCGACGATCGCCTGGAGTTTCCGAACCAGCTGCATGTGTACGCCCGCATGTCGGACCGCGCCCACGCCCGGATCATCAGCATCGACACCTCGCCCTGCTATGCCTTCGAAGGTGTGCGCATCGCCATTACCCACGAAGACGTGCCGGGCCTGAAAGACATCGGTCCGTTGCTGCCGGGTGATCCGCTGCTGGCGATCGACACCGTACAGTTCGTCGGTCAACCGGTGGTGGCCGTCGCCGCCAAGGACCTGGAAACCGCACGCAAGGCGGCGATGGCCGCGATCATCGAATACGAAGACCTGGAGCCGGTGCTGGACGTGGTCGAAGCCCTGCGCAAGCGCCACTTCGTGCTCGACAGCCACACACACCAACGCGGCGATTCGGTCACGGCGCTGGCCACTGCCGAGCATCGCATTCAAGGCACCCTGCACATCGGCGGCCAGGAACACTTCTACCTGGAAACCCAGATTTCCTCGGTGATGCCTACCGAAGATGGCGGCATGATCGTCTACTGCTCGACCCAGAACCCCACCGAAGTGCAGAAGCTGGTGGCCGAAGTGCTGGACGTGTCGATGAACAAGATCGTCGTCGACATGCGCCGCATGGGTGGCGGTTTTGGCGGCAAGGAAACCCAGGCGGCGAGCCCGGCGTGCCTGTGTGCGGTGATTGCGCACCTCACCGGCCAGCCGACCAAGATGCGCCTGCCGCGCGTCGAAGACATGCTGATGACCGGCAAGCGTCACCCGTTCTATGTCGAATACGACGTGGGCTTCGACAGCACCGGGCGCCTGCACGGCATCAACCTGGAACTGGCCGGCAACTGTGGCTGTTCGCCTGACCTGTCGGCGTCGATCGTCGACCGCGCGATGTTCCACTCGGACAACTCGTATTACCTGGGCGACGCGACCGTCAACGGCCATCGCTGCAAGACCAACACCGCGTCGAACACCGCCTACCGTGGTTTCGGCGGCCCGCAAGGCATGGTCGCCATCGAGGAAGTGATGGACGCCATCGCACGTCACCTGGCCCTCGACCCACTGGCGGTGCGCAAGGCCAACTACTACGGCAAGACCGAGCGCAACGTCACTCACTACTACCAGACCGTCGAGCACAACATGCTCGAGGAAATGACCGCCGAACTGGAAGAAAGCTGCCAGTACGCCGAGCGCCGCGAAGCGATCCGTCGCTATAACGCCAACAGCCCGATCCTGAAAAAGGGCCTGGCGCTGACCCCGGTGAAATTCGGCATCTCCTTCACCGCCAGCTTCCTCAACCAGGCCGGCGCCCTGGTGCACGTCTACACCGACGGCAGCATCCACCTCAACCATGGCGGCACCGAGATGGGCCAGGGCCTGAATACCAAGGTTGCACAAGTCGTGGCCGAAGTGTTCCAGGTGGAAATGGACCGCGTGCAGATCACCGCGACCAACACCGACAAGGTGCCGAACACCTCGCCGACCGCGGCCTCAAGCGGTGCCGACCTGAACGGTAAGGCCGCTCAGAATGCCGCGGAAACCATCAAGAAACGCCTGGTCGAATTCGCCGCAAGGCAATACAAGGTCAGCGAAGAAGACGTGGAGTTCCACAACGGCCACGTGCGGGTTCGCGATCACATCCTGACCTTCGAAGCATTGATCCAGCAGGCGTATTTCGCCCAGGTGTCACTGTCGAGCACCGGGTTCTACAAGACCCCGAAAATCTACTACGACCGCAGCCAGGCTCGGGGACGCCCGTTCTACTACTTCGCCTTCGGCGCAGCGTGCTGCGAGGTGATCATCGACACCCTGACCGGCGAGTACAAAATGCTGCGCACCGACATCCTCCACGACGTCGGCGCCTCGCTGAACCCGGCTATCGACATCGGCCAGGTCGAGGGCGGTTTCATCCAGGGCATGGGTTGGCTGACCATGGAAGAACTGGTGTGGAACAACAAAGGCAAGCTGATGACCAACGGCCCGGCCAGCTACAAGATCCCGGCCGTGGCGGACATGCCGCTGGACCTGCGGGTGAAGCTGGTGGAAAACCGCAAGAACCCGGAAGACACGGTGTTCCATTCCAAGGCCGTGGGCGAGCCGCCGTTCATGCTCGGCATCGCCGCCTGGTGCGCGATCAAGGACGCCGTGGCGAGCCTGGGCGACTACAAGCATCAACCGAAAATCGACGCACCGGCGACCCCGGAGCGGGTGTTGTGGGGCTGTGAGCAGATGCGCCAGTTGAAGGTGGCGAAGGCTGTCGAGGCCGAAACCGAGTTGGCTTCGCTCTAAGGACCGCGTCGCCTGCTTCGCTGGCAAGCCAGCTCCTACAAGGATCGCAGATCACCTGTAGGAGTTGGCTTGCCAGCGAAGAGGCCTGAACAGACAACAGAGATGTTGAGGTGAGACATGTACAACTGGATCGACGCCCTCGCCGACCTGCAAAACCAGGGTGAACCCTGCGTGCTGGTGACCATCATCGAAGAGCTCGGCTCGACGCCGCGCAACGCTGGGTCGAAGATGGTGATCAGTGCCCACCAGACCTTCGACACCATCGGTGGCGGGCATCTGGAATACAAAGCCATGCAGATCGCCCGCGAGATGCTCGCCAGCGGCAAGCAGGACACCCATCTGGAGCGCTTCAGTCTCGGCGCCAGCCTGGGCCAGTGTTGCGGTGGCGCGACTGTGCTGCTGTTCGAACCGATGGGCCAGGTCCAGGCGCAGATCGCCGTGTTCGGCGCCGGCCACGTCGGCCGCGCGCTGGTGCCGCTGCTGGCCAGCCTGCCCTGCCGGGTGCGCTGGATCGACTCACGGGAAGACGAGTTCCCCGAACAGATCCCCCATGGCGTGCGCAAGATCGTCAGCGAAGAACCGGTGGATGAAATCGACGACCTGCCCGCCGGCAGCTACTGCATCGTCATGACCCACAACCATCAGCTCGACCTCGAGCTCACCGCGGCGATCCTCAAGCGCAACGACTTCGCTTATTTCGGCCTGATCGGTTCGAAGACCAAGCGCGTGAAGTTCGAACACCGCCTGCGCGACCGTGGCTTCGACAGCGGCGTCGTGCAACGCATGCGCTGCCCGATGGGCATCGGCGAAGTCAAAGGCAAATTGCCTGTGGAAATCGCCATCTCCATCGCCGGCGAGATCATCGCCACCTATAACGCCAATTTCGGCCAGCAAACGTCCCGCGCCGAACCGATTGCCAAACTGCTGCCCGCTTCACGCCGCAGTCAGGCCGCAAACCTGAAAGCCTCAAATTGAGAACTGACATGCCTCTGACTCGCAAAGCTTACCGCGCCGCCATCCTGCACAGCATTGCCGACCCTGCCGAAGTGGGTATCGAAGCCTCCTATGAGTACTTCGAAGACGGCCTGCTGGTGGTCGAAAACGGCAAAATCAGCGCCCTTGGTCACGCCAGTGAATTGCTGCCGACCCTGCCGGCCGATATCGAGATCACCCATTACCAGGATGCGCTGATCACCCCCGGCTTCATCGACACCCACATCCACCTGCCGCAAACCGGCATGGTCGGCGCCTACGGCGAGCAACTGCTGGACTGGCTCAACACCTACACCTTCCCCTGTGAAAGCCAGTTCGCCGACAAGGGCCACGCTGACCAGGTGGCGGACATCTTCATCAAGGAACTGCTGCGCAACGGCACCACCACCGCGCTGGTGTTCGGCAGCGTGCACCCGCAATCGGTGAACTCGTTCTTCGAGGCCGCCGAGCAACTGGACCTGCGCATGATCGCCGGCAAGGTGATGATGGACCGCAACGCCCCGGACTACCTGACCGACACCGCCGAATCCAGCTACCTCGAAAGCAAGGCGCTGATCGAGCGCTGGCACGGCAAAGGTCGCCTGCACTATGCCGTCACCCCCCGTTTTGCACCGACCAGCACACCGGAACAGCTGACCCTGGCCGGCCAGTTGCTGACCGAATACCCGGATCTGTACATGCAGACCCACATCAGCGAAAACCTCAAGGAAATCGAGTGGGTCAAGGAACTGTTCCCGGAGCGCAAGGGCTACCTGGACGTCTACGATCACTACCAGTTGCTCGGCGAGCGCTCGGTGTTCGCCCACGGTGTGCACCTGTGCGATGACGAATGCGCGCGACTGGCCGAAACCGGTTCGGCCATCTCGTTCTGCCCGACGTCGAACTTCTTCCTCGGCAGCGGCCTGTTCAACCTGCCGATGGCCGAGAAGCACAAACTCAATGTCGGCATCGGCACCGATGTGGGCGGCGGCACCAGTTTCTCGCTGCTGCAAACACTGAACGAAGCCTACAAGGTCATGCAGCTGCAAGGCGCGCGCCTGAGCCCGTTCAAGTCGCTGTACCTGGCCACCCTCGGCGGCGCCCGTGCGCTGCGCCTGGAAGACAAGATCGGCAACCTGCAGCCGGGCACCGACGCCGACTTCCTGGTACTCGACTACAACGCCACGCCGTTGCTGGGCTATCGCCTGCAGCAGGCCAATAACATTGCCGAGACGTTGTTTGTGTTGATGACGCTGGGGGATGACCGGACCGTTCAGCAAACCTATGCGGCGGGGAATCTGGTGCATCAGCGCTAACCGGCCCGACACTGATCGTTCCCATGCTCCGCGTGGGAATGCCTCTAGGGACGCTCCGCGTCCAGTGACGCGGAGCGTCACGGGCTGCATTCCCACGCAGAGCGTGGGAACGATCATGACTCAAAAAAATCCCCCGCGACCTTTCGGTCCGGGGGATTTTTTCATTGGCTATATCAGATTTTCGCTGGCGAACGCCCTGGCTTCTTGGTCTGCAGCAAATGCGAGAACACCGCGTGCAAATCATCCGACGCACTTTCTTCGTCGAGATTGAGCTTGCTGTCGATGTGATCCATGTGGTGCATCATCAGGTTCACCGCCAGCTCGGCGTCGCGCTTTTCAATGGCGTCGATCAACTGGGTGTGCTCGTCGTAGGAGCAGTGGGAACGGTTACCGCTTTCGTACTGGGCGATGATCAGTGACGTCTGGGACACCAGGCTGCGCTGGAAGCTGATCAGCGGGGCGTTTTTCGCCGCTTCGGCCAGTTTCAGGTGAAATTCGCCCGACAGGCGGATACCGGCACCCCGGTCGCCACGGGAGAAGCTGTCGCGCTCGTCGTTGACCATCTGCCGCAATTCGGCAATCTGCTCGGCGGTGGCGTGCTGCACCGCCAATTCAGTGATCGCTCGTTCCACCAGACGCCGGGCCATGAACACCTGGCGCGCCTCTTCGACGCTCGGGCTGGCAACGACGGCGCCGCGATTCGGACGCAGCAATACCACGCCTTCATGGGCCAGGCGCGACAGCGCGCGGCGGATGATGGTGCGGCTGACCCCGAAAATTTCCCCCAGCGCTTCTTCGCTCAACTTGGTGCCGGGCGCCAGGCGCTGTTCGAGGATGGCCTCGAAGATATGCGCGTAGACAATATCGTCCTGGGTTCCGCTGCGGCCGGCTTTGCCTGCTCGCGGCTGTTTCTTTAGGGGTTGCAACTGTTCGTTCATGGGCACTCGAGTCGGGAGAACTGCGGCGAATTGACGGTGACTGTAATACGGCACAGTGGGTCGCTGGCAAGTATCGCGTAAAAAACACTGCGATTGTACACAATGGTTAGTGCCAACACGACTGTACGGCTGTTTGTCACTTCCGCTGTATCGCAACGATCCATTACGTTTGAGTTTAGGCTTTAACGCAGAATCCGCCGCCTGAACAAGGAACACCGCTGTCATGACAGACGCCACGCACACGCAACTGCGCCCCCTGGCCGACACTTCGCCGTCGGCCATCGTCGCCGGGTTCATCGCCATGATGACCGGCTACACCAGTTCCCTGGTGCTGATGTTCCAGGCCGGGCAAGCGGCCGGGCTGACCAGCGGGCAGATTTCGTCGTGGATCTGGGCGATTTCCATCGGCATGGCGGTGTGCTCGATCGGCCTGTCGTTGCGCTATCGCACCCCCATCACCATTGCCTGGTCCACCCCGGGCGCGGCCTTGCTGATCACAAGCCTCGGTGGCGTGACCTACGGCGAAGCCATCGGTGCCTATATCACCTGCGCGGTGCTGGTGACCATTTGCGGCCTGACCGGCAGTTTCGAACGCCTGGTGAAAAAGATTCCCGCGTCCCTGGCCGCAGCGTTGCTGGCGGGGATTTTGTTCAAGATCGGCAGCGAGATTTTCGTCGCGGCCCAGCACCGTACCGCGCTGGTGCTGGGCATGTTCCTGACCTACCTGGTGGTCAAGCGCCTGTCGCCGCGGTATGCCGTGCTGGGCGCATTGCTGATCGGCACGGCCTTGTCCGGGGTCATGGGGCTGCTGGACTTCAGCGCGTTCCACCTGGAAGTGGCCACGCCTGTATGGACCACACCGCATTTCTCCCTGGCCGCGACCATCAGTATCGGCATCCCGTTGTTCGTGGTGGCGATGACTTCGCAAAACATGCCGGGCATTGCCGTGCTGCGTGCCGACGGCTACAACGTGCCGGCCTCGCCGCTGATCACCACCACCGGGATCGCTTCATTGTTGCTGGCGCCATTCGGCTCCCACGGGATCAACCTGGCCGCCATCAGCGCGGCGATCTGCACCGGGCCACATGCCCACGAGGATCGCAACAAACGCTACACGGCGGCGGTCTGGTGCGGGATTTTCTATGGCATCGCCGGTGTGTTCGGCGCGACGCTGGCAGCGTTGTTTGCCGCACTGCCCAAGGAGCTGGTGCTATCGATTGCCGCACTGGCGCTGTTCGGTTCGATCATCAATGGCTTGAGCATCGCCATGAGCGAAGCGAAGGAGCGTGAGGCGGCGCTGATCACCTTCATGGTCACGGCATCGGGGCTGACGCTGTTTTCCATCGGTTCGGCGTTCTGGGGGATTGTGGCGGGGGTTGTGACGCTGGTGATCCTCAACTGGCACAAAGCCTGAGGAACATCCTCTGTAGGAGCAAGGCTTGCTCGCGATAGCGGTTTCAACGACGCCATCGCGAGCAAGCTTTGCTCCTACAAAAAAGCAGGCATAAAAAAACGGCGACCCTCGGGTCGCCGTTTTTTAGAACATCAAGCTACCGGATTGATCGGCTTTTCCGGGTACCAGACGTCCAGCAGCGGGCTGACTTCAACGCTGGTCAGCTCGGTGCGGCCTTTGAGCCAGGCTTCAACGGCAGCGCGTTGTTCAGCGCTGACCGAGCCACGCTTGATCAGGCAAACCAGACCGTAGTCATCACCGCCGACATAGCCCAGACCGTTGGCTTCCATGGCTTCTTTGAGGAACGCCTCGAGGAAGGCATCAATGGCTTCTTCGGACAGATCTTCCTTGAAATCCAGGTTCAGTTCGAAACCCAGCTCTTGAAATTCATCGACGCACAGTTTTTTGCGCAGACGCTGGGAACGGTTAGTCGCCATTGGAACAATCCTCTTAAGTAATAACGGGCCGCACTTTAGCAGTTTAAGCCGCCAATTGCCCGACTCTCTGGGCCGCCACGCCTACCGTCGGTAAAAAATAGCCGATTGGAAGGCCCTGTACGGCACACGCCGTAGCACCTTGGGGCATAATGCCGACACTTTCATGACCACTGAGGGAAATTATCTTCATGCCCTCGTCTTTTTTCCCCCTCGGCTGTAGGGTTTTATCTACATGATCAAATCGTTGCGTCCATTGCTCCTGGCCGGCCTGCTTTTGCCCCTGGCCCTCCCGGTTTCCGCTGACCCGATCAATACCAGCCTGTCGCCCAATGTCGAAAAAGCCCTCAAGGCCAGCAAGTTGCAGGACAACGCCCTGTCGCTGGTGATGATTCCGCTGAACGGCCCCGGCACCCCGACCATTTTCAACGCCGACGTCTCGGTCAACCCGGCCTCGACCATGAAGCTGGTCACCACCTACGCTGCCCTGGAAATGCTCGGCCCCAATCACCAGTGGAAAACCGAGTTCTATACCGATGGCACCCTCAGCGGCGGCATCCTCAACGGCAATCTCTACCTCAAGGGTGGCGGCGATCCGAAGCTGAACATGGAAAAACTCTGGCTGCTGATGCGCGACCTGCGTGCCAACGGTGTGACCCAGGTGACCGGCGACCTGGTCCTGGACAAGAACTTCTTCGTGCAACCGCAACTGCCCGAGTTCAACGACGACGGCAACGACGAGAACAAGCCCTTCCTGGTCAAGCCCGATGCGTTGCTGGTCAACCTCAAGGCCCTGCGTTTCGTCGCGCGTAATGACGGCGGGCGTGTGCTGGTCTCCGTGGAACCGCCTATTGCCAGTATCCGCATCGAAAACCAGGTCAAGGCGATCAACTCCAAGCAATGCACCGGTGGCGTGCGCTACAACCCGGTGCCCCAGGCCGATGGCAGCGTGACCGTGACGGTCGGCGGCCAGTTGGGTGAAGGCTGCAGCTCGCAGACTTACCTGTCGTTGCTCGACCACGCCACCTACACCGCCGGCGCCGTGCGCGCGATCTGGAAAGAACTGGGTGGCAGCATCCAGGGCCGGGATGTGCTGGCGCCAACGCCGAAGGATGCCAAGGTACTGGCGCGGGCATTCTCGCCGGACCTGGCGGAAATCATCCGCGACATCAACAAATACAGTAACAACACCATGGCCCAGCAGCTGTTCCTGAGCCTGGGCCAGAAATTCCGCACCGATGCCGACGCCGACGACGCCAAGGCCGCCCAGCGCGTGGTCCGTCAGTGGCTGGCGAAGAAAGGCATCACCGCGCCGCACCTGGTGATGGAGAACGGCTCCGGCCTGTCCCGCTCCGAACGCGTCAGTGCCCGGGAAATGGCGTCGATGCTGCAGGCCGCCTGGCGCAGCCCTTACGCCGCCGAGTACATCAGCTCGATGCCGATTGCCGGTACCGACGGCACCATGCGTAAACGCCTGAAGACCACCGCGATGCGTGGTGAAGCCCACGTCAAGACCGGCACCTTGAACACCGTGCGGGCGATCGCCGGCTTCAGCCGCGACGTCAACGGCAACACCTGGGCGGTGGTGGCGATCCTCAACGACAAGGCACCGTTTGGCGCGTCGTCGGTACTCGACCAGGTGCTGCTGGACCTGTATCGCCAGCCGAAACTGGCGCAGACGGCTTCGGTGTTGTAAGCACACCTCAATCAACTGTGGGAGCGAGCCTGCTCGCGATGATGGCGGCACATCCAACAATGATGTGACTGAAAGACCGCTATCGCGAGCAGGCTCACTCCTACAGGTTTTGCGTCCAGCCAAGCTAGTTCATCTCCCCCTGCACCCGATCCCTGCCCTCCTGCTTCGCCACATAAACCCCCGAGTCCGCCCGTAGCAACAGCGCATCCGCGCCCTCGCCAACCCGCCAGCTGGCAATACCGAAACTCGCCGTGACGACGCCTACTTCATCAATCGGCGCGCTGCGCAGGCTTTGCCACAACTCCAGTGCCAGCAGATGGGCCTGCTCGCCGCCGATGTCCGGGCAAAGGACCATGAACTCCTCGCCGCCCAGGCGGCAGAACACATCCGTGCGCCGCAGCCGATGGCCAATGCGCTCGCACACGGCCTGCAACACCCTATCGCCCACGGCATGGCCGTACTGGTCATTGATGCGCTTGAAGTGGTCGATGTCGAGCATGATCACCGACAGTTCGCCACCGCCGCGCTCCACCCGGGCCATTTCGGTGGTCAAGCGTTCCTGGAAGTAGCGGCGGTTGTGGATGCCGGTCAGGGCGTCGGTGACTGACTGCGCCCGCAGTTCTTCTTCCACCCGCTTGGTGTCGGTGATGTCGGAGATATAGCCATGCCAGAGTACGCCGCCGCCCGGCAGTTCTTCCGGGGTCGCCTCGCCGCGGACCCAGCGCAGGCCGCGTTGAGGCAATTGCACGCGGTATTCCTCGCGCCAGTGGCTGAGGGCGTTGGCCGAGGCGCGGATCGAGGCGCGCACGCGGGTGGTGTCCTGGGGATGAATCCGCGTGAAAATCGCTTCGGCGTTGAGCAGCAGCACGTCCGGTTCCAGCTCATAGATCTCGCGAATGCCGTCGCTGGCGTAGATCACGCTGAAACGCCCGTCGAACTCCATCTTGAACTGGTAGATGCCGCCGGGCACATGGGCACTGAGTTTCTTCAGCAACAGGTCCCGTGCGGCCAGGGCCTCATGCACGCGCTTGCGTTCGGTGATGTCGATACAGATCGCCAGGTGCCCGACCCACAGCCCCTGCTCGTCGAGCATCGGGGTCGCCAGCATGTTGACGATCAGGTGGCTGCCATCGCCGCGCACCAGCGTCCATTCGCGCGCCTCATGGCCGCCTTCCACGCCGCCCTCGACCAGCATCGCATGACAGGCCGGGACCGGCTTGCCGTAACGCGCCGTCAATTCTGCCGAGCGTGCCGCGAGTTCCCGGGGCAAGTGCAGGTTTTCCAGGGTCATGTGCCCGACCACTTCGGCGACGGTGTAACCGAGCATCTGCTCGGCGCCAGCATTGAAGGTGCTGATCACTCCGCGCAGGTCCGTGGCAATGATCGCCACTTGGGTCGCGGCATCCAGCACCCCGCGCAACTGGCCATGGGTGCCACGCAGCTCCTGTTCGCGGGCGCGCAGTTCCCCGGTCCGTTGCTCGACCATTTTCAGCGCCCGCTGCCGCTGACTGGCCAGTACATAGAGCAAGGCGCTGAGCAACACACTGAGCAGGCCACCGAGCACCACCAGCGTGGTCACTGAAGAATGGTTGGCCTTGAGGAAAGCCTCGCTGGGCCGGATATCGACCTGGTAATCATGGTCGGCAAGACGCAACAACCGCGTCGCGGACAAATCACTGGACGCTGGCGCATTGGGCGATTCGAACAGCACCTCGTGCTGCTCATCGGTGGACAAGTCGAGGATGCGCACCGAGAGATAATCACGGCCCGCCTCCGGCAACCCGTCCGCCAGCAACTGGCGCATGCTGATCACCGCCATGACATACCCGAACGGCTTGCCGGTTACGCCGCCGCTGCCGCGCAACATGACCGGCGCCACCAACAGTACGCCGCGCGCATAAGCCGGCTCGATATTGACCAGGTGCATCGGCTGTGACACGGCCATGCCCTGGTGCTGGTCGGCCCGTTGCAGTGTGGCGCGCCGCAAGGGCTGGGCCAGCAAGTCATAGCCCAGGGGCGCACCGAGCTTGCTTTGGGTCTGGCTATAGAGCACCGCCACGTACTCGTCCCGATCGCCGGCTGATTGCAGTTGGCCGGCGGCATTGAGCTCGCGCAGGGTGAATTCGCTCAGGCCCTCCTCGCGCGCCCGGCGCTCGAAGGCTGGCCGCTGCTCCCGGCTGACCCGTTCGGCGAACGAATAGGCCTGGGTCCGGTGCAACAGGGGTTGGGTGTAGCCGTTGAATTCTGCGCGCGAGACCGTATCGGAGTTGGCAAAGAACCGGCGCAGGCCATCGAGGCGCTGCTCCTGATCCTGGAAACGTTCTTCGATTCGGCTGTAGCGTTCACTGGCCAGCAACTGGAAGCGTTGCCGCAATTGATGTTGAAACAGGTCCAGCGTCGACCAGGCGAGCAATGCCGTGAGAATCCCGCCGACGAGCAAGACCATGAGCGCGACCAGCCCGGCCGGGACATCTTCGCTGATAAAACCCAGGATCTTGGGGCGCACGGCGTGCAACGACATAGACGCAACTCAAAACGCCATGTGCGGGAAAGCCCATTGGCCGTGGGTTGAGTTATAGCTATTAGCCACTAATTTGACCAGCATTGTCGCGGCGCATGTTTCGCCCGTAGGAGCGAGGCTTGCCCGCGAAAAACGATGACGCGGTGCGGCAGGAACACCGCAGCGCCTGGTTCGCCGGCAAGCCTGGCTCCTACAAAGCGAAGAACGATGACGCGGTGCGGCAGGGACACCGCAGCGCCTGGTTCGCCGGCAAGCCTGGCTCCTACAAAGCGAAGAACGATGACGCGGTGCGGCAGATGCACCGCAGCGTCCGGTTCGTCTATCAGCGGGCGGTGATTTTCCACGCGCGATGGATCTTGGCGTTACGGGAAAAATCCGCATCGATGGTCTGGGCGGTGATCTCTTCGATCGCGTAGCGCTCGCTGAGGTTGGGCTCGAGCTCGAACTTGCGGAAGTTGTTGGAGAAGTACAACACCCCACCCGGTGCCAGGCGCGCCATGGCCAGGTCGATCAGTTGCACCTGGTCACGTTGCACGTCGAAAACGCCTTCCATGCGCTTGGAGTTGGAGAACGTCGGCGGGTCGATGAAGATCAGGTCGTACTCTTCACGGCAGGCGTCCAGCCAGACCATCACATCGCTCTGCTCGAGGCGGTTCTTGTCGGAGAAACCGTTCAGGGACAGGTTGCGACGCGCCCAGTCCAGGTAGGTTTTCGACAGGTCGACGCTGGTGGTGCTGCGCGCGCCGCCCTTGGCCGCGTGGACACTGGCGGTGGCGGTGTAGCAATACAGATTGAGGAAGCGCTTGCCGGCGGCCTCTTTCTGGATACGCATGCGCATTGGCCGGTGGTCAAGGAACAACCCGGTGTCGAGGTAATCGGTGAGGTTGACCAGCAGCTTCACGCCACCTTCGTTGACCTCGACGAACTTGCCCTGGGCCGCCTGGCGCTCGTACTGCTTGGTACCGCTCTGACGCTCGCGGCGTTTGACCACCACCCGGTTCTTGTCGATGTTCAGGGCCTGCGGGATCGCCGCCAGGGCATCGAACATGCGCGCCGAGGCTTTCTGCGGATCGATGGATTTCGGTGCGGCGTACTCCTGGACGTGGACCCAATCCTGGTACAGGTCGATGGCCATGGAGTATTCCGGCATGTCGGCATCGTAGACGCGATAGCAATCGATGCCTTCACGCTTGACCCACTTGCCCAGCGCCTTGAGGTTTTTCTGCAGGCGGTTGGCAAACATCTGCCCGCCTTCGCTCAGGCGCGGCTGCTCGATCACCGGCGCCGGTGCTGGCGTCGGCTTGATCGGGTTGCCGTTCTTGTTGTACTGGCGCTCTTGCGGCTCGTTCGGCGCCTGTTCGTAGGCCGCCTCTTCACGCTCGGCCTGACGCTGCTCCGGGGTACGACGCTCGCCGGTGACGAATTGATCCGGCAACACCTTGATCAGCAACAGTTTGCACGGCAAGGCGCCGTTCCAGAACGAATATTGCTTGTGGCTGCGGATGCCCATGCGCTTGCCCAGATCCGGGGCGCCGGTGAACACCGCGGCTTCCCAGTTGAGGCAAGCCTGGCGCAGGCGTTCGCCAAGGTTCTGGTAGAGGTAGAGCAGGCTCGCCTCGTCGCCCAGACGCTCGCCGTACGGTGGGTTGCAGATCACCAGGCCTTTTTGGTTCTGGTCCGGACGCGGCTCGAAGGTCGCGACTTCGCCCTGGTAGATCTTGATCCACTCGCTAAGGCCGGCACGTTCGACGTTGTTGCGGCCCGGTTGAATCAGGCGCGGATCGGCTTCGTAACCGCGAATCCACAACGGTGGCTTGGCCAGGCCGGCAGCCGCACGTTCGGAAGCTTCTTCATGCAGTTTTTTCCACAGCGCCGGTACGTGACCGAGCCAGGCGGTGAAACCCCATTGCTCGCGGCGCAGGTTGGGCGCGATGTCGGCAGCGATCATCGCCGCTTCGACCAGGAAGGTGCCGACGCCGCACATCGGGTCCGCCAGGGCGCCGCCTTCAGCCGCGATACGTGGCCAGCCGGAACGGATCAAGATCGCCGCCGCCAGGTTTTCCTTCAGCGGTGCCGCACCTTGCTGCAGGCGATAGCCGCGTTGGTGCAGGCTGTGGCCGGACAGGTCGAGGGAGAGAATCGCTTCGCCGCGATCCAGGCGCAGGTGGATGCGCAGGTCCGGGTTGAGCTTGTCGATGGACGGACGGTCGCCCTGCGGGGTGCGCAGTTTGTCGACGATGGCGTCCTTGACCTTCAAGGCGCCGAAGTGGGTGTTGTCGATGCCCGAGCCGTGGCCGCTGAATTCGACGGCCAGGGTGCCGTCATTGAGCATGTGGTCTTGCCACTCAATGTCCAGCACACCGTGGTAGAGGTCCTCGGCGTCTTTCATCGGGAAACGCTTGAGCACCAGCAACACCCGGTTGGCCAGGCGCGACCACAGGCACAGGCGATAAGCGGTTTCCATGGTGGCCATGCCACGCACGGCAGAAGTGTGCTCACGCGCTTCCTCAAGGCCAAGCCCGACGGCTTCCTCGATGAGCAGGCCTTCAAGGCCTTTAGGGCAAGTGAGGAAGAGTTCGAAACGATCGGACATGAGGATTCGGAGCCTTTGCTGAGTGGACCGGCAACGCATTGCCGGCCCGGTTTTCAATCAGGCGCTTTTCTCGAAGAGCGCCCGCGTGGCACGAAGGTGTGCCGTTCCACCCTTGCTGCCCGGGTTAAAAGAGCTTAGATGCAAGGACAGATAAAAAAGTTAATGCAACAAAATGACATAAGTCGACCCTTCGTCGAATAGTCCGTCCCGGCAACGGGAGGCATTCTCAGCAAGGGATTAACCTGGTCATCCAACGCAGGGCCGATCATACCGGGGTTTGATCAATAAATACGCCACAAACATCATGTTACTTAGTGCCATAGCACATTAATAGTTACGTCCTTATGACAAAACGATCATTCCCTCGATGTGACGCATTGGTTAGAACTCAATACAGGTTGGCGCCGCAATGACGCCAACACCTTGGCTCGTCACGCCGGCAACGAGCCCCCAACGGCAGAGTTTTTCTGCCAGACCTCGATTGAGGTCGACGCGATACCTACAGTCAACAAGTGAGGGCAACACCCTATGAGAAGACTTAAGCGTGATCCGTTGGAAAGAGCATTTTTGCGCGGATATCAATATGGCGTTGGTGGCAAATCCCGTGAGCTTTGCCCATTTACTCTACCGTCGGTACGCCAAGCCTGGATTAACGGCTGGCGAGAAGGACGCGGCGACAACTGGGACGGTATGACCGGCACTGCGGGAATCCACAGACTCAACGAACTTCACGCCGTCGGCTAACACAGGGCACACACTCCGACACACAATCTGATCATGTAGCGAATTAACCACGCACGTCCCATCCGGACGGCGGGCTGCGGCCCAAGGGCTCCTTTGAAGGGGCCCTTTTTTATGCCCTGAAAACACTTGCGGCGAGGGGATTTATCCCCGTTCGGCGGCGAAGCCGTCGCAAAACCTGCTTGCGAGGATTGACTAAAGAAAGCAGGGGGCCGCTTCGCGACCCAGCGGGGATAAATCCCCTCGCCACAAGAGCCCCATGCCGCAGCGTTAGCGCAGGGCGGCGATGGCGTCTACCGACTCGCGAATCAGCGCCGGGCCTTTATAGATGAAGCCCGAGTAGATCTGCACCAGGCTCGCGCCCGCGCTGATTTTCTCCGCTGCGTGCCGGCCTTCGGTGATGCCGCCAGCTGCGATGATCGGCAAGCGGCCGCCCAGTTCCGCAGCCAGCACCTTCACGGTGTGCGTGCTCTTGTCACGTACCGGAGCGCCGGACAGTCCGCCCGCCTCGTCACCGTATTCCATGCCTTCGACGCCCACGCGACTCAGGGTGGTGTTGGTGGCGATGACCGCGTCCATCCCGGTTTCGATCAACGCCTGTGCGACCTGCGCAGTTTCTTCGTCGGTCATGTCCGGTGCGATCTTGATCGCCAGCGGCACGTGCCTGCCGTGACGCAGCGCCAGTTCCGCGCGACGCGTGGCGAGGTCCGCCAGCAGCTGCTTGAGCGAGTCACCGAATTGCAGGCTGCGCAGGCCAGGGGTATTGGGCGAGCTGACGTTGACCGTCACATAGCTGGCGTGGGCGTAGACCTTGTCCAGGCAGATCAGGTAGTCGTCGACCGCACGCTCGACCGGGGTGTCGAAGTTCTTGCCGATATTGATGCCCAGCACGCCCTTGTACTTGGCGGCCGCCACGCGGGCCAGCAGGTGATCGACACCGAGGTTGTTGAAGCCCATGCGGTTGATGATCGCCTCGGCCTCCGGCAAGCGGAACAAGCGGGGTTTCGGATTGCCCGGTTGCGCACGCGGGGTAATGGTGCCGATTTCGACAAAACCAAAACCCAGCTGCGCAAAGCCGTCGATGGCCGCGCCATTCTTGTCCAGGCCGGCGGCCAGGCCCACCGGGTTCGGGAAGTCCAGGCCCATGACATTCACCGGCAGTTTTGCCGGGGCCTTGCACAGCAAGCCGTTGAGCCCCAGACGCCCACCCGCGCCGATCAGGTCCAGGGACAGATCGTGGGAGGTTTCCGGGGAAAGTTTGAACAACAGCTGACGGGCCAGGGTGTACATGGGCGGGCTTGACTCGATTGGCGGCGAAATGAGGCGGCGATTATACCCGCGCATCGGGGTCGCAAGCGAGGCGCGCGACAAAAACAGCGGGCGATGGCATATGCCTTGCACCGGCACAGGCATCAGCACGCAGGCCAACGGCGGAATGCGTGCCAGGACAATGGCGTCGTCAGCCGGCCCTGCTCATACGGGGCCCGGGACGACGTTTTTTTTGGAAGGTGCGAAATCGATGAACGAACCCTCAACCAACCCCCTGGCCTGGATTAATGGCAGCGATGCCCCGGAAAAGACCGAAATCAACCTCGGCTTCATGGCCCTGAGCGACTGCGCTTCGGTAGTGGTCGCCGCCACCCAAAGCTTCGCCCAGCCCTACGGCCTTACCTTGAACCTCAAGCGCCAGTCGTCCTGGGCCAACCTGCGGGACAAACTGGTCAGTGGCGAACTCGACGCCGCCCACAGCCTCTACGGCCTGATCTACGCCGTGCACCTGGGCATCGGCGGCGTGGCCCCCACCGACATGGCGGTGCTCATGGGCCTGAACCAGAACGGCCAGAGCATCAACCTCTCCCACGGTTTGCAGGCCGCCGGCGTGACCAGTCCTGAAGCACTGGACCGTCACGTGCACCAAACTCGCCCAAAACTGACCTTCGCCCAGACCTTTCCCACCGGCACCCATGCCATGTGGTTGTATTACTGGCTGGCGAGCCAGGGCATTCATCCGCTGCACGACGTCGACAGCGTCGTGGTGCCGCCGCCGCAAATGGTGGCGCACCTGCAAGCCGGGCGTATCGACGGTTTCTGCGTCGGCGAGCCCTGGGCCGACAGCGCGGTGAAGCAGGACCTCGGTTTTACCCTGGCCACTTCCCAGGCCATCTGGCCCGACCATCCGGAAAAAGTCCTCGGCTGTACGCGCGCCTTCGTCGAGCAATACCCCAACACCGCCCATGCCCTGGTGATGGCGATCCTCGAAGCCAGCCGCTTCATCGACGACAGCGTCGAGAATCGCCGCAGTACCGCGCAATTACTCAGCGCCCCGCAGTACCTCGATGCACCGCTGCCGTGCATCGAACCACGACTGCTGGGCGACTATGCCGACGGCCTGGGCAACGAATGGCAAGACCCGCACGCGCTACGCTTCCATGGGCAGGGGGCGGTCAACCTGCCCTACCTGTCCGATGGCATGTGGTTCATGACCCAGTTCCGTCGCTGGGGCCTGTTGCGCGACGACCCCGACTACCTCGCCGTAGCCCGTCAGGTGCAACAACTAGACTTATACCGTGAGGCCGCCAGCGCCGTCGGCGTCGCCGCCCCTGGCAACGAGATGCGCAGCAGCCAGTTGATCGACGGCAAGGTCTGGGACGGTGCGGACCCGGCCGGTTATGCCCGCAGCTTCAAGCTGCACGCCATGAGCGACAGCTCGCCACTTCTCGCCAGCCGCTGACAGGAGACTGCAAACATGCTGCGTATCCTGCTGATCAACGACACAGCGAAAAAAGTCGGGCGCCTGAAAGCCGCCCTGACCGAGGCCGGCTTCGAGGTCATCGACGAATCCGGACTGACCATCGACTTGCCCGAACGCGTCGAAACGGTGCGCCCGGACGTGATCCTGATCGATACCGAGTCACCGAGCCGCGATGTCATGGAGCAAGTGGTGCTGGTCAGCCGCGACCAGCCACGGCCGATTGTGATGTTTACCGACGAACACGACCCCGATGTGATGCGCCAGGCGATCAAGTCCGGGGTCAGTGCCTACATCGTCGAAGGCATTCACGCACAGCGCCTGCAACCGATTCTCGACGTGGCCATGGCGCGCTTCGAAAGCGACCAGGCCCTGCGCGCCCAACTGCACGCCCGTGACCAGCAACTGGCCGAGCGCAAGCGCATCGAGCTGGCCAAGGGGCTGCTGATGAAGATGAAGGACTGTAATGAAGAAGAGGCCTACACCCTGATGCGTCGCCAGGCGATGAGCCGCCAGCAGAAGCTGATCCAGGTAGCGGAGCAGATCATTGCCATGAGTGAGTTGTTGGGCTGAGATTTTTGGTGCCTTTGCAGGCCTCTTCGCGAGCAGGCTCGCTCCCACAATTGAAATGCATTCCCCCTGTGGGAGCGAGCCTGCTCGCGAATGGCCGCGACTCAGTCCCGACTGTTGGCACAGATCTGGCTAAGTAATCACCACAGGTAACCAACGGCGGTTGCCCCACCTACGACAAAGACGTCGCTCACCTCATTTGCCCCCATGGCGAATCAGGTGGCGGCGTTTTTTTTGTTTTGGCTCCCGTTCGAGACTCCTATCAGCTGAGGTGCGCGATGAATTCAAGCTTCTGGAAATCCGGCCATACCCCGACACTGTTCGCAGCCTTCCTCTATTTCGACCTGAGTTTCATGGTGTGGTACCTGCTCGGCCCGCTGGCCGTACAGATCGCTGGCGACCTGCACCTGACCACGCAACAACGCGGGCTGGTGGTGGCCACGCCGATTCTGGCCGGCGCGGTACTTCGTTTCGCAATGGGGATGCTGGCTGATCGCCTGTCACCCAAGACCGCCGGCCTGATCGGCCAGGTGATCGTCATCTGTGCGTTGTTCGGCGCCTGGAAACTCGGCATCCACACCTACGAGCAAGCCCTGCTGCTGGGGCTGTTCCTGGGCATGGCCGGCGCCTCCTTCGCTGTCGCCCTGCCCTTGGCATCGCAGTGGTATCCGCCGCAGCACCAGGGCAAGGCCATGGGCATTGCCGGGGCCGGAAACTCCGGCACCGTACTCGCGGCGCTGATTGCACCGGTTCTGGCGGCGGCCTTTGGCTGGAGCAACGTGTTCGGTTTCGCGCTGATCCCGTTGATCCTGACGCTGATCGTCTTCGCCTGGCTGGCCAAGAACGCGCCTGAGCGGCCGAAAGCCAAGTCGATGGCCGACTACTTCAAGGCCCTGGGCGACCGCGACAGCTGGTGGTTCATGTTTTTCTACAGCGTGACCTTCGGTGGCTTCATCGGCCTGGCCAGCGCCCTGCCCGGTTACTTCAACGACCAGTACGGCCTGAGCCCGGTGACCGCCGGTTACTACACGGCAGCCTGCGTGTTCGGCGGTAGCCTGATGCGTCCACTGGGCGGCGCCCTGGCCGATCGTTTCGGCGGCATTCGCACCCTGCTCGCGATGTACACCGTGGCAGCCATCTGCATTGCTGCCGTCGGTTTCAACTTGCCCAGTTCCTATGCCGCGCTGGCCCTGTTCGTGTGCACCATGCTCGGTTTGGGTGCAGGCAACGGTGCGGTGTTCCAGTTGGTGCCACAGCGTTTCCGTCGCGAGATCGGCGTCATGACCGGCCTGATCGGCATGGCCGGCGGCATCGGTGGCTTTGCCCTGGCGGCAGGCATGGGTGCGATCAAGCAAAGCACCGGCAGCTACCAGATGGCATTGTGGTTGTTCGCCAGTCTGGGCGTGCTCGCCTGGTTCGGCCTGCATGGCGTAAAACGCCGCTGGAGAACCACCTGGGGTTCGGCCGCCGTGACGGCTGCACGGGTCTGACGCCGCCATGAGCCTGCAATTGAGTTTCGCGCAAGCCAGCGCCATCGGCCCACGCGATGAGAATCAGGACGCCTTGCGCCTCGTCACGCCGGCCCCGGCGCTGGCAGCCAGCAAAGGCTACCTGTTCGCCATCGCCGATGGCGTCAGCCAGTGCGCCGACGGTGGCCTGGCGGCTCGCTCGACCTTGCAGGCCCTGGCACTGGATTACTACGCCACGCCGGAAACCTGGGGCGTCGCCCAGGCGCTGGATCGCCTGCTGCTGGCGCAAAACCGCTGGTTGCAGGCCAACGGCGCAGGCCAGCCACTGCTGACCACCGTCAGCGCCCTGGTCCTGCGCGGCCGGCGTTTTACCCTGGCCCATGTCGGCGATTGCCGGGTGTATCGCTGGCACGCCGAGCAGTTGCAGCGGGTCAGCGAAGATCACGTCTGGGACCAACCGGGCATGCAGCATGTACTCAAGCGCGCACTGGGTCTGGACCAGCACCTGGTTCTGGACTTTCTCGATGGCGAATTGCGCACCGACGAAAGCTTCGTGCTGCTCAGCGACGGCGTCTGGGCGGTCTTGGGCGACACCGCCATTGCGGCGATCCTGCGTGACCAACCGGACCTGGACAGCGCCGCGCAAACCCTGGTCAACGCCGCACACCTGGCGGGCAGCCAGGATAACGCCAGCGCCCTGCTGGTGCGGGTCGATGCCCTGGGTGAGGCGAACATCGGCGATGCATTGATCCATCTGCAGCAATGGCCGCTGCCACCGGCACTGAAACCGGGCCAGGTTTTCGAGGGCTGGCAGATTGAAGGAATTCTCGGCCAGAGCCAGCAGTCGTTGCTCTATCGGGTACGCGACAGCCAGCAGCAACCCTGGCTGCTGAAAACCCTGCCCCCTCGCCTGCATGACGATCATCAGGCCGGGCAAGCGTTGCTGTCCGAAGAATGGTTCCTCAAGCGCGTGGCCGGGCGGCACTTTCCTGAAGTGCATGCGGCCAGCCAGCGTCAGCATCTGTACTACGTGATGCGTGAGTATTCGGGCTCGACACTGGCGCAACTGCATGAACAAACCGGCCCCATGCCCCTGGCGCAATGGCAGGACGTGGCTGAACGCCTGCTGCGAGCGGTCGGCATGCTCCATCGACGGCAGATCCTGCATCGCGATATCAAGCCGCAGAACCTGCTGTCAGGGGACGACGGTGAGTTGCGCCTGCTGGATTTCGGCCTCGCCTACTGCCCTGGCCTGTCTGAGGACCAACCCAGCACCCTGCCCGGAACCCCCAGCTATATCGCCCCGGAAGCCTTCCGCGGCGATGCACCGACGCCACAACAGGACCTGTATGCGGTGGGGGTGACTTTGTATTTCCTGCTCACCGGGCAATTTCCCTACGGTGAAATCGAAGCCTTCCAACGCCCGCGATTCGGCGTTCCGGTCAGCGCCAGTCGCTACCGCCCCGACCTGCCGGAATGGATTGCGCAAAGCCTGGAACGCGCAGTTGCCGCAGACCCGGCGCAACGCTTTGAAACTGCCGAGGAATGGTTGCGGCTGCTGGAACAGGGGGAGCGTCGCAGTTTAAGCGTACGCCCCAGGCCTTTGCTGGAGCGCGAACCGCTGAAGGTATGGCGGACGTTGGCCCTGCTGTCACTTGTGGCGAACCTGGCGTTGCTGTTCCTGGTGTTCCATGGCTGAGCCTGCATTGCCTTTAAAACCGATCATCGTCATTTCGTGAGGAACAACACTATGAACGCAAAAGTCTGGCTGGTGGGTGCGGGTCCCGGCGATCCTGAATTGCTGACCCTCAAGGCGGTGCGCGCATTGAAAGAAGCGGACGTGGTGCTGATCGATGACCTGGTCAATGGTGCGATACTCGAACACTGCCCCGAGGCACGGGTCATTGCGGTGGGCAAACGCGGTGGTTGCCGCTCCACGCCGCAAGCGTTCATCCATCGCCTGATGTTGCGTTACGCCCGGCAGGGCAAATGCGTGGTGCGGCTCAAAGGGGGCGACCCGTGCATTTTCGGGCGCGGTGGCGAAGAGGCCCAGTGGTTGCGCGAGCGTGGGGTCGAGGCCGAGCTGGTCAATGGCATCACGGCCGGGCTCGCAGGCGCCACTCAATGCGATATTCCACTGACCCTGCGCGGTGTGGCGCGCGGCGTGACACTGGTTACCGCCCATACCCAGGACGGCAGCAGCCTGAACTGGCAGGCACTGGCCCAGGGTGGTACGACCCTGGTGATCTACATGGGCGTGGCCAAGCTCAGCGAAATCCGCGAGCAGCTGCTGGCCGGAGGGATGGCAGAGGATACGCCGGTGGCGATGATCGAAAACGCTTCACTGCCCCATCAACGCGAATGCAGGAGCGATCTGACAGCCATGGAGGAAGATGCCTACGCCTTCGAACTGAAAAGCCCAGCCATATTGGTCATCGGTGCGGTTGCGGCTGGTGAACAGATCAAAGGATCGGAGCTTTTGCAGGATTCTGCAGAAACGGCAGCCTAGGCACACCGCAGGGTCTGGTCCACCTGTAGGAGCCAGGCTTGCCGGCGAAGAACGATGACGCGGAGCAGCAGATATACCGCGGCGCCTGGTTCGCCTGTAGGAGCGAGGCTTGCCCGCGAAGAACGATGACGCGGTATGACAGTTACACCGCGGCGCCTGGTTCGCCGGCAAGCCTGGCTCCTACAGAGCGAAGAACGATGACGCGGTGCATCAGATACAGAACCCAAATCGCAGGCAAAGAAAAGCCCGGCATGAGCCGGGCTTTTCTCAGAGCTGCGGGCTAATTACTTAGCTTGAGCTTCAACCTGCGCTTCTACGCGACGGTTTACAGCACGGCCAGCTTCAGTGGCGTTGTCAGCAACTGGGCGGGATTCGCCGTAGCCAACAGACTGAACGCGGGACGATTCAACACCGTACTGGTTGGTCAGAACTTGCTTAACGGCGTTTGCACGACGCTCAGACAGTTTCTGGTTGTAAGCGTCAGGACCGACGGAGTCAGTGTGACCTTCAACAGTGGTGCTGGTGGATGGGTACTGCTTCATGAAGTCAGCCAGGTTCTTGATGTCGCCGTAGCTGTTAGGCTTGACTACCGACTTGTCGAAGTCGAATTTCACGTCCAGCTCAACACGAACAACTTCAGCAACTGCTGGGCAGCCATCAGCGTCAACAGTTACGTTGGCTGGGGTGTCCGGGCACTTGTCAACGTTGTCGCACACGCCATCGTTGTCGCTGTCGGAGCAGACTTCTGGTGCTGCAACTGGAGCAGGAGCTGGCTTGGAGCCGCCACCGAAGTTCACACCGATACCGACGCTAGGAGCCCACTCGGTGTTGCCCTGGTCGATGTTGTACTGAGCTTCAACGCCAGCACGGGCGTAGAAGTTGTCGGTGAAGTACAGCTTGGCGCCGCCACCAACGTTGGCGAAGGTGGAACGGTTACGACCGTTCGAACCGTTCTGGTCGATGCTCTGGTCGGAGAAACCGGCCGAGACGTACGGACGCAGCATGTCGCCCGGGTTGTTGAAGTGGTACAGAGCATCCAGAGCGGTGTCCGCGCCTTTGATGTTCTGGCCAGAGTCGGAACGTACGTTGTGCACTTCGTCGTAAGCCAGACGCAGTTCAACGTCGTCGGTCAGGAAGTAACCAACAGAACCACCGAACAGATTGCCGTCGTTTTTGAAGTTACGGTCGCTGTCATAGTACTCTTTCTTTGCGAAGCCTTCGATTTCAACTGCGCCTTGGCCCTGTGCCAGAGCGCCGATTGAAGTGGCGGCAATAAGAGAACCAATGGCCAAGCCCAAGGTGTTTTTCAGTTTCATCCGTTAAATCCCCATCTGGTGATTGTGAAGCAGTCCCGCAAACCGGGGGACAACTCGGCGGCAAGTCTATCAGAACTTGCCTACACGTAAGAGATATTTGCGCCGAACTAAGTTTCAGCAATGCCTGCAAATTTCTCACGCAATTTATCTAGAGCGCGTTTGTACCGCATTTTTGTGGCGCTCAAGCCCATGTGCATGATGTCTGCGATCTCCTGAAACTCCAGCTCTGCGACAAATCGTAGCACCAGAATTTCGCGGTCAATCGGGTTCACATACACTAACCAGCGATCAAGTCCACCCTTCTCCTCGGGTTTCGGCGCCTTTTCTTCAGACGCTTCCTCGAGGGGGTCAAGACTCAAGGCGTCCATCAAGCGACGCTTTCGCCGTTCCTTCCGATACTGCGTAATGCACTCGTTGTACGTGATGCTATATAGCCATGTCTTGAACTTCGATTTGCCCTCGAAGTTCTTCAGGCCGTACAGCACCTTCAACATGACCTCCTGACAGACATCATCAGCGTCGCGATCGTTCCCGAGATACCGTGCACACACGTTAAATAATGTTCGCTGGTAACGCCGCATCAGTTCTTCATAGGCGCGCGTTACGTGAAACAGCTCGGTATGCGAGCGCGCGACCAACTCCTCATCAGAGAGCTCGCGGGGGTCGTAGCGCATGGATAGCGATTGGGCTTTATTCAAAACAAGTCGTGCCGACAGTCAGGTCAATGTCCGCCGCAGCCAGCATCAGGCGGCATTTTACGGCGGCATACATTAGCAGGGTTTGCCGGGTTAGCGGCTACTCACATGCTGCTCGAGGAGGATCCGATTGGAAAGAGAGACTAGCTCACCCTCATCGGTCAGCAATGTAGTTTTAACCGTGCCGATCTCTTCGATCTGCCCTTCGACCTCTCCAACTCGCACTTGTTGCCCAACCTGGTACAACTCACGCACATAGATTCCCGCAAGAATCTGACCGGCAATTTCCCGGCTTCCCAACCCCATGGCCAGCGCAACCGCCAGACCAACGGTAATCAATACGATCACGATCACGTGGTTGAGCAGGTCAGTCTTGACCTCCAACTGGCTGATCGCGACCGAGATACTGATGATGATCACCAGGCCCTGGGCAATTCTCCCAAGCCCCGAAGCGTAGTCCAGGCCTACGCCTTCTGCCGCACCGCGTACCAGCCCATTGGCCAATTGCGCGAGCAAGACACCCACCAGCAGCACCAGCGCCGCACCGAATACTTTCGGCAAATACAACGCAAGCATATCCAGCGTAGCTGAAACTCGCTCAAGTCCAAGGGATTCTGCGGCAGAAACCAGAAAAATCAGCAGAACGAACCAATAGACGATTTTACCGATCAGCGTCGAGATAGGAACCTGCAGTCCGGCGCGGGACAACAACTTGGTCAAGCCGGTACCGCCCATCAGGCGATCCAGACCCAGTTTGGCGAGCAATTTCGACAGCAGGGTGTCCAGCAGCTTGGCCACGACAAAGCCGAGCAGGAGCACGACCAGTGCGCCAAACAGGTTCGGAATGAAGTTCGCAACCTTGGTCCATAACGCAGTCATTGCAGTGACGAGGCTCTGTGTCCAGAGATCAAGTTCCATATTCAATCAGCCTTATCAGCGGTGCGAGCGGTAGGTTTACGAAGACGCGAGACCGGCGCGACATGGGCCGAGCCGTTATTGAGGGCGATCATCAGGGCGGGCAACCAGCGGCCCAGCAGGCTGAACAAATCACCGGCGCCAACCTGGCGATTGGCGGTTTTCAGGACACGCCCCAGGCACGCATCGTCGTCCCGGGTGGACGGTGATGCCTTGAGCATGTCGCGCAAAGACTGTTCAAACGGATCGTGCATACGCACCTCTCGTGATGTCTGTGAAAGACGCGGTCAAATTTACCCGGGTCACATGGCGCACATTCAAACCCAGCGCAAACGTCGGAATAACCACCACTGCCCGAGCGCCACCGAGATCATCAGCAGGCAGGCGACGAGGAAGCCATAGGGGCTTTCTGAAAATGGAATGCCCCCGACGTTGATCCCCAAAAGACCGGTCAAAAAACTCATCGGCAAAAAAATCCCGGTGATGATCCCGAAGCGATACATGGTGCGGTTCATGCGCACGCTCAATCGCCGGTCTTCGGTCTCCAGGACCAGCCCCACGCGCTCTCGGGTTAATTCCAGCTCTTCAAGATAGCGGGTCAGGCTGTTGTTCAATTCGTTCCAGTAATCCCCGTCGTCCTCGACGAACCAGGGCAGTTTGATCCGCGTAAGCTGACCAAAAATGTCCCGCTGCGGAGCGAGAAACCGCTTCAACGCAGCAGCCCGCCGACGGATCTGCAAAACAGCACCGTGCTCGGGAGTATACCGTTCGTCGGAATCCAGCCTTTCCTCTTCCTCATCGACCACTTCCGAGAGGCAACTGACCAGATCCTGCACCTTGTTGGTGAGGTACTGAGCCATGTAGAGAATGAGTTCGGAGGCGGTTTTTGGCCCCTTGCCCTCCTCGAGTTGCACCAGCAGTTCCTCAGTGGCGCGCAACGGACGCAATCGCAGGGAAATCACCCGCTGGGCGGAGCCGAAGATGCGCACCGACACCATGTCTTCAGGTTCAGCCCCCGGATTGAGGTTTACCCCGCGCAAAAATAGCAGCAGTTCGCTGTCGGAGAGCTGTAGAAGACGCGGACGGGTGTTTTCTTCCAGCAAGAGGTCGCAGCTGAACTCACTCAGTCCGCTGGATTTGCGCAGCCAGGTCTGGGTTTGCGGGTGACTGCGATCCCAGTGCAGCCACAGGCTTTCGTGGGCCTGCAGCTGCAATTCGTCGAGTTCTGTCCGGGCTATCGAACGCGCACCGCCTTTACCGTCCAGCACCAGGGCATGTACCAGCCCCCACTGCGCGTTTTCTTCCTCGAACATCCGCATTCCATTCTTCAAAAAAATCGGCTGAACCTTACTCAGGCATCTTCAGTGGGCTCGGCGAGACGATCACGCCGTTGTTGTCCGCATAAATGTAATGGCCGGGATGAAAGGTCACGCCGGCAAAGGTCACGGCAACATTCAGGTCGCCAATCCCGCGCTTGTCGGTTTTCATCGGGTGGCTGGCCAATGCCTGGACCCCCAGGTCGGTTTGCGCGATGACGTCGACGTCACGGATGCAACCGTAGATCACCAGCCCTTCCCAGCCGTTTTTTGCGGCTTTCTCGGCGATCATATCGCCCAGCAACGCCCGGCGCAGGGAGCCTCCACCATCGACCACCAACACTTTGCCATTACCCTTGAGCTCGGCTTGCTCCTTGACCAGCGAGTTGTCTTCGAAGCACTTGATGGTCACGATCTCGCCGCCGAAGGAGTCCCGGCCACCGAAATTGCTGAACATCGGTTCCAGCACCTGCACCAGTTCCGGGTAGGCGTCGCACAGGTCAGGGGTGAGGTAATGGTTCATCGAGAAACTCCTGTAAAGAGGAAGAAAGCACGAACATCACTACTGATTCAGTCACGGAAAATGACCAGAACAGCTCAATGCGTCATATCTTAGCCGCAACCCGACCAGAGCGAAATGCCCTTGATAGAGCGTCCAGCTTAGATCGCCGCGGCCAAATCCGCTTGATCACCGAGCAACGGCGTTTGCTGATCCACCAGCCAGCGAGCGACCAACGGCCAGACTTCAGCCTGGGCAGCTTTGCTGACCAACATTTCCACATGACCGAAATTATCGGTAAAACCTTGCTCGCGCCCCAGGTTGATGAATTGCTTGTGCTCGGAACCCAGTTGGTCGAACAGCTTGCGACAAGCCCAGGCCGGGTCCTGATGATCACCCGCGGCACTCACCGCCAGCGCTGGCATCCCGACCTCGGCCAGGCCCGCCCACCAGTCCTTGTCGGCATCGCCAAAGCGTCCGAACAGACCGTACCAGCGCATGCTTTCCAGGGCCAGGCCAATCGGCTCGTCCTCCGGGCCACGCCTGAGCCGTGAACCGGACAACTGGGCAAAGCGCTTGAGGATGAAACGACCGCTCCACTCCACCGGTGGAATCTTCAGCGGCCAGTAGGTACGGCTGACTTGCGTGCCAAAAAACGCCGCGGACGCCACCACGGGCTCGCCAATGTATTGGCCGCCCAACGCCGCCGCCAGGGTGATACCGCCCAGCGAATGGCCGATCCAGTGCGGGACCTGGCCGCTTTGCTCGCGCACGAACGCGCCGATGGCTGGCAGATCGTAACGCGCGTAGTCGGCAACACGGTTCTTGCGATAGTTCTGGTTGCGCCGGGACAGGCCGTGACCACGCATTTCCGCGATCCAGACATCGAACCCCAGGCGCGTCAGATAGGCCCCCAGGCCCAGCCCCTTGGGGGAGAACCAGAAACGCCGATTGGAAAAACTGCCGTGCAACAGGATCACCGGCACGCCACGGGATGCCGATTCATCAGCCATGCCAAGGCGCGTCACCGCCAATTCTACGGTGCCGTCGGGGCTGTTACCGGGTTTCAACCGGTAGACATCTTCGCTCAGATCACCGCGCCGCTCGGCGCTGATCAGGGCGACAGGAAACAGGTTGCTGCTGCTTTGCATAATCTCTTGCACAAAAAAGGGCGGCATCCGAAGGAGCCCGCCCTGCTTGAATCTCAAAGGCTCCGCCCCGTGTAGGAGCGAGCCGTTCACACCATCAAGCTTGCGCTTGACCTTCCGCCAGGAAGAACCAGGTTTCCAGTACGGAATCGGGGTTCAACGAAACGCTTTCGATGCCCTGCTCCATCAGCCACTTGGCCAGGTCCGGGTGGTCCGAAGGGCCCTGACCGCAAATGCCGATGTACTTGCCAGCCTTGTTGCAGGCGGCAATCGCGTTGGCCAGCAGCTTCTTGACCGCAGGATTTCGCTCGTCGAACAGGTGCGCGATGATCCCGGAGTCACGGTCCAGGCCCAGGGTGAGCTGGGTCAGGTCGTTGGAGCCGATGGAGAAGCCATCGAAGAATTCGAGGAATTCTTCAGCCAGGATCGCGTTGGACGGCAGTTCGCACATCATGATGACGCGCAGACCGTTGTCGCCACGGGCCAGGCCGTTTTCGGCCAGCAGGTCCACCACCTGGCTCGCTTCGCCGAGGGTACGGACGAACGGCACCATGATTTCGACGTTGGTCAGGCCCATCTCGTTGCGCACGCGCTTGAGGGCACGGCACTCGAGCTCGAAGCAGTCGCGGAACGACTCGCTGATGTAACGCGAGGCGCCACGGAAGCCCAGCATCGGGTTCTCTTCTTCCGGCTCGTAGAGCTTGCCGCCGATCAGGTTGGCGTATTCGTTGGACTTGAAGTCCGACAGACGCACGATGACCTTTTTCGGATAGAACGCAGCCGCCAGGGTGCTGATGCCTTCGACCAGTTTCTCGACGTAGAAGCCGACCGGATCGTTGTAGCCGGCGATGCGCTTGTCGACGCTTTCCTTGATGTCCTGCGGCAGGCCGTCGTAGTTCAGCAGCGCTTTAGGGTGCACGCCGATCATACGGTTGATGATGAACTCCAGGCGGGCCAGGCCCACACCGGCGTTCGGCAGCTGTGCGAAGTCAAAGGCGCGGTCCGGGTTGCCGACGTTCATCATGATCTTGAACGGCAGCTCCGGCATGGCATCCACGGAGTTCTTCTTGATGTCGAAGCCCAGTTCGCCTTCGAAGATGAAACCGGTGTCGCCTTCAGCGCAGGAAACAGTCACGCCCTGGCCGTCTTTCAACAGCTGGGTGGCGTTGCCGCAGCCGACCACGGCCGGGATGCCCAGCTCACGGGCGATGATCGCCGCGTGGCAGGTACGGCCGCCACGGTTGGTGACGATGGCGCTGGCGCGCTTCATGACCGGTTCCCAGTCCGGGTCGGTCATGTCGGAGACCAGTACGTCGCCTGGCTGGACCTTGTCCATCTCGGACACGTCCTTGATGATGCGCACCTTGCCGGCGCCGATGCGCTGGCCAATGGCACGGCCTTCCACCAGCACGGTGCCGGTTTCCTTCAACAGGTAACGTTCCATGACGTTGGCCTGGGTGCGGCTCTTCACGGTTTCCGGACGGGCCTGCACGATGTACAGCTTGCCGTCGTCACCGTCCTTGGCCCACTCGATGTCCATCGGGCACTGGTAGTGCTTCTCGATGATCATCGCCTGCTTGGCCAGCTCGCTGACTTCGGCGTCGGTCAGGCAGAAACGCGCACGTTCGGCCTTGTCGACATCGACGGTCTTGACCGAACGACCGGCCTTGGCCTCGTCGCCGTAGATCATCTTGATGGCCTTGCTGCCCAGGTTGCGGCGCAGGATCGCCGGGCGACCGGCGGCCAGGGTGCCTTTGTGGACGTAGAATTCATCCGGGTTCACCGCACCTTGTACGACGGTTTCACCCAGGCCGTAAGCGCCGGTGATGAACACCACGTCACGGAAGCCCGATTCGGTATCGAGGGTGAACATCACGCCGGCGGTGCCGGTTTCGGAGCGGACCATGCGCTGTACGCCGGCCGACAGGGCTACCAACTTGTGGTCGAAGCCCTGGTGCACGCGATAGGAAATCGCGCGATCGTTGAAAAGGGAGGCAAACACTTCCTTGGCGGCGCGAATGACGTTTTCGACACCACGGATGTTCAGGAAGGTTTCCTGCTGACCGGCGAAGGACGCATCGGGCAAGTCTTCGGCGGTAGCAGAAGAGCGCACGGCCACGGCCACGTCGGGGTTACCGGCGGACAGCGCGGCGAACGCGGTGCGGATTTCGGTATTCAGTTTTTCCGGGAACTCGGCTTCCATGATCCATTGGCGGATCTGGGCGCCGGTCTTGGCCAGGGCATTCACGTCGTCGACGTCCAGGGCATCCAGGGCGTCATGAATCTGCTGGTTCAGGCCGCTCAGTTCCAGGAAATCACGATATGCCTGAGCGGTCGTGGCGAAGCCACCGGGTACCGATACACCGGCACCCGCAAGATTGCTGATCATCTCGCCCAGGGATGCGTTCTTGCCCCCCACATGCTCAACATCGTGTTTGCCGAGCTTATCGAGGGAAACTACGTACTCTACCAAGGTGATCTCTCCACTAACTGTGTTGGAAAAGCTCAGAAGCCGGCTGCTCGGGGGAGCATTTGCCAGCTGTATGGCCTGGACCTGGAAAATAAGTGAGAATGCGGGCCATTGGCGGCCGGCAAATCGCGCCTATCATATCCAAGAATGCTCATTAGCTTAAGGCCCAAGGTGCAAATGAAACGATCTGCTTTCTTTATCTCCGATGGCACCGGCATCACCGCCGAAACCCTGGGTCAAAGCCTCCTGGCGCAGTTCGAAAACATTACCTTCAGCAAATTCACGCGGCCGTACATCGACAGCGTGGATAAAGCGCGGGCCATGGTACAACAAATCAACAAAGCCGCCGAAACCGACGGCTTCCGTCCGATTATCTTCGATACCATCGTCAATCAGGACATTCGTGAGATCCTCGCGACTTCCAATGGTTTCATGATCGACATTTTCTCGACGTTCCTAGCGCCGCTTGAACAGGAATTGACCGAGCATTCCTCCTATACCGTGGGCAAATCCCACTCCATCGGCGCCAACACCAATTACATGGAGCGTATCGAGGCGGTGAACTTCGCCCTCGACAACGACGACGGTGCCCGCACGCATTATTACGACAAGGCCGACCTGATCCTGGTAGGCGTGTCGCGCTGCGGCAAGACCCCGACCTGCCTGTACATGGCCATGCAATTCGGCATCCGCGCGGCCAACTACCCGCTGACCGAAGACGACATGGAGCGCCTGCAACTGCCCAACGCCCTGCGCGCCCACCAGCACAAGCTGTTCGGCCTGACCATCGATCCCGACCGCCTCACCGCGATCCGCAACGAGCGCAAGCCCAACAGCCGCTATTCGAGCTACGCCCAGTGCGAATTCGAAGTGCGCGAGGTGGAAAACCTGTTTCGCCGCGAGAACATTCCGAATATCAACTCCACGCATTTTTCGGTGGAAGAGATTTCCGCGAAAATCCTGGTGGAGAAAGGTGTGGAGCGGCGCTTCAAATAAATCTCTATCGCCTGTTCCGGCCTCATCGCCAGCAGGCTGGCTCCCACAGTTGATTTGTGTTCTCCGCATATCCCCTGTGGGAGCCAGCCTGCTCGCGATTGAACGATAACGCGGTCTCCTAGATAACAAACAAATCCACAAACCGATTAACAGGCGTCGCTTCAAGCGCTGCCTGATCCTTGCACAACGCAAAAATCTCCTCGCTACGCTGCCCGGTAAATCGTGTCAGCAGGTTCGCCCTGAACTTCTCCTCCAACAACGGAATGCCCTCGGCACGGCGCCGACGGTGACCAATCGGGTACTCCACAATCGCGTTCCCGGTGCTGGTGCCGTCCTTGAAAAACACCTGGATGGCATTGGCGATCGAGCGCTTGTCGGCTTCCAGGTATTCACGGGTGTAATCCGGGCTTTCGACGATGACCATCTTGTCGCGCAGCACATCGATGATCGGATGCGCCTTGTGAAAATCATCTTCATAGTGCTCGGCCACCAGATTGCCGAAGGCCAGTGGCACCGCCGTCATGTACTGGATGCAGTGATCACGGTCGGCGGCATTGGCCAGCGGGCCGACCTTGGAAATGATGCGGATCGCCGATTGATGGGTGGTGATGACGATCTTGTCGATTTCGTGCAGGCGGTTGCGCACTTGCGGGTGCAGGGTCACCGCCGCTTCACAGGCGGTTTGCGCGTGGAATTCAGCGGGAAAACTGATCTTGAACAGCACGTTTTCCATCACATAACTGCCGTATGGCCGCGAGAAGCTGAACTGGCGCTTGTCTTCCGGCTTGAGCGCCAGGTCGTTGTTGGTGTGGCTGAACAGCACGTCGTAAAAGCCCCATTGCTTGGCACTCAACACCCCGGGAATGCCCATCTCGCCACGCATGGCGATGTCCGCCAGGCGCACACCACGACTGGAGGCGTCGCCCGCCGCCCAGGACTTTCGCGACCCGGCATTCGGCGCATGGCGGTAGGTGCGCAATGCCTGGCCATCGGCAAAAGCGTGGGACAACGCCGAGAGCATCTGCTCACGATTGGCGCCCATGAGCTTGGCAGTGACCGCGGTCGAGGCGACTTTCACCAGGATGACGTGATCGAGGCCGACGCGATTGAACGAGTTTTCCAGCGCCATCACGCCCTGGATTTCGTGGGCCATGATCATCGCTTCGAGCACCGTACGAACGGTCAGCGGTGCTTCGCCATTGGCCAGGCGCTTTTGCGACAGGTGGTCCGCCACCGCCAGAATGCCGCCAAGGTTATCCGACGGATGGCCCCACTCGGCGGCGAGCCAGGTGTCGTTGTAGTCGAGCCAGCGCACGATGCAGCCAATGTCCCATGCGGCCTTGACCGGATCGAGCCGATAACTGGTGCCGGGTACCCGGGCGCCGAATGGCACGACGGTGCCTTCGACCACAGGCCCCAGGTGCTTGGTGCACTCGGGAAAACGCAGGGCCAGCAGGCCGCAGCCCAAGGTATCGATCAGGCAGTTGCGCGCGGTATCCAGCGCCTCTGCGGATTCGATCCTGTAGTTGAGGACGTAGTCGGCAATGTCCTGCAGGACCTGGTCGTAGTCGGGGCGGTTGTTGAGGTCGACGTTGGCGCTCATGTTCGATTCTCCTGTAGGAGCTGGCTTGTCGGATCGCCGCATCGCAGCGAAAGCGTTTTCAAATAGAACAATAATGTTGAATTTGACGGCCTCTTCGCTGGCAAGCCAGCTCCTACAGGGGGCTCCTACAGGGGCGGTGTCGCTTAGAAAGAATCGCCCGGCACGCGGACGTAACCTTCCATCAACACCCGTGCACTGCGGCTCATGATGGCCTTGTTCACGGTCCATTCGCCGTTCACCTGGCTAGCCTCGGCGCCAACGCGCAAGGTGCCCGACGGGTGGCCAAAGCGCACCGCGTTGCGTTCAACACCGCCGGCCGCGAGGTTCACCAGCGTCCCGGAAATCGCCGCCGCGGTGCCGATGGCCACTGCCGCCGTGCCCATCATCGCGTGGTGCAGCTTACCCATGGACAGCGCGCGCACCAGCAGGTCGACATCGCCCGCCGCCACCGCTTTGCCGCTGGACGACACGTAGTCGGCCGGCTTGGCGACGAACG
This sequence comes from Pseudomonas sp. SbOxS1, assembly GCF_013416725.1. NCBI lineage: Bacteria > Pseudomonadati > Pseudomonadota > Gammaproteobacteria > Pseudomonadales > Pseudomonadaceae > Pseudomonas > Pseudomonas sp. SbOxS1. The sequence goes on from NZ_JAAVXC010000003.1 coordinate 100,108, forward strand.
CCACCTTCGGCGTGTGCTGTCGCTTGGCCGCTTCGTCGATGTTGGAAATCAGGCCCATGCGCAGTGCACCGTAGGCACGAATGGTTTCGAACATCTGCAGTGCTTTCGGATCGCCGTTGATCGCGCCTTGCAACTCGGTTCCCTTGTAGCCGATGTCTTCGGCATTGACGAAGATGGTCGGGATACCGGCGTTGATCATGGTTGCCTTGAAGGTCCCGACACCGGGCACTTCCAGGTCATCCACCAGGTTACCGGTAGGGAACATCGAACCGCCACCGCCCTCTTCTTCCGCTGCCGGATCGAGGAATTCGACCTGCACTTCCGCCGCCGGGAAGGTCACGCCGTCGAGTTCGAAATCACCGGTTTCCTGCACTTCGCCGTTGGTGATCGGCACGTGGGCGATGATGGTCTTGCCGATGTTGGCCTGCCATACGCGCACCACGGCGATGCCGTTGTGCGGGATGCGGCTGGCGTCCACCAGGCCGTTGCTGATGGCGAACGAACCGACCGCTGCGGTCAGGTTGCCGCAGTTGCCGCTCCAGTCGACGAATGGCTTGTCGATCGACACCTGGCCGAACAGGTAATCGACGTCGTGATCGGCCTTGATGCTTTTCGACAGGATCACGGTTTTGCTGGTGCTGGACGTCGCGCCGCCCATGCCGTCGATTTGTTTGTCGTAGGGGTCGGGGCTGCCGATCACGCGCAACAACAGGGCGTCGCGGGCCGGGCCTGGTACCTGCGCTACTTCTGGCAGGTCTTTCAGGCTGAAGAACACGCCTTTACTGGTGCCGCCACGCATGTAGGTAGCGGGGATCTTGATTTGCGGTGCGTGAGACATGAGTGCTCCTTCAAAAACAGGCACGGGACCCGAAGTCCCGTGCCTGCAAGCCTGTGTTAGACGGCAACCGCCGATTCTTCGAGGAAGTCCTGGGCGAAGCGTTGCAGCACGCCACCGGCCTCGTAGATCGACACTTCTTCAGCGGTGTCGAGGCGGCAGGTCACCGGCACATCGACGCGCTCGCCGTTCTTGCGATGGATCACCAGCGTCAGCTCGGCACGCGGCGTGCGATCGCCGATCACGTCGTAGGTTTCGCTGCCGTCAATGGCCAGGGTGTGACGGTTGGTGCCCGGCTTGAACTCCAGCGGCAACACGCCCATGCCCACCAGGTTGGTGCGGTGAATGCGCTCGAAACCTTCGGCGGCAATCGCTTCCACACCCGCCAGGCGCACGCCTTTCGCTGCCCAGTCGCGGGACGAACCCTGACCGTAGTCGGCGCCAGCGATGATGATCAGCGGCTGCTTGCGATCCATGTAGGTTTCAATGGCTTCCCACATGCGCATCACTTTGCCTTCCGGCTCGACACGGGCCAGGGAGCCCTGCTTGACCTTGCCGTTTTCCACAACCATTTCGTTGAACAGTTTCGGGTTGGCGAAGGTTGCACGCTGCGCGGTCAGATGGTCACCACGGTGCGTTGCGTAAGAGTTGAAGTCCTCTTCCGGCAGGCCCATTTTCGCCAGGTATTCGCCGGCGGCGCTGTCGAGCATGATCGCGTTGGACGGCGACAGGTGATCGGTGGTGATGTTGTCCGGCAGCACCGCCAGCGGGCGCATGCCCTTGAGCGGACGCGCGCCGGCCAGTGCGCCTTCCCAGTACGGCGGACGGCGGATGTAGGTGCTCATTTCGCGCCAGTCGTACAGCGGCGCGACTTTCGGGCCGGTGTCTTCGTGGATGGCGAACATCGGGATGTAGACCTGGCGGAACTGCTCCGGCTTCACCGAGGCTTTCACCACGGCGTCGATTTCTTCGTCGCTCGGCCAGATGTCCTTCAGGCGGATTTCCTTGCCGTCGACCACACCCAGCACGTCTTTTTCGATGTCGAAACGGATGGTACCGGCAATGGCGTATGCGACCACCAGTGGCGGCGAGGCCAGGAACGCCTGCTTGGCGTACGGGTGAATCCGCCCGTCGAAGTTGCGGTTGCCGGACAACACGGCGGTGGCGTACAGGTCGCGGTCGATGATCTCTTGCTGGATCACCGGATCCAGTGCACCGGACATGCCGTTGCAGGTGGTGCAGGCAAAGGCCACGACCCCGAAACCAAGTTGCTCCAGCTCATCGGTCAGGCCAGCTTCGTCGAGGTACAGGGCCACGGTTTTCGAGCCCGGTGCCAGGGACGACTTGACCCACGGCTTGCGGGTCAGGCCCAGCTGGTTGGCGTTGCGCGCCAGCAGGCCGGCGGCAATCACGTTGCGCGGGTTACTGGTGTTGGTGCAGCTGGTGATGGCGGCGATGATCACCGCGCCGTCCGGCATTTGGCCGGGCACATCTTCCCACTGGCCGGAGATGCCTTTGGCGGCCAGATCCGACACCGCTACACGGGCGTGCGGGTTGCTCGGGCCGGCCATGTTGCGCACTACTGAAGACAGGTCGAAGGTCAGGCCGCGCTCGTACTGCGCGCCTTTCAGGCTGTCGGCCCACAGGCCCGTGGTCTTGGCGTAGTTCTCGACCAGCTGCACCTGCTCGTCTTCACGACCGGTGAGCTTGAGGTAGTCGATGGTCTGCTGGTCGATATAGAACATCGCCGCGGTGGCGCCGTATTCCGGGGCCATGTTGGAAATGGTCGCGCGGTCGCCCAGGGTCAGGGCCGCGGCGCCTTCGCCGAAGAACTCCAGCCAGGCACCGACGACTTTTTGCTTGCGCAGGAACTCGGTCAACGCCAGCACCATGTCGGTGGCGGTGATGCCCGGTTGCAGCTTGCCGGTGAGCTCGACGCCGACGCTTTCCGGCAGGCGCATCCACGATGCGCGGCCAAGCATCACGCTTTCGGCTTCCAGGCCACCGACACCGATGGCGATCACGCCCAGCGCATCGACGTGCGGGGTGTGGCTGTCGGTGCCGACGCAGGTATCAGGGAAGGCCACGCCGTCGCGCACCTGGATCACCGGAGACATTTTCTCCAGGTTGATCTGGTGCATGATGCCGTTGCCCGGCGGGATCACGTCGACGTTCTTGAACGCCTTCTTGGTCCAGTTGATGAAGTGGAAACGGTCTTCGTTGCGACGGTCTTCGATGGCGCGGTTCTTCTCGAACGCCTCCGGATCGAAGCCACCGCGCTCGACGGCCAGGGAGTGGTCGACGATCAGTTGCGTCGGCACCACCGGGTTGACTTGCGCCGGGTCACCGCCCTGCTGGGCGATGGCGTCACGCAGGCCGGCGAGGTCCACCAGCGCGGTCTGGCCAAGAATGTCGTGGCACACCACACGGGCCGGGAACCACGGGAAGTCGAGGTCGCGCTTGCGCTCGATGAATTGCTTCAGGGATTCGGTCAGCGTGGCCGGGTCACAGCGACGCACCAGGTTTTCCGCCAGCACGCGGGAGGTGTACGGCAGGGTGTCATAGGCGCCGGGCTGGATGGCCTCGACTGCCGCGCGGACGTCGAAGTAATCCAGGTGGCTGCCGGGCAGCGGTTTACGGAATTCTGTGTTCATCGGTCAGGACTCGGTCACGGTAGTTTCAAAGGGTGGGGCCTGGCACGGTTTCTGAGGATTCACGGACCTCTGTAGGAGCTGGCTTGCCAGCGAATGCGGTGGCTCAGGCAACATAAATGTTGAATGGCAAATCGCTTTCGCTGGCAAGCCAGCTCCTACAAGGTCACCGGTTCATTCAGTAACCCGTGCAGGCGTCACCACCATTCAGCGTTGTTCGATTGGCACGAACTTGCGCTGTTCGACGCCGGTGTACTCGGCGCTCGGGCGGATGATGCGGTTGTTGGCACGTTGTTCGTACACGTGGGCCGCCCAGCCGGTCAGGCGCGAGCAGACAAAGATCGGTGTGAACAACTTGGTCGGGATGCCCATGAAGTGGTACGCCGAGGCATGGTAGAAGTCGGCGTTCGGGAACAGCTTCTTCTGCTCCCACATGGTCTTGTCGATGGCTTCGGAGACCGGGAACAGCACTTTGTCGCCCACTTCGTCGGCGAGTTTTTTCGACCAGCCCTTGATCACCTCGTTGCGCGGATCGCTGTCCTTATAGATCGCGTGGCCGAAGCCCATGATCTTGTCCTTGCGTTCGAGCATGCCGAGGGTGCCCTTGATCGCGTCTTCCGGTGAGCTGAAGCGTTCGATCATTTCCATCGCCGCTTCGTTGGCGCCGCCGTGCAGTGGACCGCGCAGCGATCCGATGGCCGCGGTGATGCAGGAGAACAGGTCGGACAGGGTCGAGGCACACACGCGCGCGGTGAAGGTCGAGGCGTTGAATTCGTGCTCCGCGTAGAGGATCAGCGAAACGTTCATCACCTTGACGTGCAGCTCGCTCGGCTTCTTGCCGTGCAGCAGGTGCAGGAAGTGACCACCGATGGACTGCTCGTCGCTCACGCAATCGATGCGCTTGCCTTCGTGGCTGAAGCGGTACCAGTAGGTCATGATCGCCGGGAAAGCAGCCAGCAGGCGATCGGTCTTGTCGTGCTGTTCGGAGAAGTCGTTCTCCGGCTCCAGGTTGCCCAGGAACGAGCAGCCGGTGCGCATCACGTCCATCGGGTGGGCGTCGGCGGGGATGCGTTCCAGCACTTCCTTGAGCGCTTGCGGCAGGTCGCGCAGCTTGCTCAGTTTGCTGATGTAGGCCGCCAGTTGTGCCTTGGTCGGCAGTTCGCCGTACAGCAGCAGGTAAGCGACTTCTTCAAATTGTGCGTCAGCCGCCAGTTCGCGGACGTCGTAGCCGCGATAGGTCAGGCCTGCGCCGGACTGGCCCACGGTGGACAGTGCGGTTTGCCCGGCAACCTGGCCACGGAGCCCGGCGCCACTGAGTACTTTTGCTTCGGCCATTTCTGCCTCCAATTTTTAATTTTGTTAGGGAGTTATCCGACTTACTTCTTCGCCGCAAACAACGCATCGAGCTTCTGCTCGAAGGTGTGGTAGTCGATGCGATCGTAAAGTTCCATGCGGGTCTGCATGGTGTCGATGACGTTCTGTTGCGTGCCGTCGCGGCGGATCGCGGTGTAGACATTTTCCGCGGCCTTGTTCATGGCGCGGAAGGCCGACAGCGGGTACAGCACCAGGGACACGTCGGCAGCGGCGAGTTGCTCGGTGGTGTACAGCGGCGTCGCGCCGAATTCGGTGATGTTGGCCAGGATCGGCGCTTTCACACGGCTGGCGAACAGTTTGTACATTTCGAGTTCGGTGATGGCTTCCGGGAACACCATGTCGGCACCGGCCTCGATGCACGCCGCGGCGCGATCCAGTGCCGATTCCAGGCCTTCCACCGCGAGGGCGTCGGTACGGGCCATGATCACGAAGCTGTCATCGGTACGGGCATCGACCGCGGCTTTGATGCGATCGACCATTTCCTGCTGGGTCACGATTTCCTTGTTAGGACGGTGACCGCAACGCTTGGCACCCACCTGGTCTTCGATGTGAATCGCCGCCGCGCCAAACTTGATCATCGACTTGACGGTACGGGCGACGTTGAACGCCGAGGAGCCGAAACCGGTGTCCACGTCCACCAGCAGCGGCAGGTCGCAGACGTCGGTGATGCGGCGCACGTCGGTCAGCACGTCATCCAGGCCGGTGATGCCCAGGTCCGGTACGCCGAGGGAGCCAGCAGCCACCCCGCCACCGGACAGGTAGATCGCCTTGAAACCGGCGCGCTTGGCCAGCAGTGCGTGGTTGGCGTTGATCGCGCCGACCACTTGCAATGGATGCTCGCTGGCGACCGCATCGCGGAAACGCTGGCCTGGTGTGCTCTTGTTCAAACTCATGACTCACCTCGTTTGGCTGTCGGGTTAGCGCCGTCCTGGTAATGACGGGCGATATTGCGTTTGGAGGCGCCGATGTGACGGCGCATCAACAACTCGGCCAGTTCACCGTCACGGTCGGCGATGGCATCGAGAATTCGGTGGTGTTCGGCAAAGGCCTGGTGCGGGCGATTGGGCGTGGTGGAAAACTGGATGCGGTACATCCGCACCAGTTGATAGAGCTCGCCGCAAAGCATTTGCGTCAGGGTGCGGTTACCGCTGCCCTGGATAATCCGGTAGTGGAAGTCGAAATCGCCTTCCTGCTGGTAGTAGCCGCGGCCAGCCTGGAAGGCTTCGTCGCGCTCGTGGGTTTCAAGGACCCGGCGCAGTTCGTCGATTTCCTCGACGCTCATGCGCTCGGCGGCCAGGCGACAGGCCATGCCTTCGAGGGATTCGCGGATCTCGTAGAGCTCCAGCAACTCGGCATGGTTGAGCGACACCACCCGCGCACCGACGTGCGGCACGCGCACCAGCAGGCGCTGGCCTTCCAGGCGGTGGATGGCTTCGCGCAACGGGCCACGGCTAATGCCGTAGGTACGGGCCAGCTCCGGCTCGGAGATTTTGCTGCCCGGGGCGATCTCACCCTTGACGATGGCCGCCTGAATGCGCCGGAAGACGTTTTCGGAAAGGGTTTCCGAGTCGTCCTGGGCGGTAAGCGGGGGAGCCAGTTGATCCAGCATATTGTCGACACCTTGAAAGCTAGTGCGGCAAAAACTAACCAAAACTGCCGCCACAGTCAAAGGATAATTAGATATTGTCGACAATCGTCTAATAACCGCCCGCACCATAACAAAGCAGAGCCCTCTGCCCATCGCCGCCCGGCAGCGCTGGCGCCATCAACCTGCCGTGCTAGAATGCCGCCCGCATTTGTTTGTCACATCTGCACTGTCTGTCATAAATAGCTGATAGGCATACGAGGAGCTTGCGCAGCGATGCCAGGGTCTTGAATCAAAGAACAGACCGCTGCGCACCAGGATTTATGAGACTCAAGCCCTTCCCGATCTTTCTTTTTCTTCTTTGCCTGTCCGGTTTCGCCGTCGCAGGGGAAAAGACCGTGTACGGTCTCAATGAATACGCATCGCTGGGCGGCATCGACCTCGAAGTGGCCGCCAAACTCGATACCGGGGCGAAAACCGCGTCCCTGAGTGCCCGCGACATCAAGCGTTTCAAACGCAATGGCGAGTCCTGGGTGCGCTTCTACCTGGCTATCGACGCCGCCCATTCGCACCCGATCGAACGACCGCTGGCCCGCGTCAGCAAGATCAAGCGCCGGGCCGGTGACTACGATCCGGAAGAGGGCAAGAAGTACACCGCCCGTCCCGTGATTGAGCTGGATATCTGCATGGGTTCAGCTTTACGCAGCATCGAAGTGAACCTGACCGACCGTAGTGCGTTCCAATATCCGCTTTTGATCGGCTCCGAAGCATTAAAACGCTTCGATGCGCTGGTCGACCCCAGTCTTAAATACGCTGCTGGCAAACCCGCCTGCGCCGCCGACGCTCATACCGCCGAGTAATTTAAATGCGCTCTCTTACCCTTCATCTGAAAATGCTGATCGCCATCCTGGTGGTGCTGGGCATTTCAGTCACGGCCTACCAGATCTTCGTACTCGGCATTCCCGTGACGGAAGACGCTACCGACGACTTGTGGAACATCGACGCCAAGGTCGAGTTCGTCGCCAGTGCCAAGGACCCGGTCAAGATCCAGATGTTCGTGCCGCCGTTGAGCCGCGATTACGTGAGCCTCAACGAAAGCTTCATCTCCAATAACTACGGCGTGGCCGTGAACCGTGTCGACGGCAACCGCAAGGTCACCTGGTCGGCGCGCCGGGCCAAGGGCAACCAGACACTTTATTACCGCCTGGTGCTGACCAAGCGCTACACCGCCGAAAAAGCCAAGATCAAGGGCCCGACCTTCCGCGACAGCATTGCTATTGAAGGCCCTGAGAAACTCGCCGCCGAAGCGCTGCTGGCACCGATTCGCCAGCACTCGGCCGACGTCGAGACCTTCATCAGCGAAGCGATCAAGCGGGTCAACAACAGCAACGACGACAACGCCAAGATGCTCCTGGCCGGCGACCCGACACCGGCGCACAAGGCGAAGATCGTCGAACTGCTGCTGTCCATCGCCCACGTGCCGGTGGAAAAGGTCCATACCATTCGCCTGGTGGCCGACCAGCCGCAAACCCCGGAACTCTGGCTGCGCAGCTTCAACGGCACCGACTGGCTGTACTTCAACCCGGAGACCGGCGAACAGGGCCTGCCGACCGACCGCCTGCTGTGGTGGACGGGTGATGAAAACCTGATCACCGTCGATGGCGGCAAGAAGGCCACTGTGACCTTCAGCATGAACAACAGCGAAATGAACGCCATTCGCCTGGCCAAGCTGACCGACGAAAACACCGACGCCAACTTCCTCGAATACTCGCTGTACGGCCTGCCACTGCAAACCCAGCAGACCTTCATGATCATGGTGATGATCCCGATCGGCGTGCTGGTGATCCTGGTCCTGCGCAACCTGATCGGCCTGCAGACCCTCGGCACCTTCACCCCGGTACTGATCGCCCTGGCCTTTCGCGAGACCCAGCTTGGCTTCGGTATCGTGCTGTTTACCATCATCACGGCGCTGGGGCTGTCGCTGCGCTCCTACCTTGAGCACCTGAAACTCCAGATGCTGCCGAGGCTGTCGGTGGTGCTGACGTTCGTGGTGGTGTTGATCGCGGCCATCAGCCTGTTCAGCCATAAACTCGGCCTGGAGCGCGGACTGTCGGTGGCGTTGTTCCCGATGGTGATCCTGACCATGACCATCGAACGCCTGTCGATCACCTGGGAAGAACGTGGCGGCGGCCATGCCATGAAAGTGGCGATCGGCACCCTGTTCGCCGCGACGCTGGCGCACCTGATCATGACCATTCCGGAGCTGGTGTACTTCGTGTTCACCTTCCCGGCGATCCTGCTGATCATGGTGGGCTTCATGCTGGCCATGGGTCGCTATCGCGGCTACCGCCTGACCGAGCTGGTGCGCTTCAAGGCCTTCCTGAAGAAGGCTGACGCCTGATGTTCGGCTTCTGGAAGACCTGGAAAGCCCTGGAGGCCCGGGGCATCATGGGCATCAACCGGCGTAACGCGGACTACGTGCTCAAGTACAACAAGCGCAGCCTGTACCCGATTGTCGATGACAAGATCATCACCAAGGAACGCGCGATTGCCGCGGGCATCCATGTGCCGCAGCTATATGGCGTGATCTCCACCGAAAAGGAAATCGACAAGCTTGGCGAGATCATCGACGGGCGCACCGACTTCGTGATCAAGCCGGCCCAGGGCGCTGGCGGCGACGGCATCATCGTCATCGCCGACCGCTTCGAGGGCCGCTATCGCACGGTGTCCGGCAAGATCGTCGACCACGAAGAGCTCGAACACCATATCTCCAGCATCCTGACCGGCCTGTATTCCCTGGGCGGGCATCGCGACCGTGCGCTGATCGAATACCGGGTGATCCCGGACCAGATCTTCAAGAGCATCAGCTACGAAGGTGTGCCGGACATCCGCATCATCGTGTTGATGGGGTATCCGGTCATGGCCATGCTGCGCTTGCCCACCCGTCAGTCCGGCGGCAAGGCCAACCTGCACCAGGGCGCCATCGGCGTCGGTGTCGACCTGGCCACCGGCCTGACCCTGCGCGGCACCTGGCTGAACAACATCATCGCCAAGCACCCGGACACCACCAACGCGGTGGATGGCGTGCAACTGCCCTACTGGGACGGTTTTATGAAACTCGCGGCGGGTTGCTACGAGTTGTGCGGACTGGGTTACATCGGTGTCGACATGGTGCTGGACCAGGAGAAAGGGCCCCTGATCCTCGAGCTCAACGCCCGCCCCGGCTTGAACATCCAGATTGCCAATGATTGCGGCCTGACGTTGCGCACCCATGCGGTCGAGGCACGGCTGGAAGACTTGAAGGCACGGGGCGTGACTGAAACCGTCGAAGAGCGCATGGCGTTTGTGCAGGAGATGTTCGGGCATATTCCGCCGGTTGAAGGCTGATCTTGTGGTGAGGGGATTTATCCCCGTTGGACTGCGTAGCAGTCCCATTTTTTGGGGCCGCTTCGCAGCCCAACGGGGATAAATCCCCTCGCCACAGGCTTCCAATCTGCCAATCCCCTCTAGGAGCAATTCCCCGAGGGGACTACAATCGCCACCCCGCCTCGATGGCTGATCCAACCCGCCCATGCTGACCTGTTCCGTACACCCGCTGCCCTATCGCGCCAACCCTGCCGACTACTTCGCGGTCATTCGTCATGCCCCCGGTGCCGTGCTGCTCGACAGCGGCCGCCCCAGTGCCGAACGCGGACGCTTTGACCTGCTCAGCGCCTGGCCGCTGGAACAACTGGCGGTCGCGCCTGACGAACGTGGCAGCGATTTCCTGCAACGCCTTCGGGACAATCTGACGCGCCTGGGCGAAGCATCGCTGCCCGTACCCTATGAGTTGCCGTTCGCGGGCGGCTTGATCGGCTACCTGAGCTACGACTTCGGCCGCCACCTGGAAAACCTGCCGAGCCAGGCCCGGGATGACCTGCAGTTGCCGGATGCGCGCTTCGGCCTGTACGACTGGGCGCTGATCAGCGATCACCACCAGGCCACCAGTCAATTGGTGTTCCACCCGACGCTGGCCGAGAGCGAACGCCTGCGCCTGATCCAGCTGTTCAGCCAGCCCGCCGCTGAAGCGCTCGAGCCGTTCAAGCTGCAAGCGCCGATGAATGCCGACCTGAACGCTGAACAGTATCGCCAGGCGATCGAGCGCATCCAGCAATACATCCAGGCTGGTGACTGCTACCAGGTCAACTTCGCCCAACGCTTCCGCGCGCCCTGCCAGGGTGATCCCTGGACGGCGTACTGCGCGTTGCGATTGGCGTGCCCAACGCCGTTTTCCGGCTTCCAGAGCCTGCCCGACGGCGGCGCGGTGCTGAGCCTGTCACCGGAACGCTTCGTCAAAGTCAGCGAACGTCATGTGGAAACCCGCCCGATCAAAGGCACGCGCCCACGGGGCCTTACCGCTGCCGAGGACGCGGCAAACGCCGCCGAACTGCTGGCCAGCCCCAAGGACCGCGCGGAAAACCTGATGATCGTCGACCTGTTGCGCAACGACCTCGGTCGCACCTGCCGCACCGGTTCGGTTCGTGTGCCTGAGTTGTTCAGCCTGGAAAGCTACCCGAATGTGCATCACCTGGTGAGCAGCGTGACCGGCGAACTGGCGGATGATCGGGATGCGCTGGACCTGATCGCCGGCAGCTTCCCGGGCGGCTCGATTACCGGCGCGCCGAAAATTCGCTCGATGCAGATCATCGACGAGCTGGAACCCACCCGACGCGGCCTGTATTGCGGCTCACTGTTGTACCTGGACGTGCGCGGCGAGATGGACAGCTCCATCGCCATCCGCAGCCTGCTGGTCAAGGATGGGCAGGTGTTTTGCTGGGGCGGTGGCGGAATTGTCGCCGATTCGGAGTGGCAGGCCGAGTATCAGGAGTCGATCACCAAGGTGAAGGTGCTGCTCGATACCCTGCAAAACCTCTAAAAGCTTCGCCGGCAAGCCGGCTCCTACAGGGATTGCGACAATCCTGTAGGAGCTGGCTTGCCAGCGAAGGCGTCAGACCAGACGACTAAAGGCTCAAGGTACGGTTGGAAGCCTTGATGAATTCCTGCTTCAGTTCTTCAAACGTATGCACCGCCGGGAACTGCGGGAACTCGGCGATCACATTGTCCGGTGCATGGAACAGAATCCCGGCGTCCGCCTCACCCAGCATGGTGGTGTCGTTGTAGGAATCCCCTGCGGCAATCACCCGGTAGTACAGACTCTTGAACGCCAGTACCGACTGACGCTTCGGATCTTTCTGACGCAACTGATAGCCCGTCACCCGGCCGGTATCGTCAGTAATCAGTCGATGGCAAAGCAAGGTCGGAAAGCCGAGCTGACGCATCAACGGCTGGGAAAACTCGTAGAAGGTGTCCGACAGAATCACCACCTGGAAGCGCTCGCGCAGCCAATCGACGAACTCAACGGCACCGTCCAGCGGCTTGAGCGTGGCGATCACTTCCTGGATGTCGGCGAGCTTCAGGCCGTGCTCGTCGAGAATCCGCAAGCGCTGCTTCATCAGCACGTCATAGTCGGGAATGTCCCGGGTGGTGGCCCTGAGGGATTCGATCCCGGTTTTTTCGGCGAACGCGATCCAGATTTCCGGGACCAGCACACCTTCAAGATCCAGACAGGCAATTTCCACAAGACACTCCCATTGGTATTGTTTATTGAGTCGAGCGAGCCCGAACTCTAGCGACAACTCCCCCACCACGCAACGCACAGGACGCCCCGGCCAGTGCTGCTTTTTGTTAACATCGGCCCCATATAGAGCGCCCAGCGCCACCGACCTGTAGGAAGCCGCCCTGATGAGCCCAACGTTCGACGTCGTGGAACTCGCCACGACCTATGCCAACAAATCCGCCCAGGACATCCTGAAACTCGCTTTTGCCGAGTTCGGCGATGATCTGTGGATATCTTTCAGCGGCGCCGAAGACGTGGTGCTGGTGGACATGGCCTGGAAGCTGAACAAGAACGTCAAAGTGTTCAGCCTCGACACCGGCCGCTTGCACCCCGAGACGTACCGCTTCATCGATCAAGTGCGCGAGCACTACAAGATCGACATCGAACTGGTGTCGCCGGACCACACCAAACTCGAACCGTTCGTGAAAGAAAAAGGCCTGTTCAGTTTCTACAAGGACGGTCATGGCGAATGCTGTGGCATCCGCAAGATCGAGCCGCTGCGTCGCAAGCTGTCTGGCGTGAAGGCCTGGGCCACCGGCCAACGTCGCGACCAGAGCCCGGGCACGCGCAGCGCCGTGGCGGTGATGGAAATCGATACCGCGTTCTCCACCCCGGAACGCACCCTGTACAAGTTCAACCCGCTGGCACAGATGACCAGCGAAGAGATCTGGGGTTACATCCGCATGCTGGAGCTGCCGTACAACAGCTTGCACGAACGCGGCTTCATCAGTATCGGCTGTGAGCCGTGCACCCGCCCGGTATTGCCGAACCAGCACGAGCGTGAAGGCCGCTGGTGGTGGGAAGAAGCCACGCAGAAGGAATGCGGGCTGCATGCTGGCAATATCATCAGCAAGTCGTAACAACGCTCCCACAGAAAATGTGTACACACAACTGTCACCATCGGTGCCATTTGTGTGTGCACTTTTTGTTTCCTCGCCCCAAAAAGTTACATTCCCCCGCCTGAAACGCCCAGCCACACCCCTCCGAAAAGCCACCCGTAAAAATAAATAACTGCTTGATCGGTCAGCTTATATCGCCCGTTTTTCAGCGGTTTGCCGCCAATTGATAACAAAACGAAATCAGCCGCACATTCCATATATTCAGGACTGGCACGCATCTCGCTTAAGTGCATACATGTTTTGTATACAATAAATCCAAAACATACACACTTAGATCCGCAAGCCTGAAGCGCCCTATCCCGTACAGGCTGCAGATGCCCCGTAACCAATGATATTCGCTACTCCGCGACGAAGATTTGTCGAGCCATTGCGCTCATGCACAGTCATCGCGGTGTCGAGCATCAGGAGCCTGCCGGAATGCGTACAAGTCTTTCCAACAACAATATCGCGCTGGATCTACCCTCCTCCCACTCCACTCCAACCAGCGGTGATCAAACACTGCAATGCCCCGTGGTACTGAGCCCTCGCCTGCATAACAAGGACCTGGCGCCGACCAAGGCCGAAGGCAGGCGCTGGGGTCGCTACAGCATCTTCGCGTTGTGGACCAACGATGTGCACAACATCGCCAACTACTCGTTTGCCATCGGCCTTTACGCCCTGGGCCTGGGCGGCTGGCAGATTCTCCTGTCCCTGGGCATCGGCGCGGCGCTGGTGTACTGCTTCATGAACCTGTCGGGCTACATGGGCCAGAAGACCGGTGTACCGTTTCCGGTGATCAGCCGGATCAGTTTCGGCATCCATGGCGCGCAGATTCCTGCCTTGATCCGCGCCGTGATCGCCATCGCATGGTTCGGCATCCAGACGTACCTCGCCTCGGTCGTGTTCCGCGTGTTGCTGACCGCCATCCACCCCGGATTCGCCGAGTACGACCAGGATTCGATCCTCGGCCTGTCGAGCCTGGGCTGGGTGTGTTTCGTGGCGATCTGGCTGGTGCAGCTGGCGATCCTTGCCTACGGCATGGAAATGGTTCGGCGCTACGAGGCCTTTGCCGGACCGGTGATCCTGCTGACCGTCGCTGCTCTTGCCGCGTGGATGTACTTCCAGGCCAATGCGACCATCGCCTGGTCGATCCGCGAGCCGCTGAGCGGTGGCGAGATGTGGCGCAACATCTTTGCCGGCGGTGCGTTGTGGCTGGCGATCTACGGCACGCTGATCCTCAATTTCTGCGACTTCGCCCGCTCGTCGCCGTGCCGCAAGACCATCAAGGTCGGAAACTTCTGGGGCCTGCCGGTGAACATCCTGGTATTTGCCGCCATTACCGTCCTGCTGTGCGGCGCGCAATTCCAGATCAATGGCCACATCATTGAAAGCCCTACCGAGATCATCGCCTCGATCCCCAATACCTTCTTTCTGGTCCTGGGTTGCCTGGCGTTCCTGATCGTCACCGTCGCGGTCAACATCATGGCCAACTTCGTCGCCCCGGCCTTTGTCCTCAGCAACCTGGCGCCCAAATACCTGACGTTCCGTCGTGCCGGGCTGATCAGCGCGACCATCGCCGTGCTGATCCTGCCGTGGAACCTCTATAACAGCCCGCTGGTGATCGTCTACTTCCTCTCCGGCCTTGGCGCCCTGCTCGGCCCGCTGTATGGCGTGATCATGGTCGACTACTGGCTCGTACGAAAAGGCCAGGTCAACGTGCCGCAGTTGTACAGCGAAGACCCGAACGGCGCCTATTACTACAGCCGCGGGGTCAACCTGCGCGCCGTGGCGGCCTTCATTCCCGCCGCACTGATCGCCATCGTCCTGGCGCTGGTGCCGGGTTTCCACCTGGTGTCGCCGTTCTCCTGGCTGATCGGTGCCGGGATTGCCGGGATGCTCTACCTGATCATCGCCAAGCGCCAACCTCACTACGCCGACGTCAGCGGTGAAGCCATCGCCGTGGACAACGTCAGCCATTGACTCCATCGCGGCCCGGCAGCGTCGGGCCGCTGAACCACCCGCTATAAGGAATTCCCATGCGTATTCTCGTGGTCAACGTCAACACCACCGAATCCATCACCCAGGCCATCGCCCGCTCAGCCCAGGCCGTGGCCGCGCCCGGCACGGAAATCGTCGGCCTGACGCCCTACTTCGGCGCCGACTCGGTCGAAGGCAACTTCGAAAGCTACCTGGCCGCGATTGCGGTGATGGATCGGGTCATGGCCTACGACCAGCCCTTCGATGCCGTGATCCAGGCCGGTTACGGCGAACACGGCCGTGAAGGCCTGCAGGAATTGCTCAACGTACCGGTGGTGGACATCACCGATGCGGCAGCGAGCACCGCGATGTTTCTCGGCCATGCCTACTCGGTCGTCACCACCCTCGACCGTACCGTTCCGCTGATCGAAGATCGCCTGAAACTGTCCGGGCTGTGGGACCGCTGCGCCTCGGTGCGGGCCAGTGGCCTGGCGGTGCTGGAACTGGAGCACGAGCCGCAACGCGCGCTGGAGGCCATCGTGCATCAGGCTGAACTGGCGGTGACCCAGGACAAGGCCGAGGTGATTTGCCTGGGCTGTGGCGGCATGGCCGGGCTGGATGAGCAGATTCGCCAGCGCACCGGGGTGCCAGTCATCGATGGTGTGACGGCGGCGGTGACCATTGCCGAATCGCTGGTGCGGTTGGGGTTGTCGACGTCCAAGGTGCGGACTTATGCGACGCCGCGGCCGAAAAAAATCATTGGCTGGCCGGGGCGGTTTGGCAGGTAGATCGAGTCATCGTTCATCGCGGGCAAGCCTCGCTCCTACAAGGGGTCTGTGTCGCTCACAAATCCCCTGTAGGAGTGAGCCTGCTCGCGATGGCAGCACCTCGGTTTCAGGCCTGCCTCAAACGGCACTGAACCTCTGCCCCAACCCCTGCCCGGCAAACTGCTCGATAATGAAATCCACAAACGCCCGGGTCTTGCCCGGCAGCAGCTTGTGCTCAGCGTAATAGATAGAAATATTGCCATCGTCGACATACCAGTCCGGCAGCACCCGCTCCAACGTCCCCGTCTCCAGATAACCCACGGCAAACGGCATGCTCACCAGCGCAATGCCCAAGCCCTGGGCTGCCGTGGCACAGGCCGCCTCCGAATCGCTCATGGTCATCCGCGCCTTGAGCGTCAGCGGGCTGTGTTGTCGGGTGCGGCTGGTCAACTGCCAGGAGCGCACGCGGCCGGTCTGGGGCGAGCGAATGAGGATGCCGTCGTGACGCTTGAGATCATCGGGCTCATGGATCGCTTCGTGCGCCGCCAGGTAACTGGCCGAGGCCACCAACACGCGATGGGCCGGCGTCAGCTTGCGCGCCACCACCCCTTGGGGCAGTTCGAAGCCGCCACCAATCGCGGCGTCGAAACCCTGGGCGATCAGGTCGACCTGACGGTTATCGAAATGCCAGTCCGGGTTGATCGCCGGAAAGCGTCGCAAAAACTCCCCGAGAAGCGGCACGATGTATAAACGCCCGAACACGGTGCCCATGCTGACCTTCAACGTGCCCGCCGGACGCCCCTCGGCGCTGGCGAGATTGGCCACGGCATTCTGGATCGTGTGCAGGCTGGCACTGACTTCGCTTAAAAACAGCTGCCCGGCCTCGGTCAGCGTCAGGCTGCGGGTGCTGCGCTGAAACAACCGTACCCCCAGCCGCGCCTCCAGCTTGGCCACGCTCTTGCCCACGGCCGCCGGCGTCAGGCTCAAGCGTCGCGCGGCCTCGGCAAAGCTGCCGACCTCGGCACTGCGTACAAAGCATTCGATACTGCTGAAGGTTTCCATAGACGCCATTATAAACCGTTGGTTTACACAGACTATCGCAATTACCGTCTACACAGCGTGTAATCCTGAATCGATACTAGGCTCCATCAACCGGGACATCTCGCCTCGGGACTTTGGAGATCGATATGACTACTCAGAACCTCAGCGGCAAAGTGGCTTTGATCCAGGGCGGTTCCCGCGGCATCGGCGCTGCCATCGTCAAACGCCTGGCCGCTGAAGGCGCGACAGTCGCCTTTACCTACGTCAGCTCCACGGCCAAGGCCGAAGAATTGCAAAACAGCATCACTCAGGGCGGCGGCAAAGCCCTGGCCATCAAGGCTGACAGCGCTGACGCCGAGGCCATCCGCAACGCTGTAACGACCACCGTAGAAGCCTTTGGCCAACTGGATATCCTGGTGAACAACGCTGGCGTGCTGGCCGTTGCACCGTTGGAAGATTTCAAACTCGAAGACTTCGACCAGACCCTGGCGATCAACGTACGCAGCGTGTTCATCGCCACCCAGGCGGCGGCCAGGCACATGACCGAAGGCGGTCGAATCATCAACATCGGCAGCACCAACGCCGACCGCATGCCCTTTGCAGGTGGCGGCCCGTACGCCATGAGCAAAGCGGCGCTGGTTGGCCTGACCAAAGGCCTGGCCCGTGACCTCGGCCCCAAAGGCATCACCATCAACAACGTGCAGCCAGGCCCGGTCGACACCGACATGAACCCGGCCCACGGCGACTTCGCCGACAGCCTGATTCCGTTGATGGCTGTGGGGCGTTACGGTAAAGCCGAAGAGATCGCCAGTTTCGTCGCGTACCTGGTCGGCCCCGAAGCCGGCTACATCACCGGCGCGAGCCTGACCATCGACGGTGGCTTCGGCGCCTGATGCAGGTGACTCACCGTGGGGGCGAGCAAACTCGCTCCCGCAGTTTGGATCGTCAGGCCCAATCGAGCGCTGGCAAACCACAGGCGCTGGGCTTGAACGCCTTCAGCGAACGAAGAATGCCATCGGCGTGTGCGTACTTTTCGTCAGCCATCGCCGCATCCGGAATCGCAATCGCCGTCATCCCCGCCGCCTTGGCCGCCGTGACTCCGAACGGCGAATCCTCGAACACCAGGCAATCCTGCGGCTCGACACCCAGGCGTCGCGCCGCCGTCAGGAAAATATCCGGCGCCGGTTTGGCCGCGCCGACTTCCGGGTCATCGGCGGTGACGATGAAATCGAACAAGGCGAACCACTCACGATGCAAGGTGGTTTTCTGGCCGAACGACTGGCTCGAGGAACTGGTCCCCACCGCAATGGGAATGTTATGTGCCTTCAAGTGCCGAACCAGCTGTTCTGCACCCGGCATCGCCTGGGCCTCAGGAAAACGCTCGCGCATCAGCGGCTCGCGAATCACCAGGAACTCTTCGGCACTGATCGGCAGGTCCAGCGCCTGCACCACATAGCGCGCCAGGTCACCCGCACCACGGCCAATGATGTTCTGTTTGACGCTCCAGTCGAACGTGCGGCCATAGCGCGCGGCAATCGTGGCCGTGACTTCGGTGTAGATCCCCTCGGTGTCCAGCAGCAAGCCGTCCATGTCGAAAATCACGGCCTTGATGGGGCCGAACTCCTTGAGCGGTGAATTCATCGCATCTGATCCGTTTTCATGGCATCCCAGGCGGCTAATCGATGGCCGGTCCGTGACAGATTAAAGGTTTCAGCAGCATAACGAGCCGCCGTGGCCAAGAGCAACGGGAGCGTGACGCAAAAAGTACCCTACGGGTATCAGCTTGGTTCGCCTGAGCCATCTTCCTCGGCAATGTCCGTATCGTCCGGATCTGCTTCGACATCCGTGCGCTTGAGGTCATCGTTGGGTACCTGCTCGACTCCGGGCTCGTCATCGGGCGGCCGCTGATCGCGACTCAGGGAATCGGTAGGCGATGGCAGGGGGTATTCAGGGGTGTCGTCGATATCATCGACGACTTTCGGATCAGTGTTCATGGGGCACCTCTCAACGGACCTGTAAAGGCAGGTCCTGACCGTTGGAGGGAGAGTCGATCGTCAGGTTCGATCAGGGAGACCATCGGCCATGTTGCCGAGCGAATCCGTCAGTGATGTTTGTTCTTGTGCTTGTGTTTGTGCTTGTGACCGCCACCGGAATGGGATCCGCCATCGTCGCTGCCCAGATTGTTGCCGACCGCACCACCGGCTGCGCCACCCAGGCCTGCGCCAATGGTCGAACCGGTTCTGCCACCCAGGCTGTTACCGATGACCGAACCACCTGCTGAACCCAATCCGCCGCCCACCGCCGCTTCGGTGCGACTGCCCTTGGGTGCGCCGATCGCGCTACCGGCGGCGCCACCGACACCGGCACCAATCGCAGCGCCCGTGCTGCCGCCCATTTGTCCGCCTACCACGTTGCCCAACGCACCACCAATACCACCGCCAACGGCCGCGGTACCGTCTCCTGCAGCCAGTACGAACGGTGTAAACAACAATCCAAAAACAAACGCCGGCAACGTCAAGCGTCGAGCACCTGGGTATCGCACTTCCTTGCCTTTGGTTTTCGGGGTCATGGCACGCCTCGTCTTCTATCGGGGGGTATGGAGCATTTGAGGTGCCAATGGCAAAAACGTTCAATAACGCAAAAGCCCGGCATCAAGCCGGGCTTTTGTTGTCGACCCTGGGGATCAGTGACGCTTGTGACCGTTGGCCAGGTTGCTGCCTACGCCGCCGCCCAAGGCGCCGCCCAGGCCTGCGCCGATGGTCGAACCGGTCTTGCCGCCCAGGCTGTTGCCGATCACCGAACCACCGGCAGCACCCACGCCGCCACCGATGGCCGCGCTGGTACGGTGGCCTTTCTTGGCGGCAACCGCGCTGCCCGCCGCGCCCGCAACACCCGCACCAATTGCGGCACCGGTGCTGCCACCCATGCTCCGGCCAACGACGTTACCCAGCGCACCACCCAGGCCGCCACCAAGGGCGGCAGTACCGTCACCGGCGATTGCACCTTGAGCAACCAGAAGACCCAGAACCAGAGCAGGCAGAGTGAAACGCATGACAGAAAACCTCAAAAATAGGGGGTGAATTTCAAAAGGGTCGAGATTGAATGCTTTAGAGGGAACAAAGTCCAGACATGCGCGCGCTCAACCTCGTTGTTGGCGACGATTGGACAGCAATTTTGGAAAAGGTTTTATCGCAGGCAAAAAAAAGCCCGCTGGGGAACGGGCAGGGTGTTGCTTCTAACGGATGAGTTGAGCCTACGTACGATCTTGTGAAAAGTTTGTGAAAACTTTCCAGATTAAACATTCGTTCACACATGCCCCCTGCACGCACAAAAAACCCCGTTCGATGACGGGGTTCGCTTGCGGGTCATTTACTTGCTGGCCGGTTCTGTAAACTTGGGCAGGAATTTTCCCTTCAGCGTTCGACAAGCCTTGGTCTTGATCTTGAGGACCTTGGCCTGATCTTCGCCAAAGCTGGCCACATACTCCGTCTGGCCGCATTGAACGTAGTTGTTGATCGGATATTCTGCGCCGTCGTCTTCGATATACGGTTCAGTCATCGCTTCACCCCTCTCAAAAATACGGGATCGACACCGGCAAGCCCTTTGCCCGAAAAATATCGATCACCAAGGATTTTGAGACTAGCCGGTCATTAACGGACCTGCGGTTCAAGAAACCGAATGCCCGACGAATGGGCGAAGTCTGTCAGAGCAGTTTCACCAACATCGCAGTGACGGTGGCTACCGTGCCAATGAACCTGATGGGTTCATTGGAGTGGCCGTGCCCAGAGTAGGATAAGATGCCAGCAAACCAGGCTCGCTGTGAGTAGCCCCGCATGACAGAAAACAGTCGGAACACCCCCCGTCTGATCAAGAAATACCCGAATCGCCGTCTGTATGACACGCACACCAGCAGTCATTTGACCCTTGCGGATATTCGCCAATTGGTCGTCGATAGAATTCCGTTCGAGGTGGTCGACGCCAAGACTGGCGAGAACCTGACCCGGAGTATTTTGCTGCAGGTCATTCTGGAAGCCGAAAGCGGCGGTCAGCCGATATTCTCCAGCGAGATGCTGATGGGGATCATCCAGTTCTACGGTCCCTACCAGAGCGTCCTCGGCAGCTATCTGGATAAAAGCATCCAGACGGTCATCGACATCCAGTCCCAGACCGGCGCCCAGTCCTCCGAAACCTGGAGCGCGTTCATGCACCAGCAGGCACCGGTCATGCAGGACCTGATGCGCCAGTATGTCGACCAGTCAAAAGCGCTCTACCTGAACACCCAGAACCTCTTCGGAATGTTCGGCGCGGTGCCACCCGGCAAGCCAGGCGCTGATGGCGGGCCGAAAAAAAATGGCGATGGGGAGTAAACCCATCGCCATCCTGTAATCAGCCTGCTCAGGCTTACTTGCTATCAGCCTTGCCACCAGCAGCGGTTTTGCCAGCTGCAGCGGTCGCTGCGTCAAAATTGCTCTGGGCAGCGTCAGTAGCCTGTTTTACAGCTTTCTGTGCACTTTCAAAAACGGCACCGGCATTGGCCAGCGACGACTTGAACCCGGCCACGACTGGCTCGGAGCCAGCCGGTGCATTCTTGCTGATCACCTCAACGAACTCACGCACCTGCTGGGTGCCCGCCTCGACCTGACGCGAGGCCAGCTTGGCGATTTCCGAGTGAGTGTCGACAATCAACGCTTGCACTTGGCGATTGTAATCAGCCAGGCGTTCGGCTTGCACATTAGGCTGGGTCAAAGAAGCCTGGAGCTCAGCGAAACCTTGTGGATCACGTACCGAAAGCAGCTTGCGAAAGCCGTCGAACTGCTCTTCGGTGGTGGCCTGCAGGGTCTTGAACTGCAACTGGCTCAGCTGCTCGACACTGGAGAAGATTTTGCCGCTGATTTGCTGCAGGAGGTCGAGGTTGGCTTTCTGAGCGTCTTGAAATTTTTCCGCGTTGAAAAAAGACATGCTTGAATCTCCTGGTTAGAAGGCCGACTCGGGCCTGAGGACGCGATAGCGATCCTGCCGGTCATCGCGTTAGGTTTCATATTGCAGTGCACAATTCCTTTTGGCAACGATTTTTTGTGCGCCGCACAAAAGACTTTCCCCTCCTGCCCAAAATCGCTATAGACTCCTGACAACGAACGGACAGCCAAAGCCTTTGCTTTGTTAATGAGCCGCAGACGCGCGCTTGTCATGCATATCGTCGGGAGATCACCATGGGCCAGGAAGACAGTAGTGCATCGCAACATGAAAAGCCCTCCTCACAACGCGGCCTGTGGGAACACCTGAGTCATCTGCAGCGCCTCAATGCGCTGAACGTCCTCGAGGCTGTGCGCCAGCGCCAGAAAAAAACCCTCGCGCCCCTCAAACGAGGTCAACTCAGACAACCTACACCTGCTCAATGGCAGGAATATGTCATCGACTTCAGCCAACGCTGCCTGCTGTTCTGGGACACCCTGCGCCAACGCGGCGACAACAGGCTGGCCCATGAAAGCGCCGGGTATCCGCTGCTGCTCAAGTTCGATCATGAAACCTTGATTGCAGGCCCCGATCTGCCCCGCCCGGTCAACTTTTCGCTGCTGCGGATCCTCCCCGGCCCCGAGCAAAAAATCGACGGCAGCAGCCAGCCGGTGATCATCATTGACCCGCGCGGCGGACATGGTTCGGGAATTGGTGGCTTCAAGCAGGATTCGATCATAGGTGAGAGCCTCAGGGCCGGGCACCCCACCTATTTCATCTCATTCAGTCACTCGCCACAGCCTGGGCAAACCCTGGACGATATCGTCCAGGCCCAGGCCCGGTTCATCGAGGCCGTCAGCGCCCTGCACCCGGCCAACAGCAAGCCGATCATCATCGGTAACTGCCAGGCAGGCTGGGCCTTGATGGGACTGGCGGCCACACGACCGGAGCTGCCGGGACTGATCATTATCAACGGCGCCCCCTTGTCATACTGGGCCGGCGTCAATGGACGCAATCCAATGCGCTATACCGGCGGCCTGCTGGGTGGCGGCTGGATGGCTCACCTTGGCAGCGACTTGGGCAATGGCCGATTTGACGGTACCTGGCTGGTCAGCAACTTCGAAAACCTGGACCCGGCCAACACCTATTGGGGCAAGTACTACCAGCTGTTCAGCCAGGTCGACAGCGAGGCCGGGCGCTTCCTCGATTTCGAACGTTGGTGGGGCAGCCCGACCCTGCTCAATGGCGAAGAGATCGAGATGATTGTCGATGATCTGTTCATCGGCAACCAATTGTCGGGCGGTCCCGACCGCAAGAGCAACGGTATCGACCTGAAACGGATCGAAGTGCCGGTGGTGGTGTTCTGTTCCTACGGCGACAACATCACCCCGCCCCAGCAGGCATTGAACTGGATCGCCGATGTCTACTCCAGCGATCTCGCCTTGCAGGAGGCAGGTCGTACCATCGTCTACCTGCGGCACGCCAGCATCGGCCATTTGGGGATCTTTGTTTCCGGCCAGGTCGCGCGACGCGAACACCGCGGGCTGCTCGGCGCGGTCGAAGCCATCAATGCGCTGCCGCCGGGGTTGCATGAAATGCTGATTGACGATCTGCCGGCCCCTTCAGGCAGCGATGACGTGCAATACCAAGTGCGTTTCGAATCAAGGCGAATTGCCGATATCCACGATGACGACGAGCCTGCCCGTGATGACGATCGCGAATTCTCTACCGTAGTGCGCGCCTCTGAAATCAACAGCGCGTTTTACGACGGATCAATACGTCCGTGGGTGCGCCAGATCATCAACGAACCCATGGCCGAATGGATGCGCAGGACACACCCCTTCCATCAGCAGCAATTGTTTTGGAGCAGCCTGAATCCGGCGCTGTGGTGGTTACCCGGGACCATTTCCACGGTCAACCGTCATCGTCGTCCCGTACACCAGGACAACCCGTTGCTGGCCTGGCAGGAGCTGTTCTCCGACCAGATGCAAGACACCCTGAATGCGTACCGCGATGTGCGTGACGCCACTCAGGAGATCTGTTTTTACAGTATTTACGGCGCACTGGGCGCCTTCACCAGCACCCAGCCTGCTCGAAATCTCCAGGCGCCTGGGCCGAACGCCCAGTGAGTCGGTTGTCATCCGCAGGAGGCCCTCGTGGAGCCCCATCTCTCAATGAACCTTCACCGGAAATTAGCGGTGCATCCGTTCGACGTAGTCGCTGGCGAAGCCTGGGATCTTGTGATCCCCGCACCGTCCGATAGCGCTCAGGGGTCGCACCGGCAAGATGTCCTTGAGCACAGGCAATGTCTCATGGGCACGATATTGTCCGGGGGTCATGCCAAACCAGCGGGTGCATGCCTTATGGAAACTGCTGTGATCATGAAAGCCGAGCAGGTGGGTCACATGCTTGAGGTTGTAATGAGAGTGGCGCAAATAGAATTCGGCCATCTGCCGGCGCACATCGTTGAGGACATCCTTGAATTGCGTGCCGTCCTTCTCAAGGCCTCGTTGCAGCGTGCGCTTGCTGATGTTCAGTGCCGCCGCAATCGACTCCATGTCACATTGCCCCTGGCCTTGCCCCTGGCTCAAACGCTCGGTCACCAGCCCGCGAATCCTGCCAACAATGGAGTAACCGGACAACAGGTCCAATTGAGCCACGGCAAAACTGTCATGCAGCGTGGCCAGCGCCTCGTTGGCCATGCTCAATGGCCTCAGGAGCTCCTGGCCATCGAACAGGATGCTGTCATAGGCCGCGCCGAAACTCAGCGGGCAGCCAAAAAGCCGCTGATGCTGCGACGTGTCTTCAGGCTCGGGATAGGTGAACTCCACACTCAAGGGTTGCGGAAACTTGCCACCTGCCAGCCAACGACAGAAACCCAGCAGCGAAGCCAGGGCGGCATCCGTGTATTGCCGGGGTTTGACCGAGCCATGTTGCTGATGATCGAGACTGGCCAATCGATAATGCTGCTCCTCCTGGACCAGGAAAAGGCTGAACCCGGTACCGATCAACGGGCTGAAACGAACCAGGCGCTCAAGCGCCCTTTTCAGGTTCGAACTGGACATCATCGTGTAACCCACGATCTGGAAACTGCTGGGATGAAATTCCCCGTAGGCTTTCAAGCCGATATTGGGATCATTCGAAGCCTCGGCCGCCAGCTCCCAAAGACGATAGATAACGCTTCGCTCGCAGAATGCTCCTGGTTTATTCACGAACCCGACATCCAGTCCCGCCTCCTCGAACAGACCGGAGAGGTCGAGGCCCTGGGCCAAAAACGTATTCGCCAGCACGCTGGCATAACCTGAACTAATCCTATACATGGCGTCCTCAATGACCAGTGGAACCGAACGTCCTGTCCGGAGCCGATGCTGACACGTGTAGAACATATTTCAACTGTGTTGCAGAAATATTAACTATCCATTCAGTTCTAAGTATTGATCCAGTATAGGTACTCCCCGCTTTTTGCCACCCCCCTCCCTCCCCGCGTGGCACCGAAGGACAGGAGAACGTCACCTTCAAACACTTCCCGCACGACCCGTCGATAACCAACAATCCCCACTCCTGCAGCGCAAAAGAAATGGAGTAGATGTATGGAATCGCGTAGTCGTATTGCTTTGGTAACGGGTGGTATGGGCGGTATTGGTACGGCAATCAGCCAGCGTCTGTACAAGGAAGGATTCAAGGTAATCGTCGGCTGCAGTTCTGATTCCAGCCGCAAGAACGACTGGGCTGCCAGCCAGCGTGAAGCGGGTTACGAGTTCGAGTTCATCTATGGCGACGTCACCGATTGGGAGACCACCCGCAAGGCTTTCGAGATGGCTCGTGAACAATTCGGCCAGATCGATGTGCTGGTCAACAACGCTGGCATCACTCGCGATGCGTCCTTTCGCAAGCTCACTCCAGAAGACTGGAACAGCGTGATCGGGACCAACCTGACAGGCCTGTTCAACACCACCAAGCAGGTCATTGAAGGCATGCTCTCCAAGGGTTGGGGGCGAATCATCAATATCTCCTCGATCAACGGTCAGCGTGGCCAGTTCGGCCAGACCAACTACTCCGCCGCCAAGGCTGGCATCCATGGTTTCACCATGGCACTGGCCCGGGAAGTCTCCGGCAAGGGCGTAACCGTCAATACCGTATCCCCAGGCTACATCCAGACCTCCATGACCGCGGCCATTCGCCCGGACATTCTCGAAGGCATGATCTCGGGTATCCCGGTAGGTCGCCTTGGCCTGCCGGAAGAGATCGCCTCGATCGTGGCCTGGCTGGCATCCGATGAGTCCGCCTACAGCACCGGTGCCGACTTCTCGGTAAACGGCGGCATGAACATGCAGTAACCCCGGCCAGGGCATGAATGCCCTGGTTTGCTCGACGAATTTTGTCTTTTCCATGAGGTCATGCATGAACGAAGTCGTAATCGTTGCCGCTACTCGTACCGCCATTGGCAGTTTCCAGGGTGCTTTGTCTGCAATTCCCGCGACCGAACTGGGTGCCGCAGTGATTCGCCGCCTGCTGGAGCAGTCGGGTGTCGAAGCTGCGCAAATTGATGAAGTGATCCTCGGCCAGGTCCTCACTGCCGGTGCCGGGCAAAACCCGGCACGCCAGACCGCGATCAAGGCTGGCTTGCCACACACCACGCCTGCCCTGACCTTGAACAAGGTCTGCGGCTCCGGCCTCAAGGCAGTCCATCTCGCCGTGCAGGCCATCCGTTGCGGCGACGCGGAACTGATCATCGCTGGCGGCCAGGAAAACATGAGCCTGGCCCCCTATGTCCTGCCCAAGGCCCGCACCGGCCTGCGCATGGGCCATGCGCAACTGCAGGACAGCATGATCCAGGATGGTCTGTGGGACGCCTTCAACGACTACCACATGGGCATCACCGCCGAGAACCTGGCGCAGAAATACGAG
This sequence comes from Pseudomonas sp. SbOxS1, assembly GCF_013416725.1. NCBI lineage: Bacteria > Pseudomonadati > Pseudomonadota > Gammaproteobacteria > Pseudomonadales > Pseudomonadaceae > Pseudomonas > Pseudomonas sp. SbOxS1. The sequence goes on from NZ_JAAVXC010000003.1 coordinate 126,733, forward strand.
ATCTCCCGTGAAGCACAGGATGCCTTCGCTGCCGCTTCGCAACAGAAGGCCGCCGCCGCCATCGAGGGCGGGCGTTTCCAGAGCGAAATCACCCCGATCCTGATCCCTCAGCGCAAGGGCGAACCGCTGGCTTTCGACACCGACGAACAGCCGCGTGTCGACAGCACCGCGCAAGCCTTGGCAAAACTCAAGCCGGCCTTCCAGAAAGACGGCAGCGTGACCGCTGGAAACGCTTCGACCCTCAACGACGGTGCAGCCGTGCTGTTGCTGGCCAGCGCCGCCAAGGCCCAAGCCCTGGGCCTTCCGGTACTGGCCAAGATCAAGGCCTACGCCAGCGCCGGTGTGGACCCGTCGATCATGGGCATCGGCCCGGTCCCGGCGACACGCCTGACCCTGCAAAAGGCCGGCTGGAACGTCGAAGACCTGGACCTGATCGAAGCCAACGAAGCCTTCGCCGCCCAGGCGCTGGCGGTTGGCAAAGAGATGGGCTGGGACACCAGCAAAGTCAACGTCAACGGCGGCGCGATCGCCCTTGGCCATCCGATCGGCGCGTCGGGGGCACGGATCCTGGTGTCGCTGGTGCACGAACTGATCCGTCGCGATGGCAAGAAAGGACTGGCCACCTTGTGCATCGGTGGCGGACAAGGCGTCGGCCTGGCTATCGAACGCTAACCAACGGCATCCGAATAGCCAATGCGCGGACCAGATCCCCCTGCTCCGCGCATCAGGCTGGCATCAGACAACGTTGCCCGCCTCCCTTGCCGTCGCTACGCCGCAATCCGGCATAGCGCGGCTTTTTTCTGCCCGGCACATCGGTATGAATTTTATGGACAACAACGCGCATACATTCAAAACCTTCTGGTCAGGACAGGTTCCGTTCATCGCCTCTTTTGCAGTGCAACAACTGCGCCTATGGGTGAACAGCAATCCCTGGTTTTCCGGGCATGACCACGACACCTGGTTCGACCTGCCTCGCGAAACCCTGGACAGCCTTCAAGCGGACTACCAGGTTGAATGGGCTCAACTGGGCCAAAAACTGCTGACCGGCCAGCCCTTCAGTTTCGATGATCGACGTTTCACCAGCGGCAACTGGAACGCACCACTGTTCGGCTCCCTCGCCGCGTTTTACCTGCTCAACTCCAGCTTCCTGCTGAAACTGCTCGACAAGCTGCTGATCGACGAAAAGAAAGCACGCCAACGTCTGCGCTATCTGGTGGAGCAAGCCATTGCCGCCAGCGCACCGAGCAATTTCCTGGCCAGTAACCCTGATGCGTTACAGCGTGCGGTCGAGACCCAAGGTGCCAGCCTGATCACAGGGATGCAGCATCTGGCCAGTGACATGAACGAAGGCAAGATGCGCCAGTGCGACAGCGGCGCCTTCAAGGTTGGCGTCGACCTGGCCAATACCCCGGGCGAAGTCGTCTTCGAAAATCACATCTTCCAACTCATTCAGTACTACCCGCAAAGCGAAACCCAGTACCAGCAGCCGGTTCTCGTGGTACCGCCGTCGATCAACAAGTACTACATCCTTGATCTGCGCCCGGACAACTCGATGGTCCGCCACCTGCTGGAAAAGGGGCATCCCGTCTTCCTGGTGTCCTGGCGCAACTTTGACCAGGAACACGCCGGCACCACCTGGGACGACCTGATCGAGCACGGGGTGATCAACGCCCTTCAAGTGACCCGCGAGATCAGTGGCCAACAGCGAATCAATTGCGTGGGCTTCTGCATCGGCGGCACCCTGTTGAGCACTGCGCTGGCCGTACTGGCGGCACGTGGCGACCGCGAGATCGCCAGCCTGAGCCTGTTCGCCACGTTCCTGGATTACCTGGATACCGGGCCGATCGACATCTTCGTCGATGAAGAACTGGTGGCCTACCGCGAGCGCACCATCGGTGGTGTGAACGGCCCCATCGGCCTGTTCCGTGGCGAGGACATGGGCAATACCTTTTCCCTGCTGCGCCCCAACGAGCTGTGGTGGAACTACAACGTCGACAAATACCTCAAGGGACAGAAGCCGATTCCACTGGATCTGCTGTTCTGGAACAACGACAGCACCAACCTTCCAGGGCCGATGTACTGCTGGTACCTGCGCCACACCTACCTGCAGAACGACTTGAAATCAGGCGAGCTGGAGTGCTGCGGGACCCAGCTGGATTTGCGTGCAATCGACGCCCCCGCCTACATCCTGGCCACCCATGACGATCACATCGTGCCGTGGAAGAGCGCCTACGCCAGCACCCATCTGCTTTCCGGGCCCAAGCGTTTCGTTTTGGGCGCGTCAGGGCACATCGCCGGCGTCGTCAATCCACCGGCCAAGCAGAAGCGTCATTACTGGACCAACAATCGGGTCACCAAAAACCCGGAGACCTGGTTGAAGAATGCCGAGCAGCAACCTGGTAGCTGGTGGAATGACTGGTTCAACTGGCTGGAGGGACACTCCGGCGAGCGCCAACCCGCGGTTGCGCACACCGGCAATGACAAATACCCGCCTCTGGAGCCGGCACCAGGCAGCTATGTAAAGCAATGAAAGAGCGCTGTGGAGCAGAGCGGAATACTGCCTGCAACACAGCGGCTTGATCGCACAGGCGAAGATCGAATCACGCAAACGCAATAGATAGCCGCCGGTAAGCCCAACCGGCGGCACGTCATTTGTTTGGGTACAAGGAGAGAGGCTCCATGAGCACCCCGTTTCGCATCAACGAAGCACTCTTGATTGCCGGCCAGGCATTCGAACCATTTCAATGCGTCGCCTGGGCTCCGCAAGACGGTAATGGCGAACTGAGCCTGTCCGTCCTGGACCGGGCCAGCACGCGTATTTGTCGCAAACAGGTTCCAAGCAGTACCTATTCGGACCCGGCACAACTGGAAAACCTGTTGCAAGAAGTGCGCGCCGAGTTGAGCCAGGGAGGATACACGCTGCAATCCTGGGCGATGCCAGGGTAAGCATTCTCGGGGACTGGAATTTTTTCCCGAAACGCAGAAACGAAAAAGCCCTGAATAATCAGGGCTTTTTCGTATAAATGTGGCGGTGAAGGAGAGATTCGAACTCTCGATACAGTTTCCTGTATACACACTTTCCAGGCGTGCTCCTTAAGCCACTCGGACACTTCACCGTATCTCTTCAAACAAGTTCTGTCTGTCGAGGCGCGCTAATGTAGTCGAAAGCCTTTCTGATGGCAAACATTTTTTTCAGAATTTTCATGCGCTTAACTCGCTTAGCTGTTTCTGGTTGTCCTGGGTCATGGCAAACCGGCCAATCTCCGGCCTGGCATCCCCCTCTATATAGCTGGCGATGCGCGGCTGGCGTGCCCGGTGATGCGTGCCGGCGGCCTGGAGCGTGACTGGCGAGTCAGTCATGGCGCTTTACCTGGCGGGTGGCGGTGAGTAACTTCTGCCCTACTTTACTGAAAGGATTAGCGTCATGAGTGAGTTGATTTCCTACCACCTCGAAGACGGTATCGCGACCCTGACCTTGAGCAACGGCAAGGTCAATGCCATCTCTCCGGACGTGATTGCGGCGTTCAACGCTGCGCTGGATCAGGCAGTGACCGATCGCGCGGTGGTGATCATTACCGGTCAGCCAGGGATTCTGTCTGGCGGGTACGATCTGAAGGTCATGACGTCCGGCCCTAAAGAAGCCGTGGCGCTGGTGACTGCCGGCTCGACGCTGGCCCGTCGCCTGTTGTCGCACCCGTTCCCGGTGATCGTGGCCTGCCCTGGCCATGCCGTGGCCAAGGGCGCGTTTCTGCTGCTGTCCGCCGACTATCGCATCGGTGTCGACGGTCCGTTCAGTATTGGCCTGAACGAAGTACAGATCGGCATGACCATGCACCACGCCGGTATCGAGCTGGCCCGTGATCGCTTGCGCAAATCGGCGTTCCACCGCTCGGTGATCAACGGTGAAATGTTCAATCCGCTGTCCGCCGTGGATGCCGGTTTCCTTGACGTGGTGGTGTCGGCCGAGGAGTTGCAAGGTGCAGCACTGGCGGCGGCGCGTCAGTTGAAGAAGATCAACATGACCGCGCACAAGAACACCAAGCTCAAAGTACGCAAGGCACTGCTGGAAACCCTGGACAACGCAATCATGCTGGATCAGGAGCACATGGGTTAAGTCCCGACCTGCAGCAACGAAAAGCCCGACCGTCGTGTCGGGCTTTTCGTAAGCGCCGCGCTGAAAAACCCTACAACCGCTCTAGAACACGTCTGACCCATCAGTCGGAAACATGCACTCAAACATCGCCTATCTCCCACCTATATAGTGGCAATTGCCGAAAACAGTGCACATCCGTACACTGCGCCACCTTTTGTCCCGGTGGGGCCTGCAAATGCTGTTCGCTTTACGTATGTCATTGATGGGCCTGCACTTTATTGTTGCGGGTGTGTTGGGCGTGGTGCTTGGCCTGTGTCGCCCGTTCAATCCGGACAACAGTCGCCTGTGCGCGCGCCTCTATGCGTGGCCAGCGATGTGCATTCTGCGACTGCGGGTGAAGGCCGACGTCGGGCCGTTGATGGATAAACCTGACAGCTGCGTGATCATCGCCAACCACCAGTCCAACTACGATCTGTTTGTATTCGGCAACGTAGTGCCCCGCCGTACCGTGTGCATCGGTAAAAAGAGCCTGAAATGGGTGCCCTTGTTCGGGCAGTTGTTCTGGCTGGCCGGCAATGTGTTGATCGACCGCGGCAATGCGCAGAAGGCGCGTCAGTCGATGTTGACCACCACCCATACCCTGCAAAACGAAGACACTTCGATCTGGGTGTTCCCGGAGGGCACGCGCAATCTGGGTGAAGAACTGTTGCCATTCAAGAAAGGCGCCTTCCAGATGGCCATCGCGGCCGGGGTGCCCATCGTACCGGTGTGTGTCAGTAGTTACGTCAAGCACATGCGCTTGAACCGCTGGCGCAGTGGGAAAATCCTGATCCGTTCCCTGCCGGCCATTCCTACCGCGGGATTGAGCCTGGATGACATGCCCATGCTGATGGCCCAGTGCCGCGAGCAGATGCGCGAATGCATCGATTCGATGGATCGGCAGTTGCAAGCTGCGTAATAAAGCAGTCTGTCAGTCGACAAATACATCGACTGGGCCGGCGCCTTCGCCGGCAAGCCGGCTCCTACACAAGATTTCACTGACTCCCGGTAGCAGACAAGGCTAAGCTGAACGCTGCCAAGAAGAAGTGAATCAACATCATGGGTAGAGTTGTTGCTGCTGCGGTTTACAGTGCTGGTAAGAGAGTCACCAATATCACCCTCGACGAAGGCGCAGCCTGGGCTGCAAAGCCTGGTCACTTTGTCTGGATCGGCCTTGAAGAGCCGAGCGCCGAGGAACTGTACAACCTGCAACGCCAGTTCAACCTGCATGAACTGGCCATTGAAGACGCCCTGGAAAAACACAGTCGCCCGAAGCTGGAAACCTTTGGCGATGCGCTGTTCATCGTCACGTATTCGCCCATCATGGAAGAGGGCAAACTCAAATTCATCGAGACCCATATTTTTGCCGGCAACGGCTACATCATCACCGCGCGCAACGGCCATTCGGCGTCCTACGCTCATGTCCGCCAGCGTTGTGAGGCGCGTCCGTTGTTGCTGGAGCATGGGGAAGATTTCGTACTCTATGCCATCCTCGATTTCGTCATTGAAAACTACCAGCCGATGGGCGAAGCCATTCATGCGCAAATCGATGAGCTGGAACGCAACGTCATGTGCAGCTCCCTGAACGAGCGCGACATTCAAAAACTTCACAGCCTGCGCCGCGATGTATTGCGCTTGCGCCGGTTCGCGGCGCCGATGGTGGAGATCGGTGAAGAACTGCAGAAGCTGAGCTTCCCCTTCATCGACAAGAACATGCGCCCGTACTTTCGCGATGTGCAGATTCACGTGACACGGCAGATGGAAGACCTGACGACCCTGGCCGATATCGCCAGCCAGACCATCGAGGTCGGGGTGTTGCTGGAGGCGTCACGCCAGAGCGTGGTGCAGCGCAAGTTTGCTGCTTGGGCGGCGATCCTGGCCTTCCCGACAGCGGTGGCGGGGATTTACGGGATGAACTTCCAGAACATGCCGGAGTTGACCTGGCATTACGGGTATTTCGGGGTTCTGGCGTTTATCACGGTGGGGTGTGTGGGGTTGTGGGCGAGCTTCAAGAAGTCGGGGTGGTTGTAGGCGAACCGAGTCGTCTGTGAGATTCGCTGTAGGAGCTGGCTTGCCAGCGAAGGCGTCCCGCCTGGCATACCGCGTTGCCCGGTTCGCCGGCAAGTCGGATCGCCGCACCGCTGGCTCCTACACGGTTTCGGGTTTGTGCGCCACGAACCGCATCATCCACTCGGCAACCGTAGTGCCGTGATGTTCACTTTCCAGGCTCGCGATGCCTTTCGAATACACCTGCTCGCCCAGTGCCTGCTGGCGAATCTCCAGCAACGCCCGGGAATAGTCGTGGATGAATTCCGGGTGCCCCTGGAAGCACAGCACCTGATCGTTGATGTGGTAGGCGGCAAACGGGCAGAAATCGCTGGAGGCGATCACCGTGGCGTTTTCCGGTAGCGAGGTGACCTGGTCCTGGTGGCTGATCAACAGGGTCAGCTCTTCCTTTACCGGGCTCATCCATGGCGCCTTGGCGGCAAGTTTGTATTTATGGGTGCCAACGCCCCAGCCTTGCGTTGCCCGTTCGCTTTTGCCACCCAGCAGCAGCGCCAGCAACTGATGGCCGAAGCACACGCCCAGCAGCTTGTCGCCGCGCTCGTAGCGCTTGAGCAAGTAGGTCTTGAGCGTTTCGATCCACGGGTCGGTGCCGAAGGAATCGGCCTTGCTGCCGGTCACCAGGTAGGCGTCGAACGTCAGGTCATCGCTGGGGTACTCGCCCTGCATCACGTTGTAGACGGTGAATTCGGCGGCGATGGGTTGCTGCGAAAACAGGTGTTTAAACATCTGCCCGTAGCCCTGATATTGGTCAACCAACTCCGGACGCAGGATGTCGGTTTCCAGAATGCAGATGCGTAACGACATAAAAAATACCTGACACGTGATGGGAATAATGCACACCCCAGAGCCTGCCTTGAAACACCGTGACAAGGCAAGCCCCGCAGTGTGTCACCGATCCCTAAAACGCCTCGCCCTTGGCGGCTTTTTCCAGCAACAGGGCCGGCGGAGCAAAGCGCTCGCCGTATTGCCCGGCCAGGTACTGGGCGCGGGCGACGAAGTCCTTGACCCCGTACTGATTGATGAACTGCAGTGCACCGCCGGTCCAGGCAGCGAAGCCGATGCCGAAGATCGAGCCGACGTTGGCATCCGCCGTCGACGTCAGCACGCCCTCCTCCACACAGCGCACGGTTTCGATGGCTTGCACAAACAGAAGGCGATCACGCACATCCTTTGGCGAAATCTGCCCGTCAGCCATTTCGAAGCGGGTTTTCAGTTCCGGCCATAAATGTTTTTGCCCGCCCGCCGGGTATTCATAGAAACCACCCCCGGCGGCCTTGCCCGCACGCTTGTATTCGCTCAGCAGCAAGTCAATCACGGCGTACGCCGGGTGCTCGACCAGCGCCTTGCCTTCTGCCTGCAAGTCCTTGGCGGTTTGCTGGCGGATATGGCTCATGAGGCTCAGGGAAACTTCGTCGGAGATCGCCAGAGGCCCGACCGGCATTCCGGCCTTACGCGCCTCGGTCTCGATCATCGCCGCGCAGACGCCTTCACCCAGCATGGCAATGCCTTCATTGGTGAACGTGCCAAACACCCGGGACGTGAAGAAACCCCGGCTGTCGTTGACCACGATCGGGGTTTTGCGGATTTGCAGGACGAAATCGAACCCGCGAGCCAGGGTTTCGTCGCTGGTGCTGGCGCCCCTGATGATTTCCACCAACGGCATTTTTTCCACGGGGCTGAAGAAATGCAGACCGATGAACTTGCCCGGGTCCGGCACCGCCGTGGCCAGGCCACTGATCGGCAGAGTCGAGGTGTTGGAGGCGATCACTGCATCGGCGCCCACCACTTTTTGCGCTACCGAGGAGACCCTGGCCTTCAACTCACGGTCCTCGAAGACCGCTTCGATGATCAGATCGCAACCCGCCAGGTCGGCATCGTTGTCCGTGGTGTGGATGCGCGCCAGCACGGCTTCAAGTTGCTCGACACTGATCTGCCGGCGCGCCACTTTTTTGCCCAGCAACGCCGCCGAGTGCGCCTTGCCCTTCTCGGCCGCCGCCAGGTTGACGTCCTTGAGCACCACATCGATACCGGCCGAGGCGCTGACAAACGCGATGCCCGCGCCCATCATCCCGGCGCCAAGCACACCGACCTTTTTCGTCACGTAAGGTGCGAAGCCTTGAGGACGCGAACCGCCGGCATTGATTTGGTTGAGCTGGAACCAGAAGGTGCCGATCAGGTTTTTCGAGACCTTGCCGGTGACCAGCTCCGTGAAGTAACGGGTCTCGATTAGGTGCGCGGAGTCGAAATCCACTTGGGCGCCCTCCACCGCGGCACACAGGATTTTCTCCGGTGCGGGCAGCGTGCCCTGGGTTTTACTGCGCAGGATCGACGGCGCAATCGCCAGCATCTGCGCGACTTTAGGGTTCGACGGCGTGCCACCGGGAATCTGATAACCCTTCACGTCCCAACGCTGAACCGCAGCCGGGTTGGCCAAAATCCAGGTGCGCGCCTTGCTCAGCAGCGCCTCGCGATCGGTCGCCAGGTCATCGACCAAACCCGCCTGCAAGGCCTGCTGCGGGCGGATTTTCTTGCCTTCGAGCAGGTATGGCAGGGCTTTTTCAATGCCCAGCAGGCGCACCATACGCACCACTCCGCCGCCGCCCGGCAGCAGGCCGAGGGTCACTTCCGGCAGGCCGAGTTGCACGGAGGTATCGTCCAAAGCTATGCGGTGATGGCAGGCCAGGCAGATTTCCCAGCCGCCGCCCAACGCCGCGCCATTGATCGCGGCGACCACGGGTTTGCCGAGGGTTTCCAGGGTGCGCAGTTGGCCCTTGAGGCTCAGCACCATGGCGTAGAAAGCCTTGGCCTGGGGCTTGTCGACCTTGATCAACTCCTTGAGGTCGCCGCCGGCAAAGAAGGTTTTCTTGGCCGAGGTGATGATCACACCGGCGATGCTGTCCTTGTCGGCCTGCAGACGGGCGACACAGTCGGCCATGGCCTCGCGGTACAGCGCATTCATGGTGTTGGCGCTCTGGCCCGGCAGGTCGATGGTCAGGACGACGATCTGGTCCTGGCCTTTTTCGTAGCGAATGGCTTGGCTCATAAACAGGTTCCTTACAGTCGGGGCTCAGAGGCGTTCGATGATGGTGGCAATGCCCATGCCGCCGCCGACACACAAGGTCGCCAGGCCATAGCGCAGGCGTCGGGCTTGCAGCTCATCGAGCAGCGTGCCGAGAATGGCGCAGCCTGTGGCGCCCAACGGGTGGCCCATGGCAATGGAGCCGCCGTTGACATTGACCTTGCCAGGGTCGACGGCCATGTCCCTGATGAACTTCAACACCACCGAGGCAAACGCCTCGTTGACCTCGAACAGGTCAATGTCTTCGACTCGCAGCCCGGCCTTGGCCAACGCCTTGCGGGTGGCCGGCGCGGGGCCGGTGAGCATGAGGGTCGGGTCGGTGCTGGTGACTGCCGTGGCGACGATCCGCGCCCGTGGCTGCAAGCCCAGCGCCCGGCCCTTGGCTTCGGAGCCGATCAACATCAACGCCGCGCCATCGACGATCCCGGAACTGTTGCCGGGGGTGTGCACATGATTGATCCGCTCCACCTGGCTGAAGACCCGCAGCGCAGTGGCGTCAAAACCCATTTGCCCGATCATTTCGAAACTCGGCTTGAGCTTGCCAAGGCCTTCCAGGGTCGATTCGGCGCGGATGAACTCGTCAAGATCGAGCAGGATGATGCCGTTCTGGTCCTGCACCGGCACCAATGAATGCTTGAACGACCCGTCGGCCCGCGCCCGTGCGGCTTTTTGTTGCGAGTGCAAGGCGTAGGCGTCGACGTCCTGGCGGCTGAAACCTTCAAGCGTGGCGATCAGGTCGGCGCTCACACCCTGCGGAATGAAATGGCCGTGCAGGTTGGTCTGCGGGTCCAGCGCCCAGGCACCGCCATCGCTGCCCATGGGCACGCGCGACATCGACTCGACGCCGCCGACCACCACCAGGTCTTCGAAACCGGAACGGACTTTCATCGCCCCCAGGTTCACCGCCTCCAGCCCCGAGGCGCAGAACCGATTGATCTGCACACCGGCCACGCTGACGTCCCACTCCGCCACTTGGACCGCGGTCTTGGCGATGTCGGAGCCTTGATCGCCAATGGGCGTCACGCAACCGAGCACCACATCGTCGACCTGGCTGGTATCAAGGTCGGTTCGCTGCTGCAACGCCGTGAGCAAGCCGGCCACCAGGTTCACCGGCTTGACGCTGTGCAAGGCACCGTTGGCCTTGCCTTTGCCCCGGGGCGTGCGTAACGCGTCGAAAATCAAAGCTTGGGTCATGACGTCCTCGAACCGCAATGCAGGTGAGTAAAAACACAGCCCTCACTCTTGGCCCATGGCGCAATGGATTCAATGACCGCAGCGCTCAAGGGCATTGACGCTCACGCTCAGACGGACGGTCATCCGGCAGGCGGTGAACCGGTTCAGGACACGCAGGTGTCTAGCAAAAGGCCGCCCAAGAAGCTGGCAATAGGCCTCATGCCTTTTTAATAGGATTTGGTGAGAACACCATACTAAATGGATCTAAACCAAGCGTGACGCGGGCTCTAAGGTGAAGGAGTACGAAGTTGTCGTCGGGTTTTGCCGAGGCGCTCGTCCTACAGGAAGTGCAACGTTTGCCGTCACGGAGATGTCCAGGCAGGCATCAGGAAATAACAAAAAAAAGGCGGTCAGCCATGTTCAAACAATCGAAAGTTCGTCAAGCCGGGCTCATTCTTTTCGCCACCACTCTGTTATTGATTTTGCCGAACCTGACCAAGGTGATCGGTTAGTCGCTCTTAAAAAGACGACGGCAGATTTCCATCGCCATGTAAAAATGTGGCTGGCTCGCTTCACGGGCCAGTATGGCTGTGCCAACCTTTGCGGCACTTGCACGACATGGATGGCGATCATTTGAAAACGCTCATTGTGTTTGGGGCCCTGCTGCTCAGCACGCCTCTTCATGCCGCACAGCTGAACCTGGAGCTGGGCGCGAACAGTCGCACGTGGCAAACCGAGGAGCTGCTCAAGCACCCTCAGGTCCAGACCATCAACATCAGCAATGACGTGTCCTACAAGCGCGACATGACCTACCGCGCCGTGCCGCTCGCCGCGCTATTGACCGACATCAAGCCCGACGACCACCTGCAAGCCGTGGCGCTGGACGGCTTTGCCGCCGAGTTGTCGGCGGCGCCGCTGCTCAATACCCAGGGCGCGCGTGCCTGGCTGGCAATCGAAGATCCGGCCCAACCGTGGCCGCCGCTGGCAGAAGGCAAACACAGCGCCGGGCCGTTCTACCTGGTCTGGACTGATCCGCGCGCTGGCAACATCAGCCCGGAACAATGGCCGTTCGAGGTCGCCAGCATCAAGCGCATGGCCCCGGTGGCGGCGCGCTTCCCTGCCCTGCTGCCTGATCCTTCGTTGAAGGCCGATGATCCGGTTAACAAGGGTTTTGCGCTGTTTCAGAAGAACTGCCTGGCATGCCATCGACTCAACGGTGCCGGGGATTCGCAGTTCGGCCCGGACCTGAATATTCCGTATAACCCGACCGAGTACTTCGGCGCGGATTTCCTCCAGCGCTATATTCGCGATCCGCAGAGTTTGCGCCAGTGGCCGCAGGCGAAGATGCCGGGGTTCTCGGCCGAGGTGTTGCCGGATGAGGATCTGCGGATGTTGGTGGGGTATTTGCAGCATATGGTCGGGCGCAAGGTTAAGCCCTGACACCGACCCTGTAGGAGCCCGGCTTGCCGGCGAAGGCGCCCGTGAATTCGCCGCAAGACTCAAGGCTGCCTTCGCCGGCAAGCCGGGCTCCTACAAAGGAAGGCGTTCGCAAGACTGACGCAATGTTCAAGGACGCCTTCGCCGGCAAGCCGGCTCCTACTGTTGTTGCACCGAGATCACCGGCGCAGGCGTCGGCGATACGAACACCTTCGCATGCATCTGCTCACACCCACCCCCACGACGCATGCCGCGTACCGGGCAGGCATCCAGGTAATCCAGGCCCACCGCCAGTTTCAAATGGCGCTCGGGACGCGCCAGTTCATTGGTCACATCGAAGCTGTACCAGGCGTCATCGAGCCAGGCTTCGGCCCAGGCATGGCTGGCCAGGTGTTCGCTGTTTTCGCTGTACAGATACCCCGACACATAACGCGCCGGCACGCCCAGGCTGCGGGCACAGGCGAGGAACGCGTGGGTGTGGTCCTGGCACACGCCCGAACGCCCGGCGAAAGCCTGGGCGGCGCTGGTGTCCACTTCGGTGGCGCCCGGCGTGTAGGTCATGTGCTGGTTCAGGCCATGCATCAGGTCGATCAGCGCCGTACGGTCGCGGCGCTGCTTGCAGGCCTTGTCGGCGAACGCGCGTAGTGCCTGGTCGGCCTCGGTCAGCCGGGTGAAACGCAGGAACGGCAATGCCGACTGGCTCTCGTGCTCGGCTTCGCGCAACTCGTCGATGTCGACCTGGCCACGGGCACCGATGATGATCGCCTCGTGGGGTTCGTCCAGGGTCAGCACATGCAGGATGTTGCCGAACGGATCCAGTTGCGCGCGCACCGGCCGCGGCAGATCAAGCTGCCAGCTGAGCACGTGCTGGCGCTCGCTGTCGTGGGGGGTCAGCCGCAGGTACTGGATGCTCGCCCGCACCTGATCCTCGTAGTGATAGGTGGTCTCGTGGCTTATGGAAAGTCTCATGCAGCCTCCAGGTAGGAACTGTGAATGGCGTTACCCAACTGGCGCACCAGCGGGATGAACTCGGTCAGCCAGGCATGCAGGCCTTCGTCGAGGATTTCGTTGATGCCGGTGTAGCGCAAGCGCGCGTCCATCTCTGCCGCCAGCCGTTGTGCCGGACGGCCATTGGCCCCCGGCAGTTGCGCGAGGATCTGGTCGATTTCTTCGGTACAGGCCCGCAGGGAGCGCGGCACATCGGCCCGCAGCAGCAGCAACTCGGCCACATGCCGGGCACCGGGGGCGTCGCGGTAGATCTCGGTGTACGCCTCGAAAGAGGACAAGGCGCGCAGCAACGCACTCCACTGGTAGTAGGCGTGGGCCGTGCCGTCGCTGACCGCTTCGGCCTGATCGCCGGCCATTTCGTAGCGGGCATCGAGCAGGCGCAACGTGTTGTCGGCCCTTTCGATGAACGTCCCCAGGCGAATGAAACGGAACGCGTCATTGCGCATGATGGTGCCGTAGGACGCGCCACGGAACAGGTGGGAACGCTCCTTGATCCACTCGCAGAAACGGCTCATGCCGTAGCGGCTCAGGCCCTGTTCGGCGATGCCGCGAATCTCCAGCCACGTGGCGTTGATGTTTTCCCACATGTCGGCGGTGATGCGGCCACGCACCGCGTGGGCACTGGCCCGGGCGGCGCCGAGGCAGCTGTAGATGCTGGCCGGGTTGGCCGCGTCCAGGGCAAAGAAATGCAGCAGCCGTTCGGCATGCAGCTCGCCGTGGCGTTCGAGGTAATCGTCCAGGGTGCCGGTAATCAATAACGGCATGGCCAATTCATGCAAGCCGTTACCGCGGCCATCCTGGGGCATCAGCGACAGCGAATAACTGATGTCGAGCATCCGTGCGAGGTTTTCCGCCCGCTCCAGGTAACGCGACATCCAATACAGATCCGAGGCAGTTCTACTTAACATGTCAGGCTTCCTTCAATCCTCGACCACCCAGGTGTCCTTGGTTCCGCCGCCCTGGGAGGAGTTCACCACCAGGGAGCCTTCGCGCAGGGCGACACGGGTCAAACCGCCGGGCACGACCCGGGTTTCACGGCCAGACAATACAAACGGACGCAGGTCGATGTGGCGTGGCGCGATGCCGCTTTCGACAAAGGTCGGACAGGTCGACAGCGACAGCGTCGGCTGTGCGATGTAGGCATGGGGCTTGGCGATGATGCGCGCGCGGAAGGCTTCGATTTCCGCCGCCGTCGCCGCAGGCCCCACCAGCATTCCGTAACCGCCGGAGCCCTGGGTTTCCTTGACCACCAGCTCTGGCAGATTGGCCAGCACGTGGGACAGTTCAGAAGGGTTGCGACACTGCCACGTGGGCACGTTTTTCAGGATCGGCTCTTCGTCCAGATAGAACCGGATCATGTCGGTGACGAACGGATACACCGACTTGTCGTCCGCCACCCCGGTACCGATGGCGTTCGCCAACACGACATTGCCGGAACGATAGGACGACAGCAGCCCCGGCACGCCCAGCATCGAGTCGGGATTGAATGCCAGCGGGTCTAGGAACGCGTCGTCGAGACGGCGGTAGATCACGTCGACGGCTTTCGGCCCGTCGGTCGTGCGCATGAATACCTTGTCGTCCCGCACGAACAGATCCGCGCCCTCCACCAGCTCCACACCCATTTCCCGCGCCAGGAACGCATGCTCGAAGAAGGCGCTGTTGAAGCGCCCCGGCGTGAGCACCACGACACTCGGGTTATCGATCGGGCTGGAGCTTTTCAGGGTGTCGAGCAACAGGTTCGGGTAATGGTCGATCGGGGCAATGCGCTGGGCCGCGAACAGCTCGGGGAACAGGCGCATCATCATCTTGCGGTCTTCGAGCATGTAGCTGACGCCGCTCGGTGTTCGAAGGTTGTCCTCGAGCACGTAGTAGGTGCCGTCGCCGTCGCGCACCAGGTCGACACCGGAAATGTGCGAATAGATATCGCGGTGCAGGTCCAGCCCCTGCATTGCCAATTGGTATTGCTCGTTGGCCAGCACCTGCTCGGCCGGAATGATCCCGGCCTTGATGATGCGCTGCTCGTGGTACAGGTCGGCGAGGAACATGTTCAACGCCTTGACCCGCTGGATACAGCCGCGCTCGACCACACGCCATTCACTGGCGGGGATACTGCGCGGGATGGTGTCGAAGGGAATCAGGCGCTCTGTCCCCTGCTCATCACCGTAGAGCGTGAAGGTAATCCCGGCGCGATGAAATAACAGATCGGCCTCGCGTCGCCGTTGTGCCAGAAGCTCGTCAGGCGTCTCGGCCAGCCAACGGGCAAACTCCCGATAATGCGGGCGGACCTGGCCGCCGGCATCGTACATCTCATCAAAATAGGTGCGGATCATGCCGTACTCCTTGTCACCCGGACATCCAGGCCTTCGCAAGGCCCGTGCCATCGGCAGAAACGCTTAGATTTCAATCGGTTGGATAATCACCACGCGAACACCGCACCAATCCTGTGCGGCAAATGCCCCAACCTGACTGCCCCCGCTTCATTGCAAGGCGTTGTTGTCGCCCATCACCAGCATAGACGCTAGGCGCCGGCTTGCCGGTGAAGGGGCGCCCGTGTTCGATTGCCCTCGGCAAAAACGAAAACGGCCAACCCGAAGGTCAGCCGTCATTGCTGGTTGTCACTGTTCATAGGTTTATGCGAGTCGCCCTCGTACCTCCTGTTTCACACCCCAGCCTTCAATGATGCCGCCCAGTGGCTCGACCACGGCCTCGAAACCCTGTTCGAAATCGCCAATGTCGTCGTAGGTGGCATACATGACTTTGCACAACTCCAGCGCCCAGGCGCCATCGTCGCGCACACTGACTTGCGCATCCAGGGATTCACCACGGTGGAAATGACCTGCCGCCCTGCGTGCCCGCTCCTCGTCCGGGAAAATGGCGTAGAACTCGATGGGATGGAACCGGGAAAAGTCGAAACCGCCTTCTTTCATGCGGCGCAGCACACTGCTGCTGATGTCTTCTTGATAGGCTGTGCTCATGAAACGTCCTCCTCAAACTGATGGATAGACTTTCCGTACTCCCAGTGTGCGAACCCAAAGGTGCGCACCAATCGACAACCCGATGTCGACGGGAAACAAGCATGGAGCTGACAAGACCAGACCTTAGCGATCCATTCGCTGATCTCGATTGCAGAGTAGCCCCAAGATAGAGCCGCTGCCAAGGCCTGGTTCTGCTGTAGTCGATAACGAGAAGAGGTTCAGACGGGGGTGATGCTGCGAATTTCAATACTGTTCTGGGCTTTCAGGCTTTTTACGCCTGCATCGGAAGTGCGCCCCTCCAGATCGTTCAGATCCAGTTCGGCGGCCACGGGAAGGAACCGTGCCTTGATGAGTTTGGCGGCCTTTTCGTGACTCGGGCACTCCTCGCACTCGAAGACCTCGTCGATCAATTCACCATGATCATCCACGAAAGTGACTTTCCACTTTTGCATCGGTGCCTCCTCGATAAAACCCATGGATGGGCCTACACCTATCTCGACCCTGGACGCGGGGTAAATGTTCCGGCGAATCAACAATAGCAGGCGTCAGCAAAGGCTGCCTGACGCCCCGTACAGACGGTGTTCCCCGGTCAGATGCGCACGTTCCCGCGGGGACCGGCAATCGCCCAGATGATCAGGCCCAGAACCGGCAGCAACAGGATCAACAGCACCCAGAAGATTTTCATCCCGGTTTCGGCACCGCTTTTCAACACGTTGATGATTGCCCAGATGTCCAAGGCAAGAATGATCAAGCCAACCAGGCTGTTGAACGTGGAACCCATGATGACGCTCCCGAAGAGTGATATGCCCTCTTAGGATAGCCGGCCCTGACCAGGGTTCCGTTTTTTTGACAGCTTTACCGGTTCAGACGTGGATCGCCACTTTCAAGGCTTCCAGCGAGGGCGCGGCGGCGATGCCGACTTCGGCGCACAGCTCGAGTACCCGTGGCACGGCATTGCCGTAGACCAGTACCACTTGCAGTTCATCGTCCAGCAACTGGCTGAAGTTCATCAGCGTGTAACCGCCGTTTTCCTTGTTCAGGCTGCTCATCTGCACCTGGATGCGATTCAGCGCGGTCAGGGCTTCGGTCTTGGCCAGCTGCTTGGGTTTGAGATTGAACTCCACTCCCGGGCCGAACGAGGCGACGATCTGGGCGAACAGGTCCACATAGGTGTCGGCCTGGAACAGCACGGTCTCGGGCAGGCTGCCAACCACTACCCACTCACCCAGCGGGATCGGGAAGCTGTCGTCGTAGTTGATGTCCGGGTTGGCGCCGAGGAAAGCCGCAGGATCTGCGTAAGCCTGGGCCGCTTCGTCAGCGACTTTCTCGATTTCGTCATCGGCCATGCACCCGGAGCTGATGTTGCTGATGAGTTCGATGAGGGCGGCTTTCATGGGGGCGGATCCTGTAGCAGGTAAATTTTCAGGGCGCGCAGGATAACGCATTACGCCCGGCGATGGCGGCTTGCAAGCAGGGCTTGCAATCTTGACCTGCATCAAGCGTTCAGCCCAACAATAGCGGCACAATAATGGCACCTTGCCAAAACTGTTTCCGCTATCAGAGAAGACCTCCATGGGTGCCTGGCTTAGCAACATCTCACTGAAGTACAAATTCTGGGCGGTGAATGCCGTCGCCTTCGTCACCACGCTCCTGCTGGTGTTTTATGCCGTGCACCTCGAACAACAGGCCCGCAGCCATGCCGCCCAGGCATCGGCCCAGGCCCAGGCGCGACTGCTCGCAGCCTGGCCTGCCGGGCAGCCGCTTCCCAGGGCCGAGAACCTGCTGACGTTCGATCGCGGCCAGGTACCGCAGCTGAACGGACAGCCATTGCAGGCGTTGGCCGATGCCAACGGCTGGGTCGAGATCGATGCGCTGCCGTATTTCGGTGACAACCTGCCGATCGGCGCCGAAGTCTTCACCCGCGCGAATGGCCAGCGGGTTGCGCTGATTGCCCATGGCCCAAGCCTGGGCCAGGTGTTCGGCGAGCGTGCTGCCAACTACGCCCTGGCGGTGTTCATCCTGATGCTGGCGATGCTCGGTGCCTCACAGTTGTTGATCCGCTTTTTGCTCAGTCAGCTCAATACCCTCAAAGACGTGATGCTCCACGTTGAAAAAACCGGCGACCTGTCAGCCCGCGTCCCGCTGACCTGCAGCGACGAAGTCGGGCAGATGGCCAACGCGTTCAACGCCATGCAAGCCGGTTACCAGGGCGTGGTGAGCACTGTCGCCAGCACGGTCCGACAACTCGACGAAGGCGCCGCACGCCTGGCATCGAGCATGAACGAAGTGCGTCACGGCATGCTCGGCCAGCAGAGCGAAACCGATCAGGCGGCAACGGCCATCAATGAAATGACCGCCACCGTCTATCACATCGCCCAGCACGCCGGTGCCACCCGCGACCTGTCGCAATCTGCCGACACCCTGGCCGGCAGCGGGCAGGAAGTGGTCATGCGGGTGCAGCGATCGATTGCCGGGCTGTCTACCGGGGTGCAGCAGACCGCCGAGATGATCCAGCGCCTGGCCGAGGACAGCCAGAAGATCAACGGTGTGGTCAATGTGATCCACAGCATTGCCGAGCAGACCAATCTGCTGGCGCTGAACGCCGCGATCGAAGCAGCACGGGCCGGTGAAATGGGCCGTGGTTTTGCGGTGGTCGCCGATGAAGTGCGCAACCTGGCCAAGCGCGTGCAAACCTCCACCGATGAAATCACCGTGATGGTGTCCGCCTTGCAATCAGGTACTCGCGATGCGGTGGACTTCATGCAGGAGAGTTCATTCAAGGCCGACGAATGCGTACAGCAGGCCCAGGAGGCTGGAGCCGCCTTGGCGCAGATCACCGGGGCGGTGGCGCAGATGCGCGAAAGCAACACCCAGATCGCCGTGGCGGCCGAGCAACAAAGCCAGGTGGCCGAAGAGATGAACCGGGCGGTGGTGAGCATTCGCGATGTGACCGAGAACACGGTGCGCCAGACCGTCAGCTCGGCGACCACCAGTGATGAGCTGGCGGTGTTGGCCGGCCAATTGAGCAAGGCGATCGGGCAGTTAAAGCTGTAATGGTTCAGCCCGTAGGAGCCAGGCTTGCCGGCGAACGGGGCACCTCGGTGTACCTGTCGCACCGCGTAAGCGTTCTTCGCCGGCAAGCCTGGCTCCTACGAACCAACATCGATATTGAACATGACCGCTATCGCTTCGATAGCCAAGCTTGATTCGCCGCGTGCATTTACCGGGCCTATCCTTGATTCATGAGTTCAACATGGATCGAGGATCGGCATCATGGGTAAACGTCACCCCAACCTTCCCGCCTGGCAATGGCGTGCGTACCCGAACAATCACCAGCACCCGACCAATCTGGTGTTGCACCTGATTGCCGTGCCGTTGTTCATCGTCGCCTTCCTGCTGATCGTCAGCGGGGTGTTCGGCCTGAACCTGGCCAATGTCGCCATCGGCGTCATCGGTGTGATTGCCGCCCTGGGCTTGCAACGACATGGCCATACCCTGGAGGCGCAAGCGTCCGAGCCGTTCAGCGATCACAAGGATGCGGTTTCACGCTTGCTGGTCGAGCAATTCCTGACCTTCCCGCGATACTTCCTCAGCGGCGGCTGGTGGCGCGCCTGGAAGGAGCGCCACCGTCGTCATTGATCAGCCGAACACCGTCACCGTCTGCCGGCTCATGGCGATCAGCCGCCCTTCCACGTCCCACAACTTCGCGGCGGCATGGCCGTAGCCGTCGGCGGCATGCTCGGTTTCGACCAGGTATTTGCACCAGTCCAGGGTGCTCAGCTCCAGCAACGGCTGGACGAATTCGATGGTCCAGGTCAGCGTGCTGCCCATCGCCGGCTTCTTCAAAAACGGCATCAGGGCCGGCGGCCAGGCATCCACCAGCGCCAGGATGTGCGCTTCGGTGACCGGTTCCTCCTTCACATCACCGCGCAGGCGCACCCAGCCGCCCATTTGACGGGAGGTGTTGCCGGTGAACGGCAATCCGCCCACACTCCAGCGCATTGCCAGATGCTGCATGAATTGCGGGAGCACGCCCTCGATGTAGGGCAGTTCCTGGCAGTCGTCCCAATGCTTCATTTCTGGCGCCGGCACAGCCTGCACCGCTACTTCCGATGGACGCGAGGCGCCGAAGCTGCCCTGGACCAGAGTGACCACCTGGCCGCCCTGCATCGCGCGGCCCAGCACCTGGCTGACCGCCTTGCCCTCGCGCAATACCTCGACTTCAAAACTGAGCGGCACGTCGGGTTCGACCGGGCCGACAAAGGTGATTGCCAGCGAGCGCACCGGCCGGTCTGCCGGCACCTTGGCGCGCATGGCTTCGTATTGCAAGGCAACCACCAGGCCGCCGAAACTGGCACGGCCTTGCGCCCATCCGGCCGGGATCGACAGTTCCAGTGGCTGACGGCGGACAGCGTCGAGCAGATCGCAAAAGCGCATGAAGACCTCAAGGCAGGAAAAGGATGATGGGATCTTAACCAGCTCACCGGGGCTGTACAGTGCCTATTCCGGTCAAATTGACTGACAGATGAGCCGCCTGTGCCCCCCCTGTAGGAGCGAGCCTGCTCGCGATGAACGTGAGAGCGCCGCGGGGTATCAGGTTTCCCGCGTTATCGTTGACGTCCATCGCGAGCAGGCTCGATCCTACAGGGGAGCCGTGATGGTTTCAGGATTTGAAACAGGCCTTGCTGAGCTTGTCCAGCACCCGGTCGGCGCGCTGTTCGGCCTCGGCCATGGTGGCTTGCCAAACGGCGACACAAGGCTGCAAATCGGCTTCCTTCTCGGCCATGGCCAGCCATTGCACACAGTCGTGCCAGTCCCCCAAGGCACCCTGGGCCGCCTTCAACCTGGGCATGGCGGCCTTGGGCAGGCGATCCAGTTCGGGGTAGGCGTCGATGCCGTACCGCACGCGCTTGATCAGCAGGCGCAAACGATGACGGTCATGGGCCGGATCGTGCAGGGCGGTGTCGAGTTTCTTCCACTGTTTGCCAAGGCGCTTTTCAACGCGCTTGCCGATCCCCTTGAGCAACCCCTGGCGCTGGGCGGCGCGCAGGAATCGCGGGAAGGCATCGAGGATCATCAGCAACTGCGCAAGCTCGGTACTGGTCGCCACGGCGGGATAGGCCTTAGCCATTTGCACCATGCGCCGCTGCGCGGCTTGTGCTTGATCGTGCTCGAGCAAGTAGGCCGCCAACACCTCACGATCGCGCAATGGCGTGGTCAGGTCGCCCACTCCGGATGCCGCCACTTCCAGCTGCTCGACCCCGGGCAGGCCCCGCAACGGCCGCAACAGGCTGCGCAACCGGCGCACCGTGGTGCGCAAGTCGTGCAGGGCCTCAGGGTCGGTGTGGGCACTCAAGCGTGCCTGACAGGCCAGCAGACGAACTTCCAGGCCCAGGACCCGGGCCACCAACCTATCGATCATGGGGATTTGCTCCGTAACAGCTGCCAACTGCAAGCGAAATGACTTGTAGCTTTCAGCTTATTACTTGTAGCTGCTTCTATCGACCTGCGCGCGATTCACGAATATAGAAACGCGCCTTCTCGGCCTTCTTCGAGCAGCCCTCGAAGCCTTCGAATTGCTGCTGGGTCTTGGCCGCGGTCAGTAGCGACAACGCCTTGGAGTAGCTGACGGTCCCGGCGAAACCTTCGGCCTTGGCCAGGTCAAGCTCGCGCCACGCGGCATCGAGCTGGCTGCCGCAGCTGTCGCGATAAGCGGTTTTGCCGGCACAACCGGCCAGTGCCAGGGCAATCAGTGGCACACAGATCCAGGCTTTCATTTCTTACACCTCAAGATAGGTAAACAGTCATGCAGGTAGGACGGTCTGGCGGGCAAAAAGTGCCGTTCATCGCCAACGCAAATCCCGCGAGGCGAGAATACCCATCTGCCGCCTGGGAGTGTCGAAAAAACGACCCTTTCGCGCGGCCGAGCGACCTGACGATTGAAGCGCCCCCCTCGTTGGGTGCATTGTTGAACCATTCAGACGAGGGCGATCAATGAAAAAGCGTGTCGCACTGGTGTTGGGCTCGGGTGGAGCCCGGGGTTATGCCCATATCGGCGTCATCCAGGAAATCGAACGGCGTGGCTACGATATCGCCTGTATCGCCGGTTGTTCCATGGGGGCGGTGGTCGGCGGGATCTACGCCGCCGGCAAACTCGATGATTATCGCGACTGGATCGAGAGCCTGGATTACCTCGATGTGTTGCGCCTGGTGGACGTCAGTTTTCGCCTGGGGGCCATCCGCGGGGAAAAGGTCTTCGGGCAGATCCGCAAGATCGTTGGCGAAATCAATATCGAAGACCTGCGCATCCCCTACACGGCGGTGGCCACCGACCTGACCAACCAGCAGGAAATCTGGTTCCAGGAGGGCTGCCTGCACCAGGCCATGCGTGCCTCGGCGGCGATTCCCAGCCTGTTTACCCCGGTGATGCAGGGCAATCGCATGCTGGTCGATGGCGGCATCCTCAACCCCTTGCCGATCGTGCCGGTGGTGTCGAGCCATTGCGACCTGATCATCGCGGTCAACCTCAACTCCACCAACCAGCGTCACTACAAGATGCCGGTGATCCAGCGGCCCGCCGCATTCAAGACCCGATTCGACAGCCTGATCAGTTCGCTTGGCTCAAAGATGCCGTTCCGGCGCACACAGGCCGAGCAGTTACTGCGGCTGGAGAAAGAAGCCTTGATGGCCGAAGCGGCGGAGATCAACCCCTGGGTCGAGTCGGCCGACCCCGAAGCCCAACAACCGGCGGCCGCGCCTGAGCGGGACGGTGCGCCGAAGTCCGCGACCGGGTCGTTCATCATCGACAACGTGGGGCCGGCGTCCCTGCTGGATTTGATCAACCAGAGTTTCGAGGTGATGCAGACCTCATTGGCGCAATACAAGATTGCCGGGTATCCGCCGGACATCCTGATCAACGTGCCGAAGCGGGTGTGCCGGTTTTTCGAGTTCTACAAGGCGCCGGAGTTGATCGCGCTGGGGCGCGAGATTGCGCGCGATACGCTGGATCGGTATGAGAATGAGCGGGATTCCTGAGGTTCTCGAGTGAATGTGAGGGCCTCTTCGCTGGCAAGCCAGCTCCTACAGGCCACCCTCACTCAACAACCGATACCCCACCCCCGCCTCGGTCACGATGAACCGCGGCTGCGTCGGGTCGTCCGCCAGTTTCTGACGCAGGTGCCCAACCACGATCCGCAAGTAATGGGTGTCTTCGGTATGGGTCGGCCCCCAGATGTCCTTGAGCAGTTGCTGCTGGGTGATGACCCGCCCGGGGTGCCGTGCCAGTTGCGCCAGCACCGCGTACTCCTTGCGGGTCAGCGCGACTTCGCTGCCATCGAGCAATACCCGGCGATAGGCCAGGTCCACCGTCAGCGGGCCGAAGGTCAGCGCCGCTTGCTGGGCTTCACCCACCGGCGCCTGACGCAATAGCGCGCGAATCCGCGCGAGGAATTCCTGGATGCCAAACGGCTTGGTCACGTAGTCATTGGCGCCACCGTCCAGCGCCTCGACTTTCTGCCCTTCACCGGCACGCACCGAGAGCACCAGCACCGGCACCGTCGACCACTCACGAAACTCGCGCAGCACCTGTTGGCCGTCCATGTCCGGCAGACCGAGGTCGAGCACCAGCAGGTCCGGTTTGTTCAACGCCGCTTGCGCCAGGCCTTCGGTGCCGGTACCGGCCTCCAGCACTTTGTAGCCCTGGGAAGCGAGGCTGATGCGCAGGAATTTGCGGATTTGCGGTTCGTCGTCGATGACCAGGATGGTCGCGGTCTGGCTCATGGATTCACATCAACACAAAGAAGTGGCAAGAGAGTAACGCAAGCACGATCAGGCTTCACTTTCATAGCCTGGCTGCGCCTGCAACGGCAGGTGCAAGGTGATGCAGGTGCCGCGCCCATCGATACCGTCGGCAACGCTGATCCGCCCGCCATGGGCACCGACCATGCCCTGACAGATCGCCAACCCCAGCCCGGTGCCCTGCCCGCCACGGTCGCCGCGGGCGGCGGTGTAGAACATGTCGAAAATCTTCGCCCGCTCGGCTTCCGGTATCCCCGGCCCTTCGTCGCTGACCGAGAAAAACAGCTCCGTGTCATCAGCCCCCGCGCGCACTTGCAGGCGCCCGTGGGAGGGCGAAAAACGCGCAGCGTTTTCCATCACGTTGACCAGGGCCTGCTCGATCAGTGCGGCGTGGACGAACAGCAGCGGCAGTTGCGCCGGCACTTCGGTCGTGACCTGCAACGGGGCCAATACCGCACGCAGGCGATTGAGCGCACTGCCGACGATGTCCGCCGGCGATACCCAGTCCCGCGCCAGCTTCAACGCGCCGTGACCGAGGCGGGTCATGTCCAGCAGGTTTTGAATGTAGCGGTCGAGGCGTTCGGCTTCGTCACGGGTACCTTCCAGCAGTTCACGGCGATCGTCCAGGGGAATGGCTTCGCCGAGGGCCAGCAGGCTGTCGATGCTGCCGCGCATGGAGGTCAGTGGCGTGCGCAAATCATGGGACACCGACGCCAGCAAGGCACTGCGCAGTTGCTCGGTTTCGCCGTGCAACCGCGCGGCTTCCAGGTCATCGGCCAGTTGTGCGCGGGCCAGCGCCTGGGCCAACGGCTGGCTCAACGCGGTCAACAAGCGCCGACGCTGGCCGCTCAAGGTCTGGCCCTCCTTCGCACACACACCGAGCAGCGCCAGCGGCCCCTCCTCCACCGACAATGGCCACCACCACCAACGACCGAACGGCAAGGTCCCGGTGCCCGCGCCCGCCGGTTGATCGTGCTGCCAGGCCCAATCGGCAGCGGCGCGTTCGGCTTCGGTGAACTCCAGCGGGCCACCGGTTTCGACTTTCCAGCCGCTCTGGCCGTCGCGGTCGAGCAGGCACAGTTGCACATCGCTCCAGCCGTTGAGGTGCTGGGCCGCCGCGCTGACCACGGCCTGCCGATCGGTGGCGGCGGTGAGTTTGCGCGACAGGTCGAGCAGTTCGCTGGTCTCTTCCTGGGTATCGCGCAGGGCCTGCAATTGTCGGCGCTGGCGTGCCGCAAGGTTGCCGGTGAGGGCCGCCATCAGCAGGAAGAACAGCAAGGTCAATACATCTTCTTCGCGCTGGATGCTGAAGGAAAAATTCGGCGGGATGAACAGGAAATCGTAGGTCAGGAACGACAGCGCCGCACAGGCCAGTGCCGGGCCAAGGCTGCTGCGCACCGCCACCAGCAGCACGGCGGCGAGGAACACCAGCGAGATGTTCGGCAGCGGCAGCACACTCGCCACCGCCCAGGCCAGGGCACTGGCCAACAGTGTCGCCACTACAGCCAGGGCGTAGTCGAACCCTACCTGCGACTGCATCGAACGCTGGCGTGGCTGATGCTGTTCATGCTCGGTGTCGAGCACGTTGATTTCCAGCCCGCGGGCATTGCGCAGCAGGCGCGCCGCCAGGCCGCCACCGAACAATCGACGACGCAGGCGCGGCCGCGACTGGCCGACCAACACCAGGCTGGCACGGCGTTCGGCGGCGTGCTGGATCAGGGTTTTGGCGACCTCGCCGGCCCGCAGCAGCACCACTTCACCACCGAGGCGTTCGGCCAGTTGCTGGGCACTTTGCAGGCGCAACCGCGACTGCTCGTCACGCGCGCTGCCGTTATCCACATGCACCAAACTCCACGGCAGATGCCGACGCTGGGCAACGCGGCTGGCATGCCGCACCAGGCGTTCGGCCTGGGCATCGCCATCGACGCCGACCAACAAGCGACCGCGCACCGTGGGCGCCGCTTGCCCCATCTGCCGATAGCCCTGGGTCAGGTCGTTATCGACCTGGGCGGCGGCCGTTTGCATCGCCAGTTCGCGCAGGGCGGTCAGGTTGGTCTGGGAGAAAAACGCATCGATCGCCGCCCGTGCCTGCTCGGGCACGTAGACCTTGCCGTCGCGCAGACGCTCGAGCAACTCCCGTGGTGGCAAGTCGATCAACAGCAGTTCATAAGCTTCCTGCAACACCCAGTCCGGCAGGGTTTCGCGCACCTGCACGCCGGTGATGCCGCGCACCTGGTCATTCAGGCTTTCCAGGTGCTGGACGTTGACCGTGGTGTACACGTCGATGCCCGCTGCGAGCAATTCCTGGATGTCCTGCCAGCGTTTTTCGTGACGGCTGCCGGGGGCGTTGGTGTGGGCCAGTTCGTCCACCAGCACCAGCCGGGGCTTGGCCGCGAGCAGACCGTCGAGGTCCATTTCCTCGAGCTCCACGCCACGGTATATCGAGCGCACCAAGGGCAGTTGCGGCAAACCGCCGAGCAACGCTTCGGTCTCGGAGCGGCCATGGGTCTCGACCACGCCGGCGATGACTTTCACGCCTTGTCGCAGTTGGGTGTGGGCTGCCTGCAGCATGGCGTAGGTCTTGCCGACGCCGGGCGCGGCGCCGAGGAAGACCTTGAGCCGGCCACGGCCATTTCGGGGCAGGTCTGCTAACAGCGCGTCGGCGCGGCCGGAGTCGCTCATGCTTTAAGTTCTCTTTATTCAGGTATTCATGTGGTGCCTGGGAGGCCGTCTTCGCGAGCAGGCTCGCTCCCACAGGAGGTACGCATTCCAATGTGGGAGCGAGCCTGCTCGCGATTGGCATCACCGCCGATCTACAGTTTTTCCAGTGCCAGATTCAACTCAAGCACATTCACTACCGGCGGGCCTACCAACGGCTGTTCGATATGCGCATCCAACAGGTTTTGCAGGGTCGCCACCGGCAAATTACGCGCCGCCGCAACACGCGCCAGTTGATAGGCAATCGCCGCCGGTGGCAAGTGCGGATCGAGGCCGCTGCCGGAGGTGGTGAGCAGTGCCAGCGGTACCGGCCCCTGCCCTGGCACCTGCAGTTTGCTGGCCTCATCGATCACCCGAGTGGCCAGGGCCGGATTGCTCGGCGACAGGTTGCTGGCGCTGCTCGACACGGTGGCAAAGGCACCGGCCGATGGCCGTGGGTGGAACCAGGCGTCGCCGACGAAATCCTGGGCAATCAGCGAAGAGCCGCGGACCTTGCCCTCGGCATCGCGCACCAGGCTGCCATTGGCCTGGTGCGGGAAAGCGACCTGGGCCACGCCGGTGACCACCAGGGGATAGGCGACACCGGTGATCAGGGTCATCAGGACCAGCAGGCTCAGGGCCGGGCGTATCATTGTGGACATTTCAAAATCCTCGAATTGTAGGAGCGAGCTTGCTCGCGAAGGCGGTGCATCTGGCACCCAGTGCAAGTCAAACCAGATGCAGCGCAGTCAACAGCATGTCGATCGCCTTGATGCCCACGAACGGCACCGCGATCCCGCCCAGGCCATAGATCAGCAAATTGCGCCGCAACAACGCCGCCGCGCTCGCCGCCTGCACGCGTACACCGCGCAACGCCAGGGGAATCAGCACCACGATGATCAGGGCGTTGAACACGATCGCCGAGAGAATCGCGCTCTGCGGGCTGTGCAGCTGCATGACGTTCAACACACCCAGTTGCGGGTAGATCGCGGCAAACAGGGCCGGCAGGATGGCGAAATACTTGGCCACGTCATTGGCGATGGAAAAGGTGGTCAGCGCGCCACGGGTCACCAGCAATTCCTTGCCGATCTGCACCACGTCCAGCAGCTTGGTCGGGTCGCTGTCGAGGTCGACCATGTTCGCCGCCTCGCGCGCCGCCTGGGTGCCGTCGTTCATCGCCATGCCCACGTCCGCCTGGGCCAGGGCCGGGGCGTCGTTGGCGCCGTCGCCGCACATGGCGACCAGGCGACCGTCGTTCTGCTCGTGGCGGATGCGCGCCAGTTTTTTCTCCGGCGTGGCTTCGGCCAGCACGTCGTCCACGCCCGCTTCAGCCGCAATCGCCGCAGCGGTCAGCGGGTTGTCGCCGGTCACCATGACCGTGCGGATCCCCAGCTTGCGCAGTTCGGCGAAACGCTCGCGGATACCGGGCTTGACCACGTCCTTGAGGTGGATCGCACCGAGCAGTTTACCGTCGGCGCAAACCAGCAACGGTGTGCCGCCACTCTGGGCAATCTTGTCGATTTCCCGGGACAGGGCCGCAGGCAGGTCAGCACGCTGTTTGCCAACGAACGCCAGCAACGAATCCACTGCGCCCTTGCGGTA
Source organism: Pseudomonas sp. SbOxS1 (assembly GCF_013416725.1). NCBI lineage: Bacteria > Pseudomonadati > Pseudomonadota > Gammaproteobacteria > Pseudomonadales > Pseudomonadaceae > Pseudomonas > Pseudomonas sp. SbOxS1. The sequence goes on from NZ_JAAVXC010000003.1 coordinate 154,700, forward strand.
CACGCGCCCCTGACAGTCAACACCGGACAAGCGGGTTTCAGCGCTGAAGGGCACGGCTGTCAGCGCCTCGGCAGCCGGCTCCGGTTGCGGGTGAGAGCCGCGCAGGTATTCGACGATCGACTTGCCTTCGGCGGTGTCGTCGGCCAGCGAAGCCAGCAAGGCGCCTTCGGCCAGTTCCCTGGCGGTGACGCCGGGGGCCGCATGAACCGCCGAGCAACGGCGGTTACCGAAGGTGATGGTGCCGGTCTTGTCCAGCAGCAGGACGTGCACGTCCCCTGCCGCTTCCACCGCGCGACCGGACTTGGCGATCACGTTCAGGCGCACCAGGCGGTCCATGCCGGCGATACCGATGGCCGACAGCAAGCCGCCAATGGTGGTCGGGATCAGCGTGACCAATAACGCCACCAGGAACACCAGCGGCAGGCTGCCATTGGCGAAATGGGCGAACGGCTGCAGCGTGACCACCACCAGCAGGAAGATCAGGGTCAGGCCGATCAACAGGATGTCGAGCGCCACTTCGTTCGGGGTTTTCTGGCGTTTGGCGCCTTCGACCAGGGCGATCATGCGGTCCAGGGTCGACTCGCCGGGGTTGGCGGTGATCTTCACCAACAGCCAGTCCGACACCAGCCGGGTGTTGCCGGTAACCGCCGAGCGGTCGCCGCCGGATTCACGAATCACCGGCGCCGATTCACCGGTGATCGCCGCTTCGTTGACCGCGGCGATGCCTTCGATCACTTCGCCGTCCCCGGGGATCATCTCCCCCGCTTCGACGCGCACCACATCGCCTTTGCGCAAGCTGGCGGCCGGCACCACTTGAAACCTGCCACTGCTGGTTTTGCGCCGGGCGCTCAAGCCCTCGCTACCGGCCTTGAGGCTGTCGGCACGGGCCTTGCCGCGACCTTCGGCCAGGGCCTCGGCGAAGTTGGCGAACAGCACGGTGAACCACAGCCATACCGCGATTTGCGCGGCAACGAAAGTGGGTACCGCAGTGTCCGGCACGAAGCAGAGCACGGTGGTGAGGATCGCGGTCAGCTCGACCACCAGCATCACCGGCGCTCGCTGCAATTGCCTTGGGTCAAGCTTGACGAAGGCTTGCACCAGCGCCGGGCGCCACAGGGCCGAGATCGCGGTTTTGGGTTGTTCCGGCGCCTTGGCAGCGACCGGTTTGATTGCGGGCATATTCATCATCAGCTCCTTAGAAGCCCATACTCAAGTGTTCAGCAATAGGCCCCAACGCCAGGGTTGGCAGAAAGGTCAAACCACCTACCAGCAAAATCGTCACGGTCAGCAGGGTCACGAACAGCGGACCATGGGTCGGGAAGCTGTTCTGCCCGATCGGCGCGGTTTTCTTCGCCGCCAGGCTGCCGGCCAGGGCCAGTACCGGGAGGATGTAGCCGAAGCGACCGATCAACATGCCCAGGCCCAGCATCAGGTTGTGGAACGGTGTGTTGGCGCCGAAGCCACCGAACGCGGAACCGTTGTTGGCACTGGCCGAGGTGTAGGCGTAGAGCAATTGGCTGAAACCATGGGCGCCGGGGTTGCTCACCGAGGCCACCGGCCCTGGCAGGCTGGCGGCGATCGCCCCCAGGACCAATACGCCGATCGGCATGACCAGCAAGGTCACCACCAATAGCTGCACCTCCCGGGCCTGCAGTTTCTTGCCCAGGTATTCCGGTGTCCGGCCAATCATCAGGCCGGCGAGGAACACGGCGATCAGCACGTTGAGCAACATGCCGTAGAGCCCGGCGCCGACGCCGCCGAAGATCACTTCGCCGACCATCATGTTGACCAGCGCGACCATGCCGCTGAGCGGGTTGAGGCTGTCATGCATGCCATTGACCGAACCATTGGAGGCCGCCGTGGTGGTCACCGACCACAGCACAGTGGCGGTGGTACCGAAACGCGCCTCCTTGCCTTCCAGCGGCGCGGTCTGTTCGACGGCGACGTTGGCCAGGGTCGGATTGGGTTGGTATTCAGCCCACAACGACGTCGCGCCGCCGATCAGGAACAGCGCCAGCATGCAGGCGATGATCGCGCGGCTCTGCCGCAGGTCCTTCACGTAATGGCCGAAGGTGAACACCAGCGCCACCGGGATCAAAATGATCGAGGCGACTTCGAACAGGTTGCTCCAGGCCGTTGGGTTCTCGAACGGATGCGCCGAGTTGACGCCGAAGAAGCCACCGCCGTTGGTGCCCAGTTGCTTGATCGCAATCTGGCTGGCGGCCGGACCCAGCGGGATCACTTGATCAACGCCCTGCACAGTCACGGCATTCACGTATTGCGCGAAGGTTTGCGGCACGCCCTGCCAGACCAGGTACAGCGCCAGCAACAGGCACAGCGGCAACAAGCCGTAGAGCGTGGCGCGCGTCATGTCGACCCAGAAGTTGCCGAGCGATGCCGTGGATTTGCGACCGATGCCGCGACACAGCGCAACCAGAACTGCCAGACCGGTGGCGGCGCTGACGAAATTCTGTACGGTGAGGCCGACCATTTGGCTCAGGTAGCTCAGGGTCGCTTCGCCACTGTAGGACTGCCAGTTGGTATTGGTCATGAAGCTGACGGCGGTATTGAATGCTTGCGTCCACTCCTGGCCCGGCAGGTTTTGCGGGTTCAGCGGCAAGTGGTCCTGGAACAACAGGATCGCGAACAACAGCACAAAGCCAGCCAGGTTGAAGGCGAGCAAGGCCAGGGTGTACTTCTGCCAGCTCTGCTCGACCAGGGGATCGACGCCGGCCAGGCGATAACAACCGCGCTCGACGGGACCGAGGATCGGGGTCAGCCAGGTGCGCTGGCCTTCCATGACCCTGTAGTAGAAACGCCCAAGAAACGGCGCCGGGACCAGTACCAGGGCGAAAAACCCCAGGATCAGCCAATAGTCATAACTGTGCATAGCCGCTCCTAGTTCCGGTCCGCGCGCAACAGCGCAACCAACAGATAAATGAACAGTCCCACTGCCAGCAGCAGTGACACTCCGTCCAGAACGCTCATGGAAGTTCTCCGTGTTACGGCGTATTGCCGCGTGTGGAGGTATTGTCGGCAGGGAGGCTGTAAAGGAACGAGACCGAGGGGTGTGGCGGGGCATAAAGAAAGCGTAAAGAGTGGCGTTGTTACAGCATTGGTCTGGCGGGCCTCTTCGCGAGCAGGCTCGCTCCCACAGGGGAATGCGCTCGCCCATACACTCAAAAAACCTGTGGGAGCGAGCCTGCTCGCGAAGGTGGCATGGCAGGCAACAATGCAAGGGTGAACGACGCCGAACAGGCATAGAATGGAACCACTGCGAAATCCAATCGCTCAAAGTGGTATGCACGTTCGACAGGCGAAACCCCTCGCCCGCCGACCGGCTTTCAAGGAGGTCCCATGCCCTGGTATGCCTGGTTGATTCTGGTGGTTGCCATTGGCTCTATCGTTGGCGGTCTGATGTTGCTGCGCGACACCGCCAACAAGGTCGAGCTGACCGATGAACAGCGCAAACGCGTCGCCGAACGCAATGCGGAAATGGACGCCAAGGAAGCGCAGGACCGCTAGCTGAAAAATCGTCCGAAGCCTGGCATTGCATTCGGACGATTTTCCGGCGGTTCAAGTCAACGAGCAGCGATCAAAAAAGCGCTCACGCCCCAGCGCCATCAACGCTGCGCGCTTGTGTGGAAAGTCGAATTCCTTCTCGCAATGAAACCCCTGTCCCTGCATGTGCCCGATCATCTTCGCGTTGTCGGCACGGGGCTCGGCGACCACCCGCCGGGTGCGTGGATCATCGAGAAACAGGTAGTGCACCAGCGCCGACAGCCAGCTCGCCACCTTGTGCGGCCCCCGGTGATGTTCTTCCCCCACCAGCATATGGATGCCACGGTCGTAATCATCCGCCTCATAGAAGGGGGCGATGCGATCTTCCTTGGCCCAGTAGGCTTCGAAATAGGCAAAGGGTTGATCGTCGAAACAACCGATCAAGGTCAGGGTATGGGGATCGTCCTGGAGTTTGCCCAGATACTCGCGATGCTGTTCGAGACTGCCCTGCTCCTGCCAGAAACTCGCCACCCGAGGGCTGTTCTGCCAGCGATTGAACCGCGCAAGATGCTCGTTGATATCCACCGTGCGCAGGGAAATCCAGGCCCCCAGCCGGGCATCGAAACGCCGGTACACCTCGCCACGCGGTTTCGGCGGGCGCAGCGGGTGACGCTTGCCGCCGCTGATGACCATTTGCTGTGGGTAACAGCCCGTCAGCGAGTGGCCCACCCACGGCTGTGGCAACTGCCAGAACAGCGTGCGTTCGCTACGGTATTGGCCAACCGTCTCGGTAGGCACCAGCAATGCGCTGAGCAAGGCGGCAGGCGGAACTTCATCCAGTTGCCACAGCAGTCGCTGGCAAGCAGGGTCACGGGCGAACAACCAATAGCACGCGGCCCAGACGCCTCGATTGTCGAGGATTGCTGCGCCCTCGTGCAGCTGCAGCAACAACTCGGGCTCGCGCGTCAGCTGCAACTGGATCAGCGGCAGGCCTTCAAGACTGAGGCTCAGCGCGGTTGCGGTTTCATCGGCTACAAGATTGCTGCCGGTGGGTAAAGGCAGCGCAGTCAGCACATTCGGATTGGACATGGGTCGGGCTCACGATATTCGTCGACAGGTCAACGGTTGACGTGAGTGGAGCCTGGAAATTTAAGCGATACGCGACCTGCGGTGTCCGCTCAGTTACCCGGCACCGGCAATACCGCGATTTTATAGGGGTCGAAAATCTTCAGCATCTGGCCATTATCGCGCAACCCTTGCAGCAACCTGCCGAAGGCCTCGCCGCTGATCGGCGCGGCCGGGCGCAGAATGGCGTAGTGGTGATAAATCTGGTCAACGCGCTCGGACACCAGCAACTCATTGGCGACTTTCTCGTTGCGCAGGAAGTAGTCGCTCAAGTAGGACCGTGTGACCAGGGCGATATCGGCGCGGCCACGCAGCACCATCAGCAGGTTGCTGTCATGGGAATAGGTCGAGGTGGCGTTGTAGTGAGTGGCGAGGTACTTGGGATCGGCATTGAAGTGGGCGAATTCGTAGTGGTACCCGCTGAACAATGCCAGGCGCTTGCCGGAGAGCTCGCTGAAGTAGCCTTGCTGGCGCTGGGGCAGGCGTTGCGCGACGAAGATTTCGGCATCTTCCAGGCCCATGTCGACGCTGGTATGGGGTATGTCCCTCCAGCCCCAGTCGGGGTTCTCGAAAATCGCCATGTCCACCCGGCCTTGCTTGAAGTCACCAAAGCGGCGGGGAATGGAAGTGGGTACCAAGACGAACCGGTAGTCGCTTTGCAGGGAGTTGAGGGCCTCGACCAATTGCGGTAGCAGGCCGGTGTCGGCACCGGACTCCGGGCGCACCGTATAGGGCGGAAAGTGTGCGGCACCGATGCGCACCAGTTGTGCGGCCTGGGTTGGCATGACTGATAAAGCGAGCACCGTCAGTAAAAGTCGCGAAGCCGTCCGAATTGGCGAAGACATCAAAACAACCCACTCCCCGAAATACTGCATCAATGCATTATTGAAGCTAGGCGGTTTCGCCCAGTTAGCCAGTTTCCATACGCCCCGCACACATGCCTTATTTGCCCGCCAGGACCAGGATCAAGGCCTCCTCGGCCAGTTGATCCAGGCTCATGCTGCCACCGGCACGAAACCAGGTGGTGGTCCAGGACAGCGCCCCGGTCAGGAAACGCCGGGTGATAAACACATCGCCGCGGATAAAACCGGCGCTCTTGGCTTCACCCAGCACCTGCAGCCAGATGTCTTCATAGATATCGCGCAACGCCAGGACCCTGGCCTGTCCCTCATCGGACAGTGACCGCCATTCGTAGACCAGCACCGCCATGGCCTCGCCACTGCCGCCCATGATGGACTGCAATTCGCAGCGGATCAGCGCCAGCACCCGCTCGCGCACGTCGTCGGCCTCGGCGATGGCCGCCCGCATCAACGCGGTGTTGTAGAGAATGGTCTCCTCCATCACCGCCCGCAGGATCTCGTCCTTGCTTTTGAAGTGATGAAAAATACTCCCCGACTGGATGCCCACGGCACCGGCCAGGTCGCGCACGGTCGTGCGTTCATAACCTTTGTTGCGAAACAGGTGGGCCGCCACTTGCAGCAACTTGCCCCGGGCGCTGTCCGGGTCGGTCAATTGCCCGCTGTCGACCAACTCGCGCATGACCCTCAAGGCTTTTTGCTCATCCACCCGTTCTCTCCTACAGTCGATCAGTCCAATGCCGCGCTCCCCGCGAAAACATTGGGGCTGCGCTGGCAATTTAAGCAACTGGCGACGACCAAGCAAGCGCTCGGGAAGAAGATAGTTCAGCCGTTTACAAACCAAGCGCTTGCTTGGTAGTCTCGAAGCATTGCTGCTGGAGGTGGTTATGGAATTGACTGCGCCAAGAACCATTCGCATCGGTTGCGCCAGTGCCTTCTGGGGCGACACCTCGACCGCCGCCGCGCAACTGGTGGAAGGCGGACGCCTGGACTACCTGGTATTCGACTACCTGGCCGAAATCACCCTGTCGATCATGGCTGGCGCACGAATGAAAGATCCCCAGGCCGGCTACGCCAGCGACTTCATCGAAGTCCTCGCTCCCCTGCTCTCTCAGCTGGCCGAACAAAAGATCCGCGTCATCAGCAATGCCGGCGGGGTCAACCCACAGGCCTGTGCCGCGGCCCTGCAGGCAGCCTGCGACAAGGCCGGTGTTGCACTGAAGATCGCCGTGCTGCTGGGCGATGACCTGCAACCGCAATTCAAACAGTTGGCCAGCCTTGGCATTCATGAAATGTTCAGCGCCGCCCCCCTACCGCCGATGTGTGTCTCGACCAACGCTTACCTGGGCGCGCCGGGCATCGTCGAAGCCCTGCGCCTGGGCGCCGACATTGTGATCACCGGGCGCGTGGTTGACAGCGCCGTGGTCAGCGGCGCGCTGGTGCATGAGTTCGGCTGGTCGTGGCACGACTACGACAAACTGGCCCAGGCGGCGCTGGCCGGGCACATCATCGAATGTGGCGCGCAATGCACCGGCGGCAACTTCACCGACTGGCGCGATGTACCCGATTACGAGCACATCGGTTTCCCCATCGTCGAAGTCAGCGCCGACAGCCAGTTCATCGTCAGCAAACCCGAAGGCACGGGCGGCCTGGTCACGCCCTTGACCGTGGGCGAACAGATGCTCTACGAGATCGGTGACCCGCGGGCCTATCTGCTGCCCGACGTGGTCTGCGATTTCACCCAGGTCAAACTCGTGCAGCAAGGCAGGAACGCGGTCCGGGTGCATGGCGCAAAAGGCTTGCCGCCCACCGCCCAGTACAAGGTCAGCGCCACGTACCCGGACGGTTTCCGCTGCACCGCCAGTTGCCTGATCGCCGGGATCGATGCGGTCGACAAGGCCCGCAGGGTCAGCGCTGCGATCATCGACAAGACTTCGCAGATGTTCAGCCAACGTGGCTGGGCGCCCTACAGCGAGGTGAACATTGAACTGCTTGGCAGTGAAGCCACGTACGGCCCCCACGGCCAGCGCCAGGACAGCCGCGAAGTGGTGATCAAACTCGCGGTGCGTCATCCGCACAAGCAGGCATTGATCCTGTTCTCCCGGGAAATCGCCCAGGCCGCCACCGGCATGGCGCCGGGGCTGACCGGCATCGTCGGCGGCCGGCCGACGGTGTATCCGCTGATCCGCTTGTTTTCGTTCCTGATCGACAAAACCGCCTGCACGCTGGAAATTGATCTCATGGGCCAGCGCCACCCGTGCGCCCTGCCCGCCCTCGATGTGCTCGACAGCGCCGACCTGCCCGTGCCATTTGAGCCACCCCGACCCACGGGACCGGCTGACGCCAGCGTCGCCCTGGTCAAGCTTGCGGTCGCCCGCTCCGGTGACAAGGGCAACCACAGCAACATCGGCGTCATGGCCCGCGAGCCGCAGTACCTGCCGTGGATCGCCGAAGCCTTGACCCCGGCGGTGATCGTCGACTGGATGAGCCATGTCCTCGACCCGATCCACGGGCGTGTCGAGCGTTGGTACCTGCCCGCCACCCACAGCCTGAATTTCCTCCTGGAAAACGCTTTGGGTGGCGGCGGCGTGGCCAGCCTGCGGATCGATCCGCAGGGCAAGGCCTTCGCCCAGCAACTGCTGGAGATCCAGATTCCGGTGCCGCAGCGCATCGCCGACCAGGTCAACTAGAGGATTGCCGCCATGGCCTACGATTCGATTTTCAAAGCCGATCTGTTTGCCGGCCAGACCATCATCGTCACCGGTGGCGGCAGTGGCATTGGCCGCTGCACCGCCCACGAACTGGCGGCCCTCGGTGCGCATGTGCTGCTGGTCGGGCGCAAGGCCGACAAGTTGAAAACCGTCGCGGCCGAGATTGCCGAAGACGGCGGCAGGGCCGACTGGGGCACCTGCGATATCCGTGAGGAAGAAGCGGTCACGCACCTTGTCAGCGAATTTATCCGCAAGCACGGCCCGATTCACGGCCTGGTCAACAACGCTGGCGGCCAGTACCCCTCGCCACTGGCCTCGATCAACCAGAAGGGTTTCGAAACGGTGATGCGCACCAACCTGCTGGGCGGATTCCTGATGGCCCGGGAAGTGTTCAACCAGTCCATGAGCAAGCACGGCGGCGCCATCGTCAACATGCTCGCGGACATGTGGGGCGGCATGCCCGGCATGGGCCACTCGGGCGCGGCGCGCTCAGGCATGGACAACCTGACCAAGACCGCCGCCTTCGAATGGGGACACGCCGGGGTCCGGGTCAACGCCGTGGCGCCGGGCTGGATCGCGTCCAGCGGCATGGACACCTACGAAGGTGCATTCAAGGCGGTGATTCCGACCTTGCGTGAACACGTGCCGCTCAAACGCATCGGCACCGAATCGGAAGTCAGCGCGGCGATCGTTTTCCTGCTCAGCCCGGCCGCGGCCTTCATCAGCGGCAGCACCCTGCGCATCGACGGCGCGGCCAGCCTCGGCGGACGGGCATGGCCGATTCACAAGGCAACCCACAGCGAGTCGTACAACGGCTTTCACCGCGCGTACTTGCCTGACGTCCTCAAGGACAAGGAATAACCCATGCCGGTGATTGAGTCGCAACTCGACCCCCACAGCGAACAGTTCGCCCGCCATCGCGCGGCCATGCTGGACGCCGTCGAACAGGTCCGCCGGCTTGAACAGAACCTGCTGGACAAGGCTGCCGAGGCCAGGCCCAGGTTCGAAAAACGCGGCCAGTTGCTGCCCCGCGAACGCCTCAACCTGTTGCTCGACCCGGGTGCGCCGTTTCTCGAACTGGCCAGCCTGGCCGGCTACAAGTTGCACGACGACAAGGACGGCAGTTCGGCCGGCGGCGGCCTGATCGCCGGGATCGGCTACGTGTCGGGGGTGCGGGTGCTGGTGGTGGCCAACAACAGTGCGATCAAGGGCGGCACCATTTCCCCTTCCGGCCTGAAAAAGTCCCTGCGCCTGCAACAGATCGCCATGGAAAACAAACTGCCGGTGATCACCCTCGCCGAGAGTGGCGGCGCCAACCTCAATTACGCGGCGGAGATTTTCGTCGAAGGCGCGCGCAGCTTTGCCAACCAGGCACGGATGTCGGCCATGGGCCTGCCGCAGATTACCGTGGTCCACGGCTCGGCGACGGCGGGCGGCGCCTATCAGCCGGGGCTGTCGGACTATGTGGTGGTGGTACGTGGCAAGGCCAAGCTGTTCCTGGCCGGCCCGCCTCTTTTGAAAGCGGCAACCGGGGAAGTCGCCAGCGACGAAGAATTGGGCGGCGCCGAAATGCACGCGCAAACCGCCGGTACCGCCGAATACCTGGCCGAGAACGACGCTGACGGCGTGCGCCAGGTGCGCGAGATCGTCAGCCTGCTGCCCTGGAATGCGCGCTTGCCGGTGTTGCCTGCCGGGCAATGGCAGGAACCGCTCTACCCCATCGACCAATTGCTGGGCCTGATCCCGGATGACCCGAAAAAACCCTACGACGTGCGCGAGATCATCGCCCGTATCGCCGATGGCTCGAACTTCCTCGAATTCAAGGCCGAGTTCGATCAGCAAACCGTTTGCGGCCAATTGAAAATCCAGGGCCGCGCCTGCGGATTCATCGGCAACAACGGGCCGATCACACCCAAGGGCGCGAGCAAGGCGGCGCAATTCATTCAGCTGTGCGACCAGAGCCAGACGCCGCTGCTGTTTTTCCACAACACCACCGGGTTCATGGTCGGCACCGAATCGGAGCAGCAAGGGGTGATCAAGCACGGCGCCAAGATGATCCAGGCAGTGGCCAATGCCCGGGTGCCGAAGCTGACCATCGTGGTAGGCGGCTCCTATGGTGCCGGCAACTACGCGATGTGCGGCCGTGGCCTGGACCCGCGTTTCATCTTCGCCTGGCCCAACAGCCGCACCGCCGTCATGGGCGGCGCCCAGGCCGGCAAGGTGCTGCGCATCGTCACCGAGGCCAAGCAGGCCAAGGACGGCCTGGTACCCGACCCGAAAATGCTCGACATGCTCGAACAGGTCACCGCACAGAAACTCGACAGCCAGTCCACCGCGCTTTATGGCAGCGCCAATCTGTGGGACGACGGCCTGATCGATCCACGTGACACCCGGACCCTGCTCGGTTACTTGCTGGATATCTGCCACGAGGCCGAGGTTCGGCCGCTGCAAACCAACAGCTTCGGTGTTGCGCGTTTTTAGTTGATCGTTCCCACGCTCTGCGTGGGAACGCAGCCCGGGACGCTCCGCGTCCCAGAAGCGGACGCAGAGCGTCCATTGAGGCATTCCCACGCAGAGCGTGGGAACGAGCGGGTTCGTCAGGAGAACAACAAGAATGATCTTCACCCAGGAACACGAAGCACTGCGTCGCACCGTTCGCCAATTCGTCGATCACGAGATCAACCCTTACGTCGAGGCATGGGAAAAAGCCGGGCGCTTTCCGATCCACGAGATTTTTCGCAAGGCCGGCGACCTCGGCCTGCTGGGCATCAGCAAACCGGAAAAATTCGGCGGCATGGGCTTGGACTACAGCTATTCGATCGTCGCCGCGGAAGAGTTCGGCACCATTCATTGCGGCGGGATTCCCATGTCGATCGGCGTGCAGACCGACATGTGCACCCCGGCCCTGGCGCGTTTCGGTTCCGATGAGTTGCGCGATGAATTCCTGCGCCCGGCCATCAGTGGCGAGCAGGTCGGCTGCATCGGCGTCTCCGAAGTCGGCGCGGGCTCCGACGTGGCCGGCTTGAAAACCACCGCGCGCAAGGACGGTGACGATTACGTGATCAACGGCAGCAAGATGTGGATCACCAACTCACCGAGCGCCGATTTCATCTGCCTGCTGGCCAACACCTCGGACGACAAGCCGCACATCAACAAGTCGCTGATCATGGTGCCGATGAACACCCCGGGCATCAGCCTCAGCTCGCACCTGGACAAACTGGGCATGCGCAGCTCGGAAACCGCCCAGGTGTTTTTCGACAACGTGCGGGTGCCACAGCGTAATCGCATCGGCCATGAAGGCGCGGGGTTCATGATGCAGATGCTGCAGTTCCAGGAGGAACGCCTGTTCGGTGCGGCCAACATGATCAAGGGCCTGGAGTATTGCGTCGATAGCACCATCGAGTATTGCAAGGAGCGCAAGACCTTCGGCAGTGCGCTGATCGACAACCAGGTCATTCACTTTCGCCTGGCCGAGCTGCAAACCGAAATCGAATGCCTGCGGGCGCTGGTCTATCAAGCCACCGAGCAATACATCAAGGGCCAGGACGTCACGCGCCTGGCGTCCATGGCCAAGCTCAAGGCCGGTCGCCTGGGCCGCGAGGTCAGCGACAGCTGCCTGCAGTACTGGGGCGGCATGGGCTTCATGTGGGACAACCCGGTGGCCCGCGCCTACCGCGACGTGCGCCTGGTGTCGATCGGCGGCGGTGCCGACGAAATCATGCTGGGGATCATCTGCAAGCTCATGGGCATCCTGCCGGGGAAACACAAATGAGTGCCCTGCCGGTTTGCCAGACGCTGCTGCTCGAACTGCACAACGGCGTGCTGCATATCACCCTCAATCGACCGGACTGCCGTAACGCCATGAGCCTGCAAATGGTCAGCGAACTGCGTGCGGTGCTGGCGGCGGTGCACGACAACCGGGGGATCAGGGCCTTGGTGATCGGCGGTGCCGGCGGGCATTTCTGTGCCGGGGGCGACATCAAGGATATGGCCAACGCACGCGCTCAAGGCCCGGGTGCGCACCGCGACTTGAATCGGTTGTTCGGTGCGTTGCTGCAAGAGGTGCAGCACGCGCCGCAGGTGGTGATCACCGTCCTGCAGGGCGCGGTGCTCGGTGGTGGTTTCGGCCTGGCCTGTGTCAGCGACATTGCCCTGGCCGATCACCAGGCGCAGTTCGGCCTGCCGGAAACCAGCCTCGGCCTGTTGCCAGCGCAGATCGCGCCGTTCGTGGTGCAGCGCATCGGCCTGACCCAGGCCCGCCGCCTGGCCCTGACCGCGGCACGTTTCGACGGCACCCAGGCACGGCGGATGGGGCTGGTGCATTTTGTCGAGCACGATGCGCAGGCGTTGGCCGAGCGCCTCGATGAAGTGCTGGCCCATGTGCTGTGCTGTGCACCCGGGGCGAATGCGGCAACCAAGAAACTGTTGCTGGCGAGTGTGGGGCAGCCATCGGATGAACTGCTGGATCAGGCAGCCGAGTGGTTCAGCGACGCGCTGACCGGGACTGAAGGGGTCGAGGGGACCCTGGCTTTTGTGCAAAAGCGTAAACCGGGGTGGGCCATTTAAAAGCTTCGCTGGCAAGCCAGCTCCTACACGGTTTTGTGAACGACGCCCGTCCATTGTAGGAGCTGGCTTGCCAGCGAAGAGGCCTTCACATTCACCACCCATCAAAGGGAATGAACCATGCCCGGATTCAGCAAAATCCTGATCGCCAACCGCGGTGAAATCGCCTGCCGCATCCAGCGCACCGCCCAGGCCCTGGGCTACCGCACCGTCGCCGTATTCAGCGATGCCGACGCCGATGCCCTGCACGTGCAAATGGCCGACGAAGCGGTAAACATCGGTCCGGCCCCGGTGCAACAGTCCTACCTGGACAGCCAGGCGATCATCGACGCCGCCCGGCGTACCGGGGCTGACGCCATTCATCCGGGCTACGGTTTCCTCTCGGAAAATGCCGCTTTCGCCCGCGCCTGCCAGGACGCCGGCATCGCCTTCATCGGGCCCAGCCCCGAAGCCATCGAACTGATGGGCAGCAAACGCCGCTCGAAAATCGCCATGCTCGCTGCCGGCGTGCCCTGCATCGAGGGTTATCAGGGTGCCGAACAGGACGATGCCACCCTCATCCGCGAAGCCGCCCGCATCGGCTATCCGCTGATGATCAAGGCCAGTGCCGGCGGCGGTGGGCGTGGCATGCGCCTGGTGCAGGGGGCCAGCGACCTGGCACAACAGCTGCGCAGCGCTCGCTCCGAAGCCCTGCACGGCTTTGGCAGTGACGAGCTGATCCTCGAGCAGGCATTGATCGAGCCGCGCCATGTCGAGGTGCAACTGTTCGGCGACTCGCACGGTAACCTGATCTACCTTGGCGAGCGCGATTGCTCGATCCAGCGGCGCCACCAGAAAGTCATCGAAGAGGCCCCCTGCCCCGTGATGACGGGTCAATTGCGCCAGGCCATGGGCGAAGCAGCGCTCAAGGCCGGGCGCGCGGTCAACTATGTCGGCGCGGGCACGGTGGAATTCCTGCTGGATGCGCGCGGACAGTTTTACTTCCTGGAAATGAACACCCGGCTGCAAGTGGAACATCCGGTGACCGAACTCATCACCGGACTGGACCTGGTGGCCTGGCAGTTGAACATCGCCCAAGGGCAAGCGCTGCCCCTGCGGCAGGAGGACGTGCAACTCAAGGGACATGCCATGGAGGTGCGCTTGTATGCCGAGGACCCGGCACAAGGTTTCCTGCCACAAACCGGACGCATCGCGGCATGGGAACCGCGCTTGCAGGACGGTGTGCGGATCGACCATGGACTGGTCGAAGGCCAGGACATCAGCCCGTTCTACGACCCGATGCTGGGCAAAATCATCGCCCACGGCCAGACCCGCGAAGAGGCCCGGCGCAAGTTGCTGCGGGCCGTTCAGGACTGCGTGCTGCTGGGGGTACAGAGCAACCAGCGCTTGCTCGCAAGCCTGCTGCAACATCCGCAATTCATAGGCGGTAAATTCAGCACCGGGTTCATTGAGCAGCATTTCGCCGAGCATCCCTGCTTGCAGCGCCAGGTGCCGAGCGCCGAACAACTGGCGATTGCCGCGGCGCTGTTCTATCAGGTATCCGCACAGGCGCATCCGGTTGCGCTGGCGGGTTGGCGCAACAACGCCAGCGTGCCCCTGCACTATCGCCTCGCACTGGACGATCAGCACTGGCCGGTGACGTTGCACGCGGTTCCCGGCGAGCCACTGCGCATTGAAGTCGCCAGCCGCCATCTCGAACTGCAGATCATCCAGAACAACGGCCGCTGGGCCACCTTGCAAATCGACGGCATCCGCCAGCGTCACGCCTACCGCCTGGAGGCCGGGCAGCTCTGGTTGTACACGGGTCCCGGCGGCCTGCGGCTGGTGGATCGCACTCAAGCGCCGGTCTGCAGCCAGGCCATTGTCAGCGGCGGCACCCTCAAGGCGCCTATGGACGGTGCGGTCATCGACGTGCTGGTCAGTGAAGGCAGCAAGGTCAGCAAAGGCCAACTGCTGGTGGTGCTGGAAGCCATGAAAATGGAGCACCCACTCAAGTCGGGCATCGACGGCGTGCTCAAGCGCTTGCAGGTGCAAGTCGGCGACCAGGTGAAAAACCGGCAGATTTTGCTGGAGGTCGAATAAGCCGCTAGGCGTAACCGCCGGCTTTGGCTACGCTCAAGCCCTATCAGCTTGCGGATACCGGGAACCCTGCGATGCCTCACTGGTTGGTCATTGATCTGGAAGCCACCACCGATGAGGGTGGTTGGCCCATTACGGAAATGGAAATCATCGAAATCGGTGCCACCCTGGTGGATCACAAAGGCCGCGAGCTGGATTTCTTCCAGCGATTCGTGCGCCCGTTGCGGCGCCCCTTGTTGACGCCGTTTTGCCGGGAATTGACGCACATCACCCAGGCCAACATCGATGCCGCACAGCCCCTGGGCGAAGTCTGGGCGGCGTTCGAGCGCTGGCTGGGCCAACATCACCCGCGGCTTGAAGGCTGGGTCAGCTGGGGCGACTACGATCGCAAACAGTTGCTCCAGGATTGGCAGCGCCTGGCACTCGACAGCGCTTTGAGCCAGGTGCCGCACATGAATCTCAAGCAGCGCTTTGCCAAGGCCCGGCGCCTGGAACGACCGATGGGGCTCAACGGCGCCCTGCAACTGGCGGGACTGCAGTTCAGCGGCCAGCAACACCGGGCGCTGGAAGACGCGCGCAATACCGCACGCCTGTTGCCACTTGTCCTTGCGCTTTAGAGAGGTGACTAGGTCTTGGGCCTTGTGCATACTGGCCAGCCCTTTTTAGCCCTTTTCGAGGAATCGCCCATGTTTAAAGTCAACGAGTACTTCGACGGCACCGTCAAGTCGATCGCCTTTGGCACTGCTGAAGGTCCAGCGACCATCGGCGTCATGGCTCCGGGCGAATACGAGTTTGGCACCAGCCAGCGTGAAATCATGCACGTGGTGTCCGGCGCCCTGACCGTCAAGCTCCCGGACAGCAGCGATTGGGAAACCTTCGCCGCCGGCAGCCAGTTCAACGTGCCAGCCAACAGCAAGTTCCAGCTCAAAGTGGCCGTCGACACGGCCTACCTGTGCGAATACCGCGGCTAAAACCCCGGGTTCACCACGATAAAAAATGCCCGTGTCCATCGACACGGGCATTTTTCATTGAAGGGCATTTACTCGAGCACGGTGACCGGCATGCCGACTTCGAGCCGGCCATTGCCGTCGTTGACCAGATTCTGCCCAAACATCGCACCCTCGGCTTGGGCACGGTACTGCTGCAAGGTGGCCAAGGGTTCGCGGTCAGCGCTACGCTCGCCGGTTTGCGGGTCGATGGTGGTCAGGATGCAGCGTGAACAGAACTTGACCACGCGGAACTCGACATCGCCGATGCGCAGGCGCTTCCAGCCATCCTCGGCATACGCCTCGCTGCCCTCGATCACCAGGTTTGGCCGGAAACGCAGCATCTCCAGCGGACGCCCGACGCGTTGCGACAAATCCGCAAGCGATGCCTGGCCAATCAGCAACAGCGGGAAGCCATCGGCGAAGGCAACCTGATCGTCGTCCTTGCCATAGCCCGATTCGGTGGTGCGCGCGCGGTCCAGCGGCACCTGCACCAGGCGCGTCGGCTTGCCGATGAACCGGCTGACCCAGGCGGCCGCCGCATCGCCGGCATCGGGCACGCGCAAGCTGTCACGCCAGATGGTCACGCCACGCAATTGGGCGTCACTGGTAGGCAAGGCAACATCGATCGGCGCATGGCCGGGGGCACTGAGGGTCAAACCACCTTCAGCATTCCACAACGCCGACAGCTGGCTCATCTGCGCCACCGCGCGCTGGGTCAAGAAGCGTCCGCTGGCTTCATCCACCAACATCCAGCGTCGATCGCCGTCCAGCCCCAGCTTGTCGAGGCCGACCTGTTGCAGGATCTCCCCTTTGCCGGATTTCAACGGATAACGATACAGCGCGCTCAGACGCAACATGGCCAGCTCCCTGATGGACAAAACGCCACCCTATACGAGCTTGATCACCGAATCAAAGACTCAACCAAGGCGGCCTTAAAGCCAACCTGATCGGGAGCCGTGCGCGTTCCCCCTGTAGGAGCCAGGCTTGCCGGCGAAGAACGATAACGCGGTACAACAGACACACCGCAGCGCCTGGTTCGCCGGCAAGCCTGGCTCCTACAGGGGATCAGGTACACCCGTAAAAGTCAGGTCGGCTTTAAGGCCGCCTCGCTTTGGCTTTTGATCTGGGTGCCCCGTTANNGCATGCCGAGCCCTAGCGAGGCACCGAGTGGTGGGGCAAAGCCTTTTGCTTACTTTTTGCTGGGCCGGCACTCCGGCGTTTGAAAAAGTGAGTCGCCGTAAGGGCGAAACCCTAAGTGGCCGTTACCGCAGCAATGGATATGTACGCTAGGCCAGCTGTCAGGCCGGCACCACATCCAGCATCAAGCGCTCACGCACCACGTCAACAAGCTTGTCCGGCTGGAATTTGGAGAGGAAGTTGTCGCAACCGACCTTCTTGACCATCGACTCGTTGAAACTCCCGGACAGCGACGTATGCAGCACCACATAAAGGCCACGCAACCGTGGATCGTTGCGGATTTCGGTGGTCAGGCGATAGCCGTCCATTTCCGGCATTTCCGCGTCGGTGAACACCATCAGCAGCTTGTCGGTCATGTTGACGCCGGTGTCCGCCCAGGCCTTGAGCATATTCAATGCCTTCAAGCCATCGCTGGCGATGTGCATCTTCACGCCCAACTGTCCCAGGGTATCGCGCAATTGCGCCAGGGCCACATTCGAGTCGTCCACCAGCAGCACCTCACGGCCACGGGCGTGTGCCAACAGTGGATCCTCGAGTTTTTCCCGGGAGACCTTGGCGCTGTAAGGCACGATTTCAGCGAGGACTTTCTCGACGTCGATGATCTCTACCAACTGATCATCGACCTTGCTGATGGCGGTCAGATAATGTTGGCGACCGGCACTGCTGGGCGGCGGCAGAATCGCTTCCCAGTTCATGTTGACGATGCGGTCCACCCCGCCGACCAGGAAGGCCTGCACCGAACGGTTGTACTCGGTGACGATGATCGTGCTGCCAGGACCAGGCACCAAAGGGCGCATGCCAATGGCCTGGGACAGGTCGATGACCGGCAGGGTCTGGCCGCGCAGGTTGACCACGCCGCAAACGAACGGGTGACGCTGGGGCATCAGTGTCAGTTTCGGCAGTTGCAGGACTTCCTGAACTTTAAACACGTTGATCGCGAACAGTTGCCGCCCGGCGAGCCGGAACATGAGAATTTCCAGGCGATTCTCACCCACAAGTTGCGTACGTTGGTCTACCGTATCAAGAATGCCGGCCATCGATGACTCCTGGGCGTGTTCGGATGAATTCACTGGATAGAGGGTTATCGGCAGTTGCCGCCGGACCTTGACCCCTTGGCAAATGCCGCGCTTCGGGCATTGATGTCACATTAACATCATGCTTTACTGGGGGCAGTTATTTCATCTGTTGCATTCTTTACGCCGCGACCCCGATCCGCGCGATTGGTTCCCCCATGTAAGGGATTCCCCTAGCAACAATCAGGTGCAACCTGATATTCGCGATATCCAATAGCCATTAATGTGACGCCATTCTCATTGCATGAAATGGAGTCGGGCATTTGTGCGCGATTGAAAACTGGTGGCCAGCCACCCTCTCAAGCGTTCATCGCGCACTTGAGCCGTCCAGAGCGGGAACTCAAGGCATCAGGTTTACATTGCCCTCGTCGACACACACGACACCCTCCTCATTTGACATGACGTTGTGGAGATAAGCATGCCGAACAATCGTAAAGAGTGGGCAAAGCGTATTCCGGAGTTTATCGTCGAGGCTGAAACCCTTCTGGCCAGAACCGAGGAGTGCCTGAGTCATCTGCAATTGATCAGCAATGACCCGGACGCGATTGACTGCATGCTCAGCACCCTGCTCAAACTGGCGAGCAAGGCCGATGCCCTGGCCCTCGCTGCCGTGTCTGAATTTTCCTTACATATTCATGGCTTGCTCAATCACGCCCAGAGCCGCATGGAGCTGCACGACCAGGCCCTTGATGCGCTCAAGGACTGCCTGACGCTGATCGCCTGGCAACTTGAACTGATCGACCAGAACACCGGTCAGCTCAGCCTCGATGAAACGGAACAGGCCACCCTGATCGAAGCCTTTGCGTTCCAGGTCGGCCAGAGCCATTTTAGCCCCCCGGTTAATTCCAGGCCGTTCACACTCGTTTCTTATTCAGAGCGCCAGGCTTAACTTCCCCACAATTACGTCCAGTTGCGAGATGTCGGCATCACCAGATTCATGTCGCAATTGAATACTTCATATCTGCCAGCGACACCTCGTAACAAGTAACTATTGCTTGTACAACTGTTGGCCGACCTGATTCGATTTTTCGGGTATGTAACGACCCGAATAATCGAAATCCGCGCGACGTTATCCACATTCCTGCGTGCTTATTTCCTTCCCCCTCGGACATTTATCACAGGCGCGACCAACGGTATCCGAAGTGGTATTATGCCGCCCATTAGTTGACGTCAAT
Organism: Pseudomonas sp. SbOxS1; assembly: GCF_013416725.1. NCBI lineage: Bacteria > Pseudomonadati > Pseudomonadota > Gammaproteobacteria > Pseudomonadales > Pseudomonadaceae > Pseudomonas > Pseudomonas sp. SbOxS1. The sequence goes on from NZ_JAAVXC010000003.1 coordinate 173,970, forward strand.
TAATGGCAACGATTGCAGCCAACAAGTTCCAGGTCTGATTTCTTATACAAAACCCTGTTTTTCTTATACAAAACTCCATTGAAGTCGACAGCAGACAATAAAAATCATCGATCTGTCAGCGCGCATGACCGATCGGCCCGCAACGAACATTCATTGGCTCCATCCGCTATGTACGCCAGCCTCAAGTCAATCGCCAAATGGCCACCCTCCCGAGAAAACGCGCGCAGGTTCACGCTGCTATTGTGCGTCGGCTCGACGCTCGGCAGCCTGCTGGTCTTTAGCCTGTCTGCGCCTTTGCCGCTGGGCTTGCTGGTACTCAATATGGCTGCTCTGGGCTGCGTCTGGGTGCAGTACCGGCTGTCACGCAAGTCGATCAAGTTCCAGCCCCAGGAGCTGGCCGACCGATTGCTGCAAGTCCAGGAAAACGAACGCCATCGCCTCAGTCGGGAATTGCACGACGACATCGGTCAGTTGCTGACCGCGGCAAAACTCCAGAGTGACTGGCTCAAGCGCAGGATGCCCGAGGAACTCCAGGGACAATGCTCAGTACTGTGCGACACGCTGGAGGAAACACTCGCCAAGGTTCGCGATGTATCGGCCATCCTCAACCCCCGGCAACTGACCAGCCTCGGGCTGGAAGCCAGCCTGCGGGCGCATTTGCTCAAGACCCTAAGCAACACCCCGGTGCACTGGAGCCTGGAGTGCCATCAACGATTGACCGGTATTCCGGAGGAAATGGCAGTGGCGGCCTTTCGTATCACCCAGGAAGCCGTCACCAACATGCTGCGCCATGCCCAGGCGCAAAACCTGCTGGTCAGCCTGCAGCGTTTGCCCCAGGGCCTGGTATTGATGATCAGTGACGATGGCCTGGGTTTCGCGCCCGCCACCGACCCGGGGCGTGAAGGACAACGCGGAATGGCCGGAATGTCGGAACGGATCAAGCAACTGGGCGGCACGCTGACCGTGACCAGCGAGCCAGGCAAAGGCACTCAAATAGAAGCCCTCTTCCCATGGGCGCCGCGTGCGTTCGAACGGGCCAGTACGAATAAGGTTATGCATTGACTTGTAACTTACTCCTGGTGGATGACCACTCGCTGATCAGGGCTGGCGTGCGCGCCCTGGTGCTGGACCTTCCTGGCTATGCGGTGATCGGCGAGGCCAACGATGGCTCGCAGTTGCTCGACATGGTCCAGCAACTGTCCCCGGATATCGTGCTGCTGGATATTTCCATGAAGCAGACAGGCGGCCTCGAAGCCCTGCAACGGCTCAAGCGGATCCGTCCGCAGAGCAAGGTGCTGATCCTGTCGATGCACACCGATCCGGCACTGATCATGCAGGCCCTGGAATCGGGCGCCCATGGGTATCTGCTCAAGGACACCACAGCCACCGAACTGGAACACGCGCTGCACGCCTTGCGTAACAATGAGCGCTACCTGAGCCCGGCCATCGCCCATACCGTGATCACCCAGGCGTTGAACCGGACCCAGAAAAGCCAGGCGGACCCGGCAGACTCGCACAACCTGACAGCTCGCCAGCTGGAAATCCTGCGGCTGATCGTGCGTGGAAAATCCACCCGGGAAATCGCCAACGGCCTGGGCCTGAGCGTCAAGACGGTCGAAACCCATCGCTCGCAAGTCATGAAGCGCCTGCAGATCTTTGACGTGGCCGGCCTGGTGTTGTTCGCCGTGCGAGAGCAGATCATTAGTCTGGACGACTGACCGCTTGCGCCCCGCTCAACAAGGGTGACTGCTCGGGCAAATGCACCCGCAACGCAGCCGGCCGGGCCGAGAACCGCAGGCTGTCACCCTCGAGCGGCTCGCCATCAAGGTTGATGCACAGCCCCTCCGAGGCCTTGATCTCAACCCATGGCAGGCGGGCGCGAACGAACATGTTATCGATTCCGAAGCCATCGGCCAGCAGGTCTTTCAAAGTGCTGACCAGTTCCTGCGGCGCCGGCAAAATGCTGATGTCGAGCAGCCCGTCGTCAGCCAGGGCCTGGGGGCAGAGCACATGCCCACCGCCCGCCTGCCGGCCGTTGCCGATCCCCAGGGCCAGCAACTCGCCACTCCAGTGGAAATCCGGTCCCTGCAACTCGCCATACGCGGCATGCAACTCACTGAAACGCGACAAACCAGTGAACAGATACGCCGCACCGCCCAAAACCTTTTTCAGTTCTTCGGAGGTATTGGCCGTGACCTGACTGCCGAAGCCACCGGTGGCCATATTCAGGAACACCTGCCCACCGACTTCTCCGAGGTCAATGGCACTGGGGGCAACGTCCAGCAGCGCCAGTGCCTGATCCGGCTCCAGCGGAACACCGGCGGCACGGGCAAAATCGTTGGCGGTGCCCAACGGCATCAGCACCAGGCTGGCCTGCTGCGACTGTCCGGCCATGGCTTCGGCAATATCGCGCAGGGTGCCGTCGCCGCCACCGGCGATGATCTGCCGATACCCTGCCTTTAGCGCTTCGCCCACCAGCCGTTGTGCATCGCCGGCCTCCCAGGTCAACCGAACGGCCAGCTCCCAGCCTTGTTCACGCTTGCTGTCGACGGCGGCTCGAACCGCTTCGTTGAGCGCCTGCTTGCCATGCAAAATCAACAGCGCCTTGCGTTCGCTCATCGTTGTCACTCCCATCATTGAAGGCGTATGGGACATGTGACCTTGCAACCCTGCGGAAAAGTCGCAAAAAGCTGAATTATTTACACCTGAGCCCAATAAGGAGATTTTTCTTACAAAACGTGAGGAATCGGCTCAATTGACCGGCAATGGCGATTAGTACACTTTTGTGTCAGCAGTTTTCAGTCATCAGCGGGACAGACACAAGGACGTGCAATGCAACAACATGACATCAGGTCACCGGCGATTTCGGTGGTGCCGCTCGCAATGAAACGGGCCAATCATCACGCTGAAATCGTCAGCCATGCAAAATCCAGCGGAGAAGTTGATATGCCACGTCGCGTCAACGAGCTTGAGACACACCTCGACACCCTGCGCGGCGATCTGGAAAAGATTCGCAGTGACATCAAGTCCGTCAGGTACAGGCTTGCCTATTCGGCGGGCGGAACGGCCGTTGTCCTGGGGCTGATGGGCTGGATCGCCAACAGCCGTTTTGATCAGGTCGTATCACTGCTGCTGGCCCATTGACCCGCCATGCCTGCAAACCCGGCGGATAGACCGGGCTTGCCGACCTGGCGGTGGTCAGACTCAGCCCAACACTTCGCTCAACGGGATGAAGTACACGTAATCGCCTGACACCAGCGTTCGCTCCTCCATGACCTCGACCAGCCCATCGGCCCAGGCCGCACTGCGCAGCACACCGGAACTCTGATTGCGGTAGATGATGGCCCGGCCGTTCTCCAGGCGACCGCGCAGGTACTCGCGTCGGTTGCCGGCCTTGGGCCAGTCGAACCCGGCCTGCACTGCCACCTTCAGAGGCTCCACCGCCAGGACACCCATGCGCCGCAACAGATAAGGCCTTGCCAGCAAGGCAAAGGTCACCAGGGTCGAGGCTGGATTGCCCGGCAAGCCGATCACCGGCACGCCACGAAAATGCCCGAAAGTCAGGGGTTTTCCGGGCTTGATGGCGAGTTTCCATAACGCCAGCTCGCCCTCTTCTCTCAGGGCGATGCCCAGGAAGTCGGCCTCCCCCACTGATACGCCACCGGTCGAGAGAATCAGGTCGACATCCCCCAGTTCGCCCAGGCGCGCGCGCGTGGTGTCCAGGTTATCCGGCAGGATTCCGGCGTCGATCACTTCGCAACCCAGGCGCTGCAACCAGCTGCAGAGCAACACACGGTTGCTGTTGTAGATTTGCCCTGGCCCCAGCGCCTGCCCCGGCTCGATCAATTCGTCCCCGGTGGACAGCACCGCCACGCGCACCTTGCGAATCACTTCCAGCCCGGCACACCCCAGCGAGGCTGCCAGGCCTTGTTCGATCGGCCCCAGCCGCGTGCCCGCCGGCAGGATCAATTCGCCAACGGTGGTTTCCTGGCCTTGTGGACGAATGTTCTGCCCGCTGACCAGCGGTTCAGTGAAACGCACACGTCCATCCGCCAGGACTTCGGCGTTCTCCTGCATCTCCACGCAATCCGCACCCGGCGGCACAGGTGCCCCGGTGAAGATTCGCGCACAGGTGCCCGGCGCCAGCGCTACAGGAGCCTGGCCGGCAAACACTTTCTGACTGACAACCAGCGGCTCTGCGTTCCAGTCGGCCACGCGCAAGGCATAACCATCCATCGCGCTATTGGGCCACGGCGGCAGATCGAGGGTCGACAGCAGGTCATCGGCCAGCACCCGGCCCTGGACCTGCGCCAATGGCAAACGCTCGCGCTCGACAATCCGTGAGGCGTCGGCCATTTCCAGCAAACGTGCCAAGGCCACCTCGACCGGCATCAGGGTACCGGTCTTGCCCGGCTTACCCGCGGGATTCACAGGGTGCCGCCTGTTTCAGGTGAGTCACGAAATTGCACGGGCGATGCCGCGAATCCAGCTGCTCGCCAAGAATGCCATCCCAACCGGTGCGTACGGCATTGGTCGACCCCGGCAGGCAGCACACCAGCGTACCGTTGGCCAGGCCGGCCAAGGCGCGGGACTGGACGGTCGAGGTGCCGATGTCCGCCACCGATATCTGGCGGAACAACTCACCAAAACCATCGACTTGCTTGTCGAGTAGGCAGCTCACCGCTTCCGGCGTGCTGTCGCGACCGGTGAAGCCGGTGCCGCCGGTGATCAGCACCACCTGCACGACGTCGTCGGCGATCCAGTTGGCAACTTGCGCGCGAATCCTGTAGAGATCATCTTTGAGCAAGACCCGGCAGGCCAGGTTGTGTCCGGCAGCCGTCAGGCGGTCAACGAAGACTTGGCCTGAGGTATCGGTTTCCAGGGTACGGGTATCGCTGACCGTCAGCACCGCGATGTTGAGCGGCGCGAAAGGTACATCAGCCTTGGCTTTCATAGGCTCGTCCAGTTGTAGGAGAAACAGCCCGGTGTTATATCACAGCGCCCCCATTTTTCGCCGCCCCCATGGAGACCTGTCATGACTTCGAACCCAGCGTTGCCACCCTGCTCCATTTTGCTCCTGGCAGGCGGCCGTGGCCAACGCATGGGCGGTCGGGACAAAGGATTGCTGGAATGGCACGGCGAGCCGCTGATTGCGCATTTGCACCGCAAGACGCGCCCGCTGACTGATGACCTGATCATTTCGTGCAACAGGAACCTGGACAAGTACGCGCCCTACGCCGATCAATTGGTCCATGACGACGATGGCGACTTTCCGGGCCCCTTGGCGGGCATTCGTGCAGGCCTGAAGGCTGCTCGGCATACACACCTGCTAATCTTGCCTTGTGATGTCCCGCGTATCGACAACGCACTGCTCACTCGCATGCGCGAAGCCGCCGCCGAGCATCCCGAAAAACCGCTGATGCTGCGCCACGACGGACACTGGGAACCTCTGCTGTGCATCATTCCCGTGGCCCTGCGTGCTGATTTCGAAAGCGCCTGGAGGGAGGGTGAGCGCAGTCCGGGTCGGCTCATGCGCCAGTTGGGCGTCACTGCATTGCAGTGCCCCGACAACGATCCGCGCCTGGCGAACCTCAACACCCCGGAACTGTTAAGCATGCCGAACGCTGTGTCAGACTGAGTACCAAGGAACTTGCACGCGCTGTTCACGTCTCAATCCCAGCAACCAGAAGAATTCATTTACGGAGACACTTCCATGACTCAACGGACCCTGGCCACTTTCATGCTTGCACTGGGCCTCGCTACCCTCGCCGGTTGCGCATCGCCTACCGTGATCACCTTGAATGACGGTCGCGAAATCCAGGCCGTCGACACGCCAAACTACGACAAGGATTCGGGCTTCTACGAATTCGAACAGTTGGATGGCAAGCAGACCCGCATCAACAAGGATCAGGTTCGTACCGTCAAAGAGTTGTAATCTTCGCGGCGACTACCGGATACATGAAAATGCCCCGACTTGTCGGGGCATTTTTGTTTGCATCTGAAAAACCCGGTACTACGGGTTCGGCTCATTGTTCAGTTTATCCACCCGTGCCAGCGCCTGCGTGGCTTCGGTGATGCATTTCCTGTCATCCTTGGCAGCCCGGGCCGCTTCAGCGCTGGCCTGCATCCGCTTGATTTCCATGGTGGTGTTTTCAGACGTGGCAGGCAGGCTGGTGACCTTGTCCTTGAGTTCCTGCAGCTTGATGGTGCACAGGTCGTTGTCCGCGGCGAATACGGGAGAGGCCAACAGGGCGGCGCAAATCAACATTCCAGCGAAAACGGTGCGTTTCATGAAAATCTCCTTGCATGGGAGGTCTCGGGCGCCTGAAGTCGTTGCGGCTGTACCGAGTTCATAGAACGCCACACGCGTGGCGCCTGATCAAAAGACTCCAGACTTGCGCATAAATTCGATTTCAATGAATCCCTTGCTCACCATTGCAGTGTGATTGCGCTCTCGAATTCCCTGTCCTCGCCGGTCACCGGGTCTACAAACTTCAGCCCCTGGGCCAGCAGCTTCAGCGGGTTGGCGTAGTCATCTTCCACGTCCTTGAGCACCCGGGGATAAAACGGGTCGTTGCAGATACTGGCGCCCAGCGCTGTCATGTGCACCCGCAACTGATGCTTCTTGCCCGTTACCGGATACAGCCCGTAACGCCACAGTTCACCGTTCTTTTCCCTGACTTCGACAGCCGTCTCGGTATTGCTCGCGCCCGGTCCTTCCTGCATGCGGAAGAAAGGCTCGCCATCGATAAGCCGGCTCTTGTGCACCAGCGGGAAAGTCAGCTCAGGCAATGCCCGGGCAATAGCCTCGTAGCGCTTTTCGATTTGCCGCGTTGGAAACAACGACTGATACGCCGAACGGCTTTGCGGGTTGGCGGAAAACAGCACAAGCCCCGCCGTATGTCGGTCGATGCGATGCAAGGGCACCAGATGCGGGTTATCCAGTCGACGGATAAGGCGGCGCAACAAGGTCTGTTCGACGTATTCACCCGCCGGGGTCACAGGCAGGAAATGCGGTTTGTCCGCCACGACCAGATGCTCGTCCGCGTACAGGATCGACTCGACCACCGGGATCGTTTTCTCGTCCGGCACTTCGCGAAAATAGTGAATCCGCAGGCCTTCCTTGTAAGGCAGGTCCAGGGCAATGGGCGCGCCCTGTCCATCGAGGACGCGGCCGCGAGCGATCCTGTCCAGCCACTGTTCACGACCGATGGCGCTGAAGTGCTCGCACAGGCAATCGAAAACGGTCTGCCACGGGCCAGGCGGCAGGTACAGCGTGCTGGCCTGACTGTGTGCGGCAGAAAATGATGAAGTGGACATACAAACGCTCTTACCTTGAATGCAGGGCGGCATTATCCAACAGCAGCGCAAACGAACCTAGTGCAGAATCCTCAAGCCGGTATCTGTGCCCGCCCGGCGGCCTCGGTGTACTCCTTGAGCCAGCGCAGCACGTCGACCGCCTCCCAGCGCCCCGGGTCATACAATGCGTACAACAACCCCTGATAACCCACGACATCCAGCTGCCGGTGATAGCCTGCGCGCTGAAACAAGGCTTCGATTTCAGCAAAGCAGGTATTGAAGTGCAGCTTGTTGAAGGGCGTCTTGCCTTCCGTCACTAGGCCGTCCAGACGCAATTCGGCGACGGCTTCGCGTACCACATCCACCGACATGCGGTTAACGCTGCTCTTCAATTGTTCGACATTGACCACGACTGACCCTCTCACGCCCGGATCTGCCCCGCTCAACGCCGAATCAGCGGCGGCAGGGCAACGACCCGAATAACTGTATGCGCATACAGTATCCGAATCACGTCAGTTTAGCCAAGGGGATTGTCAGGCGGGTGACCGCTTATTTCAGGAATTGCACGACTTCATCGGATCCGAAGGGCCAACCCAACTCGGCACCCGTATCGACCCGACGCAACACCGGAATCCGCAAGCTGTAGGCCTGGAACCATGCTTCGTCCTCAGTGATATCCACCAGTTCCACCAGCAAGCCACGCTCGACAAACTCCATCAACATGGCTTCGGCCACTTCGCAGAGATGGCACCCGAGGGTGCCGAACAGCTGACATTCAGGAAGCATGAGCGCTCTACCAGAAAATTGAGTGCTTATTCTAGGCCTGCCCCGAAATGCCGTCGAGCCAATGACCCCAAGCTAATCCTGGCTGACGGCGCCGATCTTGTGCACCGACAAGTCAGCGCCGTAATACTCTTCTTCCTGGCTCAGGCGCAAACCATGGAACGCCTTGATCACGCCATACACCGCAAAACCACCGGCCAGCGCCACCACCACACCCAGTGCAGTGCCGATCAATTGGCTGACCAGGCTCACACCGCCCAACCCGCCCAAGGCCGTCTTGCCGAAAATGCCACAGGCAATCCCGCCCCAGGCGCCGCACAGACCATGCAGCGGCCACACACCCAGAACATCATCGATATGCCATTTGCCTTGCGCGGCGGTAAAGCACCAGACAAACAGCGCACCGGCGATGGCACCGGTGAGCAGCGCGCCCACCGGGTGCATCAGGTCGGAGCCGGCACAGATCGCCACCAGCCCGGCCAGTGGGCCGTTGTGCAGAAAGCCCGGGTCATTGCGCCCGACGATCAGCGCCGCGACCGTGCCGCCGACCATGGCCATCAACGAGTTCACCGCGACCAGCCCGCTGACCCCTTGCAGGGTTTGCGCGCTCATCACGTTGAAGCCGAACCAGCCGACAATGAGAATCCACGAACCCAATGCCAGGAACGGGATGCTCGATGGCGCGAACGCCACCAGCTTCCCTTCGCGATAACGACCATTGCGTGGTCCCAACAACAGCACCGCGGCGAGCGCCAGCCAACCGCCCATGGCGTGCACCACCACGGAACCGGCGAAATCATGGAAGCTGGCGCCGAAGCGCTCCAGCAGCCAGGCCTGCAGACCCAGGTTGCCGTTCCAGATCATGCCCTCGAAGAAGGGATAGATGAACGCCACGATCAGCGCTGTCGCGCACAGTTGCGGGACGAACCGGGCACGCTCGGCGATGCCCCCGGAAATGATCGCCGGGATCGCCGCGGCAAAGGTCAGCAGGAAGAAAAACTTCACCAGGCCATAGCCGTGATCGGCACTGATCACGGCCGCCGGTTGCATGAAGGTGACCCCGTAGGAAATCCAATAGCCTATAAAGAAGTAGGCCAGGGTCGAAACGGCAAAGTCGCTGAGGATTTTCGACAAGGCGTTGACCTGGTTTTTTTGCCGAACCGTCCCGACCTCGAGAAAGGCGAAGCCGGCGTGCATGGCCAGGACCATGACTGCACCGATCAGGATGAACAACGTATTGGAGCTATGGACCAGAGTGTCCACAGCGCTTTGCAGATTTTCCATGGATTGGGCAGACCTTAAGGCTGAAAAAAGCACCAATGCAGTTCGCGCGGGCAATCCATGCACCAAGTTGAGACTTGTCATTTCGAACTAGTCTCTCCCGATGAACCGTTTTGGAGCACAGGGTTCATCAAGGCCAATCACGACCGGGACATTTGCGCGGGTTTAGATTGTTTGAGTCAGGGTTTTACGGGAATCTTGCCCAGCAACAGCGCAACGGCGCAGGCTGACGCACCACGACACAGCAAAAGTTGTACCAGTCATTTGTACTGAACCTTCACACAAGGCTCATACTCGAACGTTTCAGACGCCACTTATGGAGATCACCCATGGCCAGCACCAAGGCAAAGACTGCTCAAGAAATCCTGATGAGCGATTTTCAGACACTGGTCAGCGATACCGAACGGCTGCTGGAGCACACCGCCTCCCTGGCCGGTGACCAGGCCGATGAATTACGCGACCAGATCCACGACAGTCTGCTGCGTGCCCGTGAAACCCTGAAGCTGACCGAAGACTCCCTGCGCGAACGCGGCAAGGCTGCCGTGACCGCCACCGAGGACTATGTCCAGGCCAACCCATGGCAAGCGGTTGGCATCGCGGCCGGCGTGGGCTTCCTGATTGGCCTGCTGGCCACTCGGCGCTGATATGGCGATCGATGAATCCGGCTCGTCCGGAACAGGCCAAAGTTCATCACCGCGGCGCCTGGGTGCCGCTTTCCTTGGACTGCTGCACAGCCATGTCGAATTGTTCGGCATCGAACTGCAGGAACAAAAAGCCCGCACCGTGAGCCTGTTGCTGTTTGCAGGCCTGGCGCTGGTGTTTGCCCTGCTGTTGCTGGTGGGGTTGTCGACCCTGGTACTGATCCTGTTCTGGGACACTTACCGCCTGCCCGCCATCATTTCCCTCTGCGTGTTCTACAGCCTTGCCTGCGTCTTCTGCGGGATGCGCCTGAGGGCCGCGATCTTCGATGAATCCTCGCCCTTCCATGGCACGTTGGAAGAGCTGGCCAATGATCGGGAGCGCCTGCTGCCATGAACCTGCCTGAACTGCCTCGAAACAGCTCGCGCACGGAAATGCGCAAGGCACTGATCCGCCTGCGCATGGAAATGCACCGCCAGGAGATCCGCCACGAATCCGCGCAACTGCTGCAACCCTTGCAGCGGGTGCGTGGCATGACCCAGAACCTGCAGGACGGCTTCGGCATCAAGCACGCACCGCTGTGGGGCGTGGCCGCCGTCACCCTGCTGGGTTTCCTGAGCGGCAAGGGCGCCAAGAATGGTACCGGCCTGGGCAGCCTGGCCCGACTGGTCCGCCTGGGCTCCACCCTGGCGCCCCTGGTCAAACTGCTCTTGCAAGGTTCTTCGCGCAAACACTGACCCTGTCAGATCTGGCTACATTCTTGCAGTACCCACGGGATAGAACCTCTCCATCGAGGGGTTCTATCCTGCGTGCCTACCCGGTGACCAGGCTTTATCCAAAAACAAGATCCACCTAAGGAGGCCTTGTGATCCACGGGCAACCGCTCGCCTGCTTTCAGCCGTTCATCGATACCGCCACCGGCCGTATCGCCGGTGTGGAAGCCCTGGGTCGACTGCGCCAGGCCGACGGCCACCTGGCTTCGGTGGGGCCGCTGTTCGCCGATCCCCGAACCAACGCCGTTGCCCTGCGTCGGCTTGACCGCCAGCTACGCGATAACGCGCTGAGCCGCCTGCATGAGGCGCCCGGCGACTGGTTTCTCAGCCTGAACATTTCCCCGCGCTGGATCAGCCGCCTGCGCCCGGACCAACCCTTGCCGAGCCTCGCACAGCTGCAAAAGCACGGTGTCGACCCGCAACGAATAGTTTTCGAAATCACTGAACTGGGTGGCGACATCCAGCGCCTGGCACAAGTGGTGGCGCGTTACCGGCAAGCCGGCGCACGGATCGCGATCGATGATTTCGGCGCCGGCTACTCTCAGCTCGATCGGGTACTGGCGCTGCAACCGGACATCCTCAAGCTCGACATGCGCCTGTTCCAGGCAGCGGCTCTGGGCGGGCCAAGCAGCGACGTGGTGAAGGCCCTGGCACAAATGGCGGAAAAAACCGGTTGCTGGATCATTGCCGAAGGCGTGGAAACCGAAGCGCAAATGAATTTTGCCCTGGAGTGCGGCTCACGTTACGTCCAGGGGTTTCTGTTTGCGGCAGCACAAGCGGACTTCTTCGCCGCTGACGCCTTCGTCGAGCGCTTTGCGCACCTGCGCCAGCGCTATGTACAGCAAAAGCTGGCCGAGCGCGGTCGCCTGAAGATCATGCGCCAGCAACTGAGCGAACTGATGGCGATCCTCCAGGCCTGGGCACAGGCTTGCGCACCCCTGAGCGCCCTGCCACAACTGGATGCCTTTCCCTGGCTGCTGCGTTTCTACCAGTGCGACCGGCACGGTACGCAGCTGACGCCCAACCTGGAATGGCGCAATAACGGCTGGGTCGCCGACAACCGCTACCTGGGCCATAACTGGTCGTGGCGTCCGTATTTCTATCACCTGCTGGCGCAGGGTTGGGAAGAACGTCAGCTGACTCTTTCCAATACCTATCGCGACGCCACCAGCAATCAGTACTGCCTCACCGCCGGGCAATTTTTCGACAACGGCGAACGCCTGCTGCTCATCGATATCGATGCAGTCGGGCTGTAGTGACACTTGCAGGTACCGATGCGAACCGGGAAGCTAGTCCATCAGTCCCCTGACGGAGAGAACCAGCCTTGGATTGGCCTACCCTGCTTACCCGCGAACGCCTCGGAAAGCCCCTGTACAGCCCGGAAGAAGTGGGCCGCAGTCCTTTTCACAAAGACCATGACCGGATCATTTTCTCGGGGGCGTTCCGCCGTCTCGGGCGCAAGACCCAAGTTCATCCGGTGCACAGCAACGACCATATCCACACGCGCCTGACCCACTCGCTGGAAGTCAGTTGCGTCGGCCGTTCATTGGGTATGCGCGTCGGCGAAACCCTGCGCAGCGCCCTGCCCGACTGGTGTGAGCCCAGTGACCTGGGGATGGTGGTGCAATCGGCCTGCCTGGCCCATGACATTGGCAATCCACCCTTCGGCCATTCCGGTGAAGACGCGATTCGGCACTGGTTCCAGCAAGCCGCCGGACGGGGCTGGCTGGACGCCATGAGTGAAGTGCAGCGCAATGATTTCCTCAATTTCGAAGGCAACGCCCAAGGCTTCCGGGTACTGACCCAGCTTGAATATCACCAGTTCGACGGCGGCACTCGGCTGACCTATGCCACCCTGGGCACTTACCTGAAATACCCATGGACCGCCAGGCACGCCGACTCCCTGGGGTACAAGAAACACAAGTTCGGTTGCTACCAGAGCGAACTGCCGCTGCTGGAGCAGATCGCACAAAAACTTGGCCTGCCGCAGCTCGAGGAGCAGCGCTGGGCACGCCATCCGCTGGTGTACCTGATGGAGGCCGCCGATGACATCTGCTATGCGTTGATCGACCTGGAAGACGGCCTGGAAATGGATTTGCTGGAGTACGCCGAAGTCGAGTCCCTGTTACTGGATCTGGTGGGCGACGATTTACCGCAAACCTATCGCCTGCTCGGCCCCGAGGATTCGCGTCGGCGCAAACTGGCGATCCTGCGGGGCAAGGCAATCGAACACCTGACCAACGCAGCGGCCCGCGCCTTTGTCGAGCAACAGGACGCACTGTTGGCCGGTTCCCTGAGCGGTGACCTGGTGGAGCACATGCACGGCCCGGCCAAACGCTGCGTGCTCAACGCAAAGGACATGGCTCGGCAGAAGATCTTCCAGGACAAACGCAAGACCCTGCATGAGATCGGCGCCTACACCACCCTGGAAATTCTGCTCAACGCTTTCTGCGGTGCCGCACTGGAGCAACACAACGGTCGGACGCCGTCCTTCAAGAGCCGGCGGGTGCTCGACCTGCTGGGCAACAATGCCCCCGATCCGAACGGCCCCCTGCACAACTCGTTCCTGCGCATGATCGACTTCATCGCCGGCATGACCGACAGCTACGCCAGCCACATGGCGCTCGAGATGACGGGGCGCTCCAGCCACTGACGACAAACGGCCGATCTGCCATTACCCCCTCGGTAATGGCCGATCAGTCCTGAAAATCCAAAAACATTCAGCGAACGGCGAATCTCCCTACAGCCTCTGTCGAGTGCACTGATCGAATACGCGGTGTTGGCGGGAAACAATCACGCCTATCGGTTCCGATAGAAGAAGCGTGAATAATATGATCAACGACAATCTGCGCATCATGGTGGTGGAAGACCATCCGTTTCAGCTCAGGGCGACTCAATGCCTGCTTGAAAGTTACGGCTTCACTCATTTGACCACCAGCGACTGTGCCAGAAACGCGCTGCAACACATGTTCAGGGCAGAGCAGCCGTTCGATATCCTGTTATGCGATCAATGCCTGCCCGAAGTGTCCGGCATTGACCTGATAAAAATCGCCAGTCATCAGGGAATGATCAAGCAGGCAATACTTTTAAGCAGCCTGACATCCAATGAATTGAGTGAACTTGAAAGCCAGGCCATCCTCAACGAACTGCCACTGCTTGGCTACTTGATAAAACCTTTGAAACAGTGCGAGCTGAGACAATTATTGAAATTGATTCCCTGAGCCTACAACCAGGCGCTCCTGAAATTGTACGAACCACAAATCCGCGCCCGGCGCGGCACAATTAAACAGCAACACTATTTGTGGAAACCTGCCAAAAAAACCGTTTGACTCGTAATCCAATTCCTTTTTGCATGTAGGAACATTCCTATATTGCCGCGACAGCCCCGTCAGTTCATACGTCACCTTAACTATCTGAGCTAAGGTGCGCGCTTTATCTGAGCTCGCGTGGGATTTGATTATGAACTCCGTTTTTATCGTCGACGATCACCCTGTCATCCGGCTTGCCGTTCGTATGTTGCTTGAACACGAGGGCTTCAAGGTCATCGGTGAAACCGATAATGGTGTCGATGCCATGCAGATGGTGCGCGAATGCATGCCCGACCTGGTCATTCTCGATATCAGCATTCCCAAACTGGATGGTCTGGAAGTGTTGACACGATTCAACGCCATGCATACGCCCCCGAGAACCTTGGTATTGACCGCGCAATGCCCGACGCTGTTCGGTATACGCTGCATGCAATCGGGCGCCTCGGGATATGTTTGCAAACAGGAAGAACTCAGCGAACTGGTAAGCGCCATCAAAGCGGTACTGTCTGGTTACAACTATTTTCCCAGTGAAGCCTTGAACCCTGCCCGTGGCGATGAAGCACGGTGTGCCGAACTTGAACTGTTCAAGTCAGTCAATGACAGGGAACTCATGGTCATGCAACTTTTTGCACAAGGTCGCAATAACAAGGAAATCGCCAAAGGCATGTTCCTGAGCAACAAGACGGTCAGCACTTATAAAAAACGACTCATGCAAAAACTCAAGGCCAAATCACTGGTTGAACTCATCGAGATGGCAAAACGTAATGCATTAGTGTGAGACACAGGATGCCCAGCCGCTTGAAGGACTACCTGCTGATCATCACCACAGGCTTGTGCCTGTGCACTTCGTTGCACGCAGCGCAAACCCCTGAACAACTCACCTTGCTCAGTCGTTCAGCGCCCCTGCACCTGGAAGTCGAGCTGGACCAGTCACAACGTCAATGGGTGCGGGGTAAACAGGAACTGATCCTGGGTACTTCAGCGCCCGACTATCCCCCCTTCGACCTGACCAGCAGCGGCCATGACTACGAAGGTTTTACCGCCGATTACGCAGGCATTCTTGGCGAGGTCCTTGGCCTGCCTATCAAGGTTCAGCGTTTCACCTCCCGGGGAGCCGCGATCGAAGCGCTCAAAAACGGCGAGGTAGACCTGTTGGGCAGCGCCAACGGATTCGAGGCGAGCAATGACCACATCGCACTCTCCAGGCCCTATGCGGTGGATCAACCGGTCCTGGTGACACGTGAAGGCGAAACCCGGCCGCTCAATGCCGGGCTTTCCGGATTGCGGCTCAGCATGCTGTATCACTACTTGCCCCTGGAGGAGGTAAAGGCCCTGTATCCGAAGGCAATCATCACGTCCTACCCCTCCTACCAGAACGCGATCAATGCCGTTGCTTTCGGCCAGGCCGATGTTTTTCTCGGTGACACCATTTCAACCCATTACATGATCAACAAGGGCTATCTGAACAACATTCGCATGGCCAGTTTCGGCAAGCACGAGGCCCATGGTTTCAGCTTTGCCGTGCACAAGACCAATCCACAACTGCTCACCATCATCAACACGACGCTCGCGGCCATTCCCGCCAGCGAACGGGAAAACATCGCTAAACGCTGGAGCGCCGGGAGCGATATCCTGCTCACCGATCAAAAACTGGCGCTCAGTTACAGTGAGGAGCGCTGGCTGGCGCAACACCCGGTGGTCCGTGTGGTCGTCAATGAGGCCTATGCACCGCTGACGTTTTTCGACAGTGCCGGCAACTTTCGCGGGATTGCCGCGGATCTGCTTGAGTTGATCAGGTTGCGTACCGGCCTGCGGTTCGACATTCAGCGCAGCCGCAGCGACAGGGACATGATCGAGCGAATCAAAACCGATCAGGCCGACCTGATCGCCGCGCTGCTCCCCAGCGCGCGACGCGATACCCTGCTGAACTTTACCCGCCCGTACCTGCAGAACTCCTTCGTCCTGGTGACACGCAAGGCGCACGACAGCCCGACCAACCTTGCACAGCTTCAGGGCAAGAGCCTGGCCATTGCCCGTGGCAATCCCCTGATCGACTATTTGCGCAGCGAATTCCCGCATATCCGGCTGATCAGGACCGCCGACACCTTCAGCGCCGTGGAAATGCTTGCCGAAGGCCGGGTGGAAGGCGCGGTGAACTCGCTGGTGATCGCCAACTACTTCATCGCCTCGCAACTGTTCGAAACCGAGCTGCAGATCAGCACCACCATCGGCACCCAGCAGGCGGCGTTCTCCCTGGCAACCGGGCCCGACGCCAAGGAACTCAACGACATCCTCAACAAGGCACTGTTGAGCATCGCGCCCCAGGAGCTGGGCGTCATCAACAGTCGTTGGCGCGGCTATTCGGCCTCCTCGCAAAACACCTGGCGCAATTATCAACGGGTGTTCTATCAGATCCTCATCGGTGCGGGCTTGCTGTTGTTGATCTCCGGGACCTGGAACGCCTACATGCGGCGCCAGATCAATCAACGCCGGGCGGCCGAGCGCGCGCTGAACGATCAACTGGAGTTCATGGGTTCCCTGGTCAATGGCACGCCCCACCCGATTTATGTGCGTGATCGCCAAGGACTGCTGCAAAGTTGCAATGACAGTTACCTGCAAGCCTTCAACGCCAAACGCGAAGACGTGATCGGTAAAAGTGTGATCCAGGGCAGCCTGGGCAACGCCTTCGAGGCTCGGGAATACCAGGCCGATTACCAGCGTGTCGTGGCCGAGGGCACGCCCATGATCCTTGACCGTGCGATGCACATTGGCAGCCGCCGGTTGACGATCTATCACTGGATTCTTCCCTACCGCGACTCGAGCGGTGAAGTGCAAGGCATCATTGGTGGCTGGATCGACATCAGCGAACGGCGGCAACTGTTCGATGACCTGCGTTGCGCCAAAGAGCGTGCCGACGAAGCCAACCGGGCCAAGAGCACGTTCCTGGCGACCATGAGCCATGAAATTCGCACCCCGATGAATGCTGTCATCGGCATGCTCGAACTGACGCTCAAGCGCATCGAACTCCACCACCCGGATCGTCCCGCCATCGATGTGGCCTACCACTCGGCGAAGGACCTGCTGGAACTGATCGGGGATATCCTCGATATTGCCCGCATCGAATCCGGGCACCTGAGCCTGAACCCGGAAAGGGTCAATCCAGAGGAAATCGTGGCGTCAGTGGCGCGTATCTTCGATGGCCTGGCCAGGCAGAAGGGGCTCGAACTGCAACTGGAGCTCAACCCGGCCAACCCGTCGATCGACGTGTTGCTCGATCCGCTGCGCTTCAAGCAGGTGTTGTCGAACCTGGTCAGCAACGCCATCAAGTTCACCGAGCGCGGCCAGGTGAGGATCATCGTCGCCCTGCACAAGACCCGCGAACCCGACCAGGTACAAATGCTGCTGCTGGTCGAAGACAGTGGCCCGGGGATCAGCCATGAGGATCAGCAACGCCTGTTCGAACCTTTCGCCCAGGCCGGTAATGCCGGGCAGTCGGCCAGGGGCGGTGCCGGGCTTGGCCTGGTGATCAGCCGCAGCCTGTGCGAAATGATGAATGGCAGCCTGCAGTTGAGCAGCCAGCCGGGCGTCGGCACGCGGGTAAGGCTTTCATTGCCGCTACCCACACTACCTCGCGAATCCAGGGAGCAAACAGCCGAGCCGCCCATCCACTGCGCCACGGTCCCATTGAATGTGCTGGTGGTCGACGACCACTCGGCCAATCGCCTGTTGATGTGCCAGCAGCTGGAATTCCTGGGCCATCGATACAGCGTCGCGGCAGATGGCCAGGCTGGCCTGGACGCGTGGAAATCCGACGCATTCGACCTGGTGATCGCCGATTGCAACATGCCGGTCATGAACGGCTACGAACTGGCCCAAGCCATTCGTCAACATGAGCAGCGCACCCGACAGCCGCGCTGCACTCTCCTGGGCTTCACCGCCAACGCCCAGCCGGAGGAGATTCAACGTTGCAAAAAGGCCGGAATGGACGACTGCCTGTTCAAGCCATTGTCCCTGGCCGCCTTGAGTCAGTGGGTCAAGGGCATCCAGCCTTCGGTCGTCGCCCCGGCCTTCAGCCTGCAAGGTTTGCATGTGTTGACCGGAGGCAACCCGACGATGAACCTGCGTCTGCTGACCGAACTGTTGAACAGCAACCGCCTGGATCGACAGAGCCTGCTGGCGCTGTCAGGCACACGGGACCCGCAGGCATTTCTCGACATTGCCCACAGAATCAAGGGCGCTGCCCGAATCGTCCAGGCCACTCGGTTGATCGACAGCTGCGAGGCGCTCGAGGCTACCTGCCATGCCCGCTTACCCCCCGAAAAAGTCAGCGAATGCTGCGACGCCGTGGAGCGCGCGCTGCTCGAATTGGAGCAGGCATTACTGCAACAAATCGAGCGAAACGACCGCTGTACAGTGAGCGAGCCTTAACTATGCTTGGACGCGGAGCAGTGCGTTAACCATCACGGAGTGACCTGCATGCCCAGCCCACTGCGCCCGGATCAGCGGCGGTTTCCCCTGCACGTTCATATCAGCGTGATGTTCACTTGCCTGCTGTTGTTGACCGGGATCGTGCTGGGCATTTTCCACTACCGGCAAACCACCCAGATCATCCTGTCGAGCAGTGAAAAGTTGTTCAGCCGAATTGAACAGGACGTGCGCCTGGACCTGCACGCCACTTATCAGCCGATTCGCCGGCTGCTGAGCCTGTTGATGCACAACCCCGCAGCCCTGGCCCCCGATCTGCAACAGCGCCTGGCACTGCTCAAGCCCTTCAGTCAGGCGCTCCAGGACAACCCCAACCTGGCTTCGCTGTACCTGGGGTACGACACCGGTGACTTTTTCATGGTTCGCCCGCTGCGCACGCCAGACCTGAAAGCGCTGTTCGAGGCCCCGGATACCGCCGCCTACCAGGTCTGGAGCATCGAGCACAACAGCAGTGGCCAGGCGCACTCGCAGTACCTGTTTTTCGATCGGGACCTGACGCTCGTCAGCCGTCAGGACAACCCCGGTGACACCTATGATCCCCGTGGCCGCGCCTGGTTTACCAGCGCCAGCCAGGATGTTGACCAGATCACCACCTCGCCTTACGTTTTTTTCTCGACGCACAACGTCGGTACCACCCTGGCGCGGCGCAGCGGCGAGCATGCCGTGCTCGCGGCCGACCTGACCCTGGCCGAACTCTCGGCCACCCTGGCCAAGCATGTGGTAACGCCCGCGACCGAAATCGTGCTGTTCGATGCCCAAGGCAATGCCATCGCTTATCCCGACAGCCGTCGCCTGATCGTGGACGATCAAACCGCCCGCCTGAGCCAGGCCGCCGACCTGAGTCCCGCCCTGGCAGCACTGCTCGACAAACCTGCGCGGGGCAATCGCCTGACGGCCATGGGTCGCCAATGGATCGTTGCTCGCAGCAGCATGCAGGAAGGCGGCCCCCAGGGGCTGCAACTGGCGATGTTGGTACCTGAGGATGAATTGCTCGTCGACGCCTACCGCATGCGCTGGCAAGGCGCGCTGATTACCCTGGCGACCTTGCTGTTGTGCGTGCCACTGGGGTGGCTGACGTCCAGGATCCTGGTCAAGCCCCTGCGCGCCCTGGTGCAGGAAGCCGACGCCATCCGCAGTTTCGATTTCAACTTTGCGGCCACGCGCCGCTCTCCGGTGCTCGAGGTCGACCAACTGAGCCAGTCCATGGGGCGCATGAAAGACACCCTGGCGAGCTTCTTCCAGATCACTGACAGCCTGAGCGCCGAGACCCGGTTTGCCCCATTGCTGGAGCGGGTGCTGTTTGAAACGGTAAGGATCGGCCAGGCCCAGGCCGGCCTGATCTACCTGCGCGAAGGGGATGGCGACCTGATGGAACCCCAGGGCCTGGTGATCAACGACACAGCACAAGCCCTGTCTTCATTCGACCTTCGCGCACACGGGTTCCAGGACGCGCACAGCCCCGCCTGGCTGCAGCAGCTGGCGACGGCCGACAACGTCGTCACCCACCTGGGCTTCGAACAAGCGGGTGATCTACAGAAAGTCCTGCTGGCAATGGCTTGTCCCCGGGTTCACCTGATTGGCATCCGCTTGCACAATCGTCACAACGAAACCGTCGGCCTGCTGGTGTTTCTGCTGGCCGACAGCGGTCAACAGAGCGACCTGGACAAACTGCGTCCCGACCGCATCGCGTTCCTGCAGGCGGTGTCCGGTGCGGCCGCGGTGAGTATCGAAAGCCAACGCTTGCAAGACCGGCAAAAACAGCTGCTGGACGCCTTCATCAAACTGCTGGCCGGCGCGATCGATGCCAAGAGCCCCTACACCGGTGGCCATTGCCAACGAGTACCGGCCCTGACACTGATGCTCGCCCAGGCCGCGGCAGCCAGCCAGGACCCGGCCTTGCGCAGCTATCAGCCCACGGATGACGAGTGGGAGGCGCTGCACATCGCCGCCTGGCTGCACGACTGCGGCAAGGTGACGACCCCGGAATATGTCGTCGACAAGGCCACCAAACTCGAAACCCTGAACGACCGCATCCACGAAATACGCACCCGCTTCGAAGTGCTCAAGCGCGATGCCTGGGTCAACTATTGGCAAGCCATTGCCCAAGGTGGCGACGAGCACCACCTGGCGCAGCAGCGCGATGCCATCCTGGTAGGGCTCGATGATGATTTCGCCTTCATCGCCCGCTGCAACCTCGGCGGCGAAACCATGGCCGAAGCCGACCTGCAACGCCTGCGCAATATTGGTCAACGCACCTGGATGCGAACCCTGGATGACCGGCTGGGTGTTTCCTGGGAAGAGAACCAGCGCCAGGCACGCACGCCGGCACCGACACTGCCCGTCTGCGAAACGTTGTTGGCAGACCGGCCCGAGCACCTGTTCGAGCGCGCCGAAGCCGAATTGATTGCCGAGGACAACCCCTGGGGCTTCAAGCTCGATGTCCCGCGATACAAGTACAACCGCGGCGAGCTCTACAACCTGAGCATTGCCCGAGGCACCTTGACCGCTGAGGAGCGCTACATCATCAACCACCACATGGTGCAGACGATCATGATGCTCAGCCACCTGCCCTTCCCCGAGCACCTGGGCAACGTCGCGGAGATCGCCGGCGGCCACCACGAAAAAATGGACGGCACCGGTTATCCGAAACGCTTGAAGCGTGAGCAGATGAGCCTGCCGGCGCGAATGATGGCGATTGCCGACATCTTCGAAGCGCTGACCGCCGCCGACCGCCCCTACAAGAAAGCCAAGCCCCTGAGTGAAGCGCTGGGCATCATGGCCATCATGTGCCGGGATGCCCACATCGACCCGCAGCTGTTCGAACTGTTCATCAACGCACAGATTTACCTGCAGTACGCCCGGCGCTTCCTCGACCCGCAGCAGATCGATGCGGTGGACGCGTCAAGCCTGCTGGTCAAGGCAGGCTTGAAGGTGTGATCAGCAGTCGGTCAGGCGCAGGAAAATAGCCGCCAGTTGCTCGATACCCGCTTGATCCTGCACCGTGAAACGCGCCAGTTGCGGGCTGTCGAGGTCGAGCACGCCGATCAGGCGACCGTCCTTGACCAGAGGCACGACTAGTTCACTGTTCGACGCACTGTCGCAGGCGATATGCCCGGCAAACGCGTGCACGTCTTCGACCCGCTGGGTCTGCAAGGTCGCCGCCGCCGTCCCGCACACACCGCGACCGAACGGAATCCGCACGCAGGCGATTTGCCCTTGAAACGGCCCCAGCACCAGCTCTTCATTGCGATTGAGGTAGAACCCGGCCCAGTTCAAGCCCTCGAGCTGGTTGAACAGGAACGCCGAAAACTGCGCGGCGTTGGCAATGAAATCGCGCTCGTCCGCCAGCAAGGATTCCAGCTGCGCATGCAGCATGCCGTAGCCTTCGAGGCCCTGGCCGCTCTTTTGTAAATCGATCATGCCTTGTGCTCCAACAGTTTCAGCCCCACCCAATAGCGGGCAAATTGATACGCGCAACGTCCGTTGCGATTGCCACGTCCCGTGGCCCAGCGCACCGCGAGGATGTCCAGCTCTTCCGTGCGTTGCCACGGCAGGCCTGCCTTGTCGGCCAATTGACCGATCCAGTGTTCGACCACGTCGAGGAAGTGTTCCTGGGTAAACGGATAGAACGACAGCCACAACCCGAAGCGGTCCGACAGGGCGATCTTGTCTTCCACTGCCTCGCTGGGGTGCAATTCACCATCGACCCGTTTCCAGTTTTCGTTATCGCTTTCCTTTTCCGGCACCAGGTGGCGACGGTTCGAGGTGGCGTACAGCAACACGTTGTCCGGTGCCTGTTCGAGCGAACCGTCGAGAACGCTCTTGAGTACGCGATAATCGCCCTCGCCCGATTCGAACGACAGGTCATCGCAGAACAAGACGAAACGCTGCGGTAGCTTGGCGATCTGCTCGACTACCCGCGGCAGGTCCGCCAGGTGATCACGCTCGATTTCGATCAGGCGCAGGCCGGCTTCGGCATGCTCGGCCAGCAAGGCGCGCACCAGCGACGATTTGCCGGTGCCGCGTGAACCCCAGAGCAGGGCGTGGTTAGCCGGCATGCCATCGAGGAACTGGCGGGTGTTTCGCCCCAGTTGCTCCACTTGGCGGTCGACGCCGATCAGGTCGCTCAAGCGCATGTCCAGGCTGACCTGCAGCGGCAGCAGAAAACCGCTGCGCCCCTCGCGTTGCCAGCGCGCCGCCAGGCAATGGGTCCAGTCGATGGCTTGCCGAGGGGTGGGCAGCAGCGGTTCGATACGGGCCAGAACGGCATCGGCACGTTCAAGAAAAGCATTCAATCGGGAATCCACGTCTTCTCCTCGGGCACGTTCACAGTAATGATGGCGATACAGCGACGAAATACAGCGTTCGATGAACGGTCAACCGCCCTGTATCAGGGCTCGCGGGATCACCCTGCATGATCGACTATGCTTGAGCAGCGAAGGAAAACGGAAGTGGTTCAACACCCCATGGACATCAAGTTCACCAACCGGCTGTCTTACAAACAGGCACGGCTCACCGTGCTGGTCGGTTTCGTTCTGGGTATGCTGCTCAGCGTGCTGCAAATAGGCATCGATTATGCCAGTGAAGACGCCTCCATCAACCGTGAAATCCTGTCTTTGCTCGAAATCAGTCACAACCCCGCCTCGCGCATCGCCTACAACATCGACGCCGAACTCGCCCAGGAACTGACCCTGGGCTTGCTGCGCTCGCCCGCGATCATCGGGGCGAAACTGACCGACAACAACGGTAATGTCCTGGCCAAGGTCAAGCGTCCCGGCCTGCAAAGCGGCTATCGGGTGTTGAGTGACCTTCTGTTCGGGGCCAAACGGCAGTTCGAAGACCGCCTGTACCTGAATCATATGCCCAGCGAATCCCTGGGTACCCTGCAACTGGACGTCGACACCTACTCGTTCGGCTACCGGTTCCTGCGGCGGGCCGAGGTGACCCTGATCAATGGTTTCGCCCGCAGCCTGCTCCTGAGCGGTATCCTCCTGGCGCTGTTCTACGTGATGCTGACCAAGCCGCTGGTGCGGGTCATCCGCGAACTCAGTGGACGCGATCCGCGCAGCGCGGAGCCGACCTCGCTGGAATGTCCGGCGGGACATGCCAAGGATGAAATCGGCGTGCTGGTGAAAGTCGCCAACCAGCAATTCGAAAACATCGCCACCGAAATCCAGCAGCGGCGCAACGCCGAAAACCGCCTGACCGACTATCTCGGCCAGCTGGAAAACATCGTTTCGGCGCGCACGACCGAACTCAAGGCCATCAACGCCCGCCTCAGTCAATCCAACCAGGAACTGGAAGTCGCCCGCAGTACCGCCCTGGACATGGCCGAAGCGCGTTCAGTGTTCCTGGCCAACATGAGCCACGAAATCCGCACGCCCCTCAATGGCCTGCTGGGCATGATCGCGCTGTCGCTGGACGGCCCGCTGAGCGCCGAGCAACAGCAACAGCTGGCCATCGCCCACGACTCGGGCAAAGTGCTGGTGGAGTTGCTCAACGATATCCTCGACCTGTCGAAATTCGATGCCGGCCAGCTTGAGCTCGAGCACATCCCGTTCGACTTGGGCTCGCTGATCGAAGACACCGCCAACCTGCTGTCGCAGAACGCCGCGCCAAGTGTCGAACTGACCTGCCTGATCGATCCGGACTTTCCTGCGCTGGTGCTCGGCGATCCGACACGGGTCCGGCAGATCGTCAGCAACCTGCTGTCCAATGCGCTCAAGTTCACCCGTTTCGGCCGGGTCGATGTGCGACTGTCGACCTGCCAGGACGGCGTCAGCATCGAGGTCTGCGACACCGGCATCGGCATCCCCCGGGATGCCCAGGTCAAGATTTTCCAGCCCTTCACCCAGGCCGGGGCCGGGATCACCCGACAATATGGCGGTACCGGGCTGGGCCTGGCCCTGACCCATAATCTGTGCGAAGCCATGCAGGGCCGGCTCACCATCAGTTCTGAACCCGGTTTCGGCAGCCAGTTCTGCGCGCAACTGCCACTGCCCAGTCACACCAGGGCACTGGCCCCTGCGCCCCTGCAGGGCAAGGTCATTGCCATTACCGCCGCCAGCAGCGGTCTGGCGGAACTGCTGGGCACCGTGTTGCCGGGTTGGGGGCTTGATTATCAACAGCGTTCGATCGATGACCCGTTGCACGGCCTGGCCCCCGATGTATTGATCACCGATTGCCCCGAGTGCCTGTTCAACCTGCGCCCCACCTTCGGTGCGCCGATCCTGCTGGTGACCGCTTACGGCAGCTTCATGCCCAGCGAACAAGCCAACGCCCTCGCCCCCCTGCAACAACAGGCACGCCCCCTGGCACGCAATGCGCTGTATCAGGCCTTGCGGCGAATCCTGCTGGCGCAAACCGACACACCCAACGATCCAAAGGTCGACGCGCACGCCCCGCAGCGACGTGCGCGGGTGCTGCTGGTTGAGGACAACCCGGTCAACCAACTGGTGGCCAAGGGCATGTTGGGTAAACTCGGTTGCGACGTGATCGTCGCCGCGCACGGCGCCGAGGCGCTGGATCAATTGGAGAGCCGCGACTTCGATCTGGTGCTGATGGATTGCAACATGCCGGTCATGGACGGCTATGAAGCCAGTCGGCAGATCCGTCGCAGCGGTCGTTGGCCGCAACTGCCGATCGTCGCCCTGACCGCCAACGCCATGTCCGAAGAGCGCGAACGCTGCCGTGCGGCGGGCATGAGCGACTACCTGGCCAAGCCGTTTCGGCGGGAAGAGCTGGCGGCCCTGCTGGACGTGTGGATACCCGTTACGACAGTGCCTTGATTTGCCCCAGCAAGTGGTCAAGACCGTTGCGCAGGTCATTCAGGCGGTCCAGGTCCACGCCGCTGTCGCACAACAGGCGGGCCTTGAGCGGCCCGACCTGAGCACGCAGCGCGGCGCCCTTGGGCGACAGGCTCAGGTGCACCTCCCGCTCATCGCGCGCCGAGCGCTGGCGCTGAACCAGTTGCAATTGTTCAAGGCGCTTGAGCAAGGGCGTCAGCGTGCCGGAGTCCAACGCCAGGCGCTCACCCAGCGCCTTGACCGTCGGCTGCTCCGGGGCGGCCGCCTGCCATTCCCACAACACCAGCATCGCCAGGTACTGCGGATACGTCAGGCCCAACTGGTCGAGCATCGGCTTGTAGGCACGAATCACCGCGCGGGAGGCGGCATACAGTTTGAAGCAGAGCTGGCTGTCGAGGCTCAGCGAGTCGACGGACAAGCTGTTCATTTGAGCAGTGCTTCGATCTCTGCGCTCAAGTCCTGCGGCTTGGTCGCCGGGGCGAAGCGCTTGACCAGCTGGCCATCCTTGCCGATCAGGAATTTGGTGAAATTCCACTTGATGCCCTGGGAACCGAGCACACCCGGTGCACGTTTTTTCAACTGCACGAACAAGGGATGGGCGCCGTCGCCATTGACTTCAATTTTTTTGAACAGCGGGAAACTGACACCGTAGTTCAGCTCGCAGAACTCGCTGATCGCCCCTTCGTTGCCCGGTTCCTGCTTGCCGAATTGATTGCAGGGGAAGCCGAGCACCACCAGACCTTGATCCTTGTAGGTCTGCCACAGCTCCTCAAGGCCTTTGTATTGCGGGGTGAAGCCGCATTTGCTGGCGGTGTTGACCACCAGCACGGCCTTGCCGGCGTAATCCGCCAGGGTCTTTTGTTCGCCCTTGATGGTGGTGCAAGGGATGCTTAGGAGGTTGTCGCTCATGATCGGGACGCTCAAGGAGGGGGTGATATGACAAACATAGCGAGCAATTGAATTGTGTGCAATTTATTTACTGGAAATCTGGGTGACATACACCTTGTGACCGGCATACACCTTGTAGGAGCTGGCTTGCCAGCGAAGGCGTCCTTGAGCATTGCGTTGTTCTTTCGGGCGCCTTCGCTGGCAAGCCAGCTCCTACAGGGCTCGCCTTACGAGCGTGGCACCAGGTCCAGGCAAACCGAGTTGATGCAGTAACGCAGACCTGTTGGCGGCGGGCCATCCGGAAACACGTGGCCCAGATGCGCGTCACATTTGGCGCAAACCACTTCGGTGCGGATCATGCCGTGGCTGACATCACGAATCTCGGTCATGGCGCTGTCGCCGATCGGCGCATAAAAGCTTGGCCAGCCGCAGCCGGAATCAAATTTGGTCCTGGAGTCGAACAGTGGCTCGTTGCAGCAGATGCAGTGGTAGATACCGTCGGTCTTGGTGCCGTTGTACTTGCCGGAAAACGGCCGTTCGGTGCCCTTGAGGCGGCAAACGTTGTACTGCTCCGGATCGAGCATGGCCTTCCATTCTTCCAGGGTTTTTTCCAACTTTTCCATCATCACACCTCAGCAGCTGAAAAAGCCCGATCTGTACCTTTTCCACGGATCGGGCGGCACGTATGATTGCGCCTCGTCAAACGCCAGTCTGGCAGCCAGACCACGCGCATTCAAACGGATTTATGGGTGCTGCCTCTCAAGGCGTCAGGCCTGTGTGATTACGCAGGATTCCCAGCACGGTTGTACACACGCCGCCTGGATCGTTCATTTTCGGGAACACATCGCCATGCAGGTCAGCAAATCGAACAAGCTCGCCAACGTCTGCTACGACATTCGCGGCCCAGTGCTCAAGCACGCCAAACGCCTGGAAGAGGAAGGTCATCGCATCCTCAAGCTGAACATCGGCAACCCGGCGCCCTTTGGTTTCGAAGCGCCGGACGAAATCCTCCAGGACGTGATCCGCAACCTGCCGACCGCCCAGGGTTACAGCGACTCCAAGGGCCTGTTCAGCGCGCGCAAGGCCGTGATGCAGTACTACCAGCAAAAGCAGGTGGAAGGTGTCGGCATCGAGGACATCTACCTGGGCAACGGCGTTTCCGAACTGATCGTGATGTCGATGCAGGCCCTGCTCAACAACGGCGACGAAGTGCTGGTACCGGCTCCCGACTACCCGTTGTGGACCGCCGCGGTGAGCCTGTCGGGCGGTAACCCGGTGCATTACCTGTGCGACGAGCAGGCCAACTGGTGGCCGGACCTGGCCGACATCAAGGCCAAGATCACCCCGAACACCAAGGCCCTGGTGATCATCAACCCGAACAACCCGACCGGCGCGGTGTATTCGAAGGAAGTCCTGCTGGGCATGCTGGAACTGGCCCGCCAACACAACCTGGTGGTGTTTTCCGACGAGATCTACGACAAGATCCTCTACGACGATGCCGTGCACATCTGCACCGCTTCCCTGGCGCCGGACCTGCTGTGCCTGACCTTCAACGGCCTGTCCAAATCCTATCGCGTGGCCGGTTTCCGTTCCGGCTGGATCGCCATTTCCGGCCCGAAACACCACGCCCAGAGCTACATCGAAGGCATCGACATGCTGGCCAACATGCGCCTGTGCGCCAACGTGCCGAGCCAGCACGCGATCCAGACCGCGCTGGGTGGCTATCAGAGCATCAACGACCTGGTGCTGCCGCCAGGCCGCCTGCTGGAACAGCGTAACCGCACCTGGGAACTGCTCAATGACATTCCTGGCGTGAGCTGCGTCAAACCGATGGGCGCGCTGTATGCGTTCCCGCGGATCGACCCGAAGGTCTGCCCGATCCATAACGACGAAAAGTTCGTCCTCGACCTGCTGCTCTCCGAGAAGCTGCTGGTGGTGCAAGGCACGGCCTTCAACTGGCCATGGCCCGACCACTTCCGCGTCGTGACCCTGCCGCGCGTCGATGACCTGGACATGGCCATCGGACGCATTGGCAATTTCCTCAAATCCTATCGCCAGTAAGCGGCCTGTCACCGTGCGATGCCAGAATCATTGCACGGTGATTCATTCTGCAACACATGCTCGCGCCCTGCCCATGACCTCAGTCTCGATACCTGTGCAACGACCCATTGCGGGGTCATGTCGAGTAACGGCGGGCACTCGGTTGCAAGTTGGCTGGCAAATCACTTTGCCATCCCGTGTCGGAAATGCCCTTCAAACAGCTACGCTAATGCTGTAGGACACAGTTTGAAATAGTCACTCAGTTGAATACCCCGTTGCAGCACCTTATATACCCCGCAGTACGCTACATCTTTAGCATGAGGAGATTTCTACAACCATGATGCGCATCCTGCTGTTCTTGGCCACTAACCTGGCGGTCGTGCTGATTGCCAGCATCACCCTGAGCCTTTTCGGCTTCAACGGGTTCATGGCGGCCAATGGGGTTGATCTCAACCTCAATCAGCTGCTGATTTTCTGTGCGGTCTTCGGTTTCGCCGGTTCCCTGTTCTCGCTGTTCATCTCCAAGTGGATGGCGAAGATGAGCACCAGCACCCAAATCATCAGCCAGCCGCGCACGCGTCACGAGCAATGGCTGTTGCAAACGGTCGAGCAACTGTCCCGCGAAGCCGGGATCAAGATGCCCGAAGTCGGGATCTTCCCGGCCTATGAGGCGAACGCCTTCGCCACCGGCTGGAACAAGAACGACGCACTGGTCGCCGTCAGCCAGGGCCTGCTGGAGCGTTTCTCGCCGGATGAAGTGAAAGCCGTCCTGGCCCACGAAATCGGGCACGTGGCCAATGGCGACATGGTCACCCTGGCCTTGATCCAGGGCGTGGTGAACACCTTCGTGATGTTCTTTGCGCGGATCATCGGCAACTTTGTCGACAAGGTGATCTTCAAGAACGAAGAAGGCCAGGGCATTGCCTACTACGTGGCGACCATCTTCGCCGAACTGGTCCTGGGTATCCTGGCCAGCGCCATCGTCATGTGGTTCTCGCGCAAGCGCGAATTCCGTGCCGACGAAGCCGGTGCAAACCTGGCCGGCACCGCCGCGATGATTGGCGCGCTGCAACGCCTGCGTGCGGAACAGGGCCTGCCGGTGCATATGCCTGACACCCTGAACGCCTTCGGCATCAACGGTGGCATCAAGCAGGGCTTCGCCCGCATGTTCATGAGCCACCCGCCGCTGGAAGAGCGCATCGACGCACTGGCGCGTCGTCGCGGCTGAGAGAGACCGCAATAAACAAGAAGGCCCGCAGCGATGCGGGCCTTTTTTTGTCTGCGCAAGCTTTTATCGACTGGAAACCCGATACACCCGCTCTTCGAGCCGCGTGACACCCGCCTCCAGAAACTTTCCGCTCTCGCTCAGCACATCCTGGTCTTCCAGGATCTTCAGCGTCCAGGAAGCACCCAGCAACCGCTGCACTTCTTCATCGAGCACGGCAAACGGCGGACCCTCCATCTGCGCCTGGTCGTAGTCCAGGGTAATCAGCAACCCGTTGGAGTCCTTGGGCAGGATCCGCGTCAAATGCGCGGCATAGCGCTGACGCATTGGCGTCGGCAGGGCAATCAATGCAGCTCGGTCATAGAGGGCCGAGCAGTCGGCGACATCGCCTGGCGTCAGGTCGAAGAAGTCGCCACACCACAGCTCGATGGAACCTGCCCGATAAACCTTGAAAGGCCCCTGTTCGTCGACCGCAGGATCAAAATGGTGCTCGCTGAAGAAATCCTCGACAGCCTTTTCCGACAGTTCGATCCCCAGCACCTCATGGCCCCGCTGCGCCAGCCACAGCAGATCCAGGCTCTTGCCGCACAACGGCACCAGCACGCGAGCGCCCTCTTCCAGGCCCAGCGCTGGCCAGAATCGCTGCAGATAAGGGTTCACTTGTGGCAAGTGAAAACCGATCTGGTTCGATTTCCATTTTTTGTGCCAAAACTCCGGCTGCATAAATAACCCCGAAAATTCGATCAAAACACCCTAAAACTTATATTAGATTTAGATCAATGATCTGACAGAAGATGGCCCTATCTTAACTCTCAGGAGCTCATCCATGTTCCCCAGCCTGTACATATCCCATGGTTCGCCAATGCTGGCCCTGGAACCTGGCGCCAGTGGGCCGGCCCTCGCTCGCCTGGCGACAGAGATGCCAAGGCCAGACGCCATCGTGATTGTCTCCGCGCACTGGGAAAGCGATGAACTGCTGGTGGGCGGCAACCCGCAGCCGGACACCTGGCATGACTTCGGCGGATTTCCACGGGCATTGTTCGAGGTGCAATACCCGGCTCCTGGTAACCCCGGATTGGCTGAACAGGTGGTCAATCTGTTGCAAGCCAACGCCCTTCCCGCCCGCATCGACGGAAAACGCCCCTTCGACCATGGCGTCTGGGTGCCACTGTCATTGATGTATCCGCAGGCCGATATCCCGATTGTGCAGGTTTCATTGCCCACCCGAGGCGGCCCGGCGCTGCAGGCCCGTGTTGGCCAGGCGCTGAGCAGCTTGCGCGAACAGGGCGTGTTGTTGATCGGCTCCGGCAGCATCACCCACAACCTGCGAGAGCTGGACTGGCATGCCGGCCCCGAGAGCGTGCAACCCTGGGCCCAGGTATTTCGCGACTGGATGATCGACAAGCTGGCGGCCAACGATGAAGCCGCCTTGCACGACTATCGCCGGCAAGCACCGAACGCGGCGCGTAACCATCCCAGCGATGAACATCTTTTGCCGTTGTACTTTGCCCGCAGCGCCGGGGGCCAGTTCAGCATTGCCCATCAGGGATTCACAATGGGCGCGCTGGGCATGGACATCTACCGCTTCGGATAAGGGCCACCAGCCTGCGGCGGCCAGGTTCAAGCCACATCGACCCCAACATGGATCGCATCGTGGCGCCAGAACTCCAGGTCACAATCGATCAGCCGCCCATGCTGATCGTAATTCACCCGGGCGATGCGCAGTCCAGGACTGCCCACCGACACCCGCAAGGCGGCCGCCGCGTCTGCCGACAACGCCGTCGGCACGATCTCGAAGCGCACCCGCCCGTAGTGCAGGTCGTAGTGCCGCGCATACAGCTCGGTGATCGACTGGTTCAGGTCGAAATCCAGAATTCCCGGAAAATACTGCGGATTCAGGTAGTGCTCCACGTACAACACCAATCGCCCATCGATACGCCGCGAACGACAGACCTGGATCACGCTCGACAACGCCGGCAATTGTAACCAGGCACAGACCGCCGCCGATGCCGGCTGCAATCGCGCCGAAATGACTTCGGTGGACGGCACCCGCCCCTGGGCGCTGACCATGGCGTGAAAGTGGCTGCGCTGCATCAGGTTATAGGCCAGGCGCGGCGACGACACGAACCAGCCCCGACGCTCTTCGCGATAGATCTGGCCCTGGGCTTCGAGCTGCAACAACGCCTCGCGCACGGTAATGCGCGTCGTACCAAACAACTCACTGAGCTTGCGTTCGGCTGGCAACTTGCTCCCTGGCGCCAGCAGCCCGTGATCGAGCTGTTCCTGAAGCACCTGGCCAATGGCCGTCACCGCCTTTGTTGCCTCATCGCGCATTAACGTTACCTATCTGGACTAGACCAGCACTCTTTCAGGGCAATACCTGCGAGAAAATCGGCTGTTTGGAGATCCTGCAAGCGTAGGCAATGCAGATGACCGATAGATGACAAAGCCGCCCGACGGTCACTCCAACAACTAGTCCAACACCTGCAAAACATCGGCCTAATCCCTTGCGCAATGGGGCTTCGCCCATGGTCTACGCTTACTTGGCACCCGCCAATACCGGGCAAGTAAACGTCCACCGGGGCGACGAACGACATCAAAGTGTCATCGAGCCGCCTTAGATTGGCTCAGGTATTGCTGACCTAGACCAACACAACCGCAATCGCAGCGTTGAAAACGCCCATAGGAGCTTCGGAATGAAACAGCTTTTCCTGGCATCACTGTTAGGCTCGACCATTGCCATGTGCACCGCCGCCATGGCGGCTGATGATTTAAAAACCCTTGAAGCCGCTGCGAAAGCGGAAGGCGCCGTCAACAGTGTCGGCATGCCCGATGACTGGGCCAACTGGAAAGGCACCTGGGAAGACCTGGCGAAGAACTATGGCCTCAAGCACATCGACACCGACATGAGCTCGGCCCAGGAAATCGCCAAGTTTGCCGCCGAGAAAGACAACGCCAGTGCCGACATCGGCGACGTCGGCGCGGCCTTCGGCCCGATCGCGGTGAAACAGAACGTTACCCAGCCCTACAAGCCATCCACCTGGGACCAGGTACCGACCTGGGCCAAGGACAAGGACGGTCACTGGGCGCTGGCCTACACCGGCACCATCGCCTTCATCGTCAACAAGAAGCTGTTGCACGGTTCCGAAGTCCCAACCAAATGGGCTGACCTCAAAACCGGTAAATACAAGGTGTCGATCGGTGACGTGAGTACCGCCGCCCAGGCTGCGAACGGCGTTCTGGCGGCTGCCTACGCCAACGGTGGCGACGAGAAAAACCTGCAACCGGCACTGCTGCTGTTTGCCGACCTTGCTAAACAAGGTCGCCTGTCGATGTCCAACCCGGTCATAGGCGCCATGGAAAAAGGCGAGATCGAAGTCGGTGTGGTCTGGGACTTCAACGGCCTGAGCTACAAGGCCAAGATGGCCAATCCGGATGATTACGTGGTGCTGATCCCGTCCGATGGCTCGGTGATTTCCGGCTACACCACCATCATCAACAAATACGCCAAGAACCCGAACGCCGCCAAGCTGACCCGCGAGTACATCTTCAGTGACGCAGGCCAGATCAACCTGGCCAAGGGTAACGCCCGTCCGATCCGCGCCGAGCACCTGACCCTGCCAGCCGAGGTCCAGGCCAAGTTGCTGCCGAACGAGCAGTACAAGAAAGTTACGCCGATCAAGGACGCGGATGCCTGGGAAAAAACCTCCAAGGCCCTGCCGCAGAAGTGGAACGAAGAAGTCATCGTAGAAATGAAATAACGCGGTAGATCCCTGTGGGAGCGAGCCTTTGTGGTGAGGGGATTTATCCCCGTTCGGCTGCGAAGCAGTCGTAAAACCAATGTGTGCGGTGTGACTGATACACCGCGGCTTTAGGTTTTGGGGCCGCTGCGCAGCCCAACGGGGATAAATCCCCTCACCACAAAGGCTCGCTCCCACAGTGGGTCGAGTGAATTTCGAGTTACTGTTTCGCGGAGTTTTGCCCCTATGAAGCACAACGTCATCCTTGTCGTGCTCGACGGCCTCAACCATGAGGTCGCCCGCCACGCCATGGGGCACCTGCAGGCCTACGTCGGCGCAGGACGCGCCGCGCTCTACAAACTGGAGTGCGAGCTGCCGGCCCTGTCCCGACCGCTTTACGAATGCATCCTGACCGGTGTCACGCCGATCGACAGCGGCATCGTTCACAACAACGTCTCGCGCCTGTCCAACCAGCGCAGCATTTATCACTACGCCACTGCTGCCGGCCTGAAAACCGCGGCGGCGGCCTATCACTGGGTCAGTGAGCTGTACAACCGCTCGCCGTTCGTGGCGGCCCGGGATCGCCATACCGACGACCCCAACCTGCCGATCCAGCACGGGCATTTCTACTGGAACGACCATTACCCCGATTCCCACCTGTTCGCCGACGCCGAAAACCTGCGCCTGCGCCATGGGCCGAATTTCCTGCTGGTGCACCCGATGAACATCGACGACGCCGGGCACAAGCACGGCCTCGACACCCCGCAATACCGCAACAGCGCGCGCTCGGCGGACATCATCATCGCCGACTACCTGCAAGGCTGGCTCGACGCTGGCTACCAGGTGCTGGTGACCGCTGACCACGGCATGAACAACGACCGCTCCCATAACGGGCTGTTGCCGGAAGAGCGCGAAGTGCCGCTATTCGTGTTCGGCGATGCCTTCAGCTTCAATGCCGCTGCCGCGCCGAAACAGACCGACATTTGCGGCACCGTCTGTGAACTGTTGGGCGTGCCCCACGACAAACCCGTGTGCCGGGAGCTGCTCAAGTGAATGCCATGACTCGCGGCAAATGGCTGGCTGCCCTGTGCCTGGTGCCCTTCGCGCTGTTCTTTATCGTGTTCGAAATCGCCCCGCTGGTGTGGGTGATGACCAACAGCCTGGAGTCGGAAGAGTTCGGCTGGGGCCTGGCCAACTTCACCAGGATCTTCAACTCGAAGTTCTATATGCAGGCGATCCAGTACAGCCTGGAGATCAGTTTCTGGTCCAGCGTGTTCGGCATCATTATCGCCGTGCTCGGCGCCTACTCCTTGCGCCGGGTCGACTCGAAGCTGCGCAACTTCGTCAACGCCTTCGCCAACATGACCAGCAACTTCGCCGGTGTGCCCCTGGCTTTCGCGTTCATCATCCTGTTGGGTTTCAACGGCAGCTTCACCATCCTGCTCAAGCAGGCCGGGATCATTCAGGACTTCAACCTGTATTCGAAAACCGGGGTGATCATTCTCTACACCTACTTCCAGATCCCCCTTGGCGTGCTGCTGCTCTACCCGGCCTTCGACGCGTTGCGCGAAGACTGGCGCGAGTCGGCCGCGCTGCTCGGCGCCAACGGTTGGCAGTTCTGGCGCCATATCGGCCTGCCAGTGCTGACCCCGGCACTGCTTGGCACCTTCGTGATCCTGCTGGCCAACGCCCTCGGTGCCTACGCCACGGTGTACGCCCTGACCACCGGCAACTTCAACGTGATGCCGATCCGCATCGCGGCGATGGTCTCGGGTGATATTTCCCTCGATCCGAACCTGGCCAGTGCCCTGGCCGTGGTGCTGGTGGCCTTGATGACCCTGGTGACCATCGTGCATCAGCTGCTGTTGAAGAGGAGCTACCATGTCTCGCGCTGAACTGGGCCCTGTCGGCATCTACCACCGGGTCGTGGTCTACCTGCTGTTCGCCATCCTGTTGCTGCCGCTGCTCGGCACCTTCATCTATTCGATTTCCAGCAGTTGGTCGGCCACCATCCTGCCCAGCGGTTTCAGCATCAAATGGTACGCGCAGCTGTGGAGCGACCCACGCTTCCTGAGTGCTTTCGGCCAGTCGCTGCTGGTGTGCGTCGGTGCGCTGATTCTCTCGGTGGTGCTGATCCTGCCGCTGCTGTTCGTGGTGCATTACCACTTCCCGAAACTCGATGCGCTGATGAACATCCTGATCCTGCTGCCCTTCGCCGTGCCGCCGGTGGTGTCCTCGGTGGGGCTGTTGCAGCTCTACGGTTCCGGGCCGTTCGCCATGGTCGGCACGCCGTGGATCCTGATCGGTTGCTACTTCACCGTGGCCCTGCCGTTCATGTACCGCGCCATCACCAACAACCTGCAGGCGATCAACCTGCGCGACCTGATGGACGCCGCCCAACTGCTCGGCGCCAGCACTTTCCAGGCGGCGATCCTGGTGGTGCTGCCGAACCTGCGCAAGGGCTTGATGGTGGCGTTGCTGCTGTCGTTCTCGTTCCTGTTCGGCGAGTTCGTGTTCGCCAACATCCTGGTCGGCACCCGTTATGAAACCCTGCAGGTCTACCTCAACAACATGCGCAACAGCAGCGGCCACTTCACCAGTGCGCTGGTGATTTCCTACTTCTTCTTCGTGCTGGTTCTGACCTGGGCGGCCAATATCTTGAACAAGGACAAAAGCGAATGAGCTATGTCAGCGTCCAACATCTGCAAAAGAATTACTCTGGCACCACAGTGTTCAGCGACATCAACTGCGAAATCCAGAAAGGCGAGTTCGTCACCCTGCTCGGCCCGTCCGGTTGCGGCAAATCCACCCTGCTGCGCTGCATTGCCGGCCTGACTTCGGTGGATGGCGGCAAGATCCTGCTCGATGGCGTCGATATCGTGCCGTTGAGCCCGCAGAAACGCGGGATCGGCATGGTGTTCCAGAGTTATGCGCTATTCCCCAACATGACCGTCGAGCAGAACGTCGCCTTCGGTTTGCGCATGCAGAAGGTCAACGCTGACGACAGCCAGAAGCGCGTCGCCGAAGTATTGAAACTGGTGGAGCTGCAAGATTTTGCCGCCCGTTATCCGCATCAGTTGTCCGGCGGCCAATGCCAGCGCGTGGCCCTCGCCCGCTCCCTGGTGACCCGGCCCCGGCTGTTGCTGCTGGATGAACCGCTGTCGGCCCTCGACGCTCGGATTCGCAAGCACCTGCGCGAACAGATCCGTGCGATCCAGCGCGAGCTGGGCCTGACCACGATCTTCGTCACACACGATCAGGAAGAAGCGCTGACAATGTCCGATCGCATTTTCCTTATGAACCAGGGAAAGATCGTACAAAGCGGTGACGCTGAAACCTTGTACACGGCGCCGGTGGATGTCTTCGCCGCCGGCTTCATCGGCAACTACAACCTGCTGGATGCCGACAGCGCGTCGAAGCTGTTGCAACGCCCGATCAACCACCGCATCGCCATCCGCCCGGAGGCCATCGAACTGAGCCTCGACGGCGATCTCTACGCCCAGGTGCGCAGCCACAGCCTGCTCGGCAACGTGATTCGCTACAGGATCGAAGCCCGCGGTGTGGAACTGGTGGTGGATGTGCTCAACCGCTCGGCCTCCGACCTGCATCCCGATGGTCAGCGCCTGGCGCTTTCCATCGATCCGACGGCCCTGTGTGAGGTAGCCTGATGCCCTTGCTGACGTTGAAGAGAGAACTGCACTGATGGCCCTGGCAATTTTTGATCTGGACGAAACCCTGATCCACGGCGACTGCGCCTCGTTGTGGAGTGAGCAAATGGTCCGCCTCGGCTGGGTCGATGGCGAATCCTTCCTGCGACGCGACAAGGAATTGATGGACGCCTACGGCAGGGGCCACCTGGCCATGGAGGACTACATGGCCTTCAGCCTGGAGCCCTTGATCGGCCGCACGCCCGCCGAAGTCGAGCACCTGGTCGGCCCCTGGGTGGAAGACTTCATCGAGCCGATCATCTTCAGCGACGCCACCAAAACCATCGCCGCCCACCGCAAGGCCGGCGACCGGATACTGGTGATCTCGGCCTCGGGCGTCCATTTGGTCAAGCCGATTGCCGAGCGCCTGGGCATCGATGAAATTCTCGGTATCGAACTGGAAGTGGCGCACGGCGCCTATACCGGCAAGACCGTCGGCACGCTGACGTATCGCGAAGGCAAGATCACCCGGTTGCTGGAATGGCTGGATGCGGAAGAGGAAAACCTGGAAGGTGCGAGTTTCTATTCGGATTCACGCAATGATTTGCCGTTGTTGCTGAAGGTGGATTTCCCGCACGTGGTCAATCCGGACCCGGTGTTGCTAGAGCAGGCGGAAAAGGCCGGCTGGCCGATCCACATCTGGAAATAGTACCTCGCCCTGATCGTTCCCACGCTCCGCGTGGGAATGCAGCCCGGGACGCTCTGCGTCCCAGAGGCGGACGCAGAGCGTCCCTTGAGGCGTTCCCACGCAGAGCATGGGAACGATCTACAGAGGTCAGGTCAGACTTTCATCAATCACCAACACCAGCTTCCCCGCCACCTTGTTACTCGCCAACTCGGCAAACGCCGCTTCGGCATCCTTGATCGGGAAAGCCCTGGCCAGTTGCGGGCTCAAGCGTTTATCCGCAAACAGCGGCCAGACGTGCTGGCGTAGATCGCTGAACAGATCCGCCTTGAACTGATCATCGCGGCTGCGCAGGGTCGAGCCCAGCAGTTGCACGCGCTTGGCCAGCACCTGCGCCAGGTCCAGCTTCGCCTCGCGCCCGCCCATCAGGCCAATCAACACCCAACGGCCATCAGTCGCCATCAGTTTCAGGTTCAGCGCTGCGTAGTTGCCACCTACCGGGTCGAGGATGACGTCGAACGGCCCGAGGTCGCGCAAGCTGTCCAGATCGTCAGTGCGCACCACACCGCCCTGGGCGCCGAGCGCTTCGCAGTAGGCCAGGCGCTCGGCCGACCCGACACTGACCCAGCACGGGTTACCAAACGCCTTGCACAGCTGAATGGCAGCTGAACCAATTCCACTTGCTCCCGCGTGCAGCAGCACTTTTTCGCCTGGTTTAAGCGCAGCCAATTGAAACAGGTTCAACCAGACAGTTGCATAAACTTCAGGTAATGCCGCCGCCTCGGCCAGCGACATTTCGTCGGGAACCGGCAACACGTGCCGCCCGTCGACCACTACCTCCTGAGCCATCCCGCCCCCGGCCAGCAAGGCGCAAACCCGATCGCCCACCTGCCAGGACGAACCCGGCCCAACCTCGCTGATCACCCCCGAGCACTCTAGACCAAGCACTTGGCTGGCACCTGGCGGTGGCGGATAAAGGCCTGCCTTCTGCAACAAATCGGCACGATTGAGACCCGCTGCCGCCACTTGAATACGAACTTGCCCTACATCACACGCCGGACGAGGCTCTTCAACCCACTCCACTTGACCGTCAACGCCTTGCAATGCTTTCACAGTGCCTCCATAGTGAGTCTGGACTGAGCCCGAAGCTGTAGCGCCGGGCTTTTTGCATTATGCGGCCGGTCCTTGTGGAACCGGCGACTTCAAAGACGGCCTAATATGCGTTATCAATTGTCCCCGCGTCGAATCAACATGAAGCGTTTGTTCCCCAGCACTGCCCTCGCCCTTTTCATCGGTATCGGCCTGCTGCCGATGTCGAACAGTTCTTTTGCAGCCAATAGCTGGGACAAGCTTCAGCCCGACCGTGACGAAGTCATCGCCAGTCTGAACGTCGTGGAGTTGCTCAAGCGCCACCACTACAGCAAGCCGCCGCTCGATGACGCGCGCTCGGTGATCATCTACGACAGCTACCTGAAGTTGCTCGACCCGTCGCGCAGCTACTTCATGGCCAGCGACATTGCCGAATTCGACAAGTGGAAGACCCAGTTCGACGACTTCCTCAAGAGCGGCGACCTCAACGCCGGGTTCACCATCTACAAGCGCTACCTGGACCGCGTCAAATCGCGTCTGGACTTCGCCCTTGCCGAGCTGAACAAGGGCGTCGACAAGATCGACTTCACCACCAAGGAAACCTTGCTGATCGACCGCAAGGATGCCCCTTGGCTCAAATCCACCGCGGAACTCGACGACCTGTGGCGCAAACGCGTCAAGGACGAAGTGCTGCGGCAGAAGATCGCCGGCAAGGATTCCAAGCAAATCCAGGAAACCCTGACCAAGCGCTACAAGAACCAGCTGGCGCGCCTGGACCAGACCCGCGCGGAAGACATCTTCCAGGCGTACATCAACACCTTCGCCATGTCCTACGACCCGCACACCAACTATCTGTCGCCGGATAACGCGGAAAACTTCGACATCAACATGAGCCTGTCCCTGGAGGGCATCGGCGCCGTGTTGCAGAGCGATAACGATCAAGTGAAGATCGTGCGCCTGGTGCCGGCAGGCCCTGCCGACAAGACCAAGCAAGTCGCGCCTGCCGACAAGATCATCGGTGTTGCCCAAGGCAACAAAGAGATGGTCGACGTGGTGGGCTGGCGCCTGGACGAAGTGGTCAAGCTGATCCGCGGTCCCAAAGGCACCATCGTGCGCCTGGAAGTGATCCCGGCCAGCAACGCGCCGAACGACCAGACCAGCAAGATCGTGCCGATCACCCGCGAAGCGGTGAAGCTCGAAGACCAGGCCGTGAAGAAGTCGGTGCTCAACCTCAAGCAGGATGGCAAGGACTACAAGCTCGGCGTCATCGAGATTCCAGCCTTCTACCTGGACTTCAAGGCCTTCCGAGCCGGCGATCCGGATTACAAGAGCACCACTCGCGACGTCAAGAAACTGCTGACCGAGTTGCAGAAAGACAAGGTCGACGGCGTGGTCATCGACCTGCGCAACAACGGCGGCGGTTCCTTGCAGGAAGCCACCGAGCTGACCAGCCTGTTCATCGACAAGGGCCCGACCGTACTCGTGCGTAACGCCGATGGCCGCGTCGATGTACTGGAAGACGAAAACCCGGGCGCCTTCTACAAAGGCCCGATGGCGTTGCTGGTCAACCGCCTGTCCGCCTCGGCTTCGGAGATTTTCGCCGGCGCCATGCAGGACTACCACCGCGCACTGATCATCGGCGGCCAGACCTTCGGCAAAGGCACCGTGCAGACCATCCAGCCGCTGAACCATGGCGAGCTCAAGCTGACGTTGGCCAAGTTCTACCGGGTTTCCGGACAGAGCACCCAGCATCAGGGCGTACTGCCGGACATCGATTACCCGTCGATCATCGACACCAAGGAAATCGGCGAAAGCGCCCTGCCGGAAGCCATGCCGTGGGACACCATCCGCGCGGCGATCAAGCCTGCGGTCGACCCGTTCAAACCGTACATCACCCAGCTCAAGTCCGAGCACGACGTGCGTACGAACAAAGACGCGGAGTTCGTGTTCATTCGCGACAAACTGGCCCTGGCGCAGAAACTGATGGCAGAAAAAACCGTCAGCCTCAATGAAGCCGAGCGTCGTGCCCAGCACGCCGATATCGAAGCCAAGCAGCTCGCCATGGAGAATATCCGTCGCAAAGCCAAGGGCGAAGAGCCGCTCAAGGAACTGAAGAAAGAAGACGAAGACGCTATCGCGGCCGAGGACGACAAGACCAAGCCGGAAGACGATGCCTACCTGAGCGAGACCGGGCGCATCCTTCTGGATTACTTGAAGCTCAATACCGCGGTAGCCAAGCACTAAGCTGATGGCAATTTAATGCTGGCGCTCCCCGGAGCGTCATCAAATAGTCATCATTCTGTCGTGAAATAACGGACCGGTAGCGCCTCTTAACCAAGAGCACGCCCGGTCCTTTTTTTTCGCCAGAGATCGCCATGACCACAACCGAACAGCTGAGTGCCTTGAGTTCAATCCTGGCTCAAAGCGGTTTGCACAGCCTGTTCCAACCCATCATCAGCCTCTCCGAGCGACGCATCCTGGGCTACGAAGCCCTGAGCCGCGGCCCTTCCAACAGTCCGTTGCACTCCCCTGTCGCCCTGTTCGCCGTGGCCCGCCAGGCGGGTCGTCTCAGCGAACTGGAAATCGCCTGCCGGCAGAGCGCATGCCGGCGCTTCAACGAACAACAACTGCCCGGCAAACTGTTCCTCAACGTCTCCCCGGAATCCTTGCTCGAAGCGACCCACCAACCCGGTCGCACCTTGCAGTTGCTGCAGGACTTCGGCATTGAACCAAACCAGGTGGTGATCGAACTCACCGAGCAGACCCCCACCGACGACTTCCAGCTGCTGCACACCGCCCTGCATCATTACCGGGCCATGGGGTTTTCCATTGCGCTGGACGATCTGGGCGCGGGGTACTCGAGCTTGCGCCTGTGGTCCGAATTACGTCCCGACTACGTGAAGATCGACCGCCACTTCATCGACGGCATTCACCTGGATGCCCTCAAGCGTGAGTTCGTTGGCTCGATCCTGCAAATTGCCAACGCCTCGCGGGCGCAGGTGATCGCCGAAGGCATCGAATTGCCTGAAGAGCTGGCGGTGTTGACCGAAATGGGCATCGACCTGGTCCAGGGCTATCTGCTCTGTCGGCCACAAGAGCATCCACCGCGCGATGCCCGCGCCTTGATGCCCAGGCGCGACAGCAATGCCGTGGCGCTGGGCGAGGACGGCAGCGACCTGAGCGCCCTGCTCAACGACCAGCCCGCGGTGGCCCGCCACACCCCGACCGCTACCGTGCTCGAAGCCTTCCGCCGCCAGGCCAACCTGAACTCGCTGGCGGTGCTGGATGAGCAAGGCCAGCCCTGCGGCATCGTCCATCGGCATTCGCTCTCGGACGCCCTGCTCAAACCGTTTGCCACCGACCTGTTCGCCCGCAAACCGATCAGCCGCCTGATGAGCGACGACTTTCTCGCCGTCGAAATAGGCCAGTCGCTGCAGCAGGTCAGCCGGCTGATCACCAGCCGCGCCCGGCAACGCATCGAAGAAGACTTCATCATCACCCTCGATGGCAATTACCTGGGCCTGGGCCGGGTGATCGATGTGCTCAAGCTGATTACCGAACTGAAAATCCAGCAAGCACGCTACGCCAACCCCCTGACCCTGCTGCCGGGCAACGTACCGATCCAGCAATGCCTGACCCGATTGCTGCAACAACAACGCGAATCGCTGATCTGCTACGTGGACATCGACAGCTTCAAACCCTTCAACGACATCTACGGCTACGGCCGGGGCGATGAAGTTCTGCTGTGCCTGGCGCAATGCCTGAACGACCGCATCGACCCGTCCCGCGACTTCGTCGGCCATATCGGCGGCGATGATTTTCTGTTGGTGCTGGGCCCGGACGACTGGCGCAAACGTTTGAACCAGCTGCTCGACGACTTCCACAGCCAGTGCCGACGCTTCTACCGCAGCGAACACCTGGAGGCCGGCTGCTTCACCGCCCCCAACCGCCAGGGCATGCGCCAGGAATTTCCCTTGTTGTCACTGTCGATCGGCGTGGTGCATCTACACCCACAGGCCTGCGGGCAACTCGATGCCAGCCAGTTGGCGGAGATGGCTTCGCAGGCCAAGCATCATGCGAAGAATGTGCAGGGGTATAGCGTGCATGTGATTGATAGTTTGGCGGGGAGGTAGAAAAGACGCATGCGCTGCCTGGCGTCGGTCCAGGCAGCGGATCGATCCTGAGCTTACAACAGCGGGATCGAGTAGCTGACGATCAGGCGGTTCTCGTCCTGGTCGCGAACGCCCGGGATATTGGTGCGCCAGGTGGCGTTTCTCCACTGCAGGCCGAGGTTTTTCAGCGCGCCGGATTGAACGACGTAACCCACGGTCAGGTCGCGCTCCCATTCCGAAGCGCCGTTAGCCGCCTGCGCACCGCGATTGTTGACGGTATCGATATCATCGCCATGCAGGTAGACCAAACCCGCTGTCAGGCCAGGTACGCCAACCTTGGCGAAGTCATACGAGTAGCGTGCCTGCCAGGTGCGTTCGCCGGCACGGGCGAACTTCTGGATTTGCGAATCGGTGATGATGTAGGCCGACGATCCGTCGCCCTGGTTCAGCCACGGGAAGTCGCTGCTGCCGTTGCTGACCTGATAACCGCCACCGAAGGTGTGACCGGCAACGGTGTACAGGAACAGGCCGCTGTACAGATTGTTGTCGACCTTGCCTTTACCGCTTGGCACGCCACTGTAGTTGCCGTTGCTGAAGTAAGCCGCCGTGTCGCCATTGGCACCATCATCGGAGCTGTTGAAGTAACGCAGGTCGGACTTCAGCACGCCCGGGCCGATTGCCCAGTTGTGCACCAGGCCCAGGAAGTGCTGCTTGTAGAACTCTTGCAGGTTGCCGTAGTAGTACTGGGCCGTCAGGTCCTTGGTGAATTTGTAGTCACCACCGGCATAGATGAACTTGTTGCTGCTGGCAACGCGAGGGTTGGCGCCCCCAATGGCCATCTGTTCATTGTTGCTGGAGTTACGGCCTTTGACGTGTTCAATCTGGCCGCCGATCAGCGTCAAGTCCTTGAACTCGCCGGAAGTGACCTGGCCACCCTCCCAGGTTTGCGGCAGCAGACGGCCGTCGTTGGTCACGATGACCGGCAGTTTTGGCTGCAGGGTACCCAGCTTCAGCTCGGTCTGGGAGACCTTGGCTTTGGCAGTCAGGCCCAGGCTGGAGAAGTTATCAACCGCCTCGCCATTGGACTTGCTCGGAAACACAGTGCCGCCGTAGGAAGTCGACGTGGCGCCATTGGTGCCACCGCCTGAATCCAGACGTACTCCCAATAGGCCGATCGCATCAATACCGAAGCCAACAGTGCCTTGGGTGTAACCCGAGATGAAACGCAGGTCGAAGCCCTGGCCCCATTCTTCGTTCCGGCTCGGATCTGCAGCGCCGCTACGGTTGTCAGTGTTGATGTAGAAGTTGCGCAGCCCCAATGTTGCCTTGCTGTCTTCGATGAAACCGGCGGCGCTTGCCTGTTGAGCGAGCACGGCCGAAGCGACCGCCAGGGCCAAAGTGGATCGATACATGGATAACACTCCAATTACTTTTTTTATTTTTGCGCGCAAGACAGCGCCGACACCCATCGAGAAGTGGGTGTCGACTACTGATCAATTGATTTCTAAAACAAGGAAATGGCACTCAAACCAGGCATAGGGCAATGCCCCAGCTTGGCATCCTCAGTGACATTTAGAGTTGATAGCCGTAGGACTTGATCACAGCCGCCGCTTTTGGGCCCTTGAGATAGGCAACCAGTGCCTTGGCGGCCGGGTTGTCCTTGCCCTTGTTGAGGATCACCGCGTCCTGTTTGATCGGGTCGTGCAGGTTGGCCGGAACGATCCACGCAGAACCGCTGGTGACTTTGCCGTCCTTGTAGATCTGCGACAACGCGACAAAGCCCAGCTCGGCGTTACCAGTGGACACGAATTGGTAGGCCTGGGTGATGTTCTGGCCTTCGACGATCTTGTCCTTGACCTTGTCGGTCAGGCCTTCTTTGGCCAGCACCTGGGTCGCCGCCA
Source organism: Pseudomonas sp. SbOxS1 (assembly GCF_013416725.1). Classification (NCBI taxonomy): domain Bacteria; kingdom Pseudomonadati; phylum Pseudomonadota; class Gammaproteobacteria; order Pseudomonadales; family Pseudomonadaceae; genus Pseudomonas; species Pseudomonas sp. SbOxS1. The sequence goes on from NZ_JAAVXC010000003.1 coordinate 218,671, forward strand.
GGCCATAAGGCGCGGCTTTCGGGTTGGCGATGGACAGGTGCTGATACTGGTTGTCGCCCAGCACTTTGCCCTTGGCATCGACGTAGCCTTCCTTGGCCGACCACAGCGCCAGCGTGCCGACGGCGTAGGTGAAGCGCGAGCCCTTGACGGTGTCGCCTTCGGCTTCCAGTTTCTGCGGGGTGGTGTCGTCTGCCGAGAGGAACACTTCGAACGGCGCGCCATTCTTGATCTGGGTGTAAAACTGGCCGGTTGCACCGAAGGCCGTGACAAGCTTGTGCCCGGTGTCCTTCTCGAAATCTGCGGCGATGGCCTGGATCGGCGCGGTGAAATTGGCAGCAACAGCTACTTGAACCTCATCCGCAAAAGCATTGGAAAAGACACTGCTAGCCAGCACTGCAACCATTAGGTGAGAAACGCGATGAATCATGGACCGCTCCTGTTTTTTTTATAAAGCGCTGAGATTTGAATTCGCTAGCCGCCGCAGAGCCGCGGGAAAGCATCTCAATGTCGCTGTACAAATTAGTATATAGCGGTAGGCATCATCTCACCAACACAAAATTGACTCCAGAGTCAGCTCGGGAGAAAAAGAAGAAAAAGGAAGAAACAGGGGACGGATTTATTTGTCCTGGATGGCCACACCGGCTTGCGACCTCCTGTGTAGCCCTTCTTACCTAAGATACTTTCCCCCGCTAGCTCTGCCCATTAAGGGTGGCAGCCGTGCGCGGGAGTAGGAAACTGAGGCACTTCAACTCAGCCACGTCGAAACGTGTCCCGCACACAGCCGCCGCGGAGGATCACAGGCATGAAAAAGTGCCGCGATCAAACGCCAGCGGTGATGCACGTTGAAGTCCAAGGGTTCCTACACCCTGCCCCTGTTTTGCAGTGGCCGCCAAAGACTATCGATGTATTTCACTTCTCGACAGTTCACGCAAACCACTACAACTTGAAGGAAACTTCCGAAGATCTTGCCCAGAAATTTCGTGGACAGCCCCACAACCACAAACGCGCGCGCAAGTTTGCAGGAGATCGTTCAGGAAAGAAGTCGGTAAAGTCGCACGTAGGCGTAGGGCAGATCCCCACTCACCCAACAGACTGGATTAATGGGCGGATCCGCGCGATGCCAGCTCTTGCAGCTTCATCTGCGCCAGCGGATGCCCGGCCTTGGCCGCCATTGCCCAGAACCGCGCCGCTTCTGCCGGGTCAGGCGCCTTGCTCGGGCTACCGGCCAGGCTGATCACACCCACCTGATAAGCCGCCTTGCCATCTCCAGCCAACGCCGCCAGGCGCAACAGCCGAATACCCTCTTCCCGCGCGCCCAGGCCGACGCCACGAAAGGTCAGGATGTGCCCATAGAAACTCTGCGCGTCGACATCGCCCAGGTTCGCCATGCGTGCGAACTGACCCTCCATCCAGCTCCATCCGCGGGGCTGGCGTACGAACCATGGCCAATGAAACAACCGGCGGGCCAGCCAGTAGCCGGCCCGCGCCTTGAGCCGCAGGAACACTCAGGCTTCCGCCGATTCGGGGTACTCGTATTCGAATACGCGAACCACTTCCGAGGCGTGCCACGAGGCGGCGGCGACGCCGTCGGACGGGCCGGTGAAACGCCCCAGGCGCTCGACGCATTCGAAGAATCCGGTACGCGGCAAGCGGCTGGCCCCCTGGCTGATCACCAGCGAGCTGCGCAGCGGCTGTTCGGCCTTGGCATCCAGCGCGGCCAGATGCTCAAGTGCGGCGGTCAGGGTTTGCATGGCGGGCGTAGGAAGCTGCAAACGCTCCAGCAATGCCCGATAAGTCAGGAGATGACGCTGACGGCGCGCCTGATCCAGCTCGCCCAGCAATCCGTCCCAATGGTGACGACTGATGCGTACGCTCACGATTCATCCCTCCACCCTGGCACCGTCAATTCCCAGGCCAGGCTGCGGCGAATCGCGGCGTCGGGCAGACGCTCGCCACTTTCGATCATGGCCAGGTAAGACGGGCTGATGCCTACCGTGCGGGCCAGCGCCTCGATGGCGATGCCCTTCCCTTCGCGCAAACTGCGTAGTTGATCCAGACCCGGAAGAATGGCGTCTGGTGTGGTCGCGAGCGGCGTCGGGGCCGGACGTGACGGTGCTTCGTTGATGCCTGCTGCTTTCAGTAGAGCCTGATACTGAGCCCATGGCAGAACCGCGTATTCGGGCTCGCCTTCGCGTGTAATTATCTGAATATCCATGACTACCCCGTAGGACAACAACACTTAGCGAGTCAGCACTTTTCCCTAGAAGTGTAATCCTAACAGCGGCTAAGGTCGCGGGGGCTATCTATCTGAAGCTCAGACGGGATCGAATCAGGTTTTTTTCGGCTTCTGCAGCCTGAGCTGCTCAGGGGTGTCGGGCAGGCGTTCGACCACGGCGAGCTTTTCCGGGACCTGGCGTTTGCGCCAGGTGCGGAAGGCGTTGAGTTCATCGTCGAGGACTTTCATCAGCCAGGCCAGCACGGCGATGTCATCGATCATGCCGAACAGCGGCAGGAAATCCGGAATGGCATCGACCGGGCTGAGGAAATACATCAGGCCGGCGACCACCGATAGCAGCGCCTTGGGACTGATGGCCCGGTATTCGCCGCGCCAGTACGCCAGGCACAGCGCCTGCAACAGGCGCAGATCATCCTTGAGCTTGCCCAACCGGTTACCCTGGCTGGCACTTTTACTGGCCACCGCAAACAGCAAGGTCGGCAAGCGCCCACGGGCGAGCAGGCGTCCGGCCAGGGGCAGGAAACGAGCAAAATTCCAGGGTGCTTTCATGACGCCTCCGACAGGAATGTTATCCACACAAATTGTGGATAACCTTGTGAACAGAGCCCCTTTTCATGGCTGAAAGGCCCGCTGCATAAGGGCTGAACTCAGATCGGGCGTTTTTTACCCATCTAAAAAAACCCCAATATTTCATTGACTTGGAGGTCTGCCGAAGGTTAGGCACGGCCCCCACACTGACTATGACTTCAGTGTACGGCAACTGTTCGCTTTGTTTACCCATTCAGAAGGCCAGATGCAACAACGCCCCGCGTGAGCGAGGCGTTGTCGTTAAAGCAGACGCGGATTACTTGGCGGCGTCTTCTTTGGCTGGATCCTTGATGGCCAGCAGTTCCAGGTCGAACACCAGGACCGAGTTGGCCGGGATCGCCGGGCTTGGGCTTTGCGCGCCGTAAGCCAGTTCGCTTGGAATGTACAGCTTGTACTTCTCGCCGACGTGCATCAGTTGCAGGCCTTCGACCCAACCCGGGATCACACCGCTGACCGGCAGATCGATCGGGCTGCCGCGCTCGACGGAGCTGTCGAAAACGGTGCCATTGGTCAGCTTGCCGGTGTAGTGAACGGTCACTACGTCAGTCGGCTTCGGCTGGGCGCCATCGGCTTTCTTTTCCACTTCATATTGCAGGCCGGAAGCGGTGGTCACGACGCCAGCTTTCTTGGCGTTTTCTTCGAGGAATTTCTTGCCGGCGGCTGCCGACTCTTCGCTCATCTTGGCCATACGCTCTTCGGCACGCTTTTGCAGCGCGGCGAAGGCTTCTACCAATTCTTCATCCTTGAGTTTCTGTTCTTTCTTGCCGACCGCATCTTCGATGCCCTGGGCAACGGCTTTGGAGTCCAGATCATCCATGCCTTCCTGAGCCAGGCTCTTGCCCATGTTCAGGCCAATTCCGTAGGAAGCTTTTTGCGCCGGGGTTTTCAGCTCTACGCTGGTTTGCGAGTCGCAACCCGCAAGTACCAGGCTAACCAGGGCCACCGCCGCCGCCAACCGATGCTGTTTCATGCTATTTCCTTGTTCATGCGCCTAAAGGGCAATCGAGTAAAGTCGCGAGCTTATCAGGCGGCCACGACCAATGGCTACCGGCATGAGAGCCGCAAACTGGCGATAAGTTCAGGTGTTTAAACGCATTTCGCCATGTGGATGATGAAACTTCTGTCATCTTGCACGCCGGGAGGCTGAACGTCTGGCGTAATGGCCTCTTGCCGCAACCCTGACCCTGAGGCATAACGGTAGAAAACTCGACACGGATGGTCAACATGCGCCTCTTGCTCCGCTTGCTGGGCCTGATCGTTGCCCTGGTGGCCATCGCCCTGGCCGTGATCCTGTACTACGTCGCCAACCCGAAACTGCCGCGCCACGCGGCCGCGCAACAGGTACATTACCTGGACCAATGGAGCAGCGACGACCGCCAGCGTTACTATTTCACGCCCCAGGGTACTCAGGTCAAGGGCTTGCACTACGACTGGTTCACCGCCCTGGAACTGCCCTTTTCGCAACAACGATTCGCCGATCCGCACTACCTTGCGCGCTTCGGTTTCCTGATCGACCCCGGGCAGAAACCCACGTCGGACAACCCCGGCAACCTGCCCGTGGGCTTCGCACGGCATCAGAATCCCGGCAGTGCGGATACATTTCTGGATATTACCTGTGCGGCCTGTCACACCGGTGAACTGCGCCTGAACGGTCAAGCCGTGCGCATCGACGGCGGTTCCGCGCAGCATGTGCTGCCCTCAAGTGTGCCCACCTTGCAGGGCGGCAGTTTTGGCCAGGCACTGGTGGCGAGCCTGGCTTCCACTTACTACAACCCCTGGAAGTTCGAGCGTTTCGCGCGCAAGGTCCTGGGCCCTGACTACGAGACCGGACAGCAGGCGCTGCGCGCGGCCTTCAAGAGCTCCCTAGACACCTTCCTCAAGGTGGCCTGGAACGACACCCATCGCGGGCTTTACCCCACCGAAGAAGGTCCCGGACGTGCCGACGCGTTCGGGCGCATCGCCAACGCCAGCTTCGGCGACGCGATTTCCCCCGCCAACTACCGCGTGGCCAACGCCCCCGTCGACTACCCACAGTTGTGGGACATGTGGACCTTCGACTGGGTGCAGTGGAACGGCTCGGCGCAGCAGCCCATGGCACGCAACATCGGTGAAGCTTTGGGGGTGGGCGCCACGCTGAACTTTTTCGATGGCAGCGGGCAGCCACTCAAGGGCAACAATCGTTATCCGTCCAGCGTCCGGGTGCGTGATCTGCACCTGATCGAACAAACCCTGCAAGGCCTCAAGCCGCCCGCCTGGCCGGAAGAATGGCTGGGCGCGGTGGACAAACCGCTTGCCGCCAAGGGTCGCGCGTTGTTCAGCGAGAACTGCGCCGGCTGCCACGTACCGCGGGTCAGCCTCAGCACAGGGCGTCCGGTGCAACAGCTGAAAATGCTGCCCGTGGAGGTGATCGGCACCGACCCGGGCGCCGCCAACAATATCGCCGATCACCGCTTCGACCTGACCGTCTTGCAATGGGACCCGGCCGAGCTGGCGCAGCTGGACGTACAACTGCATCCAATACCCACCGAGCCTTTGGACCTGAGCCAGTTGTCGGTCGCCAAGGGCCTGGCCTACGTCACGGCATTCGTCGGCAACCGCGCCTATCGCGAGGCCGCCGTCACGCCGACCGAGCGCGCGGACATGGATGGCTTTGGCTTGCCGATCGGGGTCCAGGAACTACGCGCCTACAAAGCCCGGCCCCTGGCGGGCATATGGGCAACGCCGCCCTTCCTGCACAACGGTTCGGTGCCGAACATTTATCAATTGCTGTCGCCCCAGGACGAACGCGACACCACCTTTTACAAAGGCACCTTCGAGTACGACCCGCGGCATTTGGGCTATCGCACCGAGGCCTTTACCAATGGCTTTGTGTTCGACACGCGCATTACCGGCAATCACAACAGCGGGCACGAATTCCGCGCCGGCAAGCGTGGCAACGGCGTGATCGGCCGCTTGCTGCAACCCGAAGAGCGCTGGGCACTGCTGGAGTATTTGAAAGTTCTGGGCGGCCCCTTGGAGGCGCAACTGCCATGAATCGCCTGTGGACGCGCCTGGGCGCCTTTCTCGGCAAGACCCTGCTCTGGTTGTTGGGCCTGGGGTTGCTCTGCTGGGCAGTGGCCACGGCGTGGTTCGCCTGGCAGCACCGTGGGCCGGTGTCAGCGCAGGAGCTGATCCCCGACGGCGAAGCCGCGATGACCCAGGCCATCATCCAGACGGCGGTGCGTATCGTCGACCAGCACCGTGAAAACACCCGCTACCTGCGCGATGCCCACGCCAAGGCCCACGGCTGCGTGAAGGCCCAGGTGCAGGTATTGCCGGAGCTGGCGGGAGAACTGCGTCAGGGTGTATTCAGCGAACCGGGCAAGACCTGGCAGGCGACGATGCGCCTGTCCAACGGTAACGCCTACCCTCAATTCGACAGTATCCGCGATGCACGGGGCATGGCGATCAAGTTGCACGATGTGCCGGGCAAACAGCTGCTGGGCGATCAACCGGGCCGGGCTGAACAGGACTTCGTGATGTTCAGTCATCCGAACTTCTTTGTCAGCGATGTCGCCGAGTATCGTCAGAATGTGGCCGCCCAGGCGGACGGCCAGAAGGCGCTGGCGTTCTTCCCGAGCTGGGACCCGTGCACCTGGCAAGTCCGCCATCTGTTCATCGCCCTCGCGACACTCTCCCCTGCCCCCGACAGCCCGACGCGCACGACTTACTTTTCGGTGTCGCCCTACAAGTTCGGTGAGGCCAATGCCAAGTTTCGGGTCATGCCGGATCCTGGCAGTTGCCCGGCCTATTCCCTGCCGGCGCAGAATCACAAGTTGCCGAATTTCCTGCGCAATGCGCTGTACCAGCAGTTATCGACTGACCGGATGCCCGCGTGTTTTGTCTTGCAGATACAGCGGCAGGACCCGGGTAAGTACATGCCGATCGAGGACACCAGCATTGAGTGGCAGGAAAGCGATGCGCCGTTCCAGACGGTGGCGCGGATCAAGGTACCGGCCCAGGACTTCGATACGCCGGCGCAGAACCTGCAATGCGATAATTTGTCCTTCAACCCATGGTTCGGGCTTGAGGCGCACCGCCCCATTGGCGGGATCAACCGGTTGCGCAAAGCGGTTTATGAAGCGGTCAGCGATTACCGCCACGCTCGTAATCAAGGTATGTAGGAGCGAGCATGCTCCGGGCAGCGTTCCGACGAAGGACCTGAGGGCGCCGCGTTTATACTGATCGTTCCCACGCTCTGCGTGGGAATGCATCCTGTGACGCTCCGCGTCACCGTTGCGCAGGGCTCACGTCAGGCGTCGTCAGCGGAACGCGGAGCGTCCCTGGCGGCATTCCCACGCAGAGCGTGGGAACGATCAAGCCAAAACCCAGACAGCAAAAAGCCCGCACTAAGCGGGCTTTCTGTAGTGACCTGGCGTTCAGTGCTCCAGGTTACCGAATATGGCGCAGCGGACGGGACTCGAACCCGCGACCCCCGGCGTGACAGGCCGGTATTCTAACCGACTGAACTACCGCTGCGCGAAACGCTTGAAACGAATGGTGGGTGATGACGGGATCGAACCGCCGACATTCTGCTTGTAAGGCAGACGCTCTCCCAGCTGAGCTAATCACCCTTCGCTTCGTTACGGGACGCATTATGCCACAAGTTTTCATAAAGTGTTGATTTATTTGAAGTTTTTTTCAAAAAAATCTGAAAACCGGTGAAACGACACATCCCGCGGGTACAACGTACAAACTTGAGGCAGAAAAAAACCCGCCTTGGCGGGTTTTTCCGTGGTGACCTGGTGTTCAGTGGTCCAGGTTACCGAATATGGCGCAGCGGACGGGACTCGAACCCGCGACCCCCGGCGTGACAGGCCGGTATTCTAACCGACTGAACTACCGCTGCGCTAAACACTTGAAACGAATGGTGGGTGATGACGGGATCGAACCGCCGACATTCTGCTTGTAAGGCAGACGCTCTCCCAGCTGAGCTAATCACCCTTCGCTTCGGTGTGGCGCGCATTCTACGGAGCGCCCCCACCTCTGGCAAGCACTTTTTTAATTAATTTTTTCATGCCTTCCAAAGGCTTAGAGAAGGGTTGGCCTATGGCACACGGAAGACAATAATGCCCCCCTTTGTATAAAGGAGAGACTCACCCCATGTGGTTCAAAAACCTGCTTATCTATCGCCTGACCCAAGATCTGCCTGTTGATGCCGAGGCGTTGGAGACTGCACTGGCCACCAAGCTGGCGCGTCCATGTGCAAGCCAGGAGTTGACCACCTACGGTTTCGTCGCGCCGTTCGGCAAGGGCGAAGATGCCCCGCTGGTGCACGTCAGCGGTGATTTCCTGCTGATCAGCGCACGCAAGGAAGAACGCATCCTGCCGGGCAGCGTCGTGCGTGACGCGGTGAAGGAAAAGGTCGAAGAGATCGAAGCCGAGCAAATGCGCAAGGTCTATAAGAAGGAACGCGACCAGATCAAGGATGAAATCATCCAGGCCTTCCTGCCGCGCGCCTTTATTCGTCGCTCCTCGACCTTCGCCGCCATCGCGCCGAAACAGGGCCTGATCCTGGTTAACTCGGCCAGCCCGAAACGTGCCGAGGACCTGTTGTCCACCCTGCGTGAAGTGATCGGCACCCTGCCGGTACGCCCGCTGACCGTGAAGATGTCCCCGACCGCGACCATGACCGAGTGGGTCACCACCCAGAAAGCCGCGGACGACTTCTTTGTGCTGGACGAGTGCGAACTGCGCGACACCCACGAAGATGGCGGCATCGTGCGTTGCAAGCGCCAGGACCTGACCAGCGAAGAAATCCAGCTGCACCTGAGCACTGGCAAAGTGGTCACTCAGCTGTCGCTGGCCTGGCAGGACAAACTGTCTTTCGTCCTCGACGACAAGATGGTGGTCAAGCGCCTGAAGTTCGAAGACCTGCTGCAAGACCAGGCGGAACAGGACGGTGGCGATGAAGCCCTCGGCCAACTGGACGCCAGCTTCACCCTGATGATGCTGACCTTCGGTGATTTCCTGCCGGCATTGGTTGAAGCGTTGGGTGGGGAAGAGACACCGCAGGGGATCTAAACCCGGTACGCGGTGGGCCAATAACACCGCGTGCCCCTTGTAGGAGCTGGCTTGCCAGCGAAGGCGTCCGACGTTCCGCCTCAAAGCTTGAGGGCCCCTTCGCTGGCAAGCCAGCTCCTACAGAAAACCGCGTATTTCATACAATAAGGATCTGGCCATGCGTGCACTGGCTGCATTGAGTCGTTTTGTCGGCAACACCTTCGCCTACTGGGTACTGATTTTCGCCGTCGTGGCGTTCCTGCAACCGGCCTGGTTCATTGGCCTCAAAGGCGCCATCGTGCCGTTGCTGGGGCTGGTGATGTTCGGCATGGGCCTGACCCTCAAGCTCGAAGACTTCGCCGAAGTCGCCCGCCACCCGTGGCGCGTGGCCCTGGGCGTGGTGGCGCACTTCGTGATCATGCCCGGCGTGGCGTGGTTGCTTTGCCAGGCGTTCCATTTGCCGCCAGAGATCGCCGTTGGCGTGATTCTGGTCGGCTGCTGTCCAAGCGGCACCTCGTCGAACGTAATGACCTGGCTGGCCCGCGGCGACCTGGCGTTATCGGTGGCCATCGCTGCCGTGACCACCCTCCTCGCTCCGCTGCTGACCCCGGCCCTGATCTGGCTGCTGGCTTCGGCCTGGTTGCCGGTGTCGTTCATGGAGCTGTTCTGGTCGATCCTGCAGGTGGTGTTGCTGCCGATCGTGTTGGGTGTGGTTGCCCAGCGCGTGCTCGGCGACAAGGTTCGCCACGCGGTGGACGTGTTGCCCCTGGTTTCGGTGGTGAGTATCGTGATCATCGTCACCGCCGTAGTGGCCGCCAGCCAGGCGAAAATTGCCGAGTCGGGACTGTTGATCATGGCCGTGGTCATGCTGCACAACAGCTTCGGTTACCTGCTGGGTTACTTCACCGGGCGCCTGTTCAAGTTGCCACTGGCCCAGCGCAAATCCCTGGCGCTGGAAGTCGGCATGCAGAACTCCGGGCTGGGCGCGGCCCTGGCCAGCGCGCACTTCTCACCGCTGGCGGCGGTGCCGAGCGCTCTGTTCAGTGTGTGGCACAACATTTCCGGGGCGTTGCTCTCGACCTACTTCCGTCGCATGAGCGAGAAGCAGGATCGCCAGGTCGCGGCTCAGCAGGCAGCTGACTGATCAGCAAAACTTGATCCCCCGGTTAATGCTGGGCACTATATTGCGCAACGCGAGGACGACCTCGCGGCTCGATCGAGTCATTAACCTGGGGACGACCCCGTCAATCGATGGAGGTCTTCCTTGTCCTGGATCATTCTGTTTTTCGCGGGCCTGTTCGAAGTAGGCTGGGCCGTTGGCCTCAAGTACACCGATGGTTTCAGCCGCCCGTTGCCCACTGCGCTCACGGTAGCGGCCATGGCCGTCAGCCTTGGCTTGCTGGGCCTGGCCATGAAGGAATTGCCACTGGGCACGGCCTATGCGATCTGGACCGGAGTGGGTGCCGTCGGCACCGTGATCGCCGGCATCATTCTGTTTGGCGAATCCATGGCGCTGGTCCGCCTGGCCAGCGTGGCGTTGATCATCACCGGGCTGGTGGGGCTTAAAGTCAGCGCCTGACACCTGTAAAAAAGCCCGCCCCTGTCACCAGGGGCGGGCTTTTTCATGGGCGTTCAACGATCAGCTTTCGGCCATCTCCAAGCGCTCACGCATCACCGGGGCCTTTTCCGAATGCTCCAGCTGCATGCAACGTTCCAGGAACAGGAACATGTAGTCGTAGCTCTTGCACACGGCCTGGCGCAATTCCACCTGCAATGACTTGCTCGGGTTCATGCCGGCCAGGGTGCAGATGATTTCCAGCGCTTCCCACGGGTGGGCATCGTCGTACTGGGCATGCATCTTCAGCCACTTCATGGCCCGCTTGCGATCCTCCTCGGGGAAGGCTGCCGCATAAAGACCATTGGAACAGACCACCGCCGACCACTCACCGGTCGCGCCTTCGATGGCGTAATTGGTGGCGGCAATGGCAACGATCAGTGAGTCTGAAGAACTGGTGTGCCAGCACCAATGGCTCAAGGCGTGAAGTTCAGGGGCTACCTGCTGCGCCTGCAGATCTTCCAGGCTGACGCCGTGGGCACGGCTCCAGTTCACCCAGTAGTCGGCATGGTTGAGTTCGACACGAATGTTGCGCATCAACCAGCGACGCGCCATGTCTTCACCCGGGTGGCGGGCAAAACGGGTCTTGGTCAGGTTCTGTGCCATGTATAACGCGAACTGTTCGACCACGGGCCAGCCACCGATCAGGTACTGGCGCATCGTCCTGGCGCTGAGTCTGTTATCTCGCATGCGCTGATACAGCTCGTGCTCTACAACCCGGCGCTTACTCGCGCTGCAATCCTGAATCAGGCGCTGGGCCCAGTCGGGATAACTTGCAGCTTCCATGAGTGGTCCGGTTCGGTTGAATGTCTCGATCACTGTCGGGCTCCTTTTGATTGTGATTGTTCCGATCAACGAGAGACTTCAACGGAACGTGCCGGGCGCCTTGAACAACAGGGGCTGCGGCCTGGCTGGACGACTTTTCAAGCTGTCGCAGGTAAACAGATGCGGGCGTTCTATGACATACCCTTGAGCGTAATCAACCCCGATCTCCAGCAATGCCTGCTCGATCTGGGGCGTTTCAACAAACTCGGCAATCGTACGCTTACCCATGACATGACCGATGTGGTTGATCACTTCGACCATGGCGCGGTTAATCGGGTCGTCCAGCATATCCTTTACGAAACTCCCGTCGATCTTCAGGAAGTCTACAGGCAAATGTTTCAAGTAGGCGAACGAGGACATACCGGCGCAAAAGTCATCCAGGGAAAACAGGCACCCTAAACCTTTGAGTTCATTGATGAATTTAATTGCACTGGCAAGATTTGAAATAGCACTGGTTTCAGTGATTTCAAAACAAATTATTTCAGGTGGTATGGCGTAACTAATGAACTGTTGACGCAGGAAGTCCAGGAACGCTTCATCTCCTATAGTTGTGCCTGACAGATTAATCGCACACATCGCTAAAGGCTCTTTGTGCTTCTCGGCTATACATTGGGCAATGATCTTGAATACGTTCTGTACAACCCAACGATCCAGGGAAGTCATCAGGCCATAACGCTCTGCTGCCGGGATAAAACTGTCGGGCAATATCATGCGCCCGGCTTCGTCATGCAGGCGCAGCAGAATCTCGATATGTCCGCCGCCCTTTTCGACATGACCGAGCGGGGCAATTTCCTGGGCGTACAGGCAAAAACGATCTTCTTCCAGGGCCATGTGCAAGCGCTGCACCCAGGCCATTTCGCCAAAGCGCAGGGACAGCTCCGAGTCGTCGGCGTGATATACCTGAACCCGGTTGCGACCCTTTTCCTTGGCCATGTAGCAGGCCATGTCGGCCGCGCGCAATGAGACTTCAAGGGTGGTCGGATGCGCATTGATATGCACCAGCCCGATGCTCACGGTGGTCACGAACGGCCGCCCCTTCCACACGAAGTGCAGGTTCTGCACGGTCTGGCGCAGCCCCTCGGCAATTTTTTCGGCCGCCTCTGGCGCGCAGTTCTCCAGCAGGATGCCGAACTCGTCACCGCCCAACCGGGCCAGGGTGTCGCTCTCGCGCAACCCGGATTGCAACAGCGCGCAAATATGCCGCAGTAACTCGTCGCCCGCCGCGTGCCCGCAGGTGTCGTTGACCAACTTGAACTGGTCCAGGTCGAGGAACATCAATGCGTGGCGTCCAGGCTGTCGCGTCAGGGCCTGCAGCGCCTGTTCCAGACGGAATTCAAACTCGCGGCGGTTGGCGAGCCCGGTCAACGCATCATGGGTCGCCTGCCAGGACAGATTGGCGATGTATTGCCGCTCCTGAGTCATGTCATGCAGCACCAGCACGGCACCGCTGACCTTCCCGGCATTACGGATCGGCGCCCCCACCAGGGTGACCGACACCGTGCTGCCATCGAGGCGCTGAATGAGCTTGGAGTGTTCGCTGCCGCCACTGAGCTGACCGCTCAGGATGTGCTCGATCAAGGTAAAGCCATCGGCCTGGGCATTGTCGTCCAGCAGATTGAACAGCGCCGCCAGCGGCAACCCGGTCGCCTGTTCGGCGTTCCAGTGGGTCAAGGCTTCGGCGGCCGGATTCATGTAGGCGATCGCGCCCTCGACATTGGTGGTGATCACCGCGTCGCCAATCGATTGCAGGGTGATTTGCGCCCGCTCCTTCTCCAGTTGCAGGGCGTCGGCAAACGCGTGTCGCTGCTTGAGCAGCTTGTGCGTGCGCAGCAGCGCCAGGGCGATCAGGCCGAGGGCGGTGGCCAGGTTCGTCGCCAGCAGCAGGCGCAGGATCATCCGCGAGCCTTCGCCCAAGGCATCGCTGAAGGCCTTCGCCGCTGGCGTCACCTCGTTGTTGATGGCGAAAATCTGTTCCTTCCAGCGATGGATGTCGGCAGGGTTGGCCGGCTTGATGCTGATGTGCCGGTGCATGTCCCTGGCGACATCATCGAGTTGATCAAGGTACGCATCACCCACGGTCCAGAGGTCGATGGCTTTTTCGAGGTAGCTGAAATGGCGGAAATTGAGGTACAGCCAGATCAGGCTCGGGACGTCATCGGGATGGTTGCCACCCTTGAGAATCGCCACCCTGGCCGCCTCGATATCGGGTGGCTGCTGGTCAAGTGCCAGTCGCAACTCATGCCCTCCCTGAGGGACGGCAATGGCCTGCTGGTACTTGAGAAATTTGCTCTCGTCGCGACTGTCGGCATACAGGTTGAGGTAATAGATGGCGTCCTTCTGGCCCTTGGACCACAGGCTTTCACCGGCCACATAACCACGGACCGCCGACAATACATAAAGACTGACGCCTCCCAACAGGGCCTGAAATAACACAACGGCGATAAATGGCCAGACGATGCCCAGCAACCGTGGCGTTCCGAGAGTCCGCGTTTGATTCATGAGGTCCCTTGTTTTAGCACTACCAGATCATCATCCACGTGATCGCTACAGCTAGACTAGGGGGCCTTCCGCATCCCGGCAAGCGGCACCCTGCCTCCCATTGCGGGAAAGTTCACTCAAGGTGCCTTGGCACTGACTCAGTGCTGCTGCAAATGTCCATAAAGCTTGGCGTACAGACCACCTTCGGCAATCAGCTGCTGGTGGTCGCCATCCTCGGCGATCTGACCGCCGTCAAACACCAGCACCCGATCGGCCTGTTTCACCGCGGACAAGCGGTGGGCGATGATCAGGGTGGTGCGGTGGCTGAGGAATCGCGCCAGGGCCTGGTGCAGGTTGTATTCGGTGGCGGCATCCAGCGCCGAGGTGGCCTCGTCGAGAATCACCACCTTGGGATCGGCCAGCACCATCCGCGCGATGGCCAGGCGTTGGCGCTGGCCGCCGGACAAGCGCACGCCGGAACGCCCGACGATGCTGTCCAGGCCATTGGGCAACTCGCGTACGGTGTTGTGCAATTGCGCGATTTCCAGGGCATTCCAGCACGCCTCGTCGCTGCGTTCACGCCCCATGGTCAGGTTCGCGCGGATGGTGTCATTGAACAGCGCCGGGTGTTGCAGGACCACCGCGACATTTTCCCGCACGGTTTCCAGGCCGATTTCCTGCTGGGTCGAACCACCGAAGCGGATGGTCCCGGCCAGCGGCGTGTACAAGCCGAGCAGCAACTGCACCAGGGTGCTCTTGCCGCCGCCGCTGGCGCCGACGATCGCGACCTTTTCGCCCGGCGCAATCGACAGATCCATCTGGTTCAACACCAGTTCGTCGCCATAGCCGAAACTCAATCCCTGAACTTCGATGCCAACGGTGTCACGACCTTTGAACGGGTCGACACCGCCCGGGTGTTGCGGCTCATCGGCCCGCGCAAGCAGCTCGTTGATCCGCGATAGTGCGCCGCCGGCAGCGTAATACGCGTACTGCAGGTTCAGCAGTTGTTCGACCGGGCCGATCATGAACCACAGGTAGCTGAATACCGCGAGCATCTGGCCGATGGACAGGTCGGAAAACAGCACGGTCAGCATGGCGGCGGCACGGAAAATATCGATTCCGAACTGGAACAGCAAACCGCTGGCCCGGTTCGAGGCATCGGTTTTCCATTGCGAGTTCACCGCGTAATCACGAACGTCCCGGGCACGTTGTCCCAAACGGCCGAGGAAAAAGCCCTGGCGGTTGCCGGCACGCACTTCCTGGATCGCGTCCAGGGTTTCGGTCAATGCCTGGGTGAAGCGCGAGGTGCTGTCGTTCTCGAGTTTCTTCAGGTGCTTGACCCGCTTGCCCAGCTGCACCGTGGCGTAGATCACCAGCGGATTGAACAACAGGATCAGCAACGCCAGTTGCCAGTGCATCCACACCAGGATGCCCGCGGTGCCCACCAGCGTCAGCATGGCCACCAGGAAACGACTGAGGGTTTCGCCGACGAATTTGTCCAGGGTGTCGAGATCGGTCACCAGGTGCGTGGTCACCGTGCCGCTGCCCAGGCTTTCATATTCCCCCAGCGAAATACGCTTGAGGCGTTCGATCAGGCGGATGCGAATGCGGTAGACGATGTCCTTGGCCAAGGCGGCAAACAGGCGCGCCTGCACCACGTTGAACAGCAATGCCGCGCAACGCAGGGCCAGGGTCACCACCAGCATCAGGCCGATGTAGCCCGCGGCTTTCTGCCAGCCCTCCGGCAATGCGAGGTTCATGATGTTCAGCGCGGCGTCACCGTGCCCCAGCAACACTTCGTCTACCAGCAACGGCAGGAGCAAGGGAATCGGTACGCTGCACAGGGTCGCCAACACGGCCACGCCGTTGGCGATCCACAGGGATTTCTTGTGATGAAGGGCCAGGCGACGGATTTCTGCCCAGCTCAGCCGGTCGACACGTTTAACGGTTGGGGTGTCGTTGGCCGGATCATGCACAGGCAGCACGCTCCAGCCAGCGGCCGAGCAACGGGGACAGGACACTGAGGGGCTGATAGCCATTGGTCAGCAACGCCAACTGGCCATTGCGTTCCGCCAGCAACGTCGGGAAACCGGCAATGCCCAGGTCCTGGACCCAGGTGAAATCGGCAGCCGTCGCGGCGTGCGTATCGGCACGGTCGAAAGCGGCGGCGAACTCGATGCGCGGCAGCCCGGCCCGTTCCGCCAACTCAACCAGAACGCTGGCGCGGGTGACATCGCGACCTTCGGCGTAAAACGCATGCTGGATCAACCCCAGCAGCTTCCACGCGCAATCCGGCGCCAGGCCCCGTGCAGTCACCAGCGCCCGGCAGGCCGGCTCGGTGTCATAGACGAAGCCGTCGGGCAACGCACCCTCGAGCTTGAAGGGTTGCCCCGTGGCCTCGGTGACGGCCTGCCAGTGCTCAAGGATGTAGCGGCGGGTGCTCGGCTCCAGCGCCGAGCCACTGCCGGTGCGCAACCCACCCACCACCAGGTGCACGTCCACGCCTGCGGCTTGCGCCTGCTCGACCAACGCGTTGGCAACCGGGGCGAAACCCCAGCACCAGGAACACATCGGGTCCATCACATAGAGCAGGCGTGCAGACATGGTTCAGGCCTCGGTGGATGCTTGCTTGTAGTTGCAGCCGATCGGGTGCGGCAGGTTGCGTGCCTTGGCCAGTTCGATCTGCTTTTGCCGGTCGATGGCGCTGCGACGGGTTTTCTCGCTCAGCGTATCCCAGCAATGCGGGCAACTGATCCCGGCCACATAATGCTCGCTGGCCCGGTCGTCGACGCTGACCGGTGTGCGGCAGGCATGACATTGATCGTAGTCGCCTTCGCTCAGGTCGTGGCGAACCGTCACGCGGTTGTCGAACACGAAGCAGTCGCCCTGCCACTTGGTTTCTTCCTGAGGCACCTCTTCGAGGTATTTCAGGATGCCACCCTTGAGGTGATAGACCTCATCGAAGCCCTCGCTGAGCATGTAGCTCGAAGCTTTTTCACAACGAATGCCGCCGGTGCAGAACATCGCCACCTTCTTGTGTACGGACGGATCGAAGTTGGCTTTGATGTAGTCGGGAAATTCGCGAAAACTGGTGGTTTTCGGGTCGATAGCGCCTTCGAAGGTGCCGATCGAGACTTCGTAGTCGTTGCGGGTATCGATCAACAGCACTTCCGGATCGCTGATCAGCGCGTTCCAGTCCTGCGGGTCGACGTAGGTGCCGACCTTCCTGTTCGGGTCCACGCCTTCGACGCCCAGGGTCACGATCTCTTTCTTGAGCTTGACCTTGGTGCGGTAGAACGGCTGCTCGTCGCAGTACGACTCTTTATGGTCGATGTCGTCCATGCGCGGGTCGTTCTTGAGCCAGGCCATCAGCCCGTCAATGCCTTCGCGGCTGCCAGACACGGTGCCGTTGATGCCTTCTTCGGCGATCAGCAGCGTGCCTTTGATGCCGTTGTCGACCATGGCCTTGAGCAGGGGCTCGCGCAGGGCGACGTAATCTTGCAGGGTGACGAACTTATACAGTGCCGCCACGACAATCTGTTGTGTCATGGGTAAATCTCCAGGTGGCTACCCTCGTAAGGGGTGAACCGGATGCGAAAAAAAACGCGCCGGGTGAGCGGCGCGTTTCATAGTCTAACAAAAATAACGCCATTTCTGTAGGAGCCAGGCTTGCCGGCGAACCAGACGCTGCGGTGTATCTGTCGTACCGCGTAATCGTTCTTCGCCGGCAAGCCTGGCTCCTACAAGCGAACCGGACGCTGCGGTGTATCTGTCTTACCGCGTAATCGTTCTTCGCCGGCAAGCCTGGCTCCTACAAGCGAACCAGACGCTGCGGTGTATCTGTCGTACCGCGTAATCGTTCTTCGCGGGCAAGCCTCGCTCCTACAGGCGAAGGCATCCTCGAGATCGCCTTCGCTGGCAAGCCAGCTCCTACAGGAGGGGCGTGTCAGGATTTACTGCCACCAGCACAAGTCGGCGAGGCCGGGGCCGCGTCGATGTGCGCCCATTCCTCCGGCGTGTAGGTGTGCAGCGCCAAAGCGTGGAACTCGCCCATCAGCTCGCCAAGCGTGCCGTAGACTTTCTGGTGGCGCTTGACCCGGTTCAAGCCTTCGAACTGTGCACTGACCACCACGGCCTTGAAGTGGGTTTGCAACCCACGGCTGTGCATGTGGCTTTCATCCAGCACCTGCAAATGCTCGGGCTGAAGCAGGCCCAGCGTCGATTCAATGCGTTGTTGCATGGTCATGCCCAACTCCGGCTCAAGGCTTTTTCTTGGCTGGTGCGGCTTTAGGCTCCAGCTCGGCAGTCATGTCAGCCAGCAGCTTGTTGACCACAGGCACCGCGCTTTCCAGCTTGGCCTGGGTCATCTGGGCCGATTGCTGGGTCAGCTGCGGCATTTTCTCCAGGACTTTCTTGCCCAGTGGCGACTGGTAGAACGCGACCAGGTCCTTGAGCTCCGACTCGGTGAAGTTGGTGGTGTAGAGCTTGACCATGTCCGGCTTCAGCTTGTTCCAGCCAATGGCCTGGTCCAGGGCGGCGTTGGCCTTGGCCTGGTAGGTTTCGAGTACGGCTTTTTTCGACTCGGGGGCTTTGGTTTGCTGGAAGCGCTGGGCGAACATCTGCTGTACTTGCATGTACACCGGAGTACCCAGTTTGTCCGCATGCGCCAGGGTCAGGAAAGCCTCGGCACTGGCGTTGTGGCTGGCGGTATCGGCAAAAACAGGGCCGCTGGCGCAGACCAGTGCAACCGCGGTACAGATGGCACGAAGACGAGTCATCGAGTTTCCTTTTCTAGCAGGCGAGGTAAAACCCCAAGGACGTCCATTCTGCGCCTAAAAAACTCTGTCGCTCAACCCCAAGCCTTGTCGCGCCTGATTTAGAGGGGTTGAATGGGCAGAATCCAGACTGATGGAACCACGGCCGCCGATCACGGCCTAAACTGCGCAATCAGACCTACAGGAGTGTGCACGATGAGCCGAATCGAAACCGACAGCCTGGGCCAGGTGGAAGTCCCGGATGAGGCCTATTGGGGGGCTCAGACACAACGCTCGCTGGTCAACTTTGCCATCGGCGACGAACGCATGCCGCTGGCGGTACTGCACGCCTTGGCGCTGATCAAGAAAGCGGCGGCGCGGGTCAACGACCGTAACGGCGATCTGCCCGCCGACATCGCCAGGCTGATCGAGCAGGCGGCCGATGAAGTGCTCGATGGCGAGCATGACGATCAGTTCCCGCTGGTGGTCTGGCAGACCGGCAGCGGCACCCAGAGCAACATGAACGTCAACGAAGTGATCGCCGGACGCGCCAACGAACTGGCCGGCAACCCGCGTGGCGGCAAGTCGCCGGTGCACCCCAACGATCACGTCAACCGCTCCCAGAGTTCCAACGACTGCTTCCCCACGGCCATGCACATCGCCGCCGCACAGGCGGTGCAACAGCATTTGCTACCGGCGATCAGCGAACTGTCCGGTGGCCTGGCCGAGCTGTCGGCCCGCCACATGAAACTGGTCAAGACCGGCCGCACCCACATGATGGACGCCACGCCGATCACCTTTGGCCAGGAAGTCTCGGCGTTCATCGCCCAGCTCGATTACGCCGAACGGGCGATCCGCAGCGCACTGCCGGCGGTCTGTGAGCTGGCCCAGGGCGGTACGGCGGTCGGCACCGGGCTGAACTCGCCCCACGGTTTCGGTGAAGCCATCGCCGCGGAACTGGCCGCCCTTTCCGGCTTGCCGTTCATCACCGCACCGAACAAGTTTGCGGCACTGGCCGGCCACGAACCACTGACCACTCTGTCTGGCGCGCTGAAAACCCTCGCCGTGACCCTGATGAAAATTGCCAATGACTTGCGCTTGCTCGGCTCCGGCCCGCGCGCCGGCTTTGCCGAAGTCAAACTGCCGGCCAACGAGCCGGGCAGTTCGATCATGCCGGGCAAGGTCAACCCGACCCAGTGCGAGGCGCTGTCGATGCTGGCCTGCCAGGTCTTGGGCAACGACGTGACCATCGGCTTCGCGGCGAGCCAGGGTCACCTGCAGCTGAATGTGTTCAAGCCGGTGATCATCCACAACCTGCTGCAATCGATCCGCCTGCTGGCCGATGGCTGCAGCAACTTCCAGGAGCATTGCATCGCGGGCCTGGAGCCGGACGCCGGGCAAATGGCTGAGCATCTGGAACGCGGCTTGATGTTGGTGACGGCGCTGAATCCGCACATTGGTTATGACAAATCGGCGGAGATCGCCAAGAAGGCTTACAGCGAAGGGCTGACGTTGCGTGCGGCGGCGTTGCAGCTGGGGTATCTGACCGATGAGCAGTTCGATGCCTGGGTGCGGCCGGAGAATATGCTGGAGGCTGGGGCCAAGGGCTGAATTCCTGTAGCGCCTGTTAGTTCGCCTTCGCGGGCAAGTCGGATCGCCGCCCGCTCGCTCCTACAGGTTTGGTGTCGATTGCAATATTTGTGACCGTCACCCGTCCTTGTAGGAGCGAGGCTTGCCCGCGAAGAACGATAACGCGGTCTAACTGGCCGCCATCCTCACCTTGCGCGCCTTGAGCCCGGCAATCAACGACGGCCCCAACGCCACCAGCGCCGACCCCAATACCACCAGCACCGCCCCGCCATACCCCAAACCATTGATGGTTTCGGCATGCACGTACTCCGGCCACCACCAGGCGGCCAGTGCAACGGCACCAAAAGTCACCAAGGGTGTAATGGCCAGCGTCGCACTGACCCGCGACGCCTCCCAATGCGCCAGCGCCTCGGCAAATGCGCCATAGGCAATCAGGGTGTTCATGCAGCACGCCAGCAACAGCCAGCCTTGCAACGGGTTCAATTGCAGTGCTTCCAACGGATGCACCCAAGGCGTCAGCAACAGCCCGCAGAACAGGTAGATCACCATCATCACCTGCAGCGAATTCCACACCGTGAGCAATTGCTTCTGCCCCAGCGCATAAAAGGTCCAGACCGTAGACGCCAGCAACACCAGCAACACACCGGCGGTGTAGTCGCTCAACGAGGTCAACAGCTCACTCAGGCGCTGATTGAAAAACAGGACGAAGCCGACCAACAGCACGATCAGGCCAATCCCCTGCCCCAGGCTGAACCGCTCCTTGAACACAAACACACTGGCGATCAGCAACATGATCGGGCCCATCTGCACCACCAGTTGCGCGGTGCCGGGACTGAGCAGGTTGAGCCCCATCAGGTACAGCACGTAGTTGCCCACCAGGCCCAGCACGGCCATAAGCACCAGCCAGCCACCCCGCGGCCCGAGCACCTTGCGGCTCGGCAGGCGCCTGGTCGCCGCCAGGTAAAGGAACAGGCAGCCGCCGGACACCATCAGGCGAAACCAGGTCACCGTGACCGGGTCCATCACCAGCAGCACCTGCTTGAGCTTGATCGGCAGGATTCCCCACAACAGCGCGGTCAGCAAGGCCAGGAATAGCCCATAACCCCAGCGACCCGATGAAATGTGCATGCGAACCCCGATCCGGAAAAACAAGTCGCATCATTCTAGGCGTTGAGACGCATGGCACACAGGGACAGTTAACGCCTGGCCGCGAATGAAACTGTGCAGGTCGCAACCATTTTCTGGCGAGGCGCCGCCGACCAGCTGACCAGGCGGCGCAAGGGGTTCATGCACAAGCGTCGGATCAGCGCACCGCCTCGAACAATCCGGTAGCCCCCATCCCGCCGCCCACGCACATGGTGACGATGCCGTAACGCAGATTGCGCCGCTGCAACTCGCGAACGATGTGCCCGACCTGACGCGAACCGGTCATGCCGAACGGGTGGCCAATGGAGATCGAGCCGCCATTGACGTTGTACCTGTCGTTGTCGATCTCCAGCCGGTTACGCGCGTACAGGCACTGCGAGGCGAAGGCTTCGTTGAGTTCCCACAAATCGATGTCGCCCAGGTGCAGGCCCTTGGCCTTGAGCAGCTTGGGCACCGAGAACACCGGGCCGATGCCCATCTCGTCCGGTTCGCAGCCCGCCACGGTGAATCCGCGGAAGAACGCCTTGGGCTTCAACCCTAGCGCCAGGGCTTTTTCCAGGCTCATCACCAGGGTCATGGAAGCGCCGTCGGACAGCTGCGACGAGTTACCGGCGGTGACCGAGCCATCTTCGAGGAACACCGGTTTCAACCCGGCCAGGCTTTGCAGGGTGGTCTCAGGTCGGTTGCAGTCATCGTGATCCACGACACCTTCGAGAATCTGCACCTGGCCGCTGGCCTTGTCTTCAACCCGATACTTCACCGCCATCGGCACGATCTCATCGTCGAACAACCCCGCCGCTTGTGCCTGGGCAGTGCGCTGCTGGCTTTGCAAGGCATACAGGTCCTGTTCTTCGCGGCTGACGTCGTAACGTCGAGCGACGATTTCGGCGGTCTGGCCCATCGGGAAGTAGATCCCCGGCACCTGTTCCTTGAGCAGCGGGTTGATCAGGTGATCGGTGTTGATGCTTTTCATCGTCAGGCTGATGGACTCGACGCCACCGGCAACGATGATGTCGCTGCAACCGGATGCGATCTGGTTGGCGGCAATGGCGATTGCCTGCAAGCCCGACGAGCAGAAGCGGTTCAGGGTCATGCCGGCCACACCAATGCCCAGGCGCGACAATACCGCGACGTTGCGCCCGATGTTATAGCCCTGGGAGCCTTCGTTGGAGCCGGCACCGACGATGCAGTCCTCGACACTGGCCGGGTCGATCCCGGTGCGCGCCAGCAAGGCGTCGACACAATGCGCCGCCATGTCGTCGGGACGGGTCATGTTGAACTTGCCGCGAAAGGATTTGGCCAGGCCGGTCCGCACGCTGTCGACGATCACCACTTCACGCATGGCATACCTCATTGTTGTTGTCGGTTGAGAGTGAACCGAGCATAAGCCCGCCCAATAACCGACCGCGACAATCATTCACCTCGCGTATGCGCAACCATCGCCTGGCTACTTGCCCTTGCGCTTGTCCGACTTTTCGAACGCCTCTTCCAGTGCGCGGTTGATGGTGCGCAGCACCTTGACCCGGGCCCAGCGCTTGTCATTGGCCTCCACCAGGGTCCAGGGCGAGATTTCCGTGCTGGTACGGTCAACCATGTCGCCGACGGCGGTGCGATAGTCATCCCACTTTTCGCGGTTGCGCCAATCGTCCTCGGTGATCTTGAAGCGCTTGAACGGGATCTCTTCGCGTTCCTGGAAACGCTCCAGCTGCGTCTGCTTGTCGATGGCCAGCCAGAACTTGACCACGATCACTCCGGCATCGCTGAGCTGCTCCTCAAAATCGTTGATTTCACCGTAGGCACGCAGCCAGTCTGCCGGGGTGCAGAAGCCTTCGATGCGTTCCACCAACACCCGGCCATACCAGGAACGGTCGAACACGGTGAATTTGCCCCGCGCGGGAACATGCCGCCAGAAACGCCAGAGATACGGCTGCGCCCGTTCCTCTTCGGTGGGCGCGGCAATCGGTACGATGTTGTATTGGCGCGGGTCCAGTGCCGCGGCCACCCGGCGAATCGCCCCGCCCTTGCCCGCTGCGTCATTGCCTTCAAACACCGCCATCAGTGCGTGGCGGCGCATGCGTTTGTCGCGCATCAACCCGGAAAACCTGGCCTGTTCGGTGATCAGTTGCTCTTCATAATCGCCCTTGGCCAGATTCAAGGTCAGGTCGAGGCTGTCCAGCAGATTCAATTGATCGACGCTTGGGAACACCGGCGCGGCGTTGACTTTTTCCGGGTGGATTTGCGGCCGTTTCAGGGCGGCCTGCAGGCCTTCGAGCAGAATTTTCCCGACCACCAGGCTGCGATAATGCGCATCCTTTCCGGCGATCACATGCCACGGCGCATAGTCGCGGCTGGTGCGCCGCAAGACGCGTTCACCGTATTTCACAAAGCGGTCGTAGGTTTCGGACTGCTGCCAGTCCAGCGGGCTGATCCGCCAGCTGTGCAGCGGGTCATCAGCCAGCGCCTTGAGGCGTGCCTTCATTTGTTTCTTGGAGAGGTGGAACCAGAACTTGAAGATCAGTGCGCCTTCGTCGCACAGCATTTTTTCCAGGCGTTCGGCGCCGTTGATGCTTTGATCGAACCTCGGGTCCTTGATAACGCCGTGCACCCGGGCCTGCAGCATCTGGCTGTACCAGTTGCCGAAGAAGATGCCCATGCGGCCCTGGGCCGGAAGCATCCGCCAATAGCGCCAGGCCGGTGGCCGCGCCAGCTCTTCGTCGGTTTGCTGATCGAAGGTGCGGACCTCGATCAAGCGCGGGTCCATCCATTCATTGAGCAACTTGACCGTCTCGCCCTTGCCGGCGCCTTCGATGCCGTTGATCAGGATGATCACCGGGAAGCGGCTCTGCTGGCGCAATTCGAATTGCGCTTCAAGCAAGGCTTCACGCAAGGCCGGTACCTCGGCGTCGTAGGTTTCTTTGTCGATGGCGTGATCGATTTCAGCAGATTCGAACATGGGCGGCTCCCTGGCAGATTTGAGCAAGATTAGTGGATTGACTGCTCCTGCGGGGCAGAAATCCCATTTTCATCGCTTTGGCCGTTGCAGGCCTTGCCATGGATCATGCCCCCTGCCGCGATCGGATAGAATGGCGACCTTGCCGTGACCGAGCCTGCCATGAAACCTGTAATGCCCCATGCCCAGATCGACTGGGACGACCAAGGGCTCCCGCGCTCGCGGGTGTTCGATGATGTGTATTTTTCCGACCTGTCCGGGCTGGACGAAACCCGCTATGTGTTCCTGGAACAGAACGCTTTGGGTGAACGATTCGCCGCGCTGCCGGCGGGCGGGCGATTGGTGATTGGCGAAACCGGGTTCGGTACCGGGTTGAATTTCCTGTGCGCCTGGCAGTTGTTCGAGCAGCACGCTGTGGCCGGTGCACGACTGCATTTTGTCAGTGTCGAAAAATACCCGTTGAGCCTGCCCGACCTGCAACGGGCGTTGGCGTTGTGGCCGGAACTCAAGCCATTCGCCGATCAACTGCTGGCGCAATACAGGGCGATCCACCAAGGCTTCCAGCGCCTGGTCCTGGATAACGGCCGCGTCACGCTCACCTTGCTGATCGGCGATGCGCTGGAGCAGCTACCGCAACTGGATGCGCAGATCGACGCCTGGTTTCTCGACGGTTTCGCTCCGGCGAAAAACCCCGACATGTGGACCGCCGAACTGTTTGCCGAGCTGGCCCGCCTGGCGGCGCCCGGTTCGACCATCAGCACCTTCACCAGCACCGGTTGGGTGCGCCGGCTGCTCAACGCCGCAGGCTTCAAGATGAAACGCACGCCCGGCATCGGCCACAAATGGGAAATCCTGCGCGGCACTTTCCTCGGCTGGCCAGCAGAAACCCCGAAGCCCGCTGTGGCGAAACCCTGGTTTGCCCGACCGACCCCGCTCACCGGGGAACGCCGTGCGCTGGTGATCGGCGCCGGGCTGGCCGGTTGTGCCACCGCCGCCAGCCTGGCTGCACGCGGTTGGCAGGTGCGTCTGCTGGAGCGTCACGATGCGCTGGCGCAGGAAGCCTCGGGCAATCCCCAGGGCGTGCTGTACCTCAAGCTGTCCGCCCACGGCACAGCGTTGTCGCAATTGATTGTCAGCGGATTCGGTTACACCCGACGCTTGCTTGAGCACTTGCAACGGGGCGTTGACTGGGATGATTGCGGGGTCTTGCAACTGGCCTTCAATGCCAAGGAAACCGAGCGTCAGGCGCAACTGGCGACGGCGTTCCCCAGTGAATTGCTGCACACACTCGACCAGGCACACGCCGAGGCTCGTGCCGGTATCGCCCTGCCATCGGGAGGCCTGTTTTACCCCGAAGGCGGCTGGGTACATCCGCCCGCGCTGTGCCAATGGCAGGCCGGACAATCGAACATTGAGCTGCTGACCCATCACGATGTGCTGGAGTTGCGCCGTGTGGACGGCGGTTGGCAAGCATGGGATGGCGAAAAGTTGCTGGCCGACGCACCTGCCGTGGTGCTGGCCGGCGCTGCCGAGATCAAGCGATTCACCTTCAGCAGCGAGTTGCCGCTCAAGCGTATTCGCGGACAAATCACCCGCTTGCCCCAGACCTCTGAAAGCCAGGCACTGGGCACCGTCGTCTGCGCAGAAGGTTATGTCGCCCCAGCTCGTTTGGGTGAACACACCCTGGGCGCCAGTTTTGATTTCAACTCCGATGACCTGACCCCGACCGCTGCCGAACATGCAGGCAATCTGCAAATGCTCGAAGAAATTTCGGCAGACCTGGTCGCTCGGCTCGGCGCAAATGCATTGCAACCTGATGCACTTGCAGGTCGCGCAGCGTTTCGCTGCACCAGCCCGGATTACTTGCCAATCGTCGGGCCATTGGCCGACAGCCAGGTATTCGTCGACGCCTACAGCGCCTTGAGCAAGGATGCCCGGCAAATCCCGGACATCCCTTGCCCCTGGCTGGATGGCCTGTACGTCAACAGTGGCCACGGTTCCCGAGGCTTGATCACCGCACCGTTGTCAGGCGAGTTGCTGGCGGCGTGGCTGGACAACGAACCGCTGCCCTTGCCCAGGGCCGTGGCCGAGGCGTGCCATCCGAACCGCTTCGCCTTGCGCCGATTGATTCGAGGCAAGGCCTGAGGCGATCAATCCAGCGCAAAGCAGGTCTTTGCCGCGTCGGCCGCCAAGGCTGCCTGGGTCAGCTCCTTTAATAAATTGCTCTCAGCCGTATTCATTTCAGCCTGGATTTTGGCGACCGTGGCGTCATAATCCTCGCCAAGGTTTACCTTGTCTTCATCCGCTGCCTCCAGCTTCACATGAAAGCGCGCGATCATTTCGGAGAATTTCTCGCCATGATGTTCTCGCAAAAAGTCGCTCCAGAACTCGCGACCGGTGAGGTCGTTCAATAGTTCAGGTGAGTGTTCTGCGGCAATGACTCTGTTGTAGGCCCGGTTCAGATCTTTTGCGTCTACGCCACTGATCGCTCCATAACGCATGTGCTGGGGCTGACCAATCAGTTCGAGCCTGTCGGCCAGACCGATGCGATAAGCCAGCTCCACTTCAACATCATCGAGCGCTGGACTGGCCGCGACCCGTTCTTTGGCAATTTTGGCCAGATAATCCAGGCGGAACAGGCTTCGTCCAAGTTTCAACAGCCGAGCGGCCTGATCATGGGCGTTAGCGGACAGTCGAACCACCTTGTCGATCTCGACGGCGACCTCAAGATTACTGAAGAGCGACGCCGCGTCATCAGCACAACGGGCTGTCGCGGCCATCTTCAGCAATCGACGGCACAACGCCTCATCGCTCCGTATCGCCTCTATGACACTCCAAACCCGCCGCGTCATGTCTTCGCGTACAAAGCGGCTATCGGCCGAGCTTCCAAGTTGTGCCAGCAACTCAAAGAATGCTTTCGATTTGGGGTTTTCCTTCAGCGCCAGCCATACACCATTACGACTGGTATAGGTCGCTTCAGCCGGTGTTGGCATCCACAGGTCTCGAGCCATTTGATCATGGACCACCACAGTTTCATTTGGCCACAACCCCATCCCGATGCCCGTATTGCCATGGAAGGTTCCCAGCCTCGCTCGGCTACGTGCGGATACGGGGTTACTACTCAGGTTGATCGCCAGAGCGCTTCGCTGACGGAGGTTGTACAGCCATTCCGGCAACTCCACTATTTCGTTTCCTCGCAGATCTACGAACTCCAGATTCTGCAAGTCAGCAAGCCCGACTGGCAGTTCCGTCGCGTAAGTATCACGCAGCGACAGTTCTTTAAGATTCGGCATTTTGCTGACGTCAACCGTGGCTCCCAGGCGATTGCCGTTCAGCCTCAACGAGCGCAATTGGCGCATATCCGTCAGTTTGCGCAAGGTGTACACGTCCAGTTTTATCTGATTACCCTCCAGGCTCAAATGCTCAAGATTAGGCATGAACGACAACGCTTCAGGCAATCGCGTGAGTTTATTGTGGTCCAGGTTCAGCGTGACAAGCCCCTTGAACGGTGTAAGGAAATACGCCAACTCATCGCCAGCCTGCATCTCAGTGATGGAAAGGCTGCGCACATGGGCAACATCCTGCTCGGTCAGCGTCGGCAATGGGCCTACAGGGTTGCGCTCCAGCCTGAGCATTGTAGAAGTGCGAGTGGACCGTGCTATCCGGCGCCAGCATTTTTCGATGGTATTGGCCACTTGGCGACGGCTGACACGGATATCGTTTAGCTGCCCCGGTACCGTCTTCATTGCCGCTTCATCGACACGCCAGGTGTGCAGCACACCGCGCAATTTTTCCAGTTGCTGCTCCAGCACTTTGATGCGATTGACCCGCTGCATCTGGGTGGTGCCGGCGCTGTCGAGAAACTCCGAAGCCTGGGCATTCGTGAACAGCGGATAGAGCTTTTTGACTTTACGAATCAAGCCCCTTGCATGAGAGGCCGTAGCGGGGGGATCTGCCAGGACGCAAGCAGAAAGATACTGGGGTGTCTCACTGCGCTCCCCTCGTAACACTCGCCCGGTACGCGCCGGATCGCCAGCGGCGGCCCTCATCAGTCGTGATCGCATCGTCGGCACATCCAGCGCATGGTCGCCAGTGAGACTCATGCGGGTGCGCTGGGTGGCTGGCAATGCGTCAAGTACCGACTCAAGCAGCGTGTCGCCAAACAGCGTGGAAGACACATTGCCATTGTTTTCGGTAACCTGGTAGCCGGTGGGCGTCCTGACAATGATCCGCAGCAATTGCGCATCCGTCTCGCCCACACTGTCCAGCAAGGTGCCGGTCGCGCGCGCCTCTCGCACTTCAATTCGACAGCTGTCATCCCAGCCTTGCACCCTGTCCATAAGCCCGAGCGTCAGTCTGTCGGTATCGGCATTGGCCAATGGCGGGAGGTGCAACCCGGTGAGCGCACGGTCCTGCCTGATCTGCGCCTGTGCCTCGCTGACCTCCCGGGCGAGATCCATTCCCAGGATCTTGCGGTCACGCAAAAAACTGAGATCCCTGCCAGAGGCGTTATCCAGCAATTCCTGGCGCACCCGAACGGGAAGGTCTGTGGCGTGTTCGCCCAACGTCGCCACGTCACCGGTGGCGCTGCCGTCCCAGGTTTTATAGAGCCACTCAAACAGCGGCTGGCGATTACTCTTGAGGCTTGTCGCGATCTTCTTGGCCAGCAACTGAGATTTCGATTCAGTGGTTGTAACTCCGATGATGTCCTGCACCTCATGCGGATAGAGACCACTGATGACCGTATCGAGCAGTTTCCCCGAATCCAGATCCGACTGATAGACGTGCACGCTGTTGACGTCATCATCGCGTGGAGCTGTCTCGGGGAAGCGGGACACCACCAGGTCCTTCTCGTCGCGCACTTCAATGAAACGCTCCTCCGGCCAGCCGGATAGCTTCGGCAGTGTAAGCAGTTGCTCCTGGATGAAGTCCTTGTTTGCGGTCTCCCCCCGGTCCATTGCCGTGACCATCTCGGTGATGCGCCGATCAATCCTGAAGCGCTCGACACAATCGGTCAGCCGCTGCGGTAACTTGAGGTTGCCTTGATGAAGCTGGTGCAACTTTTCAGGGGTCATGTCGGTGATGTCGGCAATCGCGTCCAGATCGCTGCCCAGATCACTCAGGCGCGGATCCGTGCGCCCCAAGGCATAAGCACCGTCGCGCCACTCGTGTGCGTGCTCATAAACATGCCGCCAGCCGCCTTCCACATTTCGCTCGACGGCAGGCGCAAAGGCGTCAGTGCGCAGAGGATGATTGAGGGTCCATGTCGATCCCGCTGCGTTGCGGGTGGCTCGATAGGGAGCGCCCTCGATGACGATCGATGTCTGCCCCGCATGCCGGTAAAGCCCTTGCGCATCAGGTTGCGCGTCGATTGGCAGGGTCGTGGTCTGTTTATAGGGCTCGAGGTCGGGTTTCCACAATCTTGCTTTACCATCAGTGCGAGTGACCGCCTCGAAGCCGTCGAAGAATTCCTCCTGTTCCTTCGCGCCCTTACCGATCACTTTGCCGATGATTTTTCCGCCGACGGCAAACGCTGCCAGCTGTGCAACGTTTTCCACCACACTCAACAAATGTTTCAACGCCTCGGCCCGCTCGTCGTGCGTCCAGTCAACCACACCTTCATACACGTCGATGAGGATGTCGACGGCGGCCGTCATCAGCATCAAATGACCAATCACGGGTACGAAAAAAGCAGCTGCGTTCAGTAGTAGGAGACCACCATCGAGCAATAGCTCAAGGGTTTTTTCCCGTTGCTGCTCATCGACGTCTGCAGTCGGCACGGCAAGCACTCGTGCGTCTTTTTGAGTCGTGCTGACAAAAGTACTGAAGAAAAAATCGGCAAGACACGTGTCTGCAGGCGCGGCAGCGAGCGTGCCCAACGTCTTGGTCTTGTCAAACTCGGTAAAAAACCCGGTTTTATCGTGACCATGCAAGTACTGCTCGATGAAAGATTTTCTGTAGCTTTTGCTTTGCAGATGGAGGGTCAGGTAGACCTTGAATTCATCCAGCGAGGCGTATTCATACAGCGGTCGTCGGGGTTCGTTCGGCATGTAGACGACACACCGGGCCTTGGGCTCGGTATCGATGGAGACTCTGGTAAATACCAGTGCCCCACAGATGCAGGTGTCATGAATCATCAAGCCCTGCCAATGCACCGGACCGCCATCGAACAGCGCATCCCTGGTTTGAGCGGCCGGGAGATCCTGATCGATCACACTCAGCAGCATCGTGTAGACCGCGGGAGTGATGTCATTTTTCAGGGAGGCCATGTGCAGGGCAACTCGCATGTCCAGCACCTTCAGCCGCCGGATGTCCGCGACGCTGGCCCGATCATCCACAGGCGCATTCGCTGCGGGTCTGGCCGGCAAGGCCAGGGCCTGGTCGATATGGCGCTGATAGCGGGCACCCAGGTCGAGTTCACGACTCAGTGCGGCAAATTTTACCGGGGTGATTTCGGCGCCTGACTGGGCTTGTTCATTGATGCGAATGACCGACTCCGCCGTAAAACCGCCACTCGTTGCTTCTCCAGCGGTGAAGTTTTCCATGGCCGCCTGGAGCAGGCTGCGTGATGTGGTGGTTTTTAGATCTGGGTACCCGAAGGCAGGGAGTGCGCCTGTGGACGTGTACTGTGTTTTCGTGATGTCCAGCATGTCCCGCTCGACGTCAAAATCGACCGTCCATTTACCCTTGAGGAACGTGATCAGTTGCTCTTTGCAGAACTCGTCCAAAGGCTTGAGCTGTTTGAGCGCCTCCTTGACTTTGTCTTGAGTGGCAAAAGACTGCTCGAACGCAGCCTTCAACGCCTGCACCACGTTCAGATCCGCTGTCGCCAACCATGGAGCAATAGACGCTTGCAGCACTTGCGCCTTGTCCAGGTCACCTGTGTGTTCCAACAACGCTTCGAGGTGCTCTGCCGATGTCAGTGGCACCGCTGCGGGGGGTGTTTTGGAAGTTGTAGCCTGCATGAGCAATATCCTTATTGCATTAAGAGACGCTCAGTTTAGGAAGCCCGGCAGGCAATTGATAATTCGAATACCGGGTCGGATCGCACCCCGTCCGAGCAGCTACTTCTATGTATCCCAGCAATAATTACCGCCACGGCCAAGGGTATTTCTGCCGTGCCTGCCATTCGTCCCGCAAATCCTACTTATAACTTATCGTTCTAAAACTCCCACAACCGAGGCGGGTCAGTTTCTGAGTACCTGCCGTTTTGGTTCGGTATCGATTGACCCTCCCCAACGGAAAAACCGGTAAGGAACTTATGTGCGGATTAGCTGGCGAGTTACGCTTTGACAATCAACCTGCAGACCTTGCAGCCATTGAGCGAATCACCCATCACCTGGCACCTCGCGGCCCCGACGCCTGGGGTTTTCTGAGCCAGGGGCCGATTGCCCTGGGCCATCGCCGCCTGAAAATCATGGACCTGTCGGACGGCTCGGCGCAGCCTATGATTGACCAGCAACTGGGCCTGTCCCTAGCCTTCAACGGCGCGATCTACAACTTCCCGGAACTGCGCAGCGAACTCGAAAACCTCGGTTATGCCTTCTATTCCGGCGGCGACACCGAAGTGCTGCTCAAGGGCTACCACGCCTGGGGCGAAGCCCTGCTGCCCAAGCTCAACGGCATGTTTGCCTTCGCCATCTGGGAGCGCGATGCCAAGCGCCTGTTCATCGCCCGTGACCGTCTCGGCGTGAAACCGCTGTACCTGTCGCGCACCGGCCAGCGCCTGCGCTTTGCCTCGGCGTTGCCAGCGTTGCTCAAGGGCGGCGACATCAACCCGATCCTCGATCCGGTGGCCTTGAATCATTATCTGAATTTCCATGCCGTGGTCCCGGCGCCACGCACCCTGCTGGCCGGCATCGAAAAACTGCCACCGGCGACCTGGATGCGCGTTGAAGCGGATGGCCGTACCGAGCAGAAAACCTGGTGGACCCTGCCCTACGGCCCACACGAGGATGAGAAGAATCTGACCCTCGAAGACTGGCGCGACCGCGTCCTCGACAGCACCCGCGAGGCGGTGGCGATTCGTCAACGGGCGGCGGTGGACGTTGGCGTGCTGCTGTCGGGCGGTGTCGATTCGAGCATGCTGGTCGGTCTGTTGCGTGAGGTCGGCGTGGAAAACCTCTCGACCTTCTCCATCGGCTTCCAGGATGCCGGCGGCGAGCGCGGTGACGAGTTTCAGTATTCGGATCTCATTGCCAGGCACTACGGCACCCAGCACCACCAACTGCGCATCGACGAAAAAGAGATCATCGAACAACTGCCCGCCGCCTTCCGCGCGATGAGCGAGCCGATGGTCAGTCATGACTGCATCGCTTTCTATCTGTTGTCCCGTGAAGTGGCCAAGCATTGCAAAGTGGTGCAAAGCGGCCAGGGTGCGGACGAATTGTTCGCCGGGTATCACTGGTATCCGCAGGTCGATGGCGCAGACGATCCCTACGCGGCTTATCGCGAAGCGTTTTTCGACCGCAGCTACGAGGATTACACCGCCACCGTACAGCCGAAATGGCTGACCCCGAATGATGCCGCTGGCGACTTCGTGAAGGAACATTTCGCACAGCCCGGTGCCGATGCGGCGGTGGACAAGGCCCTGCGCCTGGACAGCACGGTGATGCTGGTGGACGACCCGGTCAAACGCGTCGACAACATGACCATGGCCTGGGGCCTGGAAGCGCGCACGCCGTTTCTTGACTATCGCCTGGTGGAATTGTCAGCCCGGGTGCCGGGCAAATTCAAACTACCTGACGGTGGCAAGCAAGTGCTCAAGGAAGCGGCGCGCCTGGTGATTCCGAGCGAAGTCATTGACCGCAAGAAAGGCTACTTCCCGGTGCCGGGCCTCAAGCATTTGCAGGGCGACACGCTGAACTGGGTGCGCGAATTGCTGCTCGATCCGAGCCAGGATCGTGGCCTGTTCAACCCGGCGATGCTCGATCGCTTGCTGACCGATCCACAAGGCCAGTTGACGCCGTTGCGCGGCTCCAAGTTGTGGCAACTGGCGGCGCTGAACCTGTGGCTCAGTGAACAAGGAATCTGATCAATGAAACCTCAAGCCACGGCGTACAGCCAACGCCTGTTGCGGGGGCAGGCGCCCTCCTACGAACGCTTGCAGGCGCGTCTGGCCGAAGACGGCAGCGAACTCGCCGGCGCGCCGATTGCCGTGCATTGCGGCTGGGGCCGGCTGTTGATCGGCCATACGTTCCCCGACCCGGTGAGCCTCGCCCAAGAGTTGCTCAATGAGCAACCGGGCGAGCGCGACATCGCCCTCTATGTTGCCGCGCCCCAGCAAGTGCTGGGGCTGGAGCCGGCCCAATTGTTTCTCGACCCCTCCGACACCTTGCGGTTGTGGTTCAGCGATTACCGGCAGGCGACCCGTGTGTTTCGCGGTTTTCGCATTCGTCGCGCGCAAGGCGATGCCGACTGGCAGGCGATCAATCAGTTGTATCAGGCGCGCGGCATGTTGCCGATCGACGCCCGTTTGCTGACCCCGCGTCATCTGGGCGGCCCGGTGTACTGGCTGGCCGAGGACGAGGACAGCGGCGCGGTCATCGGCAGCGTCATGGGCCTCAATCATCAAAAGGCCTTCAACGATCCGGAACACGGCAGCAGCCTGTGGTGCCTGGCGGTCGATCCGCGCTGTTCGCGGCCCGGCGTGGGTGAAGTATTGGTTCGGCACCTGATCGAACACTTCATGAGCCGTGGGCTGAGTTACCTGGACTTGTCCGTGCTGCACGACAATCGCCAGGCGAAGAATCTTTACGCCAAGCTCGGTTTTCGCAATCTCTCGACCTTCGCCATCAAGCGCAAGAACGGCATCAACCAGTCGCTGTTTCTTGGCCCAGGCCCTGAAGCGGCGTTCAATCCGTACGCGCGGATCATCGTCGAGGAAGCCCATCGCCGCGGCATCGATGTGCAAGTCGATGATGCCGAGGCCGGGATGTTTACCCTCAGCCACGGCGGACGGCGAGTACGTTGCCGTGAGTCGCTGACTGACCTCACCAGCGCCATCAGCATGAGCCTGTGCCAGGACAAAAGCCTGACCCATAAAGTGCTCACGGCCGCCGGCCTGAACCTGCCCGCGCAACAACTGGCGGGTAACGCCGATGACAACCTGGCGTTTCTCGACGAACACCAGCGGCTGGTGGTCAAGCCGCTGGACGGGGAACAGGGGCAAGGGGTGGCGGTCGATCTACAGACCATCGAAGAGCTCCAGAACGCCATCGAGGCGGCCCGCCAGTTCGACAGTCGCGTGCTGCTGGAAAGCTACCACGAGGGTCTCGACCTGCGGATCCTGGTGATCGGTTTTGAAGTGGTTGCCGCGGCGATTCGTCGGCCGGCCGAGGTGGTGGGCGATGGCCAGCACTCCATCGGCGCGCTGATCGAAGCCCAGAGCCGACGGCGCCAGGCGGCTACAGGCGGCGAAAGCAAAATCCCGCTCGACCCTGAGACCGAGCGCACCGTGCAGGCCGCGGGTTACGACTACAACAGCATACTGCCAGCGGGCGAGCATCTGTTCGTGCGGCGTACGGCGAATCTTCATACCGGCGGGATTCTCGAAGACGTCACTGCGATCCTGCACCCCACGCTGGTGGACGCCGCGGTGCGCGCGGCGCGGGCGCTCGATATTCCCGTGGTCGGCCTCGACCTGATGGTGACTGCCGCCGATCAGCCGCAGTACGTGTTTATCGAAGCCAACGAGCGCGCCGGACTGGCCAACCATGAGCCACAGCCAACGGCCGAGCGGTTTGTGGATCTGTTGTTTCCGCACAGTCAGCCGGCCGTGTAGCGCCCGATCGTTCCCACGCTCTGCGTGGGAATGCAGCCCGGGACGCTCCGCGTCCCTCAAGAGCCGAACGCAGAGCGTCCGTTGATTCATTCCTTTGCTGCGCGCGAAAACGATCCCCAACCTCATCAGGAGTTTCCATGACCCGCCAATACCCGGAACCGGACCTGACCTATCTGCAAAAAGTCCTTCTGGAAATGCTCGCCATTCCCAGCCCCACCGGCTTCACCGATACCATCGTGCGTTACGTCGCCGAACGGTTGGAAGAGCTGGGCATTCCCTTCGAGATGACCCGTCGCGGCACCATCCGCGCCACCCTCAAGGGCAAAAAAAACAGCCCGGACCGTGCGGTTTCCGCGCACCTGGACACCATTGGCGCCGCCGTGCGCGCCATCAAGGACAACGGCCGCCTGACGCTGGCCCCCGTGGGTTGCTGGTCCAGCCGCTTTGCCGAGGGCAGCCGCGTCAGCCTGTTTACCGACAACGGCGTGATTCGCGGCAGTGTGCTGCCCTTGATGGCTTCCGGGCACGCGTTCAACACCGCCGTGGATGAAATGCCGATCAGCTGGGATCACATCGAGTTGCGCCTGGACGCCTATTGCACCACCCGCGCCGATTGCGATTCCCTGGGCATCAGCGTCGGCGATTTCGTCGCCTTCGACCCGTTGCCGGAGTTCACCGAAAGTGGCCACATCAGCGCCCGTCACCTGGACGACAAGGCCGGCGTCGCGGCGTTGCTTGCAGCGTTGAAAGCGATCGTCGACAGCGGCGAAGAGTTGGCGATCGATTGTCATCCGCTGTTCACCATCACTGAGGAAACCGGCAGTGGCGCTGCGGCGGCGTTGCCCTGGGACGTCAGTGAGTTCGTCGGCATCGACATTGCGCCCGTCGCGCCCGGCCAGCACTCCAGCGAGCACGCAGTGAGCATTGCAATGCAGGATTCCGGCGGGCCGTACGACTATCACCTGTCGCGGCACCTGTTGCGCCTGGCCAGTGACAACGAGTTGCCGGTGCGCCGCGACCTGTTCCGCTACTACTTCAGCGACGCGCACTCGGCCGTCACCGCCGGCCATGACATCCGCACCGCCCTGCTCGCCTTTGGCTGCGACGCCACCCACGGCTACGAACGCACCCACATCGACAGTCTCGCCGCCCTCAGCCGCCTGCTCGGCGCCTACATCCTCAGCCCGCCGGTGTTCGCCAGCGACGCGCAACCGGCCACCGGCTCGCTGGACCGGTTCAGTCACCAGATCGAACACGAGACGCAGATGGAAAGCGATACGCGGGTGCCGTCGGTGGATAGCCTGGTGGGGCAGCGTTCGGACAACTGAGCCTGACATCCACATTGCCCGATCAATCGCCATCGCCAGCAGGCTGGCTCCCACAAGATCCTGTGGGAGCCAGCCTGCTGGCGATGGCGTCAGACCCGACAACGCAGGACCCAGGCTAGCCCCGACCCGTGATTCACCGTAGCATCGCGCCATTGTTTAGCCGAGGTGCCTATGCTGATTCCCCACGACCAACTTGAAGTCGATACCCTGACCCGCCTGATCGAAGATTTCGTGACCCGCGACGGTACCGACAATGGCGATGACACGCCGCTGGAGACCCGCGTATTGCGTGTTCGCCAGGCATTGATCAAGGGCCAGGCCCTGATTGTCTTCGATCCGGAGAGCGAGCAATGCCAGTTGATGCTCAAGCATGACGTGCCCAAGCATCTATTCGACTGATTTTTTGTTTCGCGCCTGCTTGCGCTGGATTCGCTCGTAGATCTCGCTGCGGTGCACGTTGACATGGTTCGGGGCTTCGATGCCGAAGCGCACGTTACCGCCATTGACGGCAATGATGCGCACCGAAATGGTGTCGCCGATGGAAATCAATTCGCCGACTACGCGACTCAGTACAAGCATGGCTTTGGTCCTTCAGGGTTACCGGGCCTTGAAGATGCCCGCTGCACGGCGGGCCTACAAGACAGCCAGGGCAATCCAGACCGAACCTACAACCATTGGGTTGCCTTGCTGAAGGAAATGCCTGACACGCGCCTCAATCGAGGGCCGATTCGTCAGGAAGCCGAGAAGCGCGGGCCGAACAGGATAACGCTGGCCCCGATCACACACAGCGCAACGCCCAGCCAGTCGGAGCCCAGTGGCCGAATCCGCTCGACCACCGCCAGCCAGCCAATCGAAGCAATGATGTAGATACCGCCATAAGCGGCATAGGCACGGCCTGCGTAAGTCGCCTCTATGCGCGTCAGCAACAACGCGAACAACGTCAGGCTGAGTAACGCCGGCACCACCCACCAGGCACTTTTACCCTGGCGCAACCACATCCAGAAGGCGAAGCAACCGGCGATTTCGAACAACGCGGCGAGGAAAAACCACAGGTAATTGAGCATGCGAACGTCTCGCGAGGATGGCCGATGGCGGCCACCCTAACGAGGCTGTTCCGTGGGGGCAAGTTCAGCTTGCCGATTGCCTGGCCTTGGCGCGCATCTTGTCGGCCATCAGGGTCATTTCGTTGTAGAGCAGTTGCGGGTTCTTCTGCTTGAGCGCCCAGGCCTGGCGGCCCTGTTCGTGGGGCAGGATCATGAACTCGCCGGCGGCGACCTGCTGGTAGATATAGTCGGCGATATCGGCGGCACTGATGGGCGAGCTTTCCAGCAACTTGCCAACCTGGGCTTTCATGGCTGGCGTCGGGCCGCGGAAGGAGTCCAGCAGATTGGTCTGGAAAAACGACGGGCACACCACATGCACGCCGACTTCCTGATGCGCCAGTTCGATCAGCAGGCTTTCGGACAACGCCACCACGCCGGCCTTGGCCACGTTGTAGTTGCTCATGGCCGGCCCTTGCATCAATGCCGCCATCGACGCGATGTTGATGATCTTGCCCTTGCTCTTCTCCAGCAACGGCAGGAAGGCCTTGCAGCCCTTGACCACGCCCATGAGGTTGATTGCGATCTGCCAGTCCCAGTCTTCCAGGGACAGTTCGCTGAAAAACCCGCCCGAGGCCACGCCCGCGTTATTGACGATGACGTCGATACCACCGAACTTCGATTCGCAGGCCTGGGCAAACGCGGTCAGCTGACTGTAATCACGCACATCGCAACGCTGGATAAAACCGTCACCACCGGCTTCGCGCACCTGCTTGAGGGTTTCCTGCAGGCCCGGTTCGCTGACGTCCGACAAGGCCAGCTGCCAGCCCTCGCGCGCCCAGCGCAGCGCGATTTCGCGACCCAGGCCGGAGCCCGCACCAGTGATCATCATGCGATTTTGCATAGCAAACAGCCTTGTTGTTCCGGGGAAGATGCGTCGAGTGTAGCGAAGGATATTGGCCGTCCCACGCTCTATCAGATTGCTGAATGCCCCGAGCAAACCGCAAGCGCGGCTCAAGCAACTAACGCAACAGCAGACGGAATAGGCAATAGTTCTAAAAACAGCAAAAAAACCTGGAATTTTCTGCCCTGTGTAACGGTCCGATTTTTTAAGCAGCTCGAATAAATGACATTCCCGCTGACTGATAACGGCTAGGTCATTCCTGAATACTTAAAGCAAGGAAACAGACATGGGCACAATTCTCCTGATCATTCTGATCCTGTTACTGATCGGTGGTCTACCGGTCTTCCCGCACTCCAGAAGTTGGGGTTATGGCCCGTCCGGTATCATCGGCGTGGTGTTGGTGGTGATACTGATCCTGTTGTTGCTCGGCAAGATATGAAGTTCTGACCGGTAAAAAAAAGAGGCTCTAAAGGAGCCTCTTTTTTATTGCATCGCTATTTGCTCGGTCTTGCCAGTTTAATCCGGCTTGCCGTCGACCACACCGGCGGTGTTGTCGATCAGGCTCTTGGTCGCCGTTTGCAGGAACGCTTCGAGCTTGGTTTTAAGCTCGGCGGTACGCGGTGCATCAGGAACGACCACGGCACGAGGCGTAGCGCCCAGTTCGTACTGGTACATCTTCGGTGCCATGTCCTTGTCCTTGGGCAGAACCAGGATCTGGTCCGCGGTGATGATCGCAGTGGTCTGCTCGCTGCCCGACGGCTTGATCACACCGAAACCGGTATCGCCTTCCGGCAGGTTGAGCAAGTCACGGCCCCAGCACTGATGACGCACTTCGCCACCGATCCGGCCCATGATGGTCGGCACGATGTCGACCTGGGTGCCAACGGTGTGGTCCAGCGTGCCGAATTTTTCCTGGATGCCCGGTGCGATCATCAGCATCGGCACGTTGAAGCGACCCAGGTCCATTTCGGTGATCTGACGTTCGTTGCCGAAGCCGTGGTCGCCGACGATGACGAACAGGGTTTCCTTGAAGTAAGGCTCATTGCGCGCCTTCTCGAAGAACTGACCCAGCGCCCAATCCGCGTAGCGCATGGCGGTCAAATGTTCGTTCAGGCTGCCACGATCGGTGACGGGCTCGACCGGCAAGGGGGTCGGCAACGCATAAGGCGTGTGGTTGGACAAGGTTTGCAGCAAGGCATAGAACGGTTTCTTGTCCTTGCCATCGCGGGCCTTGAGCTCCACCAGGCCACGGTCGAACATGTCCTGGTCGGACACACCCCAGGTCGGGTCGGAGAACACCGGGTTAACGAAGTCGTTACGCCCGATGAAATTGGTCATGCCCTGGTTGCTGAAGAAACCCGACTGGTTGTCCCAGGCGAAATCGCCGTTGTAGACATACACATCGTCGTAGTCACGGGCGCTGAGCAACTGCGGCAGGCCAGACAGTTTGTGGCTGCCTTCCGGGGTCTGCATCAGGTACTCGAAACCCGGCAGGTTCGGGAAGCACGCCATGGTGGCGAACATGCCCTGGTGGGTGTGGGTACCGTTGGAGAAGAAACGGTCGAACAGCAGGCCTTCCTTCGACAGTTTGTCGAGGTAAGGCGTGATGTTACCCGGTGCGCCCAATGCACCCACCGAGTGACCGGCCATGCTTTCCATCAGGATCACGACAACGTTCTTGATCGGCAGGGTCTTGTCGGCGGGTGGCGTGTAGTCGCGACGCACGGCGGCGGTCTCGGCATCCACCAGTTTGTCGTCCTTCATCACCAGCATGTCGCGCACGGTCTGCTGCGCCATCGGTTGAGGCAACGTGGCCTTCCAGATGTTATCGCGATCTTCGGACATCCGGCTCTTCGCCGCAGCCACCAGGGACAGGGTACCGTTGAGGCCCAGTTGGTTGGCGAAGTTGGAATCGGTGGTGTAGACATCACCCCAACGCATGGGCGGGCCTTGACGCAAGGTACCGCGGGCCGCGACCACGCAGATCAGCAGGCACACCACGAACACCACGGCGCGCGAGTACCAGGGGGCGACCTGGCGGGTGCTGATGCTGCCGCCGCTGAAAGGGCCACGAGGACGCGTGGCACGGTCGGCGCCCTTGAACGCGAGGCTCAGGATCCAGGTACCCAGGGCCCAGGACAGCAGGTAGCGAACCACCGGAAAACCGTACCAGAGCATGCTCATCACGGTTTTCGGGTCTTCCTTCACATACTGGAAGACCAAGCCGTTGAGGCGCTGGTGGAATTCACGGTAGAAGTCCATCTCCATCAGGCCCAGGAACAGCGCGATGCTGGAGGTGACTGTCAGCCAGAAGCGGAAGATCCCCCGCGCTGCCATGGCTCGGGCACTGAACAGCGCCAGCACCAGCGGAACGCTCAGGTAGACCACCAGGCGCAGGTCGAAACGCAAGCCGTTGGCGAATGCTTCGAAAAAGGTCGCGGCCGGGGTGTCGAGGATCATTTCGCGGTTGTAGACCAGCAGCGCGAGGCGCAGCACGGAAAACATCACCATCATGACCAGAGCGCACAACAGTGTGTAGGCCAGATGCGATTTGACGGTCGGTTGCAGCAAGCGACTCGATGCTCGCTTCTGACTCAGGGCGTCCGGGATTG
The DNA here is from genome assembly GCF_013416725.1 of Pseudomonas sp. SbOxS1. Lineage (NCBI taxonomy): Bacteria > Pseudomonadati > Pseudomonadota > Gammaproteobacteria > Pseudomonadales > Pseudomonadaceae > Pseudomonas > Pseudomonas sp. SbOxS1. Next base: position 259,562 of record NZ_JAAVXC010000003.1, read on the forward strand.
CCATGTCGTTTTTAGGACCCATTGGAAGTTTAAGTTTCGAAAATACAGCTGCGCCCTGCCCTCTGTTGGCCAGTACTCGGCCCCGGGGTTCGCGCGGTGCGCAAATGTTGCACGATCAATCGCGGCATTGCCATTGATTACTGTTCGTCGATGGCCGCGCGGGGGGAATTGTCTTGGAGGCTTTGTGAAAATTCTGTGCAACGAATATTCGGAAACACAATAAAGGTTTGTGTAGGAGCGATGCTCGCTCCGGGCGGCGTTCCGACGAAAAACGCCAGGACGGCACGGGCATGCAGACAGCCCGCGTTATTGTTGACGTCCATCGCGAGCAAGCATCGCGTCTACAGGGGAATGGGTGGTACCCGCTTTTATTTCTCGGCCACAGCCTTCAGGTTTTTCAAGGTATTGAACGGCGCATCCACCACAAACTTGTTGGCCACCATCGATGGCACGCTACCACCTGGCTCGGTATGCACCTGGTAGGTCACTTCAACCTGATCGCCCTTGGGGACGAACTTCCAGAAACCATCGACCTTGGCGACCCGCACAAAGCCCTTTTCTTCAGGAAGGTATTTCGGCACGCCCTCGAGCTTGCGCGTCAGGCTGCCATCGGCGCCCGTGATCGTGGTGATATGCAGCACCGAATCACGCGGCGTGACCGGCCATGGCGTATTGAACTGGGTGTAGGTCCAGCTCTGGTCGCCTTCGTGCTTGAGCAACTTCTGGGTCTTGCACTCGTGAATCCAGGCGCAGGCGCCGACCACGTCTTCCTGCAGCGCGCGCAGTTTGGCCACGGTGGTCTTCATCAGGGTGACGCCCTGATAGGCCTTGTAGTCGGAGCCGGCCACTTCACTCAGGGAGATCTTGATGCCGTCTTCGTTCTTGGCGACTTTCCAGTCTTCGGCCTGGGCGACCGAAGTGGCCAGTACAGCGGTCAAACCACACAACACAGCGATACGATGCAGCGAACCCATAATCTTATTCCTTATTGTTTAAGTTCCGTTCGTCGAACACATCACGCCGCGGTCATCTGCTCCCACCAGCCAATCAACCGGATAGCCTCTTCGCTGCTATTGCCACACACCTCGATGTCAGCCTCGAAGGCCGAACACACCGCCGGGCGCTCGGGTTTACCGAAAATGTTGCACAGGTTATCGGCAGACAATTGCAGGCAACGTTCCCCGGCGGCTTTGCCATGGGGCATACCGGGAATCGGTGAACTGATGGAAGGGGCAATGCAGCAGGCGCCACAGCCCTCACGGCATTTCATGACGAAAAGCTCCTCGCGACGAGCAATGTGTTGAAGGACGGGGCACAGAGTAACCGCTAAAACAGTTGTTTTAAATTACCCTTGCCCGGGTATTTGCCTGCAAACGGGCGTGACCGGCCAGTCTCCGACCAAGCGTCTGGCCGGCGGGTCTGCCAAAGGCGGGATTTACCGCTTGAATTCGAATTCCAGCGCAGCGCCTTCCACTTCATGACGCTCTTCGTTACGCATTTGCAGCTGCATTTCGTTGTTGATCAGCCTGCCGTTGAGCTGGAACTGGCTGCTTTTGTCACCGAACATCTGCGGCAATACCGGCTCACGCTTGGGCAATGGAACCGTCCCGACCGGTTTCAGCTCTTCGACCATGTCCTTGGGCAGGCTCAAATCCAGGTCGGCGGAAGGTACCGGGGTTTTCACCACTTCGCTGGCCGGTTTGGACTTGGAGGCAATCGGTGCGCGCTTCTTTACCGCAGCGGGCTTTTTGACCGTTGCGGTTTTTTTCGGGGTTGCCTTGGCAGCGCTGGCGGCGGGTTTTTCCTGCACGGATTCGGCCTTGACGGACGCCGGCTGAACACTCGCTAACAGGCAGATCAACAGCCAGACGGCAGGAAAAATCGGCTTCATGTACCCAACGACGCAAACGGCGAAAACGACAGAGGTGCCTATGCTCGCCTGTTGCACGCCCCGTGACAAGCACGGACAGAGGCCGCCTGGTCAAAAGCCGCCAGCCATCTCCTGGCAGAGCTGGGTGGCAAGCATGCCCAGGGTCATCAACGCACGTTCGGCTTCGCGGTTCCACGGGATGCCGCAATTGAGCCGGATGCAGTGGTTGAACTGCTCGGTGTTACTGAATATCAGCCCCGGCGCAATACTGATGCCCTGCTGCAACGCCCGCACATGCAGTTCCTGGGTGTTGACCCGCCCCGGCAAGCTCACCCACAAAATGAAACCGCCGGTAGGCCGGGTCATCTGCGTGCCTTCGGGGAAATACTGCTGCACCGCCAGCTGGAAGGCGCTGAGGTTCTTGCGGTACTCCTGGCGGATGTAACGCAAATGGCGGTCGTAACCACCGTTTTCCAGATAGGCGGCAATGCCCATCTGCGTGACGCTGCAGGCCGAATGGGTACTGAAGGTTTGCAGGCGCTGGATCTCCTGCTGGTACTTGCCGGCAATCATCCAGCCGATCCGTACCCCCGGCGACAGGGTCTTGGAGAAGCTCGAGCAGTAAATCACCCGGTCCAGCCGGTCATAGGCCTTGAGCGATTTGGTGCGGCCCTGCTCGAACATCAGCTCGCCGTAGATATCGTCTTCGACGACCTGGATGTCAAAGTCCGACGCCAGGCGCAGCAGCTGCTTCTGCCGCTCTTCCGGCATGGTGCCGCCTAACGGGTTGCTCAGACGAGTGGTCAGTACCAGCGCCTTGATCGACCACTGGTTGGCCGCCAATTGCAGGGCTTCGAGGCTCATGCCGGTGGACGGGTCGCTGGGGATCTCGATGACCTTGAGGCCCAGGAGATCGGCCAGCTGCAGCAAACCGTAATAGGTCGGCGACTCGGCCGCGATCAGGTCACCGGGCCGGGTCAGCACCCGCAGGGACATCTGCAAGGCGTCGACGCAGCCGTGGGTGATCACCACTTCCGAAGGGTCGACCACCACGCCGGCATCGCGCATGCGGATCGCCACCTGTCGGCGCAGGGGTTCGAAACCGGGGCTGAACATGTAGCTGAAAGCCCGCGGGCTATGGAATCGGGTGACTTTGGCCAATTGCTGATGCAGGGCTCGCACCGGCAAATAGTCGACGCTGGGCACCGCGGCGCCCAGCGGAAAAACGCCTTCGCGGCGGGATTCGACCAACACCTGCTGAATGATGCTGCTGCGCGTTACCAGGCCTGGACGTTCGACCCGGGCAATGTCCGGTGTCGGCGCGGTCAGCGCCGGAGTCTGGTGTACGTAGTAACCGGACTGCGGCCGCGCGCGGATCAGCCCCTGATCTTCGAGGTTGGCATAGGCCTGCAGCACCGTGGCATGGCTGACATTGAGCTGCGAACTCATCTTGCGCACCGAAGGCACGCGCTCTCCCGGTTGATAGACACCACGGCGGATGTCTTCGGCCAGTTGCTGAGCAATACGTTGGTAGAGCAAGAGGTTGGTCATGACGCAGCACTCGATTTCACGGGCATTTTATTCTTGTGTGAAACAATACCGGAACAGTTTAGAAGTGTACTGGGACAGTTGCCACAATAGTCGACAGTACAGTGCAGTGTCAGCAAAAACTGTACTGTTTTGTGCGGTAATCGGCAGGCGAAAAAAAACCCGGCGCTGTCTGGCAGGCCGGGCTTTCCAGAGACGCTACCCTTTAGCGGGCAGCGCCGAGCTGGCCTTTTTCGTCGGAAAACACAATTTCCACCCGACGGTTCTGCGCCCGGCCCCGTTCGGAGGCGTTCGCGTCAACCGGATACTCGTCGCCATAGCCTTCAACCCGGATGCGCTTGTCGTCGATGCCCAGGTCCATCAGCACGTCCGCCACCGATTGCGCCCGGTCGCGGGACAGCTTGAGATTCTCCTGCTTGCCACCGGTACTGTCGGCGTAGCCTTCGATGCGCACCACGCGCTTGGGGTTGAGCTGCAGGAACTGCACAATCTTGAGCACCACGCGGTTGGCCGAGCTTTTCAGCTCTGCTTCGCCGGTGTCGAACAGCACGTCCCCCAGGGTCATCACCAGGCCACGGTCGGTCTGGGTGGTAGCCAAGGCAAGGATCTGCTCTTCCAGCCATTTGCCCTGCTGCTGCACGCTGAGCAACTTGGATTCGCGCAGGGCCAGTTGCAGGCGCTGGCGTTCCAGCTCGAGCTTGGCGGCGCGCTCTTCGTTGAGCACCTGATTGGTGTGTTCCCTGGCGATTTCGCTGTAGCGCTGGCTCAGGTAAGCGTAATGCACCACATCCGAGCCGCTGCCCCAATAGGTGGACAAACGGTCGGCGCGGGCCAGGGACTCACCGGCGCGTATCACGTCCTTGGGGGCGATGCGCAGCACGTTGGAGTCTTCCTTGACCTTCTGGAAGTCGGCGCCCGCCTGTTGCAGCGCCGCTTCGCCTTGCTGGCCGGCGCAGCCGACAAGGCTCACGGTTGCTGCCAGGATCAAAGCGCCGAAAACGTAGGACTTGAGGCTCATTGGGCTGCTCCCAACTGCTTTTGCAGGCGGGCGATGCGGGTATTGAGCACGTTCAGCTGTTCTTCACTCTTGAGGGTCAAGACCCGGGCTTCGGCCAGGCGCGCATCCAGCTCGGCCTGCTCGGCACGCATCCGCGCATTCCGGAAAGACTGGTCAGCCATGCTGCCCTTGGCCCGGTTGTACTTGTCTTCGGCCAGTTTCATTTCCGGCACTTCGTCGGCAGTGGCGCCCACGGCCTTGGCCTGCTCGACGGCCTGTGCGGTCAGGCGCATTTGTTCATTCGGCGCCGGATCGGCTGCACAACCCGCCAGAGCCAGAACGGCCAGGGCAGCGAAAAGAGGTCGAATACTCACTAAGAATCCCTACTGTTTTGGGGTACTGACAGGTTGCTTCTGCTGCGCGTTCCAACGCTCGATATTGCGTTGCAGCACGGCCTCCGTCAGTCCGGACGCGGGCAATTCTGTCATCTTTTTGGCCAACTGTCCGCGCAACCACGGATCGTTGCAGGCCGAGTTGTGGGAAACCGCCAGAAACAGACCCGGTTTGTCGACCGGTTGCGTACGGGGCACCAGGTCATTGGCCATGCCCAGGGTCTGCGCCATTGCCATGCCGGAGTAACGCCCTGCCAGGACGAATTCCACCTCGCCCAAGAGCAATTTCTGAAAGGCCTGGGTCAGGTTTGGCGTACGGGCGAGGGTCAATTGCTGCTCGGCGAAAGTGGCGAACTGCGCGGTTAATCGCGACTTTTCCGACAACGCCCCGGGATGACCGTGCAGGTCCGCGACTGCGTTGTAGACCAGCGATGAATCCTTGCGGGTCCACACCAGGTAATCGTTCTCCAGCAACGCTGGATGAATGTAGTCCAGGGATTCCAGCTCGCTGACCGTCAACGGGGCATCGGCCAGCATGTCCATGCGCCCGCTGCGTACTTCCTCCAGCGCCTGTGCGCGTTTACCGGCGTAGAGCAACTGGACCTTGATGCCCAACTGCCCCGCTACCTGCTGCAACAAATCGGCACTGGCGCCGATCAGGTGCTTGGGATCTTGCGGGTCTTGCCACAGGTACGGTGGCGCATCCGGGCTGCCGGTGACCACAAGGCGTTCGCACTTGCCGACGGCATTGGACAGCGCCGGGAATACCGTCAGCCCCAGTAACAATGACCACCCACACACGCGGCGCAGATCCATGGCAATACACTCCCACTCATGTCCGGTTATATCTGTAGGAGCTGGCTTGCCAGCGAAGGCGGCGTCACAGACAACAATGATGTTGAATGTGACGGCCTCTTCGCTGGCAAGCCAGCTCCTACAGGTACAGGAAAGGCAAAAAAAAGCCCGACCAGAAGGTCGGGCTCTTTATAAGTGAAGCCGCCGGATTAGACCAGCTTCTCCAGCTCAGGGATGGCTTCGAACAGGTCCGCCACCAGGCCGTAATCGGCCACCTGGAAGATCGGCGCTTCTTCGTCCTTGTTGATCGCAACGATCACCTTGGAGTCTTTCATGCCGGCCAGGTGCTGGATCGCGCCGGAGATACCGACCGCGATGTACAGCTGTGGAGCAACGATCTTGCCGGTCTGACCGACCTGCATATCGTTGGGTACGAAACCTGCGTCGACCGCGGCGCGCGAAGCACCCACGGCAGCGCCCAGCTTGTCGGCCAGGGCGTACAGGTGCTTGAAGTTGTCGCCGTTCTGCATGCCGCGGCCGCCGGAAACGACGATCTTGGCAGCGGTCAGTTCCGGACGATCGGACTTGGCCAGCTCTTCGCCAACGAAGCTGGAGATCGCAGCGTCGTGAGCAGCAGCAACCGATTCAACCGAAGCCGAACCACCTTCAGCGGCAACCGGATCGAAACCGGTGGCACGCACGGTGATCACCTTGACCGCAGCGTTCGACTGAACGGTAGCGATGGCGTTACCGGCGTAGATTGGGCGCTTGAAGGTGTCAGCGCTTTCGACCGAGATGATCTCGGAGATCTGGTCAACGTCCAGTGCAGCGGCAACGCGCGGCAGGATGTTTTTGCCGTTGGAAGTGGCGGCAGCCAGGATGTGACTGTAGCCCTTGCCCAACTCTGCAACCAGTGGCGCAACGTTTTCCGGCAGCTGATGCGCGTAAGCGGCGTTGTCAGCGTTCAGGACTTTGCTCACGCCAGCGATTTTCGCAGCGGCTTCAGCCACGGCGCCAGCGCCCTGGCCTGCAACCAGCACGTGGATGTCGCCGCCGATTTTGGCCGCGGCAGCAACAGTGTTCAGCGTGGCCGGGGCCAGTACTTTGTTGTCGTGTTCAGCAATAACCAAGATAGTCATTTAGATTACCTTCGCTTCGTTTTTCAGTTTCTCGACCAGTTCAGCCACCGACTTGACCTTGATACCCGCGCTGCGTGCAGCAGGCGCTTCGACTTTCACGGTCTTGTTGGTGGAGGCGGTGGAAACGCCCAAAGCGTCCGGAGTCAGCGTCTCGAGAGGCTTCTTCTTGGCTTTCATGATGTTTGGCAGAGACGCGTAGCGCGGCTCGTTCAAACGCAGGTCGGTGGTGACGATGGCCGGCAGTTTCAGGGAAACTGTCTGCGCGCCGCCGTCGATTTCACGGGTGACAGCCACGCTGTCGCCGCTGATTTCGACTTTCGAGGCGAACGTGCCCTGACCGTAGCCGCTCAGTGCCGCCAGCATCTGGCCGGTCTGGTTGTTGTCGCTGTCGATGGCTTGTTTGCCAAGGATCACCAGCTGAGGCTGTTCCTTGTCGACAACAGCCTTGAGCAGCTTGGCAACAGCCAGGGAAGTCAGGTCTTCGGCGGACTCGACGAGGATGGCGCGATCGGCACCCAGAGCCAGCGCGGTGCGCAGTTGCTCTTGAGCGGTGGACGGGCCCACGGAGACGACGACGATTTCAGTCGCAACACCTTTTTCTTTCAGGCGTACGGCTTCTTCCACGGCGATCTCGCAGAACGGGTTCATCGACATCTTGACGTTGGCAAGATCGACGCCGGAATTGTCCGCCTTGACGCGAACTTTCACGTTGTAATCCACAACGCGTTTGACAGCTACAAGAACCTTCATGGATTCCTCGTTACTCTCCGGTGAAAAGAAAGTCGCCTAGGCGAACCTGGCGGTTGATGCTCATCGGGCGCAAGGGCACCTCCAAAAACGCCGGCAAACGTGTCAAGTGACCATCGCTCATGATGCTGATGACCGTTCGTCAGGAGTGACTAACGAGTCATTCAATATCGCGACGTGTAAACTGCGCGTCAAACCCGCGCGGCGTATCACCTTCTACTGCCATCGCCCTGTCTTTAGAGGTGCTCTTGAAGCCAACAGTCAGCCTACGGCGAGCGCAAAACCGCCCGTATCTTGACCGGAACACCTATTCCGGTCAATACGCCAAAATGGCCGTTCATAAGGCGCGTGACTTTGATTTCTCTGGCTTGGAGCCATTTCAAACAAACGTTTGTATTGGACGCTGAGAGTGGTGTAGATATAATGCGCCACCAAAGAGAAAGGTGGTTAATCGATTGTCCGCTCCCGGCGTTGCGCAGGGATTCATGGATGCGACACCCAACCTCCATATTAGAAAAAAAACTGTTGAGCCTTGAGTAGGAGATAACCTGTGGAACGCGAATACATGGAATTCGACGTGGTCATCGTCGGTGCCGGCCCCGCTGGTCTTTCCGCTGCCTGCCGATTGAAGCAGAAGGCCGCCGAAGCCGGTAAGGAAATCAGCGTCTGCGTGGTCGAAAAAGGCTCCGAAGTCGGTGCTCACATCCTGTCTGGTGCGGTGTTCGAACCCCGCGCCCTGAACGAACTGTTCCCGGACTGGAAAGAACTCGGCGCGCCGCTGAACACGCCGGTCACCCGCGATGACATCTTCGTGCTGAAAAACGCCGAAAGCGCGCAAAAAATTCCAGACTTCTTTGTGCCCAAGACCATGCACAACGAAGGCAACTACATCATCTCCCTGGGCAACCTGTGCCGCTGGCTGGCCCAGCAGGCCGAGAACCTGGGCGTGGAGATCTACCCGGGCTTCGCCGCCCAGGAAGCGCTATTCGACGAGAACGGCGTGGTTCGCGGGATCATCACCGGCGATCTGGGCGTTGACCGCGAAGGCAACCCGAAGGAAGGCCTGTACACCCCGGGCATGGAACTGCGCGGCAAGTACACGCTGTTCGCCGAAGGTTGCCGCGGCCACATCGGCAAGCAACTGATCAAGCGCTTCAACCTCGCCAGCGATGCCGACGCCCAGCACTACGGCATCGGCCTGAAAGAGATTTGGGAAGTCGACCCGGCCAAGCACCAGCCAGGCCTGGTGGTGCACACCGCCGGTTGGCCGATGGACATCATGGGCACCGAGAACACCGGCGGCTCGTTCCTCTACCACCTGGAAAACAACCAGGTTGTGGTAGGCCTGATCGTCGACCTGTCCTACAGCAACACCTACCTGTCGCCGTTCGACGAGTTCCAGCGCCTCAAGCATCACCCGGTGCTCAAGCAGTACCTGGAAGGCGGCAAGCGCGTCAGCTACGGCGCCCGTGCCATCTGCAAAGGCGGCCTGAACTCGCTGCCGAAGATGGTCTTCAAGGGCGGCGCGCTGATCGGTTGCGACCTCGGCACCCTGAACTTCGCCAAGATCAAGGGCAGTCACACCGCGATGAAGTCCGGCATGCTGGCGGCTGACGCCGTGGCCGATCGCCTGTTCGCCGAGTCCGAAGGCGGCGACGAACTGACCAATTACGTCGAAAGCTTCAAGAACAGCTGGCTGTACGAAGAACTGTTCGCCAGCCGCAACTTCGGCCCGGCGATCCACAAGTTCGGCGCCATCGTCGGCGGCGGTTTCAACTGGCTGGACCAGAACATCTTCGGCGGCAAACTGCCGTTCACCCTGCACGACACCAAGCCGGATTATGCATGCCTGAAACTGGCGGCCGACTGCAAGAAGATCGACTACCCGAAACCGGATGGCAAGATCAGCTTCGACAAACTGAGCTCGGTGTTCATCTCCGGTACCAACCATGAAGAAGAGCAGCCGTGCCACCTGAAACTGGCCGACGCGAGCATCCCGATCAGCAAGAACCTGCCGCTGTACGACGAACCTGCCCAGCGCTACTGCCCGGCCGGCGTGTATGAAGTGGTCACCATGGAAGACGGCGAGAAGCGCTTCCAGATCAACGCCCAGAACTGTGTTCACTGCAAGACCTGCGACATCAAGGACCCTGCACAGAACATCACCTGGGTGACACCGGAAGGTGCCGGCGGCCCGACTTACCCGAACATGTAAGCCGAACCGCTGAACATCAAGGCTCCCAATTCGGGGGCCTTTTTGTTGCCTGCAATTCAAGCTCATACACGGCCCCCTGTAGGAGCCGAGCTTGCTCGCGAAGGCGGTGTGTCAGGCGAGATCAATGTTGAATGACACACCGCCTTCGCGAGCAAGCTCGGCTCCTACAAGGGATTTGCGGTGGATCAGGCGGCGCGTTCGTCCCCGGGGTTGCGCTCGAAGTAGCGCTTGTACTCGCGACTGAACTGCGACGTGCTCTGATACCCCACCCGATGCGCCACCTGCGCCACGCCCAACCCCTCGCCCAGCAACAACTGCTGCGCCCTGAGCAAACGCAATCGCTTCAGATACTGCACCGGCGACAACAAGGTGCTGCGCTTGAAATGCTCGTGAAAGGTCGACGCACTCATGTTCGCGCAACTGGCCAGGGTCTCGACGTTCAAAGGTTCGGTGTAATGCGCATGCAGATGACTGAGGGATGCCGCGATCCGGGCGAACTGCCCCTGCTGCTCAACCAGCGCCCGCAATACATCGGCCTGCGGACCACGGAGTGCGACAAACAGCAATTCACGCAGGCGCGCCTGCCCCATGATCTGGCATTCCAGCGGATCGTGCAGGCAACGCAGCAGCCGCTCGACACAACCGCGCATCGCATCATCGAGCACGGCCGAGGTCATGGACTCAGGTGTTTGTGCCGGGATATGCCGCCCCGGCGCCAGGCCCATCGCCAATACCAGCTCGCCCAGCATCACCCGGTCGATCGCAACCGAGACCCCGAGCATCGGCCCGTCGGGCGCCGCAAAGGTTTCGCACTCGAACGGCACCGGCAGCGCCTGGATCAGGTAATGCCCGGCTCCATATTCCAGGGTGCGCGGCCCCAGGTACGCCAGTTTGCTGCCCTGGGCGATGATCACCAGGCTCGGCTCATAGATTTGCGGCCCACGGGCCACATCGCAACTGGCCCGCAAAACCTGCACGCCCGGCAAGGCGGTCGGGACGAATCCGTCGCGCGTCGATAGCGGCTGGATCAGCGAAACCAGGGTGGCATTGGCATCAAGGTGACGGGTCAACAACATCGAAGGTCTTCACAAAAAAAGTCACGGAAAAAGGGATGAAAACATCATCGCAGGTCTGATCGCCAATGCGATCGATCAAGGGCGCATGCCGGAGGAATAGGCATGACACCCGGAGGAATCGCCATGGCCGCGAGGGGGACCGGCGCCCAGAATGCGCCGCCTCACCTGTTAACGCTTTTGCGAGGCTCACCATGTACACCGCCATCGGATATGCCGCCCAGTCGGCCACCACACCCCTCGCCCCGATGAAATTCCAACGTCGCAGCCCACGGCCCGACGACGTCGCGATCGAGATTCTCTACTGCGGCGTGTGCCATTCCGACATCCATCAGGCACGCAACGAATGGGGCATCGCCGTTTACCCGTTGATGCCTGGCCATGAGATCGTCGGAAAAGTTACCGCCATAGGTGCGAACGTTACTAAACATAAGGTCGGCGATCTGGTCGGCGTCGGCTGCATGGTCGACTCCTGCCGCCATTGCGAAGCTTGCCAGGCCGACCTGGAGCAATACTGCCTCGAAGGTCCGACCATGACCTACGCCACCCCCGACCGCGTCGATGGCAGCAACACCATGGGGGGTTACTCCGACAGCATCGTGGTCAGCGAGCATTTCGTGGTGCGTATTCCGGAAAAACTCGACCTGGCCAGCGCCGCACCGATTCTCTGCGCCGGCATTACCACCTACTCGCCGCTCAAGCATTACGGCGTCAAGGCGGGCGACAAGGTCGGGATTCTCGGCATGGGTGGCCTGGGCCACATGGGCATCAAGTTCGCCAAGGCCATGGGCGCCGAAGTGACGTTGTTCACCCGTTCGGCGAGCAAGGCCGAGGAAGGTCGTCGTCAGGGCGCCGATCACGTGATCGTGTCCACCGATGCCGAACAGATGAAGGCTGCGGCGGGACATTTCGACTTCCTGCTGGACACCATTCCGGTGCAGCACGACCTCAACCCGTACCTTGACACCCTGCGCTTCGACGGCGTGCACATTCTGGTGGGCCTGATCGAACCGATCGATCCGCCGGTGCATGCCGCGAAACTGGTGCTGGGCCGTCGCGTGTTGGCCGGATCCTTGATCGGCGGTGTCGCCGAAACCCAGGAAGTGCTGGATTTCTGCGCCGAGCACAACATCACTTGCGACATCGAGATGCTCGACATCCGCCAGATCAACGAGGCCTACGCGCGCATGATCGCCGGTGACGTGAAGTACCGCTTCGTCATCGACATGGCGACCCTCAAGCTTTAAACCTTGAGGCCAAGCTCCGCCGACAGCCGGGCCGTAACCCCTTTGATCAGGGGAATCAGCTCGGCCATTTTTTCCAGCGGCATGTACGGCACGGTGCTGGCGATGCTGATGGCGGCGACGATGCGTTTGCTGGCATCGCGGATCGGTGCCGCCACACAGCGGATCGACGGTTCGTTGTCTTCCAGATCGAAGGCATAACCGCCGGCCACGTACTCGATCATGCGCTGCTGGAACTGCTCCCAGGATTGCTCGGGATGCTGCGGCCAGAACTGATTTTTCCCACCCACCGGCAGGCTGACTTCGTACAAGCGCTGCCACTCTTGCGGCGAGTCATCGAGCATCAACGCCTTGCCGATCCCGGTGCGCGCCAAGGGCATGCGATGGCCGACCCGCGAGCGCATCTCCGGACCGTTGCGCCCCGGATTCTTGTGCAGGTACAGCACCTCGTCGCCTTCGCGGATAGCCAGGTGAATGGTGTCGCCGGTCAACGCCGACAACTCATCCAGGTACGGCCCGGCCAGGGTCACCAGCGGCACTTCTTCGCGCGCCTGAAACCCCAGTTCGATCAGCTTGGGCCCCAACAGATAACCGACCTGCGGCACTACCCGCAGATACCGCTCGTCCACCAGGCAACTGGCCAGGCGATGGGTAGTGCTGCGCGTGGTACCGATCAACCGGGCGATTTCCTTGAGATCGCGGGCGCCACTGGCCACGGCCTGAACCACACCCAGGCCGCGAAGCAGTGTCTGGGTGCCGGTCGGCGCGGCGTCCTTGGCGATTTTTGGGGCGTCTTCCTGCATATCCAGCCTTTACCGTTGAGCGAGTGAACGGGCGGCATTATGGTCGCCCGCAGGTCACGACTACAACTTGATACGCTCGACCTTGCCCACCAGCAAGATGTAGGAAAGTGCACCGATCAACGCCAGCACCGAGATATAGGTGATGGCCGGGGCAAAGGAGTCACCGCTGGCCAGGAAGCCGATGACGATCGGCGTGGCGATGGCCGACAGGTTGCCGATGAAGTTGAACACCCCGCCGGTCAGCCCAAGCAAGCGCGCTGGCGCCAGGGTCGACACCAGCGACCAGGTGATCGACGCCAGGCCGTTGCCGAAAAACGCCAGCGCGAGGAAGGCAATCACCAGCGGCGTCGATTCGACGAAGTTGGCGCCGATGATCGAAGTGGAAATCAGCAGGCCACTGATGATCGGCAACTTGCGGGCGAAACCCACGGTGTAGCCACGACGAATCAGGAAGTCCGAAAAGAACCCGGAACACAGCACGCCGACGAACGCTGCGAGAAACGGCAGCGACGCCAGCAAGCCGGACTTGATGAAGTCCATGCCGCGGTATTTCACCAGGTAGGTCGGGAACCACGTCAGGAAAAACCACAGCGTCGAGTTGAGGCAGAACTGGCCGAGGTAGATGCCCCAGAGCTTGCGCTTGGTCAGGACAATGCCCAGATCGGTCCAGCTGAATTTGGCCTTGACCTTGGCCTGTTCCGACTGGATGTCCACCAGCCCGCCGCCTTCTTTGATCAGCTCGATTTCGGCGTCGTTGGCGCCTTTGAAATCCCGTGGCTCGCGATACACCGCGTACCAGATCACCGCCCACAGAATGCCCACTGCGCCGGTGGTGACGAACACCATGTGCCAGCCGAATTCATGCTGCAACCAGGCCAATACCGGTGTCAGGAATGCCAGGCCGACGAACTGCCCGGAGGTGTAGAAACCGATGGCCGTGGCGCGCTCACGCTCCGGGAACCAGGTGGTGACCACGCGGCTGTTGATCGGATAGGCCGGCGCTTCCAGGGCACCGACGGCCATGCGCAACACGAACAGCGCGACGAAACTGCCCGCGAAGCCGAGCATGACCGTGGCAATCGACCATAACAGCAGTGCGGCGGTATAGAGAATGCGCGGCGGCACCCGGTCCACCAGCCAGCCACCGGGAATCTGCATGGCGGCGTAGGTCCAGCCGAAGGCCGAGAAGATCAGGCCGACGTGGATCGGATCGATGCCCAGGTCGCTCGTCAGCGCCGGTGCGGCGATCGACAGGTTGCTGCGGTCCAGGTAGTTGATCACCACGGTGATGAACAACAGGACCATGATGAAAAAACGCTTGCGGCTGGGCGCCGCCAACGACGCCTGCCCGGTGAGGGTTTGCGGTTGCATGAGGAGTGCCTCTTTTTATGTTTATTGAGGTCGTGATCGTTCCCACGCTCTGCGTGGGAATGCAGCCAGGGACGCTCCGCGTCCCAAAAGCGGACGCAGAGCGTCCGGTGAGGCATTCCCACGCAGAGCGTGGGAACGATCATTTTGCGGTGGGTCAGGCAGCACTCACCACTCGGCAAAACTGCCGTCGGCATGGCGCCAGATCGGGTTGCGCCAGCGGTGGCCGACCGCGGCGCGTTCGATCACGTATTCCTCGTTGATCTCGATGCCCAGGCCCGGGCCGTTCGGGATTTTCACGAAGCCTTTGTCATAGTCGAACACCCGCGGGTCCTTCACATAGTCGAGCAGGTCGTTGCTCTCGTTGTAATGGATGCCCAGGCTCTGTTCCTGGATGAACGCGTTGTAGCAGGCCGCGTCCAGTTGCAGGCACGCCGCCAGGGCAATCGGGCCCAGCGGGCAATGCAGCGCCAGTGCCACGTCGTAGGCTTCGGCCATGTTGGCGATCTTGCGGGTTTCGGTGATGCCGCCCGCATGGGAAGCATCCGGCTGGATGATGTCGACGTAGCCTTCGCTGAGCACGCGCTTGAAATCCCAGCGCGAGAACAGGCGCTCACCCAGGGCAATCGGCGTGCTGGTCAGCGGTGCCAGTTCCTTCAGCGCTTCGTAGTTTTCGCTGAGCACCGGTTCTTCGATGAACATCAGTTTGTATGGGTCGAGTTCCTTCATCAGCACCTTGGCCATGGGCTTGTGGACCCGGCCATGGAAGTCGACGCCGATGCCGACGTTCGGCCCCACCGCATCACGCACGGCGGCGACGTTGGCCAGGGCCAGGTCGACCTTGTCGAAGGTATCGAGGAACTGCAGCTCTTCGGTGCCATTCATTTTCACCGCGGTGAAACCCCGGCTGACCGCTTCTTTCGCGGCGCGCGCGGTGTCTGCCGGGCGGTCGCCGCCGATCCACGAATACACGCGGATCTTGTCCCGCACCTGCCCACCCAGCAGGTCACTGACCGACACGCCCAGCGCCTTGCCCTTGATGTCCCACAACGCCTGGTCGATGCCGGCCAGGGCGCTCATGTGGATCGCACCGCCACGGTAGAAGCCACCGCGGTACAGCACGGTCCAGATGTCTTCGATATTGCGTGGATCTTTGCCGATCAGGTAATCGGACAATTCCTCAACGGCAGCAGCCACGGTGTGGGCGCGACCTTCGACCACGGGCTCGCCCCAGCCGGTCACGCCTTCGTCGGTCTCGACCTTGAGGAAGCACCAGCGTGGCGGAACGATGAAGGTGGTCAGTTTGGTGATTTTCATCTTGTTGTCTCTCTTATAGATGCAGCGCTCGCAGCGCCAAAAAGTCTTAGCGAAGGGCTTTCCAGGCAGCCACGTAAGCCTTGGCGTTAAGCGCCACTTCCTCCGGCGTCATGCCCGGCTTGAACAACCCGGAACCGAGGCCGAAGCCTTTGACGCCCGCGTCGATGAACACCTGCATGTTGTCCGGGGTGATGCCACCGACCGGTGCCAGGATCGTTCCCGCCGGCAGTACCGCGAGCCAGGCCTTGACGACCGCCGGGCCCATCTGCTCGGCCGGGAACATCTTCAGCACATCCGCGCCTTCGGCCAGTGCCGCGAAGGCTTCGGTCGGGGTGGCGACACCGGGCGAGAGGTAAAGGCCGGCCGCTTTCGCCGCGCGCAACACCTTCGGATCGCTGTGGGGCATGACGATCACCTGGCCGCCGGCCGCCTTCACCTGTTCAACCTGCTGCGGCGTCAGCACCGTGCCCGCGCCGATCAGGCAATCAGCGGGCAACGTGCTTCGCAGGATGCGGATGCTTTCGTACGGCTCAGGGGAATTGAGCGGCACCTCGATGACGCGAAATCCGGCGGCATACAGGACTTCACCAATGGCGGCGGCTTCTTGCGGGCGCAGGCCACGCAAGATCGCGATCAGCCCGTTTTGCGCCAGTGCTTGTTTGAGCATGTCAGGACTCCAGTCAGGTTTAACGATTTGGCGTGGACGCGATCAGGCCGGCCGCCAGTGCCAGCTGCCACAACCCGCGTTCGGTGGCCTGCTCGGCCAACGTCACCCGCGCAAAACCGCAGGCATCGAGTGCGCGGCTGTAGCGGCTGCACAGCTGGGAATTGCCGATCAGGATGATCGAAGGCAGATGCACGCTGTTGCGCCGACGGCGCTGCACGCAAGCCAGGGCCGACAGCTCATGGCCGATCAACAGGCCGGACAGGTAATCCGCTTGCGCCGTGGCGCTGAGTTCACCGGTCAGGCCGAGGCTGCGGGCGCTGAACAAGGTCGACAAGGGGCCGATTTCGCCGTCTGCCGACAACGCCACCTGCACGCCGCGATCGAATGCACCCGCATCAAATGACGCGCCGCGCTGCTGGGTGCGCCCCAGGATGCTGTGTTCGCTGAGCACGGCGAAGACTTCGCCGGTCATGAAGGTATCGAAATGCACGATGCAGCCGTCGGCCACTTCCACCCATTTCGAATGGCTGCCCGGCAGGCCGATCAGCAGATCGCTGCCCGCCTCGCCCGCGAGGTTCTGCAGGACGCCGAGCACCTGGGTTTCTTCGCCGCGCATCACGTTCGGCAGGAGCGAACGCTGGATCACCCCCGGCACGATGTGCACATCGACACCGCGAAGACTGCGAACGGTTTGCAGGGAAGTGCCAAGACTGGCGACGTTCGCCGGTGTGTCGCGGTAGGCGGCTTCGCGCCAGCCCTGGGCGCTGCCGACCATGCCACAGGCGATCACCGGCAAGTCGGGTTGTTCGTCGAGCCAATCACCACAGGCCTCGTCAAACGCCAGTTCAAAACCGTCGACGCATTCGCGACCGTTGATGATTCGCGCAGCCTTGGGCAACTGCATGATCCCCGACGACAGCGAACGTTGTTCGAGCACCTGGCCGCCCGCGGCAAGTTTGTAAGCACGTAATGAGGTTGTCCCCCAGTCGAGCGCGATCAATTGCGCCTGCATCGCTTCACCTGTTCTGTTTTTGGCAGTGAGTGAGGCGGACTATAAACCTTGGCATCGACAAATCTCAATATATAAATATCAATCCCATATATTGAGATTAGACAAAAAAAGATCGCAGCCTTCGGCAGCTCCTACAGGATCGGGTTTACACGCGATTCATGTAGGGGCTGCCGAAGGCTGCGATCTTTTGAACGGTATTAATTACCCTCAGCAAATTCCCGCAAGACTGCCCCATCCATGCGGTATCGAACCCACTCTTCCTGCGGCTGCGCGCCCAGGGACTTGTAGAAGTCGATGGCCGGGGTGTTCCACTCCAGCACGCTCCATTCAAAGCGCCCACAGTCGTTGGCACAGGCGATTTTCGCCAGGTGACGCAGCAGGGTTTTACCCGCACCGCCGCCGCGCTGTTCAGGGGTGATGTACAAGTCTTCGAGGTACAGGCAGTTGCTGCCCAGCCACGTGGAGTAGCTGAAAAAGAACACTGCAAAACCGATGGGCACTCCATCGCGCAGGCAGATCAGGCCATGGGCCGTCGCCCCTTCACTGAACAGGCTGCGTTCGATGTCGGCGACACTGGCGATGACTTCATGGCGAGCACGTTCGTAGTCGGCCAGTTCAGTGATGAACGCGAGGATTTGCGGCGCGTCACTGGGGGTCGCCGGGCGGATTTCGATCGTCATGGACGTGCCTTGTCAAAAGTTGAAAACGCCATACTAAGGCGCCGTGAGAATTGTGGCGAGGGAGCACCTTACTCCGGTTCGCACTAACCCTGGCATCACCAAGCTCAGACCTAACATAGACACGTTGCATGATAGATAGATGACCTGCGTATTCATCGGGTCAAGGAAACCGCTTCATGTCCACTGCAACACCTCCAGTCTCCAGCAAATTGTTCGGCCTCTTTTGCCTGGCCAGCTACCTGCTCTCACTGTCCTACGGTTCGACCTTCTTGCTGTCGCTGCTGATCGGCTCGCGCGGCGGCAACGAACACGACGCCGGCAGTGTGATTTCGGCGGCGATGCTCAGCACGTTTGCGGCGGTGATTGTGTCCGGTCACTTGTCCGACCTGCTTGGTGCCGCGCGTTCGGTCGCGCTGTTCGGCATGTTGCTGGTGGCGGCCAGCCTGGGCTTCGCCCTGACGCCGGGCTTTGGCCATCTGCTGCTGTTTTTCGGGCTCTTGCTGGGGTTGGGTTGGGGGGTGTTCTACACCCTCGGGCCGATCATCGTCGCGAGCCTGGTCACTCCCGCGCAACGGGCCAAATACTTCGCGTTGTTGTCGGGCAGCATGATGACCGGGATCGGCAGCGGGCCCTTGCTGGGTCGTGCCGCAAGCGCCCTCGGCTACCCGCTGACGGCCGCCTTTTACCTCGCTGCGCTGGCCAGCCTGATCGGGGTGTTGCTGTTCTGGCAGCTCGATCGACACCTGGAAAACGCATCGTTGCAATCGACTGCGGTGTCGCGGATTTCATGGCGTGCAACGACCCGGGTGCTGTCGTCCAGAGCGGTGTTTCCAATCATCATGGTCGGCCTCGGCGGTTGCGTGTTCGGTGGCCTGTCGAGTTTTCAGACCAGCTACGCAGCGGCGCGCTCGCTCGATTATTCGCTGTTCTTCCTGGGCTTCATGAGTGCGGCGATCAGCAGCCGCATGCTGATCGCCGGTTACGTGGTCAAGCGTGATCCGTTGCGCGCTTCCTGCCTGCTGTCTGGCCTGATGCTGGGCTCGATCCTGATGTTCGGTTTCGTGGTCAATGATGGCCTGAGCTACTTGATCGCGGCGGTCATGCTCGGGGTCGGCTACGGGCTGACGTACTCGGTGATCAACGGCCTCGCCGCCAATGAAGCGCCGAGCGGCACCACGGCGCAGGCCTTGCTGTTGTTCAGCCTGTCGTACTTTATCGGCGTGTTCGGCTTTCCGTTGCTCGCCGGGAAAATCATCGTCGAACAAGGCATGGCCACGCTGCTGCTCACGGTAATGGCGGTTGCCCTGCTTAATTGGCTGATCACCGTGGGGCGATTGATCTGGCGTCGAGTCTGCACGACCAAGGCGTTGCAGCAGGCCTGAACCGTTCGTCGTTGATCAGGCACCAATTCGAAACGGGGGCGGACCAACATCAGGTAAGGACTCTAAATCAATGGAGACACCCCCATGATCTCGTCCAGGTTGACCGCCCTCGCCCTCGCTGTCCTGCTGTCCCCGCTCGCCATCGCTGCCACCACTGCCTCCGGTACAGGCCCGACCAATCCGGTCGAAAAGCCCAAGGCCCCCGCCATCCAGAGCGCCCCCGCCATGAATACCAATGGTACGGGCGTCGACAGCAGCCTGCCGCCATCAACCGGCACCGATCCGCGGACCCAGGGCAACGATATGGGCCGCCAGGGCGGCTTGAACCTGCCCGATACCAAGACACCCGATAACGCCAGCCCCGGCATCGGCTCGACCACCACCGAGGACTCCTTAGGGGGCGCGAGCCAGTAATTCGCCGCACTACCTACCCATCGCAACGAAGAGGTAACCATGAACGTCGATAAAAACCTGGAAAAAGAAGTCCTGACCCGCCTGCTGCACGCCCACCCGAGCGGCCTGGGCAAGGAGGTGCTGGACAATTACCGGGGGGAGAAAGTCGTCGCCAGTACCCTCGCTACACTTCAAGACCGCGGGCTGATCCAGCACGGCAACGTGGTGTGCAACGAGGCCGGCGAACACTCGCTGAACCTGCCGATCAAACTCAGCGCCGCCGGCGTCGAAGCGGCGCGCAAGCTGGATGCCTGATTTTATGTGCTGAATGTCAGGCCCCTTCGCGAGCAGGCTCGCTCCCACAGGGGATTTGTGTCGTTCACAGATCCATTGTGGGAGCGAGCCTGCTCGCGATGGCGGTGGATCATCCGCCGAAAGTCTTCCTGATCAACTCATCCACCTCTACCGTCCCAGGCGATGTCGCCGGCCCCCACCGGGTTACCGCCAACGCCGCTGCCGCATTAGCCCTTTGCGCAGCATCAAGCGCAGACAACCCCTGCGCCAGCCCCGCCACGAACACCCCGGCGTGGGCATCACCGGCGCCATTGCTGTCCACCGCCTGCACCTTGAAACCTGGTACATGTCGCCGCTCGCCCTGCTGGTCTATCCAGCATCCTTGGGGTCCGTCGCGAACGACCATGAGCACATCGCGCGGCAAATGCTCGACCAGACGATCCAGCGCCTGGGCGATGTCCGTTGCCCCGGTGAATCGCAACGCCTCGACCGCATTGCTGGTCCACACATCAATGCGCGCCAGCAACGCCTGCATCAGCGGCGCATCCGGCGAATCCACCAGCGGCCCCGGATCGAACACCACGTTGATCCCGCTCGGTAACGCCAGCACCCAATCCACCAGCGCCCGCGCCTTCCCCGCCTGCAGGAGACTGTAGCCGCTGACGTAGACATAATCGCCCGCCTCGACCGGCACACTGGCCAGGTCCTGCGCAGTCACTTCGCCCTCGGCGCCGATGTAGGACACGAAGCTGCGTTCGGCCGAGGCGTCGGTGATCGCCACGCAGATCCCGGTATCGCGCTCGGCGGGATGAATGATACCGATGCGGATACCTTCAGCCAGCATCGCTGCGCGGGCCAGATCGCCGAAACGCCCGGTGCCATGCCGACCGAGATAAACCACCGGCAGACCGTTACGTTGCGCGGCGGCCATCACATTGAAACCGCCGCCGGCTTCGAAGCTGGCGGACTGCGCCAACACATCGCCCCCCGCTTGCGGCAATTTATCCACGGCCATGACCAGGTCGATGATGACCTGGCCGGTGTGCAGCATCTTAGGCATGAGCGTTCTCGATCAGCGCGCCGCGACGATCCTTCGCCCCGCCGAGTAGCAGGTAAATGCCACCGGCGACCACAAAGGTCACGATCCAGCCGAGGCCGTTATGCCCCAGCCACGAGTCGGACAGGAAACCCTTGAACCAGACGTTTTCCGCCGTGGTGCCGATGGTGGTAAAGCTGAAACCGAGCACGATCGCCACCGCCCAGGCACCGAACGCGCGCCACTCGACGCCGCCGCGATACCAATAGGCGCTAGTTGGGCTCACGTCCAGCAAGTCCTTGGGGCTGTAGTAGTGACGATGCATCAGATCGACCACGAAGATCCCGACCCACGCGGTGATCGGCACCGCCAACAGGGAAATGAAGGTGATGAACGGGCCGTAGAAACTGTCGGCGATCAGCATGAAGTAAATCGAACCGGCGAAGATCGCCACGATGTCCACCACCACGGCGTAGACGCGCTTGACCTTCAGGCCCAGGGTCAGCGTGGTCAGGCCAGCGGAGTACACCGACAGGTTGTTCGACAGCAGCAGCCCACCAAAGGCGGTGATCAGGTACGGCACGGCCATCCAGGTCGGCAGCATGTCGCGGATGGCGATGATCGGATCGGTGGCCTGGGCCAGGTCGTTGTTGCCCACCGACAGCAAGCCGCCGAGGGTGATCAGCAGCACCAGCGGGATGCCCGCGCCGAACGCTGCCGACGCCACCAGGCGCACGGCCTTGACGCTGCGGTGCTGATAGCGCGACATGTCCGCGCCGGCGTTGGCCCAACCGATACCGGTGCCGGCCGCCATGGTGCCGATGCCGATGATCATCGCGCTCATTGGCGCCGGCGTGGCGTTGAATACGGCGCTCCAGTCGATGGTGGCGCAGAGGAACCCGCCAACCAGGATGTTCAGTGCGCCGAACACGTAGGTCGCCCACTTCTGGATCACCAGCAACGTGGCGTGACCGAGGCCGGACACCGACAAGGTCAGCAGCACGAAAATCGCGATGAACACCAGGGTCAGCAGCGGCGCGCTTTTGGCTTCCACCGGCGAACCGAAGAGGATCGAGCACAGCGACAACAGCACGAACGCGGCGGTGGTGGTGTTGACGGTTTCCCAGCCCAGGCGCGACATCAGCGACACCAGGGTCGGGCCGATATTGCCGCGCACGCCGAAGATGGCGCGGGACAGGGTCAGGCTCGGCGCGCGACCACGACGACCGGCGATGGAAATGATCCCGACCACCGCGAAGGAACCGGCGGCACCGAGGATCGCGACGATGACCGCCTGCCAGATCGCCAACCCGCGAAAGGCCACGAGGGTTGCCCCCAGCGGCAGGCCGAGGATGGAAATGTTGGCGGCGAACCAGACCCAGAACAGCTGCAGCGGATGCCCGTTGCACTCGGCCTCCGGCACCGGCTCGATGCCGCGGGTTTCCAGTTGCCCGGCGCTCTGCCCGGCGTTCGATGAACTCATGAAAAATGCTCCTGTTGCCATTTTTGTGGTTGTGGGCAAATCAGATTTTTAGAGTCGACAATGCCCCCTGTAGGAGCGAGCCTGCTCGCGATGGACGTGAACGATGATGCGGGTTTCCTGATCAACCGCGTCGTCCTGAAGTCCATCGCGAGCAGGCTCGCTCCTACAGGGGAATGCATTGCTCGCGATGGCGTCAGTCCTGTCAGCGCAAAGCCAACAGTCCTTTCACCAATGGCTCAAGCTCCAGATCATTGACGGCCTTGACCTTCTCGATCATCGCCAGCGGCCAACTCTGCAGCCCCAGGCAAGCCCCAAGCATCGCCCCCAGAATCGCCGCGATGGTGTCAGTGTCGCCACCCAGGCTCGCCGCCATGCACAGTGCCTCGAAGGCAGTCATTTCGCCGATGGCCACTTGCTGGGCCAGGGCAAACGACACCACCACCGACTCCTGCGAAGCCACCGAGGTGCCGATCACGTCGTACAGCAAATCGGCGAGCAACGCCTTGTCACTGTCGACGCTGATGCTGCGCGCCCAACTGATGCGCGAAGCGATGCGTCCGCCGGCCACCCAGTGGCCATGGCCTTCGGCTTGCTGGGCGAATTGCTGGCCGAGGTTCAGCGCCTCGCCCAGGTCCATGCCGTTGATCCCCGCGGAAACGACCGCCGCCACCGCCGCCGCGCTGGAAATGCCCAGCGTGGTGTTGTGGGTGACCTGGCAGGCCTGCACCACGGCATCGATGAAGCGCTCGGGATTGGCCACATCCGCGGCAATCCCGACCGGGGTGATCCGCATCGCCGCGCCATTGGTGGTGCCGTAGCGCCCGGCTTCTTCGGGCGAATGGCCGGCGAGGATCATTTCGATCGCGCGTTTGGTCGAAGGGCCGAGCAAGTCCTGCGAGCCCTTGGCCTGCATCACCGCTTCCCATTCGATCAAGCGTTGTGCGAGGACCGAAGGTTCGATGTTGCCTTGCCCCTCGACCAACAATTGACCGACCAGAATGGCCTGCTCGGTGTCGTCGGTGATCGAGCCCTTGGGCATATTGGCGGCGATCGGCTGATCGGGACCGGCATCTTCAAGGTCGGTGATTTCGCCGAAGCGCGCCTGGATGAGGGCGCGGCTCAGGGATTGGGTCGGCATGCCCAGCGCATCGCCCAGGGCCAGGCCGTAGAACGCGCCAAGCGCACGATTGAGCGCCGTCATTTCGACGCTCCGAATTGCAGGTGCAGGCGAAAATGCACAGGGTCGAGCAGGCTTTCCACCTGCTCCATGAAGCGGTTTTGCCGGTCGTAGGTGGTGCGCAAGGCCTTGAGGAACACCGTGCCGACCGGACGGCCCAGCAGTTCGGCATCTTCGGCGTTCAACGGCTCGGCACCGATCCATTGATCACCTCGCTCGCCGATGTAGCCATAGGCGGCCAGGGTGATGGTCAGCGAATCATCGATCAAGCCAACCCGCGGCAGGCTTTCCAGACCTCCGGTAGCGGGCATCAAGGAGCGTTCGAGGGAAACCAGCGTGCCATCGTTGGATCGCCGGCGACGGTCCAGGGTGATGAACTGGTCGGTGCCGAAACGCGGCAGCAAATCAGGACGGGTCACCGCCTCCAGCCGCAGCACTTCGGTATTGATCAGCGCACCACTGTCGGCCAGGGCCTGGGCCCAGCCGCTGCGCTGGTCGAGCGCCACACCGTCGAAGGTGACGATGGAACCGACCCCGCTTTGCGTCGCAATGTAGTTGCGCCGTTTCAACTCGGCCAGCGCTTCACGCAAGGTTCCTCGGCTGACTTTGAATTCTTGAGCCAACTGATGCTCGCCCGGCAGATGAAAACCGTCTTCCATGAGACCGCTTTCAATGCGCCGGATGAGTTCGTCGACCACCCGTTGTTTCTTGTCGAATCGTACCTGTCTAATCATGTACAAATTGAAACCGAAACGTGTCGAGACGGGCAAGAAATATTTACGGGAGGTGACAGAAGGAGAGCATCAGTGACACCGCCTTCGCCGGCAAGCCGGCTCCTACAGGGTATGCGAGCCCTTGTAGGAGCCGGCTTGCCGGCGAAGGGGCCTGGGAGACTGGCAAAAATCTCAGCGCTGTTTCAAGCGGTCTATCACGACGGCCAGTAACAGGATCGAACCTCGGATCACATACTGATAGAACGTATCGATGTTCTTCAGGTTCATCGCGTTCTCGATGATCGCCAGGATCAACACCCCGGCAATCACATGTCGGATCATGCCGATGCCGCCACTGAGCGACACGCCGCCGAGCACGCAGGCCGAGATCACCGTCAGCTCGAAACCCTGGCCGATCATCGGCTGGCCCGAGGTCATGCGCGATGCCAGGATCACCCCGGCCAGCGCACCGATCAGGCCGTGTACGGCGAAGATGATGATCTTGGTCCGGTCAACGTTGACCCCCGCCAGCAGCGCCGCTTCCTGGTTACCGCCGATGGCCATGGTGTTGCGCCCGTAGGTGGTGTAGTTGAGCAGCCAGCCGAAGAACAGGAAGCAGACAATGGTAATCAGGATCGGCACCGGCACGCCGAACAACTGGCCGTTGCCGAACACGAAGAACGACTCCTGGGACACCCCCACCGCCTTGCCGTTGGCGAAGATGTAGGCCAGGCCGCGCACGATCTGCATGGTCGCCAGCGTGGTGATCAGCGCATTGACCCGCAGCTTGGCAATCACGATACCGTTGATCAACCCGACGATCAGCCCCATCGCCAGCGCTGCGCTGACACCGAGAAAGAGGCTGTCGGTGTCGCGCATCACCACGGCGGCAACCACCCCGGCGCAGGCGATCACCGACCCCACCGACAAGTCGAAATGCCCGGACGCCAGGCAGTACAACATGGTGCACGCGGCGATCCCGGTGGTGGAAATCGCCAGGCCCAGGCCGCGCATGTTCAACGGCGAGAGGAAGTTGTCGATCAGCAAGGTGCACAGCACGAAGATACCGACGGCCGCCAGCAGCATCACCCAGTCGTCGAGAAAGCGCCGCAGGTCCAGGGGTTTGCGTGCAGTCGGCAGGGTTTCGTTTTGGGTTGTCATCATAGTCACCTCTCAGTTCGCCACGCCGTCAGCGCGTTGGCGCGGCAAAGCCAGTTGCAGCAGGTTGGATTCATTGGCCTGTTCACGGCTCAGTTCGCCGCGCAGCGCGCCTTCGCACAACACCAGGATGCGGTCGGAAATGCCCATCACTTCCATCAGGTCGCTGGACACCACGATCACCGCAATACCGCTGGCGGCCAGGTTATGGATGATCTGGTAGATCTCGGCCTTGGCGCCGATGTCGATGCCACGGGTGGGCTCGTCGAGCAGCAGGACTTTCATCGGCATCGACAGCCAGCGACCGAGAATGGCCTTCTGCTGGTTGCCGCCGGACAGAAACTTGATCTGTTGCCCGGCGTGTGGCGTCTTTACCTTGAGCGCCTTGATCTGCTGGTCGGCGTTGCCCTTCTCCCACAGGCCACGCAGCAGGCAACCGAAGGTCGAGTGCGCACCACGGGCGCTAATATTGATGTTCTCGGCGACGCTCGCCAGCGGCAGGATGCCCTCCTTCTTGCGGTCCTCAGGGCACAGCAAAATCCCGGCCGCGATCGCATCCCGGGGCGAGCGCAGTTTCAGTTCATGGCCGCGCAGTTCAAGGCGGCCGGCACTGTTGCGCTCCAGGCCGCTGAGCAGGCGAAACAGTTCCGTGCGCCCCGCGCCGACCAGGCCGAACAAGCCAAGAATCTCGCCCTTGTGCGCGTCGAAACTCACCGGTTCGCGCAGGCCAGGCCCGAGCAGGCGGTCGACCTTCAATGCCACCGCACCGCGCGGGCGCGGGCGGTAATCGTAGATGTCCTGAATGTCGCGACCGACCATGCAGGTAACCAATTGATCGTGGGTCAACTCGCTCATGTCTTCGAAGGTGCGCACGTAACGGCCGTCCTTGAACACCGTCACCGCGTTGCAGATGCGGAACACTTCTTCCATGCGATGGGAGACGTAGAGCACCACTTTGCCTTCGTCGCGCAGCCGCCCGATGATCGCCATCAAGCGATCGATCTCCCGCGCCGACAGGCTGCTGGTGGGCTCGTCGAAGGCGATGACATGCGCGCCACGGGACAAGGCCTTGGCAATCTCCACCAGTTGTCGCTGACCGAGGGACAGGCGCCCGACTTTCTCCTGCGGGTCGATTTCGTCGGCCAGGCCCCTGAGACAGGCCAGGGCTTGCTGGCGCAAAGTGCCGCGATTGATCAGGCCGAAACTGGCCGGCAGGTGACCGAGAAAAAGATTCTCCGCGACCGTCATTTCCGGCACCAGGTGCAGCTCTTGATGAATAACTGCAACGCCACTGCCAATGCTGTCGGCGGTGGATTTGAAAGCCATTGTCTGGCCGCCGATCTGCAGGTCGCCGCTGCTGGGGGTGTAGGCGCCGCCGAGGATCTTCAGCAGGGTCGACTTGCCGGCACCGTTCTCGCCCATCAAGGCATGAACCTGCCCCGGATGGGCGACGAAGTTGATGTTGTCCAGCGCCTTCACGCCAGGAAAGGTCTTGCCGATCCCGTTGAAGCGCAAGCTGCCGCCGGCGGAGTGTTGCTGTACTTGGGTTTGCGCGTGCATAGCCACCTCATCACACAGATCAGGCAACCCCGCTGCCGGGGCCGCCGATGAAATCAACCGGCCCTCAGTTCCACAGGCCGATCTTTTCCAGCTCCTGCTTGAAGTTGTCGCGCGTGATCAGCGTCACGTCGTCCATGGCGGTGTATTTCGCCGGTTCTTTGCCGCTGGTGACCCACTCGTACATCATGCTGGCGGTGTTGTAGCCCTCGATGTGCGGGCTTGGCAGCATCGACCCGTAGAAGCCGCTGTTTGGTTTCTTCAGCTCGCCAATGGCGTCGGTGCCGTTGATGCCGATGCCGATCACGTTCGCCGCGGTAAAACCGGCGGCTTCAGTGGCACGCACGCCGCCGAGCACGGTGTTGTCGTTCATGCCGCCGATGATCAGGTTCTTCGCCGCGCCCGGCAGCTTCACCAGCGCCGAGTTGGTGGCGTCCATGCTGCCCGGTACGTCGAGGGTTTTCAGGGCCGAGAACAGGATGTGATCCTTGGGCATGCCGGCATCTTCCAGCGCCTTGACCGAGCCGTCGGTGCGTTTCTTGCCGGTGTCGAGCTCGTTGTAGGTGTTGATCACCGCGTAGGTGTCCTTCCACTCCCAGCCGCGTTTTTTCGCTTCGGTGGCCATGGCACTGCCCTGCTTCTGGCCGACTTCGAAGGCGGCCATGCCCAGGTACGGCACGTCCTCCATGAACTTGCCGCTGGCATCGACGAAGCGGTCATCGACAGCGATCACTTTCAAACCGTTTAGCTTGGCCTTGGCCATGATCGCAGGGCCCAGGGACACGTCCGGCGGGCAGATCACGAAGCCCTTGGCGCCATTGGCCGCCAGGCTGTCGATGGCCGAGAGAGTTTTCTCGCCGTCAGGTACGGCGATCTTGATCAGGGTAAAGCCCTTCTCCTTGCCGGCCTTTTCAGCGAAGGCCCATTCGGTCTGGAACCAGGGCTCTTCCGCTTGCTTGACCAGGAAACCGATTTTCACTTCCTCGGCCGCCAGCAGCGTGCTGCTGAGGCTGAACGCGCTGACCGCCACGGCGGCGCAGCACAGGGAACGGATGGCATGACGACGATTCATAAGCTGACTCCTTGTTGTTTTTGTTGAGCGTAGTGCCAATAGTCATATCGTATGATGATTGAATTTCAGGCGCAGTTTTGCCCCTGGGATCCGGTCTACCTAGTCGTGGTACATCACTGAGCGCCCGCCATCGATGGTGATGCACGAAGCGTTGATGAACGGCGCTTCATCACTGGCCAGGAACACTGCGGTCATGGCCACTTCGATCGGCTGGCCGATGCGGCGCGGCGGGTGCAGGTCGAAGGCGCGCTGACGCTCGGCATGAGGGTCGGCAAAGCCGTTCCAGTAGTCGACGTTCAATTGGGTTTCGATGTAGCCCGGTGCAATCGCGTTGACGCGAATGCCCTTGGGTGCGTATTCGATACCCAGGGCGCGGGTCAGGCCGAGCAGGCCGTGCTTGGCCACGGGATACGGGAAGCAGCCCGGAATGATGTGGGTGGAATGGGTCGAGGCAATGTTGATGATGCTGCCGATGCCCTGCTCGATCATCTGCGGCAATACCGCCTTGCAGCCGTACCACGCGCCATCCAGGTCGATGGCGAAGCAGCGACGCCAGTCTTCCTCGGTCATTTCCAGCGGGTCACGGAACACGTTGACCCCGGCGCAATTGACCAGCACGTCGATCCGCCCGTGACGCTCGACCGCCAACCGGGCCATCGCTTGCAGGTCTTGCGGCTGCGAAACGTCGGCCTTGATCGCCACCACGTCGGCCCCTTTGCCCCGCCACTGTGCCGCGACGTTTTCGACTTTTTCGGCCTGGATATCGCTGATGATCAGCTTGGCCTGCTGGGACGCGAAGGTCGCCACAATCGCCTCACCGATGCCCTGGGCAGCGCCAGTCAACAACACGACTTTGTTTTTCAGGCGCTCGCCCTTGGGAGGTTCGGGCACGGGTGGTAACGAAAGAGGTTCAGCCATGGATCAGGACTCCTGTTCGAAAGCACGACGAAAACCGGACATCTGTGGATGTCCGGTCAAAAGGCGTTGAAGAAGAAACAGGCAGGCGCGAAAACGTTTCAGCCTTGGGATGGCCTGAAACGCGGACTCCACCAGGGAGTGCGGGGGAATATCGCTGCATCACTTCACCTGTTTTGTTTTTTTAAGTGTGAGTGCGTGTAACTGATGGAGCCGACTATAAACCTGACCGGCCAATAATCTCAATATATAATTTGTAGTCCCATATTATGGGATTTATCCGGAAAATCGACTACAGACCTTTCCTGCAACGTCGACGCGAATCGACAACACGGCCCCATCCAGCGGATGCCCAAGGGGGCTCGCGGCGCTGGTGATGTACAGGGTTTTCAGGTCGGCGTCGCCGAATACGCAGCTGGTCGGACGGCTGACGGGCAGTTCGATCACTCGATCGACCTTGCCTTGCGGGCTCAGCCTGAGCAGGCAACTGCCGTCCCATCGGGCATTCCAGATGAAACCCTCGGCGTCCATTGCCGAGCCGTCCGGGCCGCCGAGTGGGTGGGGGCCGAACCAGGTCTGTGGCGGTTCGAGATGGCCGTCGGTACGAATGAAGTGCCGGTACAACGTGCCGTCGAGGCTGTCGCCGAAATAAACAGTGGTGGCGTCATCACTCCACAGCAGCGTATTGGGTATACCCAGGCCACGCAGCAGCGGCGTCACCCGTGCATCGCGATCAACCCGGAACAGGCCACCGGACCGCCGTTCGATGGGCAGGTCTTCGCCCTGCTCGCCGATGTTGTTTTGCATGGTGCCGAGCCACAACCTGCCCTGGGCATCGCAGCGGGCTTCGTTGGCACGGTTGCCGGGCTGCGGATCGGCCACGCAGAACAAGGTCAGTCGTGGCTCCAATCCCGGAGAATCGAGGTCAAGCCGATACACGCCGCTGCTCAAGGTCACCAGCGCATCGCCGCTCGCACAAGGGATGAACGCCGATACGTGCTCCGGCATCTGCCAGATCTGCACGTTGGCGCCGATCAACCGCAGCGCCTGTTTGCCGGCGATGTCCACCCAGTACAGCGCCTGGGTCGGCGCATCCCAGAACGGACCTTCACCGAGTTGCGCCCGGTGCTCGGTAACCGCAGTCCACTCCATGAAACCTCCTGCATTATTCTTGTTTTTTATGTGGGGTTCAGCTGGCTTTTTTGTCGGCCATGACCTGCGGGTAATAGCGCTTGATTGCCAGGTCGGCATTATCGATCAGGGTCATGCAGGCCCACACGCCCCGTGCGGTATCCCGGGCGGCGATGGCGTCGGCCATGTCTTTATGAATGGGCAAGGTGCGGCGCAGTTCGTCGGGGTCGGCGGCGGACACTTCGAAACACACAGCCAACAGTGCGCCCAGGGCCGGGACCATTTGTTCGATGAATTGATTGTGGCTGGCAGCGAGGATGCACTCGTGGAAGAGCTGGTCGGCGCGGTTGTAATCGACACCGCTGTCCACCGCCCGCGCCAACGCGTTGTAGGCCAATGAAATGGCATCGAGCTGTTGGGCGGTTGCCCGTTCGCAGGCCCAGCGCACGGCCATCGGTTCGATGGTGCGGCGCAAGTCGAGCAAGTCATCGACGAAGTTTTCCGGCAAGCCGCTGCGCGACAGCCAGCCTACGACTTGCGGATCGAAGAGGTTCCAGCGCCGCACCGGCAATACCCGTGTACCGACTTTCGGCCCGACTTCGAGCATGCCCTTGGCCACCAGGGTCTTGATGGCTTCGCGAATGACGGTGCGACTGACACCCAACTGTTCGCCGAGGTCGGCCTCGACCTTGAGCGCTTCACCCGGCTTGACGTGCCCGGCTGCGATCCAGCAGCCCAGCCAGTCGACCGTCGACGCGTGAAAACTGCTGGACATGGACACCTCAAAGCCGATCGCGATGGGTGTCCACGCTAATCATCATATGATTGGGTGTCAAATTGATTTTTGGAATCAGCTGAGCCCCCTGTGGGAGCGAGCCTGCTCGCGATGACGGAGTAACAGTCCACATTGATGTTGAATGTAATACCGCCATCGCGAGCAGGCTCGCTCCCACAGGGGAATGTGTCAGGGTTCGAGACCGATGCGGAAGAACTCACCACCACTCCACACACCCAGCCAACGTTGCCCATCGATCTCGCGGGTAACGGCCAGGTCCACCAATTGATAGAACACATTGCGATGGATCAGCGCTTCGAGATTGGTGCGCACATGCACGTAAGGCGCCGGCTCTTGTGTGTCGGGATCGATGACTACGCGAATCGGATGCTCGGTACCGGCCTCAGCCGTCTCATCGACATTGGTGGTAAAGCGCAGTACCTGCGCCTCGCCCTCGCCTTCCACGTCCACCGCAATCGCCACGAAAGGCGCGTCATCGACCTTGATGCCGACCTTCTCGACCGGCGTGATGAGGAAGTAATCATCACCGTCGCGGCGGATGATGGTGGAGAACAGCTTGACCATCGGCTTGCGCCCGATCGGCGTGCCCAGGTAATACCAAGTGCCGTCGCGGGCGATGCGCATGTCGATGTCGCCGCAGAAATCGGGGTTCCACAAGTGGACCGGTGGCAAGCCTTGGGTCTTGGGGATTTGCCCCAGCAGGTCGTTGGCTTTTTGCGGGCCACTCATGGCGTTCTCCTTGAAATTACTGGTCGCTGAGCCCCAGCAGGCTGCGCGCGTACTGTTGCAACGGCGGGCCCATCAGGTCTTCTGGTTTTTCGTCGTGGAATGTCAGCAGGCCCCCACGACTCTTGATACGCGCAGTATCAATCAAATACTGGGTGCTGGTCTCGATCAACATGATCTGAATCACGCCGGTGTCGATGCCGAGGCGATCCACGGCTTCCTGATCCAGCCATTCATCCGAGTTGCCGATGCGGTCATCGGACTTGGCGAAACGGGTATAGAGCAGGTAATGGGCACCGACTGCACGGGCTTCACCCATTGCCTGATCAAGGCCCTGTGGAGTGCGGGCGCGGCGAACCATCGGGAAATACTCGATGAAGCCATCGAAGGCGACTTCGGCGATTACGTTGGGGCGCGGGTACACGGCACTGCCCGGCGGCACAAAGGCACCCTGGGCAATGTAGACGAAGGAGTCCGGCTGAATGCGCAGGTTGTTCACCCGGCGGCTGTCGCTGTGGTCCAGCAGGCCGGCGTCGCTCATGTGGTAGCGAGTCCCTTCGGCCATGTCGCTGACATTCATGCAGCCACCGAGCGCCAAAATGGCCAGCAGCAAAACCAGGCTACGCATCCTATCCTCCAGGGGCCGGTGACGGAAAACCGGCGAATGGCCGTGGGATGCAGCTTTTGCGCCAGCTATTCAGGAGTAGGAACATTTGTGGCGAGGGGATTCATCCCCGATGGACTGCGCAGCAGTCCCATTTTTGGGGCCGCTGCGCAGCCCAGCGGGGATGAATCCCCTCGCCACAGCCGGCTCAGCCGCCAATAATCTTCATGACGGTCGCACCGCCGGAAAACGCCACTTCCTGCTTATCGCCCAACGCCTTGACCAGCAACCGCTGCAAAGCCGGCAACGCCTGATGACGCGGTTTATCGAGCAGATCACCGACATAGTGGCGATTGCTTGACGACAGGCAGCCATGCAGCCAGCCAGTGGACGACAGGCGCAACCGCGAGCAGGTGCGGCAGAACGGCACGCTTTCGTTGGCGATCACGCCGAAATGCCCCAGCCCCGGAATTTCATAACGCACGGCGGTCGCATCGACAGGCGCATCGGCCTGGAGATACTCATAGTGTTCGCCGATCAGGCTCAGCAGCTGTTGCAGGCTGACAAATTGCTGCAGGAAGGCATTGGAGTCGCTGGCCAGGTGGCCCATACGCATCAACTCGATGAAGCGCAATTCAAAGCCGCGCTCCAGGCAGTAATCGAGCAGCGGCATCACCTGATCGAGGTTCTGGCCGCGCAGCGGCACCATGTTGACCTTGACCTTCATGCCCGCCGCCCGGGCCTGGTCCATGCCGCCCAGCACGGTCGCCAGATCGCCGCCACGGGCAATGCCGCGGAATGCACTGGCGTCAAGGGTATCGAGGGAAACGTTGATGCGTCGAATGCCGGCATCCACCAGGATCGGCAGCTTCTTCGCCAACAGCTGGCCGTTGGTGGTCAGGCTGATGTCCTGCAGCCCCATCTGGCCGACGGCGCCCATGAAGGCTTCGAGTTTCGGGCTGACCAGCGGTTCGCCACCGGTGATGCGCAAGCGCTCGATACCCGCCGCTTCGATCAGGTAGGCCACCCCGCGCGCCATGGCTTCGGCCGACAGTTCATCCTGCGCAGCCACCAGCCGCTTGCCGTTAGGCACGCAGTAGGTACACGCGTAATTGCAGGCTGAGGTCAGGCTGACTCGCAAATTGCGAAAACGCCTGCCTTGTCGGTCAACGATCATGATCACTCCGGCGCAAGAATATTCGGGCCGTTAAAACTTGACTCACAAATCAAGTTTTAGCAAGCCCTCTGCCTGAGTATATTCCTGCGGTACTGCGCCATATAGCGAAATCACGGGCAATAAGGCGGCTGAATGGCTCAGCTGCTCGGGGTATCGCTGTCGCGCTTGCGCTTGTTGCCCATGCGCACGCCGATGTCCATCAGGAACTGGAAGAAGCCTTCCTGGTCTTCCAGAACATTGCTCCAGAACGGCGAGTGATACAGCGCCACGGCACCGTGCACCAGCGCCCAGGACGCGCAGTAATGGAAGTAAGGCGGCACGTCTTCGAGCTTGCCTTCGCTGATCCGGCCCTTGATGAGCAAGGTCAGGCGTTCGAAGTTCGAGGCGCGGATCTTGTGCAGTTCCTCGACCATCTCCGGCACCTGGTTGCCCTTGACGACCTTTTCTTCCAGGCGGTCAAACAACCGGTACCGCTGTGGGTCGCGCATGCGGAATTCGAAATAGGCGCGGGACAGGGCTTCCTTGTCCTTGTCGACATCGGCCGAATGCAACAGCTCGTTCAAATCGCGCTCATAGTCGAGCATCAGGCGCAGGTAGATCTCGGCCTTGGACTTGAAGTGCTTGTAGATCGTGCCTTTGCCGATACCGACAGCATCAGCAATCATCTCGACGGTGACACTGTCTTCACCCTGGTCGAGGAACAGCTTGAGCGCGGTATCGAGAATTTCTTGCTCGCGGCGACGAAACTCACGGACCTTACGAGGTTCTTTATGCATAAGAAAAGGTCTGTAGGGGTCAAAATTCGAAGCCGCGTATTATGCCTAAATTGCGCAAAAATGCACGGATCATCCGACCATATCTGTGTTTCTTGATGATTTCTCAGCACATCGTCCGTTGATGAGAACTCTTCTGAAGCGCCTGTATTCCAAATATGTTTAAAAACCGCGATGTACAAACTGGACGGTACGAAATCCTGATCAATACTTGAACTGTCGGCGGGGCATCTCCCCCAAGTGTCACGCCGATATTGGTACCAACGGACCGCGTGCCATTGTTTTACTCCTAATGGTCTTAACCCGGATTCACCCCCCAGAACCCGGGTTTTTTTTGCCTGCGATTTAACCTTTTACATGCGCCAGCGGGAACAGGCGCTTGAAATTCGCCGTGGTCTGCTCGGCAAATCGCTCATAAGGCTCACCACGCAACATTGCCAGAAATTCCGCTACTTCGCGTACGTACTGCGGCAGGTTCGGCTTGCCACGGTAGGGGATCGGCGCGAGGTATGGCGAGTCGGTTTCCACCAGCAAACGGTCCGCCGGTACCTTGCTCGCCACGTCACGCAACGCGTCGGCATTGCGGAATGTGACAATCCCGGAAAGGGAAATGTAGTAACCCATGTCCAGCGCGGCTTTCGCCATGTCCCAGTCTTCGGTGAAGCAGTGCAGCACGCCCGCCTGGGGCAGAGCGGCCTCACGCAGCAGGTTCAAGGTATCGGCGCGCGCGCCCCGGGTGTGGATGATCACCGGCTTGCCGGTCTGCTGGGCCGCTTGCAGGTGCAAACGGAAAGATTGCTGCTGCAACTCGGCCGCTTCCGGCTCGTAGTGATAATCCAGGCCGGTTTCGCCGATCGCCACCACGCGCGGATGATTGAGCTCTTGTAACAGCCAGCCCAGCGCAGGCGCCGCACCGGGCTGCACATCCAGCGGATGCACGCCGACCGAACAATCGACATCGTCATAGCGCTCGGCCAGGGCTTTGACGTCGGCCGCGTTATCAGCACTGACGCCGATACACAGGAAGTGCCCTACCCCACGCTGCCGGGCCGCATCAAGGGCGGCATCCAGCGAGCCGTCATGGGCGGCGAGGTCGAGGCGATCAAGGTGACAATGGGAATCTACGAGCATAAAAGGGCTGCAACTTACATCGTATGAGTGGGACGGCCGGATTTCAGGGCTCCGGCCAGGTGGGTTTCGATTCGACTGCGCACAGTATTATCGCCGTCAATGACACTTGATGCCCAGAATCCTGGCGCCGACGGTCACCTCTGGGCAGGCAGCGTCGCCCATTGCACCAGCAGCGCCTCCAGCAACAACACCCGGTTGAGGTTGGCTTTGCTCAACACCTTCTGGCGCTGGGCGAGAATCCAGTCCTGGATATTCAGGACTTTGTCCTGGGCGGTTTTCTGCGCCAGGTACTGGATCACCTTGCGCATGTCCGTCAGCCCCAGCCCTTGTTCATCCTGGGTTAATTGGTAGCGCAGGATCAGGCTCGACCAATCACAGAACCAGTCGAACAGCAGCAACAACGGAATCGCATTCCAGCCCTCGGCCAGTTGTGTCGGCGATTGTTGCTGCTTGAGCAACTTCTTCACCCCTTCGACCACTTGCGCGCGCTGCTCGCGCACGCCCTGGGCGTTCAGGTTGACGGCGGCCAACGGCGAACCGGCGGCCAGGGTCAGCAATTCGATGCGTTCTTCCTGCGAACAGTCCGGCAAGGCCCTGGCTAGCCAGTCCAGGCTCATGGCCTCGCCCGGCAGCGGACAGGCTTGCTGCACACAGCGACTCTTGATGGTCGGCAACAGGCGGCTGGGCTGGTGACTGACCAACAGCAGCACGGTGTCGCCAGACGGCTCTTCGAGGCTTTTGAGCAAGGCGTTGGCGGCGTTGATGTTCATCGACTCGACCGGCTCGATCAGCACCACTTTGCGTCCACCCAATTGCGCGGTCTGCACCACGAAACTGACCAGGTCGCGCACCTGGTCGACCTTGATGGCCTTGTCGGCTTCTTCCGGCTCCAGGATGTAGTTATCGGGATGACTGCCGGCCTTGAGCAACAGGCACGACTTGCATTCGCCACAAGCGCCCTGGGCGGTCGGACGCTGGCACAGCAGGCTGGCCATCAGACGCTCGGCCAGGGCCCGCTTGCCGATCCCGGCCGGGCCATGCAGCAAATAGGCATGGGCGTGTTGCGCACGACCTGCCAGTTGCTGCCAGAGACTGTCCTGCCACGGATAGGCTTCAGCCACGACTCAACTCCACCAGGCGTGGCAGCAAGACATCCAGGGATTGCTGAACCTGCGCCAATGGCTGCGCGGCGTCGATCAACACGTAACGCGCAGGCTGCGCTGCCGCTCGCTGGAGGAAAGCACTGCGCACGGCATCGAAAAAGGCCCGGCCTTCCAGCTCAAAGCGATCCAGGCGTCCACGGGCACTGGCGCGCGCCAGGCCCACTTCCACCGGCAGGTCGAAAATCAGCGTCAGGTCGGGGCGCAGGTCACCCTGGACAAAGGCTTCCAGCGTAGCAATACGCTCCAGTGACAAGCCGCGGCCACCGCCCTGGTAGGCGTAGGTCGAATCGGTGAAGCGATCACACAACACCACGGCACCGCGGGCCAGCGCCGGGCGAATGACTTCGGCCAGGTGTTGGGCACGCGCGGCGAACACCAGCAACAACTCGGTGTCCGGGTTCATGGCTTCATCAACCGGCGCCAACAGCACGTCGCGAATGCGTTCGGCCAGCGGCGTGCCGCCCGGCTCCCGGGTCAGCACCACCTCGATACCGGCAGCGCGCAGGCGCTCGGCCAGATATTCGCGATTGGTGCTCTTGCCGGCGCCTTCCGGGCCTTCCAGCGTAATAAACAAGCCAGTCACAGGCAGTCCTTAGTCAGATTCATTGTGGGCTTTGCGGCGTTGTGGTGTTCGGTTGCGGCTCCGCTTGCGGTTCCGGTGTGGCAGCAGGCTCAGGCACGGGATCTTGCTCGGGCACCGCAGGTGCAGCCTCGGGCGCTGTGTCGGGAGAGGCCGCCGGGACAGGGAGCTGGGCCTCGGGAGGCTCGGGTTGTGTCGATTCGGTTGGCGGTACCTGGGTATCCGGCGCCTGAGTATCCGGCGTCTGGGACGTGCTCACCGGCGCCGGGCTGGAGCGGTAATCGGCGCGACGCTTGAGCTGGAACTCTCGCACGGCATTGTTGTGCGCGTCCAGATCATCGGAGAACACATGGCTGCCGTCACCGCGAGCCACGAAGTAGAGGCTGGTGCCCTCCACCGGATTGAGCGCCGCGTGGATGGCTTCGCGGCCGACCATGGCAATCGGGGTCGGCGGCAGACCGGAAATCATATAGGTGTTGTATGGGTTCGCTTCCTTGAGATGGGCGCGGGTCAGCTTGCCGTTGTAACGGTCACCCAGGCCATAGATCACCGTCGGGTCCGTTTGCAACAGCATGCCGATTTCCATGCGACGCACGAATACGCCGGCAATCTGCCCGCGTTCCTGTGGCACGCCGGTTTCCTTCTCCACCAGCGAGGCCATGATCAGGGCTTGATAGGGCCCGGAGTAAGGCAGGTCGGCCGCACGCTGGTTCCACTCCTTGGCCAGCACTTCGTCGAGGCGTTCGTAAGCAGTTTTCAGCAATTCGGTGTCGGTCATGCCGCGCACGAAGCGGTAGGTATCGGGAAAGAATCGCCCCTCGGGGAAAATCCCGCTATGGCCGAGCTTGTCCATGACCTGGCTGTCGCTCAGGCCGCTCAGGGTTTGCTCAAGCTTTTCTTCCTTGGCCAGGGCCGCACGGACCTGATGGAAATTCCAGCCTTCGACCAGGGTCAGGCTGTATTGCACCATTTCCCCGCGCTTCCACAGGTCGATCAGACCTTCGACGGTCATGCCGGGCGTCATGCGGTACTCACCGCTGTGCAATGGCTGTTTGGGCAAGTTGAAGCGCCAATAGACGCGCAGCCAGAACGCGTCCTTGATGACGCCGTCGGCTTCCATCCGCAGGAAGGTGCGGTTCGGAGTGGTGCCCTTGGGCACCTCCAGCAGTTCTTCCTGCGTGATATTCAACGGTTGCACCAGTGCCGAATGAATTTTCCAGGCAGAAGCACCTAACATCAGCCCCGCCAGAACCAGTCCGGTTTCCAGCAGCAGCAAGAATTTACGTCTCACGTATCAAGCATCCAGTAGCGCGCGGGCAATGGTTTGGAGTTTACGGGTGAGCGGCCCAACCGGCCAGCTCAGTGCGGCATAGGCGCGCACCGGCCAAACGCCATACACGCTGTTGCAGACAAACACTTCGTCAGCGCCCTGCAGCTGCTCGAGCGTGATATCGGTGATTTGCAGGGGGATGCCCAAGGATTCGGCCTGGGACAACAACTCGGCACGCATCACACCTTCTACGCCGCAGTAGGTCAAATCCGCGGTGATCAACACGCCGTCATGCACCAGGAACAGGTTGCTGAACACGCCCTCGATCACGCGACCGGCCTGATCGAGCATCAAGCCTTCGGCATGTTCGGTGTCCTGCCATTCGGCGCGCGCCATCACCTGCTCAAGACGGTTCAGGTGCTTGAGACCTGCGAGCAGGGGCTGGAACGAAAGTCGGGTGGTGCACGGGAACAGGCGAATGCCCTGCTCTGCATGGGCGTCCGGGTAAACCGCAGGAGGATTACCCGACAGGATACGACGGGCCTGGGCCGAAGGATCGAAAGCGTAGCCACGCTGGCCGTCGCCGCGGGTAACGATCAGCTTGAGCACGCCTTCGTTCAGCTGCTCGGCATAGGTCAACAATTCCGCGACCACGACCGCCTGGTCCAGATTGATTGCCAACCGTCGGCAGCCCCTGGCGAGGCGCACCAGATGACGATCCAGCAGCACCGGAAAGCCATCATGCACGGCGATGGTCTCGAACAGACCGTCGCCGTAGGCCAGGCCGCGATCCTTCAGCGACAATGCATCAGCTGGCTGACCGTCGACCCAGCTGTCCATCAGCCTGCGAACCGGCGGAACACCAGCGAGCCGTTGGTGCCGCCAAAACCGAAGGAGTTGGAGACGACCACATCGATATCCATGTTGCGCGCAGTGTGCGGCACGAAGTCGAGGTCGCAGCCTTCGTCCGGCTCATCGAGGTTGATGGTCGGTGGCGCCACCTGGCTGTTGATCGCCAGCACGCTGAAGATGGCTTCGACCGCGCCTGCCGCACCCAGCAAGTGGCCGGTCATCGACTTGGTCGAACTCACGGCCAGCTTGTAGGCGTGCTCCCCAAACACCGACTTGATCGCATTGACTTCAGCGAGGTCGCCAGCCGGCGTCGAGGTGCCGTGGGCATTGATGTACTGCACTTGATCGCCATTGATCTTGGCGTCTCGCAGCGCATTGGTGATGCAGCGTGCAGCCCCTGCGCCATCGGCTGGCGGCGAAGTCATGTGGTAGGCATCGCCACTGGTGCCGAAACCGATCAGTTCGGCATAGATGGTCGCGCCGCGGGCCTTGGCGTGTTCCAGCTCTTCCAGCACCAGCGCACCGGCGCCATTGGACAATACGAAGCCATCACGGCCCTTGTCCCATGGACGGCTGGCGCGGGTCGGCTCGTCGTTGCGGGTCGACAGCGCGCGCGAGGCGCCGAAGCCGCCCATGCCCAGGCCACAGGCGGCCATTTCGGCACCGCCGGCGATCATCACGTCGGCTTCGTCGTACATGATGTTGCGAGCAGCCATGCCGATGCAGTGCGTACCGGTGGTACACGCCGTGGCGATGGCATAGTTAGGCCCCTGTGCCCCCAGGTGGATGGACAGGAAACCGGAAATCATATTGATGATCGAGCCGGGCACGAAGAACGGAGAAATCCGTCGCGGACCGGTCTCATGCAAGGTGCGACTGGTTTCTTCGATGTTGGTCAGTCCACCGATACCCGAACCCATGGCCACGCCGATGCGTTCACGGTTGGCATCGGTCACTTCCAGACCGGCATTGCGCACTGCCTGAAAACCTGCGGCCAGACCGTACTGAATGAACAGGTCGAGCTTGCGAGCTTCCTTGAGCGACAGGTATTCCTCGACATTGAAGCCCTTTACCGAGCCGCCAAAACGGGTGGAATAGGCAGAAAGGTCGGTGTGTTCGATCAGACCAATGCCACTGCGGCCAGCCAGAATGCCCTGCCAGCTGCTCGGCACATCCGTGCCCAGTGGCGACAACATACCCATACCGGTGACTACGACGCGTCTACGCGACACAGCACTCTCCTTTTTTCAAATGACGACTTTGCATCAGGCCTAAAGAAAAAACCGCACGCCATGATGGCAGTGCGGTTTTTCCATGACAGCGAGCAACGATTACAAACTATTACGCCTGGTGGGCAGTAACGTAGTCGATTGCAGCTTGTACAGTAGTGATCTTCTCAGCTTCTTCGTCAGGGATTTCGGTCTCGAATTCCTCTTCCAGAGCCATCACCAGCTCAACGGTGTCAAGGGAGTCAGCACCCAGGTCTTCAACGAAGGAAGCAGTGTTGACCACTTCTTCTTCTTTAACGCCCAGTTGCTCGGCAACGATTTTCTTGACGCGCTCTTCGATGGTGCTCATACCTTGTTTTCACTCCTAATGGACAAATTCAGGCAGCTGGCCAGTGGGTAAGTGTATAGAAAGACTTTTCAGCTTTTCAACTGAAAGCTTCACTCCTCAGACCCGGTGACCCGCTGCCTATAAATAGATTGCAGCTTTATAACGGATTTTAGACAGCTCGTATGACATTTTTTTGAAACGATCCGTCACATTTAACTCATGTACATCCCGCCGTTCACCGGGATTGTAGCCCCAGTAACGTAAGCCGCACCGTCCGACGCAAGAAAAGCGACCACAGACGCGATCTCTTGAGCTTGCCCCAGACGACCCAGCGGAATCTGCGTCTGCAAGGCTTCACGCTGTGCCTCGGGCAGTTCGCGGGTCATATCGGTGTCGATGAACCCTGGGGTCACCGAGTTTACCGTAATCGAACGCGAACCGACTTCACGCGCCAGTGAGCGGCTGAAACCTTCCAGGCCGGCCTTGGCGGCAGCGTAGTTTACTTGGCCTGCGTTGCCCATGGCACCCACAACCGAGCCAATACTGATAATTCGTCCCCAACGGGCCTTGGTCATACCACGCAAAACGCCCTTGGAGAGGCGGAACAGACTGGTCAGGTTGGTATCGACCACGTCATGCCACTCGTCGTCTTTCATGCGCATCATCAGGTTATCGCGGGTGATGCCGGCATTGTTGACCAGTATCGCCGGCGCACCGAACTGCGCCTGAATGTTCTTCAGCACCTCGGTTACGGACTCGTCGCTGGTGACATTGAGCTCAAGGCCGGTGCCCTGGATGCCGTTTTCCTTCAGGGTGGCGGCAATGCGCTCGGCACCGGAAGCTGTGGTCGCGGTGCCCACAACGATGGCGCCCTGACGACCCAGTTCCAGGGCGATGGCCTGGCCGATACCGCGGCTCGCACCGGTGACCAGTGCAACTTTACCTTGCAGACTCATGCAAGCTTCTCCTGATTCAGGCCAGCGCTGCACGGGCGGCAGCGAAAGCGTCTGGGGTGTTGAGATTGGAAGTCGATACGCCTTCGGCGCAGCGCTTGTTCAGACCGGCCAGTACTTTGCCCGGGCCGCATTCCACCAGATTGGTCGCGCCTTTGGCGGCCAGGGTCTGCACGGATTCTACCCAGCGTACTGGCTTGTAAAGTTGCTCGAGCAGATCACGCTTGAGGGTTTCCAGATCCGCCGGCACCTGGGCGCTGACGTTCTGTACCACGGGGATCTGTGGGGCCTGCCAATCGATCGCGGCGATCGATTCGGCGAAACGCTCGGCCGCCGGGCGCATCAGCTCGCAGTGCGACGGCACGCTGACCGGCAACGGCATGGCGCGCTTGGCGCCACGTGCCTTGCAGCCTTCGATGGCTCGCTCGACCGCTGCCTTGGCACCGGCAATGACCACTTGCCCCGGGGAGTTGAAGTTGACCGCGCTGACCACTTCACCTTGTGCCGCTTCGGCACAGGCAGCCAGTACGTCAGCGTCTTCCAGACCGAGGATGGCAGCCATGCCGCCCTGCCCGGCCGGCACGGCTTCCTGCATCAGCTGGCCACGGCGCTCGACGAGCTTTACCGCGTCCGCCAGGCTCAAGCTGCCAGCCGCCACCAGGGCGCTGTATTCACCCAGGCTGTGACCGGCCACATAAGCCGGGAGCGCGCCGCCTTCAGCCAGCCACAAACGCCACAGGGCGATCGAAGCGGTCAGAATCGCCGGTTGGGTTTTATCGGTCTGGTTGAGTTGTTCTTCCGGCCCTTGCTGGGTCAGCGCCCACAGGTCGTAACCCAGGGCATCGGAAGCTTCTTTGAACGTGTCGAGGACGACCGGGTGTTGCGCGCCCAACTCGGCCAGCATGCCGAGGGACTGCGAACCCTGTCCCGGAAAGACGAATGCGAGGGAAGCAGACATGTAACAAGCCCCTAATGATCTTGTCGTCGGAGAATTGACGTCCCGCTCAGGGGGACGCAAGAAACTGAGAGTTGGATGGCCATTTGAACCAAGCGGTCACATTTAAGCATTGTCCGACGAAAACGCCTAAAGCAACAAATCCTCCAGACGACCGTGGATGCGTTCAGGCAGGTTTTCCTGAATCTCGATCAGGGCACGGGAGATGGCACTTTGAAAGCCCTGAACCCCTGCAGAACCGTGACTCTTTACGACAATCCCCTGCAAACCGAGGAAGCTCGCGCCGTTATGTCGTGCAGGTGCCAGGTCGGCTTGCAGGCGCTTCATCAGTGGCAGAGCCAAGGCTCCGACCATGCGTGACGGCAGGCTTTTCTTGAACAACGCCTCGATGCGCCCGGCAATCATGGTCGCCAGCCCCTCGCTGGACTTGAGCAGGATGTTGCCGACAAAACCATCACACACCACGACGTCCGCTTCGCCACGGTACAACCCGTCGCCTTCGACAAAACCGATGTAATTGATGCCACGGGCAGTTTGCAGCAAGGTTGCAGCGAGCTTGACCTGCTGGTTGCCCTTGATGTCCTCGGTGCCGATATTCAGCAATGCCACGCGCGGACGCACGATGCCCAGGGTTTCTGCAGCGACCGAGCCCATCACCGCAAACTGCAACAGATGCTCGGCACTGCAATCGACATTGGCGCCCAGGTCGAGCAACTGGCAGTAACCTTTCTGCGTCGGGATCGCCGCCACCATGGCTGGTCGATCAATGCCCGGCAAGGTCTTGAGTACAAATCGCGACAACGCCATCAGCGCCCCGGTGTTACCGGCACTGACACAGGCCTGGACCTTGCCATCACGCAGCAATTCAAGCGCCACGCGCATCGACGAGTCGGGTTTGCCGCGCAGGGCCTGGGCGGGTTTTTCGTCCATGGCGATGACTTCGCACGCCGGAGCAATCGACAGGCGCGCGCGATCCACAGCCGAATGGCCAGCGATCAATTCTTCAAGGAGGGAGGGTTGACCGACGAGGGTCAGGTGCAGCGAGGGCGTAGCAGACAGGCAAGCAATACTGGCCTGGACAATGCTGCGGGGACCGAAGTCCCCGCCCATTGCGTC
This sequence comes from Pseudomonas sp. SbOxS1, assembly GCF_013416725.1. Taxonomy (NCBI): domain Bacteria; kingdom Pseudomonadati; phylum Pseudomonadota; class Gammaproteobacteria; order Pseudomonadales; family Pseudomonadaceae; genus Pseudomonas; species Pseudomonas sp. SbOxS1. The sequence goes on from NZ_JAAVXC010000003.1 coordinate 303,393, forward strand.
AATCGCGATGACTTGAGCGGACAAGTGATTACTCGTCAGCGCCCTTGTCGATCACTTTACGGCCACGGTATACGCCTTCTGGCGATACGTGGTGACGCAGGTGAACTTCACCGGTGGTTTTTTCTACAGACAGGGTGCTAGCCTCGAGAGCGTCGTGCGAACGGCGCATGTCACGGGCAGAGCGGGATTTTTTGTTCTGCTGAACAGCCATAATTGATTAACTCCTAAACGTTTGGGTCACGCTTTAACTGCGCCAATACACTGAACGGGTTGGACCGCGTTACCTCGTCCTCGCTCGGTTCGGGCTCATCTGCTCCCGCCGGCTGCTGGCATTCTTCCGGATGATGAGCAGGCACAATGGGCAAGGCGAGCAGAAGCTCCTCCTCGATCAGTGACTGCAGATCCAAAGGATCTTCGCCCAGTTCCAGCACGTCATAACCTTTCGGTAACGACTGGGTATTCGCACCCTCCTTCACCACAGCGTAACTGCATTCGCTATGGATCGGCAGGGTGACCAGCTCAAGACAACGCTGGCAAACCATTTTGACTTCAGTGTCGATAAAGCTGTGGATGACCACAGATTTACGTTCATCTCGTTCAAAAACGAATTTAGCCTGCACCGTACCGACATTGTCGGAAAGCGGGTCGCAGAGTCTCTTCAAATCGGCCAGCAGCATTTCACCTTGGAGGGTGGTGCCACGATCAGCCAATTTGCGCGGGTCAACGTGAGGTGGAATCGGGTCATTCAACATAGGCGCAGCATTATAGGGATGCACCCGCCCATGTCAAAGGAAATTCAGCCCTGTCCGTCACTTGGAAGCCCCGCTAGAATTCTCGCCTGCCATTTGGAGTTGCGCATGCTGCCCTTATTACTCGCTTCAAGCTCCGTCTATCGCCGGGATTTGCTGGCCCGCCTGCAGCTGCCATTCAGCTGCAGCTCGCCGGACATCGACGAAAGCCATCGCCCTGGCGAATCCGCCATCGAGCTGGTCAAACGCCTCGCCGAAGAGAAAGCGCGCGCCCTGGCTGCCAGCCATACCGCTCATCTGATTATCGGTTCCGACCAGGTCGCAGTGCTTGGCGAACGGATTATCGGCAAGCCCCACACCTTCGAAAAAGCCCGCGAGCAACTGCTGGCCGCAAGCGGCGCCAGCGTGACGTTCCTGACCGGACTGGCCCTGCTGAACAGCCAGACCGGTCACTGCCAGGTCGACTGCGTACCTTTCACGGTGCACATGCGCACCCTCGACAGCGAACGCATCGAGCGCTATCTGCGCGCCGAACAACCCTACGACTGCGCTGGCAGCTTCAAGGCCGAGGGACTGGGGGTGAGCCTGTTTCAGAGCACTGAGGGCCCGGATGCCACCAGCCTTGTTGGCCTGCCGCTGATTCGCCTTGTCGATATGTTGCTGGCCGAAGGCGTGCAAATCCCCTAAAAGCAAAAGATCGCAGCCTTCGGCAACTCCTACGGGTGATCTGTGTAGGAGCTGCCGAAGGCTGCGATCTTTTGACCTTGAAACACTTAACGCAATGACGGACCGTTAAACCCCATCCACATCGCCAAGTGCTCAGCCACGCTGGCGCCGAGCTTTTTCGAGAAACGATCGAACGGCGATTCCTGAACGGTGAAATCCACCAACTCTTTTTCGCCGATCACATCCCGCGCAACATAACTGGCATTACCCAGGCCATCGACCAAGCCCAGCGGCAGCGCCTGCTCACCCGACCAGACCAGCCCGGAGAACAGCTCCGGATGCTCTTTGTCCTTCAGGCGATCGCCACGACCCTGCTTGACGCTATTGATGAACTGTTTGTGCGTGGTATCGAGCACGCCCTGCCAGAACGCCGTTTCTTCAGGCTTCTGCGGCTGGAACGGATCGAGGAAGGATTTGTGTTCGCCCGAGGTGTAGGTGCGACGCTCCACACCCAGCTTCTCCATGGTGCCGACAAACCCGTACCCCGCCGCCGTCACCCCGATGGAGCCCACCAGGCTCGCCTTGTCGGCATAGATCTGGTCCGCCGCACTGGCGATGTAATACGCACCGGAAGCGCCCAGATCTGAAATTACCGCGTAAAGCTTGGTATCCGGATGCAGGCCACGCAGTCGGCGGATCTCGTCATAGACATAACCTGACTGCACCGGACTGCCGCCCGGGCTGTTGATGCGCAAGATGACACCCTTGACCTTATCGTCTTCGAAGGCGGCCCGCAGGCTGCCGACGATGTTGTCGGCACTGGCCGGCTCCTTGTCGGCGATCATGCCGTTGACGTCGATCAGCGCGGTGTAGTTGCCACTGCGGGTAGCAGCCTTCTCCATGTCCATCAGCGGCGTGAACAGCGCCAACGCGACGAACAGGTACACGAAGGTCAGCAACTTGAAGAAAATACCCCAGCGCCGAGAGCGACGCTGCTCCTGCACACCGGCCAGCAGGGTCTTTTCCAGCAGCTTCCAGCTTTTTTCGTCACCGCTCTCTGCGCTCGCCTTGGCGGGCGCCTTCCATTCGTCGGCCATGCCATCTACCCCAGCAATAACGTATTAGGCCCGCTGACTCAGCCAGGCATGCAATTGTGAAAAACGATCGATGGCCAGTCGTGGCTCGAACAGCTTCAGCGCTTCGATCGATTGCGCGCCGTAGCTGACCGCCACCGAATCCATGCCCGCGTTGCGTGCCATCTGCAAATCGAAGGACGAGTCACCCACCATCAGGGCCTGATCCGCAGGGACATCACAATGGGCAAGTATCTGCTCAAGCATCAACGGATGGGGCTTGCTGGCCGTCTCGTCGGCGGCCCGGGTGATATCGAAGTAATTTTCCCAGCCGTGAGACTTCAGCACCCGATCCAGCCCGCGACGGGCTTTGCCCGTGGCCACGGCCAGATGATAGCCCTCGGCACGAAACGCCTCGAGGGACTCGACCACGCCCTCGAACAAGGGCGAAGGTTCCGCCTCCGAAGCAATGTAGTGATCGGCGTAGTGCTGTCGAAAGGCTACCAACTCGGCATCGCCGATGTCGGGATACAGGGTCCGAATCGCCTCCGGCAGCCCCAGGCCGATGATGCCCTTGACGGCAAAGTCATCGCACTGCTCAAACCCGGAGCGCTGCGATGCCACGTGCATCGCCTCGACAATCCGGCCAATGGAATCGGCCAGCGTGCCGTCCCAATCGAAAATCAGCAGCTTGTAATCAGATGGGTGCACTCAGGCGCTCCACGGTTTTAGCCCACATTTCGTCGACAGGCGCCTGCAATTTCAGTTCGCCACCATCCGGCAACGGCACGGTCAGCATGTAGGCATGCAGGAACAGGCGCTTGCCGCCCAGATCGCGAATTTCCTTGCTGAAACCTTCGTCGCCGTACTTGGTGTCGCCAGCGATGCAATGCCCGGCGTGCAAGGTATGCACGCGGATCTGGTGAGTCCGGCCGGTAATCGGCTTGGCTTCGATCAGGGTGGCAAAGTCGCCGAAGCGGCGCAGGACCTTGAACACAGTCACGGACTCCTTGCCCTCCTCCTCGTCGACCTCGACCATGCGTTCGCCGGAGCGCAGGTTACTCTTGCCCAGCGCCGCACGGACTTGCTTGATCGAGCTCGCCCAGTTGCCGCGCACCAGCGCCATGTAGCGCTTGTCGACGCCATCACCGCGCAACGCGGTGTGCAAGTGGCGCAACATGCTGCGCTTCTTGGCGATCATCAACAGGCCGGACGTGTCACGGTCGAGGCGGTGAACCAGTTCGAGTTCCTTGCAATCGGGGCGCAACTGACGAAAGGCTTCGATCACCCCGAAAGTCAGGCCGCTACCACCATGCACCGCAATGCCGGCGGGCTTGTTGATCACGATCAGGGCCTTGTCTTCGAAGACAATCGAGGCTTCCAGGCGCTGCAGCAGCCCCTGGGCCAGCGGCACCGGCTCGTCGCGCTCAGGCACGCGAACCGGCGGCACGCGCACGATATCGCCCGCCTGCAGCTTGTATTCGGGCTTGATCCGGCCCTTGTTCACTCGCACTTCGCCTTTGCGCAAAATGCGGTAAATCAAGGTCTTGGGCACGCCTTTGAGCCGAGCGAGAAGGAAGTTATCAATACGTTGGCCGGCATATTCCGGCGAGACCTCAAGCAGTTGTACGCCTGGAGTCGGGGGGGTAGTCGTCGTCATGGCGCGGATGATAACAATTTTTTATGGAATTGAAGCACTTAATCATTGCTGCTATAGTCGCGAACGCCGCCAAAAGCGGCCTGGGCAGCGGACCAACGGTCAAAAACCGGCCCTGACCAACGCAATTCACCAGGACGCGAGGCCGTCCTACGGGGCTTTCGCTACGTAACGGTGGAGTTTGCAACTGTAACAAGCGCAGGTGACATGAGGCCTGAATCAAACCGCAAAGCAGAGTTTCCACTCGCTTTTCGAGCCAATATTCATGGCCAGTTCACAAAGTGCAGTCAGCTGCGGATGACCCCGAGCGAAACGCTTCGGAAACAACGCCTAAATTAGCCATGATGCGTGACCTCCCCTTTCGGAGCTCACGGTAAATGCCAACCCGCTGCGGATTCTGCGCGCGGCAGCACCCGAATTATCAGGGATACGTGTAGGGTGGAGATGCACAACCGCTGGCCTGTGTAGCAATAGGCTTTATCAAGACGCTTCATCTCGTCCACAGCCGCCGGTTGATTCCTCCTCCTGACTGAGTGCTTAAGTAGCCACAGCAAGCAGGACGCGTACGTCGCGACGAAGGCCCACATTGGCCGGACATCGCTGGACACGGGAATGGCCAACCACTCCCGACGCACCTGACACCGACCATGAGAAGTCGTGTGTGCCGAACGCCGTTTCCGGCAGCCCGGAAACCGACGGTACTACATGAAAAGAATGCTGATTAACGCAACTCAACCCGAAGAGTTGCGTGTTGCACTGGTAGATGGCCAGCGCCTCTACGACCTGGACATCGAATCCGGTGCACGCGAGCAGAAGAAGGCCAACATCTATAAAGGCCGGATTACTCGCATCGAACCAAGCCTGGAGGCTGCCTTTGTCGATTTCGGCTCTGAGCGCCACGGCTTCCTGCCCCTCAAAGAAATCTCCCGCGAATACTTCAAGAAAACCCCTGAAGGCCGCGTCAACATCAAGGATGTCCTGAGCGAAGGCCAGGAAGTCATCGTCCAGGTCGAAAAAGAAGAGCGTGGCAACAAGGGCGCAGCCCTGACCACCTTCATCAGCCTGGCCGGTCGTTACCTGGTCCTGATGCCGAACAACCCGCGTGCCGGCGGTATCTCCCGTCGCATCGAAGGTGAAGAGCGCAACGAACTGCGTGAAGCGCTGAACGGTCTGGTCGCACCAGCCGACATGGGCCTGATCGTGCGCACTGCCGGCCTGGGCCGCAGCAGCGAAGAAATGCAGTGGGACCTCGACTACCTGCTGCAACTGTGGACCGCCATCAAAGAAGCTTCTCTGGATCGTTCCGCGCCTTTCCTGATCTACCAGGAAAGCAACGTGATAATCCGCGCGATCCGCGACTACCTGCGCCAGGACATCGGCGAAGTCCTGATCGACAGCGTTGAAGCCCAGGACGAAGCCCTGACCTTCATCCGCCAGGTGATGCCGCAGTACGCCAGCAAGATCAAGCTGTACGAAGACAGCGTGCCGCTGTTCAACCGCTTCCAGATCGAAAGCCAGATCGAAACCGCTTTCCAGCGCGTTGTCGAACTGCCTTCCGGCGGCTCCATCGTGATCGATCCTACCGAAGCCCTGGTGTCCATCGACATCAACTCGGCGCGCGCCACCAAAGGCAGCGACATCGAAGAAACCGCACTGCAGACCAACCTTGAAGCCGCCGAAGAAATCGCCCGTCAGTTGCGCCTGCGCGACATCGGCGGCCTGATCGTCATCGACTTCATCGACATGACCCCTGCCAAGAACCAGCGCGCCGTGGAAGAAAAAGTCCGCGAATGCCTGGAAGCCGACCGCGCTCGCGTGCAAGTCGGTCGCATCTCGCGCTTCGGCCTGCTGGAAATGTCCCGTCAGCGCCTGCGTCCATCACTGGGCGAAAGCAGCGGCATCGTTTGCCCGCGTTGCAATGGCACCGGCATCATCCGTGACGTTGAATCGCTGTCCCTGGCGATCCTGCGCCTGATCGAAGAAGAAGCCCTGAAAGACCGCACCGCCGAAGTTCGTGCACAAGTGCCGATCCCGGTGGCCGCGTTCCTGCTCAACGAAAAACGCAACTCGATCACCAAGATCGAACTGCGCACCCGTGCCCGCATCGTCATCCTGCCGAACGATCACCTCGAAACGCCGCACTTCGAAGTGCAGCGCCTGCGTGATGACAGCCCGGAAGCGGCGATCAACCAGTCCAGCTACGAAATCGCTGCTGCCGCTGCCGAAGTGGAAGAAGTGCAGCCAGCTGCCGCGACCCGCACCCTGGTACGCCAGGAAGCCGCGGTCAAGACGGCTCCAGCCCGCGCCAACGCTCCGGTTCCAACCGAAGTCGTCGCCGCTCCGGTTGCCGCACCAGTCGCGGTACCAGAACCAAGCCTGTTCAAAGGCCTGGTGAAGTCGCTGGTCAGCCTGTTCGCCGGCAAGGAAGAGCCTGTCGCTCCGGCCGTGGTCGAGAAACCGGCTGCCCCTGAGCGTCCAGCCCGCAGCAATGAAGAACGTCGCAATGGCCGCCAGCAGAGCCGCACCCGTACCGGTCGCCGCGATGAGGAGCGCAAGCCTCGTGAAGAGCGCGCCCCCCGTGAGGAACGCGCCCCACGCGAAGAGCGCCAGCCACGTGAAGTCCGCGAGCCTCGCGAAACCCGTGAAGAAACGCCGGTCGTAGCCCGCGAAGAACGTGCCCCTCGTGAAGAACGCGCACCACGCGCGCCTCGTGAAGAACGTGCTCCACGCGCCCCACGCGAAGATCGCAAGCCACGTGGTGAGCGTGAAGAGCGTGTGCGTGAACTGCGCGAGCCTCTGGACGCCGTCGCTCCTGCCGCTGCTGCTGTCGCTGCCGCTACCCCTGCCACTGAAGAACGCCCGGCCCGTCCGCCACGCGAAGAACGCGCTCCACGCCCACCGCGTGAAGAACGTCAACCACGTGCCGAACAAGCGGCTGCCGTAGCCGAAGAAGAGCTGACCGGCAACGAAGAGCAACTGCAGGAAGAGGGTCAGGAAGGCGCCGAAGGCGATCGTCCACGCCGCCGCTCCCGTGGCCAGCGTCGTCGCAGCAACCGTCGCGAGCGTCAGCGTGATGCCAACGGCAACGTGATCGAAGGTTCGGATGAGTCCGAAGCCGGCGATAACAATGAAGCGCCAAGCACCGCTGACCTGGCCGCTGGCCTGGCTGTTACCGCAGCCGTTGCCAGCAGCGTGATCAGCGCTCCGGCCGAAGCACAGGCCAACGAGCAAGCCGAACGCGCCACCGCCGCTACCCTGGAAACAGCTCCGGTCGAAGCGCCAGTCGTGGAAGCGACGACTCCGGTCGAAGCCTCGGCTTCGCCGGAAATCGAAGTGGCAGCAGCGCCAGAAGCCCAGCCAGTGGTTGAAGCTGCCGCTGAGCCAGCCGTGGTTGCAGAATCGGTTAGCGAAACCGTTTCTGAAACCGTGACTGAAACTGTTCGTGAAGTTCGCGAAGAGCAAACCGCGTTCAACTGGGTTGCCGAGCCAGCCGTAGCCGAAACCCCTGCTCCAGCGCCGGTTGCTGAAGCTGAAGTGGAACAGGCGATGGTCTCCGAGCCAGTGGTTGCCGCTGCCGAGCCTGCTCCAGTGGTTGAAGCGCCAGTGGTTGCCGAAGTGCCTGCTCCGGTAGTTGAAGCGCCGGTGGTTGCTGAAGAACCTGCCCCGGTGGTTGAAGCCGCGCCTGTCAGCGCCCTGACGCCAAGCGGTCGTGCACCGAACGACCCACGTGAAGTGCGTCGTCGCAAGCGTGAAGAAGAGCGCCTGCAGAAGGAAGCCGAACAGGCGGCCGCTGCTGCCCAGGTTGTCGCTGCCGAGCCAGCACCGGTTGTTGCCGAAGTGGTCGAGGCATCTGCCCCGGCTGCCGAAGTGGCTGCCGAGCCGGTTGAGTCAGTGATTGCCGAAGCACCTCGCTCCGTTCAGGAAGCGGTTGAGCAACACGAGAAAGCCCAGGAAAAAGAGCACGAGCCTAAACCTCTCGTCTGATTCCCTCGGCTAATGAAAAGCCCCGCCCGGTGATCCCGGGCGGGGCTTTTTTATGTCCGAAACAATCACACCGTTTCCCTGATACACCGTTTCCCTGTAGGAGCGAGGCTTGCCCGCGAAGGAGACGCCGCGGTTCAACAGATCCTCCGCGTTATCGTTCTTCGCGGGCAAGTCGGATCGCCGCCCGCTCGCTCCTACAAGGATATCTGCGATTACTTGAAGTTCAGCTTTTCAGGCACATCCACATCCCACAACACACCGGGATCATCCACTTTCACTTTAACCACCCGCCCCTGGGCAAACAACGCCTTGGCGCCGCGATCGCCTGATAACGTCATCAACCCTGGACCAAAACGGCGCCCAAACCCCACCGGATGCCCGTATTCACCCTCCTGCACCGGCACGCTGATGCAGTCATCGCCCATCTGAGCCACAACGTGTTCAATGCTCGACGGCAGGATGAACGGCATATCCCCCAGCACCATCAGCCAGCCATCAAGCTGCGCACTCTCCGCGACCCCGGCCGCAATGCTGTCGCCCATCCCGGTCGATTCGATCAGGACGATCTCATAGTCATAGGCCTTGGCCATGCGGATCACTTGCGGTCGATCGGCCGTGGTCACCAAATAGCGCTTATCCAAGGTGGGAGGCAGATTCACCAGGACGTGTTCGATGACCGATCGAACCGCACCATCATCACGCCCCCTGCAATCAGCCAGCAGCTTGTCCTTGTCTTCGCCCGCGACCTGTCGAAACCGACTGCCCTGCCCCGCCGCCAGCACGATCACCCCGATGGATTGACTCATACACCCTCCCGCAGCGGCTTCTTCTGCTTGAGCTCGACACCATTCTTGATTGCCACGATCTCGGCCATCAGCGACAAGGCGATTTCCGCCGGGCTGTGGCTGCCGATGTGCAAGCCGACCGGGCCATGCAGCCGCTCGATGGCCTGTTGCGACAGGCCGAGCTGAGCCAGGTTGTCCCGGCGCTTCTGGCTGTTGACCCGCGAACCGAGTGCGCCGACATAAAAAGCCCGGGAGTCGAGCGCTGTCAGCAAGGCCATGTCATCAAGGCGGGGGTCGTGAGTCAGCGCAACGATGGCCGTGCGCTCGTCGGTCTGGATGTTCACCACCGCCTCATCGGGCATGCCCGGGACGAATCGACCGTGCTGCTCCTCCCAGCCGTAGACGAACTCGCTGCGCGGATCGCAAATGAGTACTTCGAAATCCAGCAGCCGCGCCATTTCGGCGACATACCGGGACAACTGCCCGGCGCCGATCAACAACAGGCGCCAACGCGGGCCATAAATGGCCCGCAGGACCTGACCATCGAAGGCCAGCTCATCGGTGTTGGCGGCGGGTTGCAAAATGACCTTTCCGGTGGCGATATCCAGCGAACGTGCGACGATTTCATGGGCTTCGCAGCGCGCCAGCAACTCGGCGACCCACCCTGGGTCGCCAACGCGCTCCTCGGTCAAACGCAAGGTGCCGCCGCAGGGTAAACCGAAGCGCGCGGCCTCCTCACGCGTCACGCCGTAGGTGATCAGTTGCACCGGCGGTCCGTCGGCCGCAATGCGGCCGTCATGCAAGCGGGCAATCAGGTCGTCCTCGACACAACCGCCGGACACCGAGCCAATCACCACGCCGTCCCCGCGCAACGCCAACATGGCGCCAGGCGCCCGGGGCGCGGTGCCCCAGGTCTGCACGACGCTGTACAACATCACCCGCTGGCCGGCGCGGCGCCACTCCAGCACGCTGCGCAGGACATTCAGATCGGCACTGTCCATCACGCCTCGACCTTCTGCCAACCCTGCAATTGATAACGGATCGGCAGGCTGCGGATACGCTTGCCGGTGGCAGCGAAGATCGCGTTGCACAGCGCCGGCGCAATCGGCGGTACACCCGGCTCACCGACACCGCCCAACGGCACGTTGCCGGGCGGCGTTACCAGGTGCACCGCGACTTCCTTGGGCGCCAGGGACATGCGCGCCACTTCGTACATGTGGAAGTTGTCCTGCTGCACCTTGCCATCCTTGAAGCTGATTTCGCCCAACACCGCGTTGCCCAGGCCCATGACGCAGGCGCCTTCGAACTGCGCGCGAATCCGCTCGGGGTTGATCTGCGGCCCGCAATCCACGGCGATGTCGGCTTTGTGCACGATCAAGGTGCCATCGTCCTTGACTTCGACCTCGATCACCGCCGCCACGTAGGTCACGAAACTGTAATGCACCGCCAGGCCCAGGCCCCGGCCCTTGGGCAACTCGCGGCCCCAACCGGCGGCCTTGGCGGCGGTTTCCAGTACCGTGCGCAGGCGAGCGGTGTCGATCGGATAACGCTCGGGCGATTCACCGTAGTTCCATTCTTCACTCAAGGTGCGCGGATCGATCTGGCGGTCAGGGCCGAGCAATCTGACCTGGTACTTGAGCGGGTCCTCCCCGGCCTTGTGCGCCAGTTCATCGATGAAGCTCTGGATCGCAAAACCGTGGGGGATGTTCGACACCGAGCGATACCAGCCAACCCGCGTGTGGACGGTGGCCTCGGGGTTTTCCAGGCGAATGTTGGGAATCGCGTAGGCCATGTTGGTGAAGCCCATGCCCAGCTCGAAGGCAGCCTCATGGTTCATGCCCGGCGCGAACAACGCGGTGATGCTCGGCGCTACCGTGCGGTGCAGCCAGCCGGAAGGCAAGCCGTCCTTGTTCAGGCTGGCCTTGAGGTATTCGGCCGACACGGTGTGAAAATAGGAACAGTGAATATCGTCTTCACGGGTCCATTGCACCCGCACCGCCTTGCCGGGGAACTCCTTGGCCAGGATGGCAGCCTCGATGATGAAGTCCGGTTTGGACTTGCGCCCGAAGCCTCCGCCCAGCAATGTCACGTTGAAGGTGACGTTATCGAATGGCACGCCCAGGCGTTCGCCGATGCGCTCGCGGGTGACCTGTGGCGCCTGGCTTGGCCCCCAGGCCTGGCACATGCCGTCCTTGTAGCGAGCGATGGCGACCATCGGCTCCATTGGCGATTGTGACAGGTGCGGCAGATAGTAGGAGGCTTCCAGGGTGTTCACGGCATTGGCCATGGCGTCGTCGATGTTGCCGGTATTGCGTATCACTTTGCCGGGCTTGAGCGAGGCGGCCTCAAGCTCCTTGCGGTAGGCGATCGAGTCGTAGCTGGCATTGGGGCCGTCGTCCCATTCTATTTTCAAGGCCTCACGCCCCTTGATCGCCGCCCAGGTGTTGTTGGCCACCACCGCGATGCCGCCCAGGGGTTGAAACTCCGAGGGCAAGGACCGGCTCTCGATCTGGATGACCTTGACCACCCCCGGCACTTTCATCGCCGCACTGCCATCGAAGCTCTTGACCTTGCCGCCATACACCGCCGGGCGGGCAATGGTGGCGAACAGCATGCCATCGAAATGCACGTCTGCGCCGTACACCGCGCGGCCGTTGACGATGTCGTCGCCATCGATGGCCCGGGTGCCTTCCTTGCCGATGTAGCGAAACTCCGAGGGCTGCTTGAGACGCAGGCTGTCACGGGCCGGCACGGCCAGGGCGCCGGCAGCGGCGGCCAGGGCGCCATACTCCAGTTCGCGACCGGAAGGCGTATGGATGACTTTATGCAGCTGCGCACGACATTCGCCGACTGGCACCTTCCATTGGTCGGCGGCGGCCTGTTCCAGCATGGTCCGGGCGGCAGCGCCACAACGACGCATCGGCTCGTACCAGTGACGCATGCTGCGCGAGCCGTCGGTATCCTGGTTGCCGAACCGCACTTCATCGCCCGGCGCCTGTTGCACCTTGACCCGCGCCCAATCGGCTTCCAGCTCGTCGGCCACTACCATGGTCAGGCTGGTCCGTACGCCCTGGCCCATTTCCGAACGGTTGCAGACCACCGTCACCGTGCCATCAGTGGCGATGCTCACATACACCTTGGGATCGTCGATCCAGCCATGGGGCATGCCGTCGGCGCCGAACTTTTTCTGCGCCTCTTCGGCAAACGCGTCCTGCCAGCCCCAACTCGCGGCCACCACCAGCGCACTGGCGGCCCCCACGCCCTTGAGGAAACCCCGCCGACTGAGGTTGCTCAGGGCGAAATCATTCGGTAACCGGCTCATGCCTTGGCCTCCTTCAGGTGAGTGGATGCCTGGCGGATGGCGGTCTTGATGCGGTTGTAGGTACCGCAGCGGCAGATGTTGCCGACCATCGCCTCTTCGATCTGCTCATCGCTGGGGTCGGGATTGGTCTTGAGCAGTGCGGTGGCGGACATGATCTGCCCGCCCTGGCAGTAACCGCATTGGGCCACGGCCGTATCGAGCCAGGCTTGCTGCACGACTTTGCCGACCGGGTCGGCGTGCAGGTTGTCGATGGTGGTGACGTTCTGGCCGACGACCGAGCCAATCGGCGTGATGCAACTGCGCGCCGGCGCCCCTTCGATATGAATCGTGCAGGCGCCGCAAAGGCCCATGCCACAGCCAAACTTGGTGCCGTTATAACCGGCCACGTCGCGAATCGCCCAGAGCAAGGGCATATCCTCGGTGACGTCGAGTGGATGGTCTTGACCATTGAGTTTCAGGGTAATCATGGGCACGCCCGCATAGTGCTTGAGTTATGGGGTCGAGCAATCTGCCATTGGATCTTGGGTGGGGCACGCAGATCGGCTCAGGCTAATGGGCTCTCTTATGCAAACGGACACGTCTGCACCGGGCCTTTGGTGGAGCAAATGCTTGTATCGTCAGCAGACCGGGTTAAGCCTGCATTAACAAAAAAGCCCTGCACAACTTGAGTTATGCAGGGCTTTGACAATCCGTCATGAAAGCTTAGCTTCAATACCGATTGGGCTCCATTTCCAGGTCGACATGGAAACGCTCTGAAATGTCTTTCTGGATGCGCTGTGCCAGGCCCAGCAGTTGCAATCCTGTCGCATTGCCGTAATTGACCAGCACCAAGGCCTGCATTTTGTGCACGCCGGCGTCGGCATCGCGGAAACCCTTCCACCCTGCCCGCTCGATCAACCAGCCGGCAGCCAGCTTCATCTGCCCGTCGGGTTGCCCGTAGGCCACCAGGTCCGGGTATTCACCCTTGAGCTGTGCAACCAGCGCCGCGGGCACCAGGGGGTTCTTGAAAAAGCTGCCGGCATTGCCGAGCACTGCCGGGTCCGGAAGTTTCTCGTTGCGAATGCTGCAAATCGCCTGGCTGACGTCCGTGGCGGTCGGATGATCGATGCCTTGCTCGGTCAGGCGCTGACGCACAGGACCGTACTCCAGATGCAGGTGTGCGGTGCGATCGAGGATGAAACGCACACGCAGGATCAACCAGCGCCCAGGCTCCTGCTTGAACACGCTGTCGCGGTAGGCGAAGTTGCATTCTTGCAGGCTGAAGTCGCGCAGTTCGCCAGTCTGGCGATCGAGGGCGGTCAGGCCGGCGAATACATCCTTGATCTCCACGCCATAGGCGCCGATGTTCTGCATGGGGGCCGCGCCAACGGTGCCGGGAATCAGGCTGAGGTTTTCCAGGCCCGACCAGCCCTGCACCAGGGTGTGCTGCACGAACGGGTGCCAGGGTTCGCCCGCCTCGGCCTCGATCACGACTTTGCTGCCATCGTCGCTGATCACGCGTATTCCGCGGGTGGCCATGCGCAGCACCAGCGATTCGATATCGGCCGTCAGCAGCAAGTTGCTGCCACCGCCGATCACCAGCAAGGGCACCTGGTGTTCCCGCGCGTAGGCCAGGGCCTCACGCACATCGGCGTCGCTATGGGCCTCGGCAAACAGGCGGGCCTGGACATCCACGCCAAAGCTGTTGAACGGCTTGAGCGAAACCCGTGATCGCACTTGCAAACTCATAACCGTTCCTTCAGTTCGATCACCAGCAGGTCACTGGCGCGCTCGATCAAGTCCAGCACATGTTCAAAGCCATGTTCACTGTCGTTGTAGGGGTCCGGGACTTCCTCGACCTCCGAGGGGTAGCGACGCAGGAACAGGTCCAGCTCCGCCCTGCTCCTGGCCGGTTGCAGATCCATGAGGTTGCGCAGGTTGCTGTTGTCCATCGCCAAAATCAGGTCGTACTCGGAGAAATCGGCGCGGGTGACCTGCTGGGCGCGTTGGGCGGACAAATCATAACCACGACGCTTGGCAGCCGCCTGGCTGCGCTTGTCCGGTGCACTGCCCACGTGCCAGTCGCCGGTGCCGGCGGAGGCCACTTCGACTTGATCGGCCAGCCCTGCTTCGCGCAATTTATGCCGCAGAACGCCTTCGGCCGTGGGTGAACGGCAGATGTTGCCCAGGCAGACAAACAGAACCCGCATCAGGCCTCCAGCAGGCGACGAACGCGCTCAAGGTCTTCAACGGTATCGACACCGGCAGGCGGAGCGATCAGCGCATCGGCGACGTGAATGCGTACCCCGTGCCACAAGGCGCGCAGCTGTTCCAGGCACTCGGTGTTTTCCAGCCAGCACGGGCCCCAGCTGACGAAGTCATGCAGGAAACCGGCGCGGTAGGCGTAGATGCCGATGTGGCGGCGATACGGCACACCTTCGGGCATTTGCTCCAGGCTCTTGGCGAACGTGTCCCGTGCCCATGGCAACGTGGCGCGACTGAAGGTCAGTGCCAGGCCATTGAGGTCGCTGACGACCTTGACCACGTTGGTGTTGAACAGGCTCTCCACGTCTTCGATCGGCTCGGCCAGCGTGGCCATGCGCGCTTCGGTGTGGGCAGCCAGGTTGACGGCCACCTGGTCAATGACAGTGGGCGGGATCAGCGGCTCGTCACCCTGGACGTTGACCACGATCGCGTCAGGCGCCAGGCCCAGCTTCGTCGCGACTTCAGCCAGGCGATCGGTGCCGGAGTTGTGGTCTTCGCGAGTCATCACCACTTCGGCACCAAAACCTTCGCAGGCCTGGGCGATGCGTGCATCGTCCGTGGCAACCACCACGCGCTGGGCGCTGCTCTTGCACGCCTGCTCCCAGACGTGCTGGATCATCGGCTTGCCGGCGATCAACAACAGCGGCTTGCCCGGCAGGCGGGTGGAGGCGTAGCGCGCGGGAATAACGACGGTAAAGGCTGTAGTCATTTATCCAGGCGCTCGTCGGTGGTCAGGGTACGGGCTTCGGTTTCGAGCATCACCGGGATGCCGTCGCGAATCGGGTACGCGAGGCCAGCGCCCTTGCTGATCAGCTCGGTCTTGTCGGCGCTGAGCTTGAGCGGGCCTTTGCAGACCGGGCAAGCGAGGATATCGAGCAATTTGGTGTCCATGATCATTCCCTGGATAGAAACGGATTTAAGGCAAAAGACGAGCCGGCAACAGGCGCATCAACTGGGTATCGAACCAGACCGTGAAGGCTGGCGACGGCACAGCGTCGACCGCCAGGTACCACCAGTCGGCGGCGGCGAAGGCACGGCACTTCACCGCATCCTTTTCGGTCATCACCAATGGCAATGACGGGTTGAAATTCAAGGCCTGCACGCTGTATTCGGCGTGGTCGGCGAACGCATGCGGAACTGGCTGCCAGTGTAACGTTTCGAGGGTCTTGAAGAAACGCTGGGGGTTACCGATGCCGGCCACCGCATGCAGCGCCTGGCCTGCAGGAAAGTGATCGAGCGGGCGCCGCTCGCCGCTTTGCAGGTTGACCAGCGCCGTCGGTTGCAACTGGAAGGCAAAGCCGTCGCCGCTGTCCGCCGTGGCGCCGTTGTAGAGCACCGCGTCGACACTTTGCAGGCGCTCGACCGGTTCACGCAGTGGCCCGGCCGGCAAGCAGCGGCGGTTACCCAATCCTCGGGCCGCGTCGATCAGGACCAGCTCCAGGTCCCGGGCCAGGCGGTAATGCTGCATGCCGTCATCGGACAGGATCAGGTCCAGAGGTTCACTCGCCAACAGGGCTTTGACCGCGCGACTGCGATCCGGGTCGATCATCAAGGGCACGCCGGTCCGCTGCACGATCAACAGCGGCTCATCGCCGGCGATGTCGGCGCTTTGATCAGCCTCGACCCGCCACGGCAATTGCGCAGGCTTGGCACCGTAACCCCGGCTGACCACGCCGACCCGCAAACCACTGCGTTGACAGTGCTGGATCATCCACAGGATCAGCGGTGTCTTGCCGGTGCCGCCGACAGTGATGTTGCCCACCACGATCAGCGGCACCGGTGGCTGATAGATCTCACCCTCGCCGGCCAGAAAGCGCTTGCGCTTGTTGTTGACCACGCAGCGGTACAACCACTCCAGCGGCTGTAACAGTTTCAGGGCCGGATGCCCCCGGTACCACGCAGCGAGCAAGCGATCGGACATGGTCATCAGGGCGCGGCCGGCGCCGCCTCGACCGTGGTCATGCGCAAATGGCTGAAACCGAGCTTGCCGGCAGCGTCCATGGCGGTGATGACCGACTGATGCTGGGATTTTCCGTCGGCGCTGATGGACAGCGGCCGGCTTGTGTCGCCATTGGATTGTTTCTGCAGGGCATCCATCAGCGTCGCCAGGTCGCTTTTGGGCAATACCTGGTTGTTCACTGAAAACACGCCGTCGGCACTGATCGCGATGTCCAGTTGCCGAGTCTGGTCATCGGAAGGCGCACCACTGACCGCTTCGGGCAGATCGACACGCAACTGGGTTTCACGGGTGAACGTGGTGGTCACGACGAAAAACAGCAGCAGGATAAACACCACGTCGATCAGCGACGCGAGGTTGATGTCCACATTCTCCCGTTGCTTGCGGCGGAATTTCACGCTTTGACCCCCGCCAGATCCACGTCACGATCACCCTGCACGACTTCGACCAGCTTGATCGCTTCCTGCTCCATGCCCACCACCAGTTCATCGATCCGGCGTTGCAGGAAGCGGTGGAAGAATACCGACGGGATACCGACCATCAAACCGGCGGCCGTGGTGATCAGCGCCTTGGAGATCCCCCCGGCCAGCACCGCGGCGTTGGTGGTCATGCCCGTGCCCATGAACGCGCTGAAAATATCGATCATGCCCAGCACCGTGCCCAGCAGGCCCAGCAACGGGGCCATGGCAGCAATGGTGCCAAGGGCATTGATGTAGCGTTCCAGCTCGTGGATGACCCGCGCGGCGGCCTCTTCGATACACTCCTTCATGATCTCGCGACCATGCCGGGAATTCGCCAGGCCAGCGGCCAGGATTTCACCCAACGGCGAATTGGCGCGCAGTTCCTTGAGCTTTTCCTTGTTGAGTTGCTTGTCCTTGATCCAGACCCAGACCTGCCCGAGCAAATGCTCCGGGGTCACGCGACTGGCTCGCAGGGTCCACAGGCGCTCGGCAACGATTGCCATGGCCGCGATGGAACTCAGGATGATCGGCAGCATCATCCAGCCGCCGGATTTGACCAATTCCCACACAGTGACAGTCCCCTCGAAAAAGTGCGCCACTCTAACATAGGGGGTGGGCGCACCGAAGACTGTGATGTCGCATCCGGTCGGCCTTTGATAACCCCGGGTTATTTGCCCTAGGGTGGCGGATCACGCCAGAAACGCCGTTCTTGACGCATCGAGCGCGGTGCCTCGAAACGCCCCAGTTGCAGATGAACGGCGCCTTGCTCCGCACTGTCGTAGATCGCCATCGCACGCTGCCGATAGCGTTCGATCACTACCGGATGGGGATGGCCGAACGAGTTGCCATGACCACGGGAGATCAGTGCCGCCTTGGGCTGCAAGACGTTGAGCAGCACCATCGAAGACGAACTGCGACTACCGTGGTGCGGTGCCTGCAACCAATCGGTAGGCACGGCCAATGCGCTGTCGAGCAACGCGCGCTCGGCGTGGGTGTCGATGTCACCGCTGAGCAACAATCGCTCGCCATTGGCTTCGATCTGCAACACGCAGGAATTCTGGTTGCTGTCCCTGGCCAGCGGCCAGTGCCACAGTTGAAAGTTCACCCCGTCCCACGTCCATTGCCGGCCGCTCCCACAGCCCTCGGCCTGCAACTCGCCAGGCAAGTCGGCAGGTTCGCCACTGAGCACCCGGTTCACCGGCAAACCGTTGGCCACTGCCCGGGCGCCACCGGCGTGATCGGCATGGGCATGGCTGATCAACATCAGGTCGACCGCCTTCACCCCCAGTTTGCGCAGTGCCGGCAGTACCACCCGTTCACCTTGGTCGAGACCACGCAAACGCGGACCGGCGTCATACAGCAGTGTGTGATGGCGAGTGCGCACCATGATCGCCAGCCCTTGCCCCACATCCAGTTGCCAGACCTCGGCAATGCCTTCGGGCAGCATCGGCCGCGGCGGAAAAACCAGCAATAGCAATAAAGGCCAGCCTAACGGTCGCATCGGCACGCCCCGCGGCAGCAGCAACAAAAAGGCGCCCAGCGTGCCGATGCCCCAGACCCACAGCGGGATGGCCGCGGGCACCCACGCGGGAACCTTGCCGGCGACCAATGCCAGCCCGGTGAATAGCCAATCGATCAAGCCACCCGCCAGCCACAGCAGCCACTCGCCGATGTAGGGCACCGGCAGCAACAGTGTGCCGAGCAATGCAGGGGGCAGCACCACCAGGCTGATCCAGGGCACCGCCAGCAGATTGACCAGTGGCCCGCTGAGGCTGATTGGCAGTCCCAGGACCAGCAAGAACGGGCCAAGGCCGATAGCGATCAACCACTGGGCACGGGTCCAGGTTTGCCACCATGGCCAAGGCCCCAAGCGCCCACCGAACGTGAAGATCAGCACCGCCACCGCCGCGAAGGACAGCCAGAAACCCGGTTGCAGACTCGCCAACGGGTCCATCAGCAAGACGCCATTGAGCGCCAGCAACAGTGGCCACCAGGCACCGAGGTGGCGAAAACGCAGGCGCCACAGCAGCACCAGGCCGATCATCAGGCAAGCCCGACGAACCGGCACTTCGAAGCCAGCCAGCAGCCCGTAGCCAAGGGCGGCGACGAAAGCCAGGCCGCAGGCCCAGGGCAACCATGGCAGACGGCCTGGCCACAAACCGTAACGGGCAAGCCCGGCGATCAACAGATAAACCAGCCCCGCCAACAAGCCGACGTGTTGTCCGGAAATCACCAGCAGGTGCACGGTGCCGGTGTCTTGCAACACCTGCCAGTCTTCGCGACTGAGCCCCGCGCCGTCTCCGAGCACCAACGCCACCAGCACACCCGTTCGACCTTGGGCGTCCACGGCCTGCAGCCTCTGGCGGATACCGTCGCGCCAGGCCCACCGGGCGGGCGCAAGTCGCTCCCCGGCCTTGACGGTCCCGGTCGCACCGATGCGTTGCGCCAACAGCCAGGCCTCATAGTCGAAGGCATGTGGATTGAGCAATCCCACGGGTCGCTTCAGCTTGACCGCCAGCCGCCAGCGTTCGCCGCTGTTGACCGGCGGGCCGTCGTACCAGGCCAGGCGCAAATGTCGCGGCAGGACGGTGCGACGTGACTGACTGTCGGTCAATTCGAAACGCACCACACCCTCGCCATTCTGTGGCAACCCGCTGACTCGCCCTTCAACCCAGCGCGTTTCCCCGTCGAGGGCCGGCGACAGCCGATCGTCCAGGGCCCATTGGGCATGGGCGCAGGCCCAACTCAAGCCAAACAGGAAAAACGCCACCGGATACGTCCTGAACGGCAGCAACATCAAGCCGGCCACCGGCATCAACAACCACAACCAGACCGGCGGTAACACCGGTAAAAAACGCAAGGCCAGCAGGCCCAACGCCAGCGCCATCATCCCTGTGCGCATACGCCCGTCCTTGAGAGTCCCGTCCCTAGGCATAGCCGGCCTGGCGCACGTCCGTCGTTAACAATTGTCACAAAGTCTGAATGGGCGCCTCATAGAATCCAGACATACTTGCCGCCTTGACCGACCGAGAAGCCTTATGCCCCGGCGCTTATTCAAACGCTACATGCCAGACCCGAGCAGCATCAGGGAACACAAGTCCTTACGCTTTCTCGGCACCCTGCTGCATGACCCGAACCTCTGGCACCTCAATCGCCATTCCGTCGCCCGGGCCATGGCGGTCGGCCTGTTCGCGGCATTCCTGCCGATTCCGTTGCAGATGCTGGTCGCTGCGGTTCTCGCGATCATCGTGCGCGGCAACATGCCGATTGCGGTCAGCCTGGTCTGGTTGACCAACCCGATCACCATGCCGGCGGTGTTCTTCTGCACTTACCAGACCGGTGCCTGGTTGATGGATGTTCCTGCACGGCATCTGCCGGACGAGCTGACCTGGGAATGGATCAGTGGTGAGCTCTCGACCTTGTGGCAGCCGTTTTTGCTGGGGTCGGTGGTGGTAGGCGTTGTGCTTGGGGCGTTGGCCTATTGTCTGGTGATGATGTATTGGCGCTGGTGGGTGGCGCGGCAGTGGCGGCGGCGTAAGCAGAGTCGGATGTGAGAGGCCGGTTGATCGTGTGCATATCCGTTGCTGCGGTAACGGCTGCTTATGGTTTCGCCCTTACGGCGACTCCCTTTTTCAAACGCCAAAAAGGAACCAAAAGGCTTTGCCCCACCACTCGGTGCCTCGCTAGGGCTCGGCATGCCCTCACTCCGGCATTGCTCCGTGGGTCGCCGCGATGGGCCGTCCCTGGCCCAGCGCGGCTAAACCGGCGTCCTGCCGGTTTACCCACTGCACAATGCCTGCGTTCGGCCATCGTGGTTAACGGGGCACCCCAGATCAAAAACAAAAGCGAGGCGGCCTTACAGCCGACCTGATCTTTTCCAGGCACCACAATCCCTTGTAGGAGCCAGGCTTGCCGGCGAATCAGGCGCTGCGGTGTGTCTGTTGTACTGCGTTATCGTTCTTCGCCGGCAAGCCTGGCTCCTACGGGGGGTCGGGTACACCCGCAAAATCAGGCCGGCTGTCAGGCCGCCTCGCTTTTGCGTTTGATCTTGATCTGGCTTTTGATTTTCTTGCCCCATCGAGAGGCCGAGTGGAGGTTCTGCGCAGTGGGTAAACCGGCATGGATGCCGGTTTAGCCGCGCTGGGCCAGGGATGGCCCATCGCGGCGACCCACGGAGCAGGACCGGAGCGAGGGCATGCCGAGCCTTAGCGAGGCACCGAACGCAAGGGGCAAGAGCCCTTGGTTACTTGGGGCTTTTACAAGTGACTCGCTGTAAGAGCGAAACCCTAAGTGGCCGTTACCGCAGGAATGGATATATACACCTGAAAGAGAATGTCGGCTGCCAGGCCGCCATCGTTTGAGATCTTAAGTACGCATCCCCCGCCCACTCACCAGCAACCGCGCACAACCGATGTACAACACAACCGTCGCCACCAGCATGAACGTAATCGCAATGCTGATCCGGATATCCGAAACCCCGAGAATGCCGTAGCGGAACGCATTGACCATGTGCAGCACCGGGTTGGCCAGGGACACGGTCTGCCAAAACGGCGGCAGCAACGAGATCGAGTAGAACACCCCGCCCAGGTAGGTCAAGGGCGTCAGCACAAACGTCGGGATGATCGAGATGTCATCGAAGTTGCGCGCAAACACGGCGTTGATGAAGCCCAGCAGCGAGAAGATCGTCGCCGTCAGCACCACCACCAGAATGGTCACGCCCAAGTGATGCACCTGCAAATCGGTGAAGAACAGCGACAACAGCGTCACGATGATCCCGACCATCAAGCCGCGCAGCACGCCACCGAGGGTGTAGCCGATCAGAATGGTGTGCGGCGACACCGGCGATACCATCAATTCCTCGATGGAGCGCTGGAACTTGCTGCCAAAAAAACTCGACACCACGTTGCCATAGGAGTTGGTGATCACCGACATCATGATCAGCCCCGGCACGATGTACTCCATATAGGTGAAGCCACCCATGTCGCCGATTTGCCGGCCGATCAGATTGCCGAAGATCACGAAGTACAGAACCATGGTAATCGCTGGCGGCAGCAAGGTCTGCGGCCAGATCCGGGTAAAGCGTCGGACCTCACGGTAAACGATGGTGTTGAGGGCTACGAGGTTGGGCTGCAGCTCGGAACTCATACCGCCACCTTCGACAGATTTTTCTCCACCAGGGACACGAACAACTCCTCGAGGCGATTGGTTTTGTTACGCAGGCTCAGCACTTCGATGTTCTGCTGGGCCAGCTGAGTGAACAGCGCAGTGATGCCCATGCTTTTATCCACCTGGACTTCCAGGGTGTGGCCATCGAGCAAACGCGATGGATAGCCGATCAGCTGCGGCGGCGTGCTCACAGCGCCCTTCAAATCCAGCAGGAAAGTCTCGACATGCAGCTGGCCGAGCAGCTGCTTCATGCTGGTGTTCTCGACGATGGTGCCGTGGTCGATGATGCCGATGTTGCGGCACAACTGCTCAGCCTCTTCCAGATAGTGGGTGGTGAGGATGATGGTGATGCCTTTCTTGTTCAGCTCGGTGAGGAAGGTCCACATCGAACGACGCAGCTCGATGTCCACCCCGGCAGTCGGTTCGTCGAGGATCAACAGGCGCGGTTCGTGGACCAGCGCGCGGGCGATCATCAGGCGACGCTTCATGCCGCCGGACAGCGAACGCGACGGCACATCGCGCTTGTCCCACAGGCCGAGCTGAGTCAGGTACTGCTCGGCGCGTTCCTTGGCGATTTTCGACGGGATGCCGTAGTAACCGGCCTGGGTCACGACGATGTCGAAGGTCTTTTCAAACTGGTTGAAGTTGAACTCCTGGGGTACCACGCCGATGGAGCGTTTGAGCGCCGCCGGGTTCTTGTCCAGGTCATGACCGAAGATATTCACCGTGCCGCTGGTCTTGTTCACCAGGGTCGAGAGAATGCCGATGGTCGTGGACTTGCCGGCGCCGTTGGGGCCGAGCAAGGCGAAGAAGTCACCTTCGGCGACATCCAGATCGATACCACTCAAGGCCTGGAAACCGTTGCCGTAGGTTTTGGTTAGCTGCCGTATGGACAGAGCGGAACTCATATCGGATTACGCACCAAGAAGGGAAGAAAGGGACAAATAAGGGCGGGCGGCAAGCAATGCAACCGCGGCGCATGGACGCAATGGTGCTTGTCGCCGCCCCACAAGTACAGTCAAGTGTGTCGATAGTGAGTATTAAGTCAACGCGGTCATGACCGCCTTGCGATACGCCGGACGCTGTTGCAACCTTGCGTACCAGGCCTCCAGGCGGGGCAGCGGCGAACGCTCGATCGGCATCTCGAACCAGGCATAAATGAAACTGCCCAGGGGAATGTCGCCCATGCCGATCTCGTCACCGGACAGGTATGGCCGGGTCACCAGCGCCTGGTCAGCCATCGCCAGCAGCGCTTCGCATTCCTTGATCGCCGCCTTGATCGCGGGCCAGTCCTGTTGATCGGCCGGGGTACGCAGGACGCCCCAGAACACCGTGCGGAAGGGTCCTGCAAAACTCGACGTGGTCCAGTCCATCCACTTTTCGGCGCTGGCCCGCGCTTGCAGGTCTGCCGGGTACCACGGGGTATTCGGCGCATGCCTGGCCATCAAATAACGGACGATGGCGTTGGATTCCCACAACACGAATCCATCCTCTTCAATCACTGGCACGCGGCCATTGGGGTTCATGGCACGGTACTCGGGCGTATCGACAACACCGAAGGCGCCACCCGCATCGATGGCCTCATAGGCCAGGCCCAGTTCCTCGGCGGCCCACAATGGTTTCCTGACATTCGATGAATTTTTCCGACCCCAGATCTTCAGCATGTCCGCCTCTCGATTGATGAATGCGCAGGCAGCATACGCCGGATCAAGCGCGACTCAAATCGCTCTGCATGTCCCCCAGCAGCGGCGGCAGCTGCTCGCCGAACAAGTGCGGATAACACTTTTCAAGGTGCTCGAAGAAGAACCTTTCCGGCACGTCGGTGAACTGGCCGTGGTCGATCAGGTACTCCATCAGTTTCTCGCCGTCGCGATTGAAGGGATGGAAAACGCTGTCATTGATCCCGTCGAATTCCAGCGGCGCCACATTGAACAGGTCGCACAAGCCCTGGTTGAACGCAGGGGTGGCCTTGACCCAACGACCCTTCAGGTAAAGCTCGGTGTAGCCGTGCATGGCGAACACGTCGCTCTTGAGCAATTCGAGCAGACGCGGGGTCGACAGATGATTGCGTACGTCCGCCAGACCGATGCGTGCAGCAATCCCGCAATGCCGCGCAGCCCCTGCCAGCAAGGTGGCCTTGGGCACGCAATAACTTTCCCCGGTCGCCAGCGCATAACTGCCACGCAGGGTCTGTGGGTCACGGCTGAAAGTGTACGGGTTGTAGCGCACCGCCTCGCGCACGGCGTAATAGAGATGGATCGCCTGCTCCAGCGGGTCGCGACTGGCACCACGATGTTTTTCGGCGAACTCCACCACCGAGGGGTGGTCACTATCGATGAAGCGGCCGGGGCTCAGGTACTCGTGCATGAGGGCAATCTCCTTGGGAAGTCCCGAGTCTAGCGAGAGGTTCAGCACAGAGATAACGACGTTTCGGCCAAACATGGGCGCTTTGCCGCCCGCTCAATGAACGATTTTTCACGGTCTGTTGCACCTGAGGCCTACACAATCATCCAGGGTTTCCCACGATTTCAATCACATTGCTCTGACCCCCTGTTTTGCGGATGCCGTCTAAGCTCTGTGGGTTGGTTCGCCCTGGGTTCACGGAGGATTAAATATGCTGCTGTTGTGGATACTGGTTCTGGTTGTCGGGATAGCTTATTTAGCCCACCGTCGTATCGCGCCGCTGCCTGTCCTGGGCATCGTGGCTGTCTATCTGCTGGCAATGGGCGCGTTCAGTCGCGCACCGGGCTGGCTTTTGGTGATTTTCTGGGTGCTGACCGCCGCCGTGGCGGCCCCCCTGCTGTTGCCTGATCTGCGCCGCAAATTCTTCAGCGCACCGATGTTCAACTGGTTCCAGAAAACCCTGCCGCCGATGTCGGAAACCGAACGTGACGCCATCGAAGCCGGCACCGTGTGGTGGGACGGCGAGCTGTTCAGCGGCCGCCCGGACTGGAACAAACTATTGTCCTATCCCAAGGCGCAACTGAGCGAAGAAGAACAGGCCTTCATCGACGGCCCGACCGAAGAACTCTGCGCCATGGTCAGCGACTGGCAGCTCGGTCAAACCATGGACTTGCCGGCCGAAGCCTGGACGTACATCAAGGACAACGGTTTCTTTGCCCTGATCATTCCCAAGGAGTTTGGCGGCAAGGGTTTCTCGGCCTACGCGCACTCGCAAGTGGCGATGAAACTGGCTAGCCACAGCGGCGATCTCGCCTCCACCGTGATGGTCCCCAACTCCCTCGGCCCGGCCGAGTTGTTGCTGCATTACGGCACTGACGAACAACGCAACCACTACCTGCCACGTCTGGCGCGCGGCGACGAAATCCCCTGCTTTGCACTGACCGGCCCCCTGGCCGGCTCGGACGCGGGCGGCATGCCCGACACCGGGGTGATCTGCAAAGGCGAATGGGAAGGCAAGGAAACCCTCGGCCTGCGCCTGAACTGGGAAAAGCGCTACATCACCCTGGGCCCGGTGGCCACCCTGCTCGGCCTGGCATTCAAGGCCTACGACCCGGAGCACCTGTTGGGAGAGGAGGAAGACCTGGGTATCAGCCTGGCGCTGATCCCAACCGATCTGCCCGGTGTGGAGATCGGCCGTCGTCACCTGCCCCTGGGCGCGGCGTTCATGAACGGGCCGAACTCCGGCAAGGACGTGTTCGTGCCGCTGGAGTTCCTGATCGGCGGCCAGGACATGCTCGGCAAGGGCTGGATGATGCTGATGAATTGCCTGTCCGTCGGGCGTTCGATTTCCCTGCCGGCGGTGGGCACCGGCATGGCCAAGTTCACCAGCCTGGTGACCGGCCAGTACGCGCAGATTCGCGAGCAGTTCAACGTGCCGATTGCCGCTTTCGAAGGCATCCAGGAAGCCATGGCGCGCATCGGCGGCAACGCCTGGATGATGGACGCTGCGCGGATGCTGACCGCCAACGCGGTGGACCTCGGCGAGAAACCATCGGTGCTGTCGGCGATTCTCAAGTACCACCTCACCGAG
This sequence comes from Pseudomonas sp. SbOxS1, assembly GCF_013416725.1. Lineage (NCBI taxonomy): Bacteria > Pseudomonadati > Pseudomonadota > Gammaproteobacteria > Pseudomonadales > Pseudomonadaceae > Pseudomonas > Pseudomonas sp. SbOxS1. Next base: position 329,451 of record NZ_JAAVXC010000003.1, read on the forward strand.
CGTGGCCGCGAGTGCATCAGCCAGGCGATGGATGTGCACGGCGGCAAGGCGATCATCATGGGGCCGAACAACTACCTGGGGCGCAAATGGAACGGCGCACCGATCTTCATTACCGTGGAAGGCGCGAACATTCTTTCGCGCAACCTGATGATCTTTGGCCAGGGCGCGATTCGCTGCCACCCCTTCGTGCTCAAGGAGATGGCCCTGGCCACTCGGGAGGACAAGGACCAGGCACTCACCGAGTTCGATGGCCTGCTACTCAAGCACATCGGCTTTGCCGTGGGTAACGCCGCCAGCACGCTGGTGCTGAACCTCGGTTTCGGGCACCTGGAGCACGTGCCGGGCGACAAGCTCAGCCAGGGTTATTTCCGCGCACTGAACCGTCAGGCGGCCGCATTCGCGCTGCTCGCCGACCTCAGCATGATGCTGCTCGGCGGCGAACTGAAACGCCGCGAACGCCTGTCGGCACGTCTCGGTGATGTGCTGAGCAACCTATATCTGGCCAGCGCCGCGCTCAAGCGTTACAACGACCTCAACTCGCCGGAGTACATGAAGCCGCTGTTTACCTGGGCCATGGAAGAAAGCCTCGGTCACGCTGAGCGGGCCATGGACGAATTGCTGAACAACTTTCCGAACAAAGTGCTGGCCTGTCTATTGCGGGTGATCGTGTTCCCGTTCGGGCGTCGCCATAAAGGGCCGTCGGACAAACTCGGCGCCGAAGTCGCGGCAGTGATTGGTCGCGCCAAGGGTGATCCGGCCCTGGAAGAAGTGCTGCTGGGTTGCTACCGTCCGCAATCGGCCGAAGACCCTGTCGGCGTCCTGCAGCACACCTGCAATCAGTTGAACGCTGTGCAACCCTTACGCAAGAAACTGCACGTGGCACTCAAGAGCGGCCAGCTCAAACCGGTCGCAGGGGAAAATGTCATAGATGCAGGTTTGGAAGCCGGGGTGTTGCAACCGGTGGAAGCTCACACGCTACGTGAGGCCGAAGTGGCGCGACGCAAAGTGATCGATGTCGATGCTTTCGATAAAGATGAAATAGCCCTGACCGATGGCAAGGTGCGCTGACCCATCCAGCGCTCCATCATGGGAAAATGTGCGCGGGAGCTTTATACTCCCGCGCCCGTTTTGCTCTTGAGGACTTATCTCGTGTCCAACATCGTTGCCGATCATCTCGTTTTGCTCGACCATTTGCGCAGCATCCTGGTCGCCGTAGGTGAGGCCGAACAGGTTCCCGACGAAAGCCATGCCTTGTTCCTGGAGCGCTTCGACGAACTGCTTGCACTGCTGCCGGTCGACCCGATCGAAAGCCAATACCTGGGCCAGGACATTCTGTGCCAGGTCATCACCCGCTACCCGCAAATCGCCCACCTGGTGCCACGCGACCTGCTGTGGTACTTCGCCGGTGACTGCCTGCATTACATGCCCGATGATGAAATCGACCTGTACCAGGCACTGGAGGAGCGTCGTTTCGAAGCCGAACAGAATGACGAACCTTTCGACTGGAACCAGGAAAAACAGCTGCTGTCCTTGTCCAATCAGGACAGCAAGCACTGATCCGCAATCGGCAATGAAAAAGGCCCGCATGGTTGAACCTGCGGGCCTTTTTCATGCCGTCAGAACAAGCCCTCGCTCTCGGGCAACTCATATTCCGATACAGCCATATTCATTGGGCTCGACTTGCCTGGCTTGCCCAACGTCGGCTCCTTCTCCAGGCACTCCACCAGGTAATCGATCAACACCCGTAGCTTGGGAGGCAGGTATCGGGTGGGCGAGTACAGCAGCCACGCGCCCCCATGGTAGGACGCCAGAAAAGTCCAGTCCGGCAGTACTTGCACCATCAACCCCTTCTCCAAGGCACGACGTGCGGTGAAGTACGGCAGGCTGCCGATGCCGATGTGCTGCAGTACCGCGCCAAAACGTATACCTGTGTGATTGGCGGCATAGCGCCCGCGCACCCCGACGGTTACCGTTTTGCTGCCTTTCTTGAACTTCCAGCGTGCATCGCTCGGGGTTTCGCCCAGGTAGATGCAACTGTGGTTGAGCAAGTCATGGGGGTGGGTCGGCGTACCGTGCTCAGCCAGGTATTGGGGTGTGGCGCAGAGCAAATGGTCGATGCTCAGCAATTGTCGCCCCACCAATCCCGCTGGCGGCCGGTCGGTGATACGAATTGCCAGGTCGACGTGATCATCGATCAGATCCACCTGGCGATCCTCAAGCAACAGCTCCACATCCACCTTGGGATAACGGCGCAAAAACTCCGGCATATGCGGGTGAATCACGATGCGGCCTACCGCTTTGGGGACGCTGAGGCGCACCACCCCTTCGGGCTCATCAGTGAACTGGCCACTGATTTCCATCACTGACCGGGCGGCGTTGACCATCTCCTGGCAGCGCTTGAAGACCTCTTCGCCACCGTCGCTCAAACGTAACTTGCGCGTGGTTCGTTGCAGCAGGCGAGTGGCCAGGGCCTTTTCCAGGCGCGAGATGCTGCGACTGACAGCCGAGGGCGAAGAACCCAGCTGGCGTGCGGCTTCGGAGAAGCTGCCGGTTTCGACGACCTTGACGAAAATTGCCATTTCACCCAGCAGCGGCAGTGGAAGATTTATGCTCACAACGCAACAGTCCTTTGATGTTTGAACGGATTATCACGCTAAACCACGCTTCATATAATAAAAAATAGAAATTTGAATACGAGCATGGCATATGACGCTTCGCCTCTTTTTCCATAGTGATGAGCTCAAGGCCAATGTGGAAGTCCTGGACTGCGCACCTCACGAGAGCGAATTTGCCGTGGTGCTGCGCGCAACCCTGTTCCACCCCCAGGGTGGCGGGCAACCTTGTGACACGGGCTGGATTGCCGACAGCCGGGTGCTGCGCGTCGTCCAGGACCCAGACCGGATCGTCCATTTCGTCGATCAACCGGTCAACCTTGGCATGACCCAGATCCGGATCGACGAACAACGTCGTCAGTTCAATACACGCATGCATTCGGCCGGCCATTTGATTGGCCACTTCGTCCAGGCCAAGGGCTGGATGCCGATCAAGGCGCATCACTGGCCCGGCGAAGGGCGGGTGCAATTCAAACCCGCAGAATCGGCGCAGGACGTTGACGCGCAGACCGTTCAAAACGGCCTTGAGCAGTGGATCGCCCATGATCTGCCGCGCCTGACATCGCTACGCGAAGGCGCCCGGGAAATCAGTTTCGGTGAACTGCCCGCCTATGGCTGTGGCGGCACCCATGTACGCAGCCTGAAGGATTTGGGCGCGGTCACGATCACGGCCCTCTCGCAAAAGAAAGGCACGTTGTCCGTCCACTACCACGTGGACTGAGTCCTGTGACCTTCTGGAGTTGAGATGCTTTCGAATTACCTGGGCGAATTCCTGGCACTGGCGACGATTCACTTTCTGGCCGTGGTCGCTCCCGGACCGGATTTCGCCGTGACGATTCGCCAGAGCGTGTGTTTCGGCCGGGTGGCTGGCATCTGCACGGCACTGGGGATCGGCGCGGGGATTTCCGTGCACGTGCTGTACACCTTGCTCGGCGTCGGCGCGCTGATGCATAGCATTCCCTGGCTGCTGACGGTGGCCAAGGTCGTGGGGGGTGCCTACATCCTTTATCTGGGTGTGAGCCTGGTGCGCAGCCGGCCGAAATCCGTACTGGAAGGCGATCAGCCGACTGATCAACCAGTGGTCGAGCAAACGCTGCTGAAGGCGTTCACGACAGGCTTTCTGACCAACGCCACCAATCCCAAGGCCACCCTGTTCTTCCTGGCGATCTTCACCACCATCATCAGCGCCACGACACCACTGGAGATTCAGGCGCTATACGGTGCCTGGATGTGCCTTGTGAATGCCCTGTGGTTTGTGATCGTTGCCTTGTTCTTTTCCAGCAGCCGGGTGAGGTTGCTGTTCATGCGCATGGGGCACTGGTTCGAACGCAGCATGGGGGTGATCCTGATCCTGTTTGCCGGGCGATTGATCCTGTCGATGTAATTGCGCGCGCACACAAAAGGCCCGCTCAGTCTGACTGGCGGGCTTTTTTTGTGATGACGATAAATCGCGCGCAAACAAAAACGCCGCTCAGTGAGCGGCGTTTTTGTTAAATATGGAGCGGGAAACGAGACTCGAACTCGCGACCCCGACCTTGGCAAGGTCGTGCTCTACCAACTGAGCTATTCCCGCAAATGGCGTCCCCTAGGGGACTCGAACCCCTGTTACCGCCGTGAAAGGGCGGTGTCCTAGGCCACTAGACGAAGGGGACACGCTGCCCGGAACACATGGTGTGTGTTTCGGTGCCCAGATCCGCATCCGAAGACTTGGTTCTGGTTTCACTCAGTACCGCCCGAAAGCAATACTGTTTAAAAATGGAGCGGGAAACGAGACTCGAACTCGCGACCCCGACCTTGGCAAGGTCGTGCTCTACCAACTGAGCTATTCCCGCATTGGCGTCCCCTAGGGGACTCGAACCCCTGTTACCGCCGTGAAAGGGCGGTGTCCTAGGCCACTAGACGAAGGGGACACACTACAACATTCACTCCCTGCTTCGTTTCGCTGTTCGCTTTACGCTGCAAGTGGCGCGCATTCTATGGATGGATTGAGAGGTCGTCAACCCCCTGTTATAAATTTATTTAAATCAATGACTTCGCGCTGCTTTGCGGCCCCTCCCGGCTTTTCCGTCGCCTGGGGTCTGGCGCCTATATTCTGACACTCTCCAAGACGTTATAGTCGACGCCATGAGTGATGGCAATATGCTCCAGAGTGCCAGCATTTATATAAGCGGGCCGCGGCCGATACAACTTCAGCCACGCCGAGCCAGGCGACTTCACTCGCATGCAAACCCTATAAAGAGGTCTTACCGGTGACACCACTCATGATCGCCCTGCTCGTCGGAGCCGGGATCGCACTCTTGATCGCCATTGGCTACATCAACCATGTGGTGGAAAACAATAAGCTGGAGAAGGCCCGCACCAAGGTTGAACTCAATGACCGCCTGCGTCGCTGTGGTGAGATCACCGAGACGTTTCCCGGCCAGTTGATGACGCCAGGGCTCAAACTGTTGCTGACCCGCCTGGAACTGAATGTCTGCCAACGCCTGCTGAACCTGGAAAAGACCAGCGCCAACCTCAAGGCACGAATCATTGAACTGGAGGCTCTGGTTGCCCAGGGTGAATCGATCCCGGTCAACAACCCGCCGGCACCGATCCAGACGGAAGCCAAGGCCAAGGACGTGCGTTTCCTGCTCGAAGCCCTGCACGGCCAGATCACCCGCGCTGCCCAGGATGGTTTCCTGTCACCCAGCGAAGCCAAGGGCTGGATCCGTGAAGTGCGCCATATCCTGGTGCTGCTGCACATCGAGTTTTTCAACAACCTCGGCCAGCATTCCCTGCAACAGAACCAGCCTGGCCAGGCACGGCTGGCGTTCGAACGCGGCGTGCAGTACCTGCGCAAACAGCAGGATCCCCAGGTCTACGCCGAACAACTGGAATACCTGGAAAAACTCCTGGCCCGCGCCAACGACCAGGTCATGGACCGTATCGCTCCGGTAGAAGGCGACGTCAACCAACTGACCGAAGGCCTCAAGGACGTCGAGGCGGATGCGGACTGGAAGAAGAAAGTGATCTACGACTGATCACCTTGTAGGAGCCCGGCTTGCCGGCGAAGGCGGTCGAAAGAACAGCGCAATATTCAAGGGCGCCTTCGCCGGCAAGCCGGGCTCCTACAGGCGATCACCTCCATCCGAAATCAGGTCGGCCGGCAGGCTGCCTTCGCTGCGATGCAGCAACCCGACAAGCCAGACCCAGGGGGCAAGGTTCAAAGCCTGAAATGCCCCACCATCCCCTTCAACTCAACCCCCAACTGCGCCAGCTCGATACTCGACGCCGCATTGCCCTGCATCGCCAGCGAAGACTGGTCCGCGCTCGCACGAATACTGGTGACGCTGCGATTGATTTCCTCAGCCACCGAGCTCTGCTCCTCGGCAGCCGCGGCGATCTGCTGGTTCATCTGCTGAATCAAGGACACGGCCGCCGCGATACTGCCCAGCGCACTTTCGGTCTGCAGTGCATCACTGACCGCCAGTTTCACCAACTCACCACTGCTTTGTATCTGCTGCACCGACGCCTGCGCCGCCGCGCGCAAAGCGCTGACCAGTCGCTCGATCTCTTCGGTCGATTGCTGGGTGCGCCTGGCCAGGGCCCGCACTTCATCGGCCACCACCGCGAACCCCCTACCCTGCTCGCCGGCCCGGGCCGCTTCGATGGCCGCGTTCAAGGCCAACAGGTTGGTCTGTTCCGCCACGCTCTTGATAACGCCGAGCACCGTGCCGATGTTCTGGATTTCCGCGCTCAGGCTTTCGATGCTTGAACTGGCCGACGTGGCGGAATCCGCCAGTTGCTCGATCCGCACCATGCTCTGGCGCACCACCTGTTGCCCGCTTTCAACCTTGCCATCGGCCGTTTGCGCCGCCAGGGCGGCCTCCTCCGCATTACGCGCGACGTCGTGCACGGTGGCGGTCATCTGGTTCATGGCCGTCGCCACCTGCTCGGTTTCTTCCTTCTGGCTGCTGACTTCGAGGTTGGTCTGTTCGGTCACGGCCGACAAGGACTGCGCTGACGTGGCCAACTGCTCGATGCCCGCCTGCAAACCGCTGACGATCTGGCTCAGCCCTGCGCCCATCTGTTGCATGGCCTGCATCAACTGACCGATCTCGTCACGACGGGTCACCTCGACCTTCGCACTCAGGTCCCCTGCAGCGATCTGCTGCGCCACCCGAATCACAGTGCGCAGCGGCGCCACGATCAAGCGGGTAATCACCCACGCCGCAATCAAGCCGACCAGCAGGGCCAGCACGGAAGAGCCGAGTATCAGCAGGGAGTTGTTTTTCAGTTGCGCCTGCATCGACTGGTCTTCAGCGACATAGGCCTGATCCACCCGCTCCACCACCTGGGCAGCGCGTTGATGCAATTGTTGGTAGACGGTTTTTTCCTGCTCCAGCAGGCCGGTGTACTCAGCGAGCTTGTCGCTGAAACTGGCGATATGGCCGGTGACTTCATTGAGGACCGTCTGGTAGCCCTCATCCTTGACCAGGGTCTTGAGTTGCTCGGCCTGGGTCAGCGCCTGGCTGGCCTGTTCGATCTTGCCCTGCCCGGCACTGTCGTCGCCCTTGCGGCTCTGGTCCAGGCGCACGCGTGCTTCGTTCATGGCTTGCAGCATCAACCGCGAAACCTGGCTGACCTGACTGGCTTGCTCGATGAATGCCGCCCCGTCCTTGCCTTCGGATTCCTTCAAGGTGTAAGCGCCGTCATCGGCCAGCCCGGCTTGCAGGACGTCGAGGTTGTTGGCCACGCTGGACACCGACCAACTGGCCATTTCCAGCGCCAGGTCCTTGGCCTGGCTGAGCGATACAAACTCGTCAAACGCCTTGCGGTAAGCAGCCAGGGACTGCTCGACGTCATTCATCACCGGTACATTGGCCGCGGATGCTGACTTGAGCTGGTTTGCCAGGTCGACCAGGCCGTCAACGCCTGCGTGCAGGGCATCGACGGTTTTCGGGCTGCCGTGCAAGGCATATTCCTGCTCCAGCAGTCGCACCTTGAGCAAACCGTTGTTGAGCGAAGACATCTGCTTGAGCCCGTCGAAGCGCTGGCTGATGGTATGCAGCGACCATACGCCGATGGCCGCCACCAGGGCCGTCAGCAACAGCACCAGCGCGAACCCGACACCCAGTTTTTTTGCCATACCGAGGTTGGCAAAACGTCCTTGCACGGCCGAAATCATTGCACTCAGTCCCCCGCCATAGTCAGTAACGGCAGAGTCGCAACGGCCCTGTATCAACACAAGACTCTGGCGCCTGAATAATGGCAAAAAGCTACGTGCACGTCGTTTTCAGAACGCTGGAGGTCGATCCGCTATCAAAACGCCGTAACCCCGCCATCCACGGCCAATGAGTGCCCCGTGGTGAACGCTGCGCCATCGCTGCACAGGTACAGCACCGCGCTGGCGATTTCCTCGACCTTGCCGATGCGGCCCACCGGGTGCATCGCATTGGCGAACTCGCCTTTCTTCGGGTCTGCTTCATAAGCACGGCGGAACATGTCGGTGTCGATCACCGCCGGGCACACGGCATTGACGCGGATTTTTTTCTTGGCGTATTCAATCGCGGCCGACTTGGTCAGGCCGATGACAGCATGCTTGGACGCCGCGTAGATGCTCATCTTCGGCGCAGCCCCAAGGCCGGCCACTGACGCGGTGTTGACGATTGCACCACCGCCCTGGGCCAGCAGCAAAGGCAACTGGTACTTCATGCACAGCCAGACACCTTTGACGTTGACGCCCATGATCGCGTCAAATTCGTCGACCGTACCTTCGGCCAGCTTGCCTTTCTCGATCTCGATACCGGCATTGTTGAAGGCATAGTCGAGACGGCCGTAGGTATTGACCACTTCGTCCATCAGATTCTTTACATCGCTTTCCACCGTCACGTTGCAACGCACGAAGGTCGCTTCGCCGCCTGCCGTACGGATCAGCGCGACCGTGCCCTCGCCGCCCGCGGTGTCCATGTCGGCCACCACCACCTTCAGGCCTTCGGCGGCAAACGCCTGGGCAGTGGCCCGGCCAATGCCGGCTGCCGCGCCTGTCACCACTGCCACCTGGCCGGAAAACGTCATGCTCATTGTTCTGTCCTCGAAGATAAGTTTGCGGGGATCGCGTGTTCCCCAGCATAGCCACCGTCCCCCTTACCCGGCAGCACTATCAAAAGGCCGGTTGAGCCCCCATGAGCGACAGTGATGGAACTACCGTACCAACTATCACCGCACTGGATCAGGCCGTATTCGCCGCATCAGCCGAACTTGCGACATCGACCTTGAGGGTCTATCAACAAGGTTTCATTCATCCTGAGTGCCTGCCATGACGTCCCAGACCAATCGCCAATTTCTGCTCGCCAAACGCCCAGTGGGTGCCGCGACCCGGGAAACCTTTACCTATCAGGAAGTACCGGTCGGCGAACCGGCTGCAGGCCAGATACTGGTCAAGAACGAGTACCTGTCCCTGGACCCGGCCATGCGCGGCTGGATGAACGAAGGCAAGTCCTACATCCCTCCGGTCGGTCTTGGCGAAGTGATGCGCGCGCTGGGCGTGGGCAAGGTCGTGGCTTCGAACAACCCGGGGTTCGCGGTCGGCGACTACGTCAACGGCGCCCTCGGGGTGCAGGATTATTTCCTGGGTGAGCCGCGCGGGTTCTATAAGGTCGATCCGAAACTGGCACCGCTGCCGCGCTATTTGTCTGCGCTGGGCATGACCGGCATGACCGCTTACTTCGCGTTGCTCGACGTGGGTGCGCCCAAGGCCGGAGATACCGTGGTGCTGTCGGGTGCTGCCGGTGCGGTGGGCAGCATTGCCGGGCAGATTGCCAAGATCAAGGGTTGTCGGGTCGTCGGCATCGCCGGCGGCGCGGACAAGTGCAGGTTCCTCATCGACGAGCTGGGTTTTGACGGTGTCATCGACTACAAGAACGAAGATGTCGTTGCAGGCCTCAAGCGCGAATGCCCCAAAGGCGTCGACGTGTACTTCGATAACGTGGGTGGCGACATCCTCGACGCGGTATTGAGTCGCTTGAACCTGAAAGCCCGGGTGGTGATCTGTGGCGCCATCAGCCAGTACAACAACAAGGAAGCGGTCAAGGGTCCGGCCAACTACCTGTCACTGCTGGTCAACCGCGCCCGCATGGAAGGTTTTGTGGTGATGGACTACGCCGCGCAGTTCGCCGCCGCCGGACAGGAAATGGCCGGCTGGATGGCCAAGGGGCAGCTCAAGAGCAAGGAAGACATCGTGGAGGGACTGGAGACCTTCCCGGAGACGCTGATGAAGTTGTTCAGCGGGGAGAATTTCGGCAAGTTGGTGCTGAAAGTCTGACGCTGTTCTGTAGGAGCTGGCTTGCCAGCGAATGCATCACCGCGGGTATTCAGGTGAACCGCGGTGATGCATTCGCCGGCAAGCCGGCTCCTACAGGTATTCAGGCAAGTTCAGCCACTACAGAAGCCAGCGCCTTGGCCGGATCCGCCGCCTGGCTGATCGGACGGCCGATCACCAGGTAATCGGAACCGGCATCCAGCGCCTGGCGCGGAGTCAGGATGCGGCGCTGGTCGTCCTGGGCGCTGCCCGCCGGGCGAATCCCCGGGGTCACCAGTTGCAGCGACGGGTGCGCCGCTTTCAGCGCCTGGGCCTCCAGGGCCGAGCACACCAGGCCATCCATCCCGGCTTTTTCCGCCAGTGCCGCCAGACGCAGCACCTGCTCCTGCGGCTCGATGTCCAGACCGATACCGGCCAGGTCCTCACGCTCCATGCTGGTCAACACCGTCACACCGATCAGCAGCGGTTTCGGGCCGGTGCGCTGGTCCAGCACTTCGCGGCAGGCAGCCATCATGCGCAGGCCACCGGAGCAGTGGACGTTGACCATCCACACGCCCATTTCCGCCGCGGCCTTGACGGCCATGGCGGTGGTGTTGGGGATGTCATGGAACTTGAGGTCCAGGAACACTTCGAAACCCTTGTCACGCAGGGTGCCGACGATTTCCGAAGCGCAGCTGGTGAACAGTTCTTTACCGACTTTGACCCGGCACAGTTTCGGGTCCAACTGGTCGGCCAGCTTCAGTGCGGCGTCACGGGTAGGGAAATCCAGGGCGACGATGATAGGAGTCTGGCAGGCGGACATGAGTGGGCTCTCAGGCAAGTCGAAATCGGCGCGCATTGTAGCGGAACCAATGGCCCTGCGGGACCCGATGATCGGTAAATCGTCGAGAACGCTCAGGCAAGACTAGCCTTTGCGGCAATTGTGTCGAGTTCGGTACAGTCACGACACGCACTCAACATCCTTGCCCGCTACCCTCGGCAACCGCAATACGTCCTTACCTCAGCGCTTCCCGCCTCCGGGCAGGACGCCTATGCTGGAACCACAACCTCGCGGCCTATCTTTGTGGTTGGCAGCCTACCTGGCAGATGAACGCACGCATGTACAACACTCCAGCCCCCGTGAACGACGATCAAAAAGCGCCCGGCGATGAGAAACGCTGGAGCATTCGCGCACTGATCGTCGACGATGACGTGCCGATCCGCGAGCTGATGATCGACTACCTGGCCCGCTTCAACATCCATGCCAGCGGTGTCACCGATGGCGCCGCCATGCGCCTGGCGATGCAGGCGGAGCATTTCGACGTGGTGGTGCTCGACCTGATGCTGCCCGGCGAAGACGGCCTGTCGCTGTGCCGCTGGTTGCGCGGCGAATCGGATATTCCGATCCTGATGCTCACGGCCCGCTGCGAACCCACCGACCGGATCATCGGCCTTGAGCTCGGCGCCGACGACTACATGGCCAAGCCGTTCGAGCCCCGCGAGCTGGTCGCGCGCATCCAGACCATCCTGCGCCGGGTGCGGGACGACCGCAGCGAACAACGCGCGAACATCCGCTTCGACAATTGGCGCCTGAACAGCGTGCTGCGCCAATTGATTGCAGCCGATGGCCTGGTGGTGCCGCTGTCGAATGCCGAATTTCGCCTGCTGTGGGTGTTTATTGAACGTCCGCGCCGGGTCCTGAGCCGCGAGCAACTGCTGGATGCCGCCCGTGGCCGTTCGATCGAAGCCTTCGATCGCAGCATTGACCTGCTGGTGTCGCGCCTGCGGCAGAAACTCGGTGACGACCCCAAGGCCCCGCAACTGATCAAAACCGTCCGGGGCGAGGGTTACCTGTTCGACGCCCGGGACATCGGCTGATGCGGGCGCGCTTCGATACGTTGTTCGGCCGCCTGTTTGGCGTCCTGCTGATCGCGATTATCCTGGCGCACCTGCTGGCATTTGCCTGGTTTCACTATTACGGCCCGCCGCCCCCTCCCCCTGCGCCACCGGCGTTTTCCGAAGAGCTGGAGGGGCAACGCCCACCGATGGACCCGCGCCTGGCCAATCGCCCTCCAAGGCCTTGGTTCGGTGGACCGCTGGTGCCGCTGACGTTTCAACTGATCTCGCTGATCATTGCCGCCTGGTACGGCGCCAAATTGCTGAGCCGGCCGATCCAGCGCCTGAGCGATGCGGCCGAGCGCCTGAGTGAAAACCTCGACAGTGTGCCGTTGGAGGAGTCCGGCCCGCGGGAAGCGCGGCAAGCAGCGCATACGTTCAACAAGATGCAGCAACGCATCATCGAGCAGGTAAAGCAGCGCTCGCGCATGCTCGGCGCCGTGTCCCACGACCTGCGCACGCCCCTGTCGCGCCTCAAACTGCGCCTGGAACAGATCGACGACGACAAGCTGCAAGGGCAGATGCGCCAGGATCTGGACGACATGATCAGCATGCTCGATGCGACCCTGGGCTACCTGCACGAACAGCGCACCAGCGAGGCTTCACAGTGGATGGATGTGCAGGCGCTGGTCGAGTCCCTGAGCGAAAACGCCCAGGACCAAGGTGCCGACGTCCAGGCCAGCGGTCATTGCGCGCCGCTGCAAGTCCAGCCGATGGCGTTGCGCTCCTGTATCAACAACCTGCTGGACAATGCCTTGCGTTATGCCGGGAACGCGCTGATCACGCTCGAAGACAATCGCGAACAGCTGGTGATCCGGGTCATCGACCACGGTCCGGGAATCGCGGCGGATAAACGCGAAGCAGTGTTCGAACCATTCTTTCGATTGGAGGGCTCACGCAATCGCAACTCCGGCGGCGTCGGTCTGGGCATGACCATTGCTCGCGAAGCGGCGCAACGGCTGGGCGGGCAGCTAAGCCTGGAACAGACGCCCGGTGGCGGCCTGACGGCGGTCATTCGCCTGCCCAGAGCTTGAATGCTCCACTGTTACAGGGTGGGCGTGCATGAGCTCGCCATGATGCAGCACCTTCAAAAATGGCCGCCTGTGTGACACTGGGTACAAACTCCACACACCCACGACAACTTGCCCCCCGAGGCTGCATAAGCCGGTACACCCACCGGTTTTCCATTCCAGGGAGTGAGCCCAATGATTGGTAGTGTCAGCAACTACACAAGCTACATCGGCAGCACGAGCACCACGACCAGTAATGCCCGTTCGCAACAGTTCCAGAAGGATCTGCTCAGCAAACTCGATGCGAACAGCGACGGCGCGGTGGATCAGGACGAACTCAACAGTGCCCTGTCGCAAAAAACCGATGACGGATTACTGGTCAGCCTGAGCGAGAACTTCGCTGACCTCGACAGTGACGCCAGCGGCAGCCTCAGCAGCGAAGAAATGGCCGCGATGGCTCCCCCGCCACCGCCACCACGGGACCCGGCAGCGGACTCCGAACTGGCTGACACACTGATCAAGGCCCTGGATTCGGACGGTGATGGCACCCTCAGCAGCGACGAACTTGACAGCGGCCTGAGCAGCATTGGCAGTACCGCCGACAGCACGGCAATCTTCTCGGCGCTGGACAAGAACCAGGACGGTACCGTCAGCAAGGATGAACTGGCCGCCAGCTTCGCACCGCCACCACCACCGCAACAGTCCGGCGAAGCGGTATCCAGCAGCTCCGGCACCGACAGTGTCGGCAACGCGGGCACCACGACTCAATCGACCACACGCGAAGCCCTGGAGAAAATGATCGCCAACCTGAGCAAGCAGTACTCGCTCGACAAAGCGGCCAGTGTCGGCAAGTACCTGAACGTGGCGACCTGATCAGGCGTTTCCCTATCCTTGCAGGAGCTGGCTTGTCGGGTTGCCGCATCGCAACGAAGACAGACCTCGGACACCGCCTTCGCGGGCAAGCCCGCTCCTACAGGTTGAGTTCAGCGACGGTCATCAACCCGGGACTGGCTCTTGCTCCAGTCGGTCAACAGGCTGTAAGCCACGGCCAGCAACGTCGGCCCGATAAACAGGCCAATGAATCCGAACGCGATCAACCCGCCAAACACCCCAAGCAACACAATCACCAGCGGCAAATTCCCGCCCCGGCTGATCAGGTAGGGTTTGAGCACGTTGTCCACGCCACTGATGATGAACATGCCCCAGATGCCGAGGAACACCGCCATGCCGTATTCACCCTTCCAGGCCAGCCAGGCAGTGGCCGGAATCCATACCAGCGGCGGCCCCATGGGAATCAGGCTGAGCAGGAAGGTCACGATACCGAGCACCAATGCCCCGGGGACGCCGGCGATCAGGAATCCGATCAGCGCCAGGACTGCCTGGGCCGCAGCGGTGCCGATCACGCCGTTCACCACCCGTTGCACCGTGCCCGCCACCAGCTCGATGTAATACCCGGCACGTTGACCGATCAGCCGCTCCAGCAAACCATGAACAAAGGCCGCCAACCGTGGGCCATCGCGATAGAAAAAGAACACGAAGACAATGCTCAGGGTCAGCTCGAGGATGCCGCCGCCAATCTGCGCGCTACGCGCCAGCAACCAGTTGCCGACCTGCCCCAGATAAGGCTTGAGCGACACCATCATCGCCGCGCCCTGCTGATCGACACTGTTCCAGATGACCACCAGCCGCTCGCCCACCAGGGGAATGCCGCCCAGCCAGTGCGGTGCTTCAGGCAAACCGTCGACCTGCACATCCTTGATGAACGCCGTGGCGTCGCGCACGTGGTCTGCCAGGTTGAACCCCAGCCACACCAGGGGCGCCGCCACCAGCACCATCCAGCCCACGGTCAACAGGGCCGCCGCCAGGGACTCGCGACCATTGAGCCAGCGGGTCAGCAGGCGCATCAGTGGCCAACTGGCGAAGGCCAGCACCGCTCCCCAGAAGAGGGCCGACCAGAACGGCGCCATCACCCAGAAGCTCGCGCCAAACAGCACCAGGAGCAGGATCTGCACCAACAGCCGATCATTATTGATCATCACAATCTCGAAAAAATCATTCAGCAAAAAGAGTAGGCGAACACGCCACGCATGTTCGCCGGATATCGCTTATCGCAACAGTTTGATATGCAGGCCAGTGCCGTCCACACCACCGGTTTCCATCCGTGCAGCACGTACGCCCTGTTCAATCAACGACTGACGCCAGGCTTCGGCGTTGGGCCCCGACACACTGACCCGCAAGGTCGTGTCCAGGTTCAAACCCCGGGAGATCAGGCGCAGCCAGGTGTCATCGGGGGCTTGCGTCAGCTTGGGGAAGTCGAGTTCACCGGTACTCTTGAGCTCGCGCAGCAAAGTCGCGGACGTCGGCAGCAAATCCCCCAACGGAGCGACGGCGTCGAATTGTTCGACGTGCAGGTAGGCTTTGCGATTGCCACGGGTGATGCTGTAGAGCGCCACCAGCGTATTGTCCTGAGGTGCGGCCAGGCGCAACAGCAGGTACGCCTGTTCATTATCGGCGCCATAGAGCTTGGCATTACTGAACACTTCGTTGGCCCACAGGCTGCTTTCGCCGCAATCTCGAGCCTGGCACCAGAACAGCAACTGGGCGTCCTGCTTCTGCAGCGCTTCGCGCGCAGCGGTGAAGGCCTCGGTTGAGGAATGTTCGGGCGGCAATTCGTAGGTCACCGAGGTGACGTTCCCACGGGCACTGACCTGTCCGTCAAAGCGCAGCTGACCGCTGATCTTGCGGATTGATCCGAGCGGGTAGATCCGCTCAAGCTCTGCCGAGGGGCGGTAGTCGACGATCTGCGCATCGGTCATGCGCGGCACGATCGGCAGGTCCTGACTGCCAGGCAGATCGGCGGCTAGTGATAGAGGACTGAAACAACAGAGCATCAAACTGAGTGAGCGCATGGATAGACTCATCAGATCGGCATGACCTTGTGGCCATTCGGGGTCGCAGCGGTGTAGAGGTCTGTCATGGTTGTCTCCCTTTTCAACCCACCCAGCCTCGACAGTTGCCCGGCGCAAGTCAAGGAATGGCGAAGAACCGATTGAAACAGTCTGCGACAAGGTCGGCGCCGGGTTCGTCATTCAGGTGCAAATGATGGCCGCCTGGCAGCTGTTCAAGGCTAAAGGGTAGACGCTCCAGCAACTCCGGATGTTTGGCGAGCATGCCGTCGGCGGCGACCACCAGTTTCGCCGGGCAAGCGACTCGCTGGACGAAGGCCATGGCCTGCTCGGTGGTCAGGCGCAACGGCGATGGCAGCGTGAGGCGATTGTCGGTGCGCCAGGTGTAGCCGCCCGGCACCGGCATCAAGCCACGTTGGGCCAGCAGCTCGGCGGCTTCGCGACTGACCGCCACCAGGCCTTTCATGCGCGCTTCGATGGCGCGGTCCTGGGTGCTGTAGACCGGTTTGCGCTTTTCCCGCAGGTCCAGTTGCGCCTGCAGGGCCATGCCCATGCGTTCGGCAGCGTTTTCGCTTTTGTCCGTGGGCGGAATGACACCGTCAATCAATGCCAGGTGAGTGACACGCTGGGGTAACGAGCCGGCAATGATCAACGATGCGATGGCACCCATCGAATGCCCCAGCAACGCAAACCGCTTCAGGCCAAGCTGCTCGGCCACTTGCAGCACATCGTGGGCGTAGTCCCACATGGCGTAACCGGCGCCGGGCGGGCGGTGCCCCGAATGCCCGTGGCCGGCCATGTCCAGGGCGATCACGCGCAGGCCCTTGAGCTTGGGTGCCAGGCGGGCGAAGCTGTTGGCGTTGTCCAGCCAGCCATGCAGGGCAATCACCGGCAACCCGTCTTCGGGGCCAAACAAGTGCGCCGCCAACTCGATGTGCGGCAGGCTCAGGCGCACTTCTTCGACGACCTGGCTCATGCGCAATCCTGTTGCTGGCGACCGTCCCAGCGGTTGAACAGGTTTTTCAGCAGCACCGCCGTTTCCTGCGGACGCTCCAGAGGAAACATGTGACCGCCAGGCATGCTCAGCGCCTCGCCATTGGGCATGCGCCCGACCGAACTGGTGTGATGGCGCATCACCACCCGGCTCTCGTGCCCACGCACCACCGCCAGCGGCACTTTCAACTGCCGTAAACGCCCCGGGCTGGTATGCGGTACGCCCCGGTAGATGCTGATTTCCGTGGCCGGGTCGAAACGCAGGCGCAACCTGTCGCCGACTTCCTGCAAACCATGGTGCAGGTAGGCATCGAAACACTCCGGATCGAAGCTGCGAAACAGGCTCTTGCCGGCGAAATAACGTCGGGCGCTCTCGAGGTCGGCGAATTCTTCACGACGACCCAGGGTGCGACCGGCCGGGGTCAGGCGGTCGATGAAGCCCAGGCGCTTGGCCGCGCGGATGACCCATTGATCGGTGCGCGTCAGCACCGGCGAATCGAGCATCACCACGCCGCGATACAACTCTGGGCAACGCAGCGCCGCGTGCAGATGCAGGACGCCACCGAAGGAATGACCGACGCCCCACACCGGCTGCGCCTGTTGTTGCAGGTGGTGGATCAGTTCATCCACCAGGTTGTACCAGTTGTCATCCGCCGGGAAACGCGGGTCATGGGCGTGTTGCTCCAGATGTGTCACCTGAAATTCGGGTGCCAGCGCCGCAAACAACTTGCCGTAGGTTCCTGAAGGAAAACCATTGGCGTGGGCGAAAAATATCTGTTGCGACATACCGGTCGATCCATCAACGAAAACAGAACCCGATTGTCCGCAAGACCGCGTCCCACAGCAATGACCGTAACTGACAGGAATGATGACAGTCCGGTCATGCGAATAAACGCGGGCTTCAACGGGCCGGCGGATTTTCACCCAGCGGCACCACGGCCATGGTCAACCGCGACACACAACTGGCCTTGCCTTCGTCGCTGGTCAAACGGATATCCCAGACATGGGTGGTACGCCCGATGTGAATCGGCTTGGCCACCGCCGTCACCCGCCCGCTGCGCAAGCCGCGCAGGTGGTTGGCGTTGATTTCCAGCCCCACGCAGTAAAACTTGCTGGTGTCGATGCACAGGTAGCTGGCCATGGAGCCGACGGATTCAGCCAGCACCACCGAAGCGCCGCCATGCAATAAGCCATAGGGCTGGTGAGTGCGATGGTCGATGACCATGCTCGCGGTCAGGGAATCTTCATCGAAGGCTTCGAAACGGATGTCCAGCAGTTCGCCAATGGTGTTTTTTTGAATGGCGTTCAGCTGTTCGATGTTGGGAAGGGTTCGCCACAGACTCATAGCAGGTTTTCCTCGTTGATTTTATTCGTGGCTCAATCCTGCCACAGCACTACTTCGCTGCGCTCGCTCCATTCTTCGAAGCGAGCGCCATAGGTGGCTTCGATCACGTTGCGCTTGATCTTCAGGGTGGGCGTGAGAAAGCCGTTTTCCACCGCCCAGCTGTCCTTGACCACCACCAGTCGCCGCAAGCGTTCGTGCTTGTCGAGGGCGTTATTGACCTCTTCCAGCAGCTTCTCCAGGCTTGAATGCAAACCGGCCCGCGCCTCCTGCTGGCCGACGGCCGACAGCACGCACAGGCCCAGTGGCGCACTCAAGCCATCACCGACCACGCACACCTGCTCGATGCGCGAATGCACCGCCAGGCGATTTTCGATCGGCGCCGGCGCGACGTACTTGCCTTTGCTGGTCTTGAAGATTTCCTTCAGGCGCCCGGTCAGGCGCAGGTTGCCTTCGGCATCTTCCTCGCCCTTGTCGCCGGTGCGCAGGAAGCCGTCCTCGGTGAGGGTGTCGGCGGTTTTCTGCGGATCCTTGAAATACCCGAGCATGGTCGCGCCGCTGCGCACCATGACCTCGCCCGATTCGTCGATGCGCACCTCGACCTCCGGGCAAGGCATGCCAATCCAGCCGGGTTTGTTCTGCCCCGGCAGGCAAATGTGCGAGTAACCGCAACTTTCCGTCATGCCGTAGACCTCCAGCACGTCCAGTCCGAGCTTGCGGTACCACAACAGCAGACTCAGGGGCACCGGCGCGGCACCGGACAAGGCAACGCGCAAGGCATCGAGCCCCAACCCGGCGAGGACCTTGTGCCCGACCCGCTTGCCGATAATCGGCAAGCCGAGGAGGAAATCCAGGCGTTTTTCCGGAATCTTGCTGTACACCCCCATCTGGAACTTGGTCCAGATGCGCGGTACGCCAAACAGTGCCGTTGGCCGGGCACGGCGCAGATCCGTCAGGAAGGTGTCGAGGCTTTCGGCAAAAAATACGGTTTGTCCGGTATAAATCGATGCCAGTTCGACGAACATCCGCTCAGCAACGTGGCACAACGGCAAATACGACAGCAGGCGATCCGACTCATTCAGGCCGAACAACTGCGTGCCCCGAGTGGTGGCAAACCCCAGATTGGCGAAGCTGTGCATCACGCCCTTGGGCACGCCGGTGGTGCCGGACGTGTAGATGATGGTCGCCAGTTGATCGGCGGCGGGCTTGGGATCGTCCTGGATCGGCGAGCTGCGTTGCAGGTCGTCCCAGCTGAAATCGAAGGTGCCAGGCGGATGCAGTGGCAGGCTGATGGTCGGCAGGTCGGGGCTCACCCCACGGGACATGCCAGGCCAGTCATCGAGTTTGCCGATGAATACCAGCGCCGCCTCTGAGCGCTCGAGCACCTGGGCCACCGACTCGGCGGTGAGGTTGGGGTACAGAGGCACCGAGACATGCCCGGCCATCCAGATCGCCAGGTCAGCAATGATCCAGTGCGCGCAGTTTTTCGAGATCAGGGCGATGTGACTGCCCTGGGGCAGTTCCCGGGATCGTAGCCAATGTGCCGCGCAACGCGCCTGATGACCAACTTCCTCCCAGGTCAAGGTCTCGACATGACCACCACCCACGGGCTGGACAAGAAAGCGCTGGCGGGGATGACGGGCCTCGCGCTCGTAGAAAATGTCCAGGGGCAAACGAAAAGCAGCAGGCATGGCGACTCGCTCCTTTGTTTTTGGTCTGGAGCAAGCGTAGCCAACCAAGCAAATGCTTGGTTGGCTATTTCCTACAATTTTTCAAACACGATGGGATCCGTAGGAGCGAGGCTTGCCCGCGAAGAGGCCCTAAAGGCCGCCAAAAGCTTCGCGGGCAAGCCTCGCTCCTACAAAATCAACAAACAGAGCGGTTACGGGTGCTTGATGCTGTTGAGCTTCATCGCGCCGATCAGCAGTTCATTGCTTTCAAGCTCCGCCAGGCCAGCGGTGCTGACTCTTTCGGGCGGATGCCCGGCGCCATGTTGCAGGTAGCTGAGCAGGTTCCCCACCAGTGGATTATGAGAAACCAGCAACACGTTGGTCACCGACTTCAGTTGATCGGTGACTCGATCGGGATCGAAATCCGGGGTCAGCCACTCAACCGTGCGGATTTCCGGTTCGAAACCCAATGCATCTTTCACCAGGTGTGCGGTTTGTTGCGCTCGCATGTAGGGACTGGCGTATATCGCTGTAAGCGGCTGGCCAACCAGGTTGGCGGCGGCGCGCAGCACTTCTTCACGACCATTGGCGGTCAGCTCCCGCTCCGAATCGTGGGGCGTGGAACCGTGTGGCACGGCTTCACCATGACGCAATACCCAGAGTTTCATAGCTTGGGTTCCTCATCTCGGGCCGGATGCGGCGCAGGCGCCACGACGTGCGGCGCTTCACCTTCCGGCGTACGCGGCGTCGGCCAATCGGCGAACGGCCAGGGTTTCTGGTCGCTGTGGAAACTGCCGAAACGACCGATCTGTGCCAGGAACTGGCTCAGACTGTCGCCGAAGTTCATCAGGCTGGCGCTCGGGGCGCCATAGATCAAACGATAGATCAACTGCACCAGCACCACAGCGCCCAGCATGAATTGCGCCACCTGCCACACCAGCAGGAACACCACCATCCACAGCACTCGAAGCAGAATGGACTCGTATCTGGCTTCTACTTTTTGATCACTCATGTCTCGCTCCGTTCCTGTGAAGTAAGGTTTCAGTTGAAGCCGCTGGTGGAAATAAAGTCGACATCGGTCTTGGGTTCACCGCGCATCAACAACCCGATCACCTGCTCAAGCGTGCGCCCTTCGAACAGGATCGCGTGCAGCCCGGCGACCAACGGCATGTACACACCCACCTCCTGGGACTTGGCCTTGAGCACCTTGAGCGTGTTCACGCCCTCGGCGACTTCGCCCAGGCGATTGACCGCCTCGTCGAGGCTCAAGCCCTGGCCGAGGGCGAACCCGACCTGATAATTACGGCTTTTTGCCGACGAGCAGGTCACGATCAGGTCACCCACGCCCGCCAGTCCCAGGAAGGTCATCGGGTTGGCACCCTGATTGACCGCGAAGCGCGTCATTTCCGCCAGCGCCCGGGTAATCAGCATGCTCTTGGTGTTTTCGCCCATGCCCATTGCCACCGCCATGCCGGCGATGATCGCGTAGACGTTTTTCAAAGCCCCGCCCAACTCCACGCCAAAACGGTCGGCGCTGGCATATACACGAAAGGTACGGCCGTGCAGCACCTCCTGGACATGCTGGCAGAGCGCTTCGTCTTCGCTGGCGACCACCGTGGCGGTCAACGCGTGTTCGGCGATTTCACGGGCCAGGTTCGGCCCGGACAACACACCGATGCGTGCCAGCGGCGCGATCTCTTCAAGAATCTGGCTCATCAACTTGAAGGTGTGGGCTTCGATGCCCTTGGTCAGGCTCACCAGCATTTTGCCGCTTAACCGTTCGGCATGCGGGGCCAGCACCGAGCGCAACGCACTGGAGGGCAGCGCGACAAAACTCAGGTCGCACGCCTCCAGGGTGGCCAGCAGATCGGTGACCGGCGTCACGCCGGGCAGAATCTTGATGCCTTTGAGGTAACGCGGGTTCTCGCGGTTGACCCGGATGGCCTCGGCCTGTTCGGGGTCACGCATCCATTGCAGGACTTGATGACCATTTTCGGCCAGCAGGTTAGCCACGGCGGTACCAAAACTGCCGCCTCCCAAGACCGCGATCGGGCGCTGTTGAGTCATATGTAATCCGTTAATCCATACCAGTGGCAATGCCCGCATTATACGGAGCGCCCCGGTGTCGGCCAGTCCCCGTGTCAATTACCGGCATGCGTAGGAAGAAGTCCGGTAATACCTAGGAAAATGCTTACATCGTGACTGGAAAAGTCAACGAGCTCGGTTAACATGCGCGCCATCGATCGTTAACAAGGATGTGCTGTGTCCCTGGCTTCGCCCTCACCCCGTTCGCCGCTGGTCCTGGCGCTGGTGTTCAGCTCGCCAGTGCTGGCTGACGACTTGTTTCTCGATAGCGAACCGTTGCCGCAGGTACTCACGGCCACCCGGCTGAAACAGTCGCCGGCTGCCGTGCCGGGCAGCATGACGGTGCTCGACAGCGTGCTGATCACTGCCAGTGGCGCCCGGGATATCAGCGAGGTACTGCGCCTGGTACCGGGCATGATGGTCGGCAACATCAGCGGCAACCAGGCCACGGTGAATTACCACGGCACCAGCGCCACCGAAGCGCGACGCATGCAAGTATTGATCGACGGCCGCTCGGTGTACCGCGCGGGGCTAGCCACGGTGGACTGGAGCGATATTCCGGTGGCCATGGAGGACGTCGAGCGAATCGAGGTTTTCCGCGGCCCGAACACTGTCAGCTATGGCGCCAATGCGCTGATGGCGGTGGTCAACATCATCACGCGCAACCCGGCAGACAGCCATGGTACGCGCCTGAAAGTCACCAGCGGCCAGCGGGGCATCGACGATTTTTATGCCAGCCAGGGCGTGGGGTGGGAGGACGGCGATCTACGCCTGTCCCTGTCCGGCCAGCAAGACGATGGCTTCGACGTCGACCGCAACGGCGGCGACTACCATGACAGTCGACGCCTGAAACGCTTCAACCTCGCCGTCAGCCAGACGCTCGACGAACGGCAAAGCATCGATTGGCAGGTGAATGCCAAGGATGGCACCAATCAGCGACCCTACACCTACCGCCCGGTGTTTTCGGGGATTACCCGTGCGGGGGACAATTCCGACGTCAACGCCAAGGATTACGCCGGCTCGCTGCGCTGGAACTTCGACTTAAATACCGAGCACAGTCTTTACATCCAGGGTTCGGCGCAGCATTGGGACCGTCAGCAAACCTGGCGCGCCTGTGATGCCGAAGTATCGTTCAGCCCCGAACTCACCGAGCTCTGGGGCATCGACCCGAACTACACGGAGCGCCTGGCGCGCAACATCGAGAGCTTCCTGGGCTCCGGTGCACCCGAGGGCGATCCGGCTAAACGCGCATTGGCCAATCAAGTCCTCAATCAGTGGCGCAACGGCGCGCGGCAAACGGTCTGCGGCGATATCGACCAAAGCTCCCGGGAGACCCGCTACGACCTTGAACTGCAGGACACCCTGAGCCTGTCCGATAACCTGCGGCTGGTCAGCGGCTTGAACTATCGTTACGACCGGGCAGATTCCGAGACCTACTTCAATGGCACCCTCGACGACACCACCTGGCGAGCCTTCGGCCAGCTCGAATGGCGTGCCAGCGAACACTGGCTACTGCAGGGCGGTGCCATGTTCGAGGACACGCAATTGATCGGCAGCTCCCTGACCCCACGGATGGCGGTCAACTACCTGATCAATCCGCGCCATGGCTTGCGTGCGGTGTACTCGGAAGCGATCCGCTCCCCGGACATGTTCGAGAACAACGTCAACTGGAGTTACAAGGTCACCCACCTGCAACCCGGCGCCTTTGGCCAGTCCAGGGCCCGCTATTTCGTCAAGACCCGCGGCCCCGGCGACCTCGACCAGGAACACATGCGCTCCCGGGAACTGGGCTACAACGGTTACTTTGCCGAGTCGGGGCTGGCCGTCGATATAAAGCTGTTCTACGACGAGATCACCGGGATGATCAGCGAGCCGTTGCGCAACAATCAGTACATCGCCAGCAATGCCAACACCGCGCGCTATACCGGAGCGGAAACCCAACTCGACTGGAAAATCGGCAGCACCGACCGGTTGCGCCTGACCTATGCGTACGTCGATGCTGACGCGAGCAACCTGCAGGATGCGCAACAGACTGCACGCAACAGTGGTTCTGCCGCCTGGTTGCGTGACTGGGGCCATGGCTGGAATAGCGCGCTCTTCTATTATGCTGACGACGCGCTCAACGGCTATCGCTTCGAACGCGTCGACACGCGCATCGCCAGGCGCATCCGCCTGGGCAAGACGCATCTGGAACTGGCCGGTGTGCTGCAGCAGCGCCTCGACAACCAGCCCTCCACCTTTATCGACAATAATTATGACGAGCGTCGGGTGATGTATTTCAGCGCGCAGCTGGCGTTTTAAGATGCCGCATCGTCCGCCACGCAAGTCGCCAGCCCTTGGCCATCTGCTGGCCATGGCTTGCCTGATATTCGCTGGCTGGCTACACAGCCTGTCGGCCAGTGCCGCGGACATTCTCCTCACCGGTGTCGACGATAGCCCCGGCGTGCAATCCTTTGCCCAGGCCCTGGGGCAATTGCGACCGGCCGACACCGTTCGTTTCCAGCCACTGGCCAGCCTGCCGCCACCGGGCGATTTGGCGGCGGACACCCGCTTGATCCTGCTCGACCTGCCCAGCCTCGACTGGCGCCTGCAGGACCCCCGCGGCCCGGCGACACTGGTGCTGCGCATCAGCCGCCTGCAGGCACGGCAACATCTGGGGCACGCCGTGCCCGCGCACCTCAGCCTGCTCTGGAGTGATCCGCCACTGGACCGGCAATTGCGCCTCACCCGCGTCCTTCTGCCCGAGGTCAAACGGGTAGGCGTGCTGTACGACAGCCATAGCGAGTTCCTGTTGCGGGAACTGCGCCAGGCCGCCCATCCCCTCGGGCTCGAAGTGGTCACCGAGCGCTGGGAAAACACCCAGGACAGTCGCCCCTTGCAGGCTTTGCTGGAGAACAGCGATGTCGTGCTGGGCCTCGACGATCCCGATCTGTACAACCCGAAAACCGCGAAAAACCTGTTGCTCAGCAGCTATGCGCGACAGCTGGCCTTGATCGGCCCCAATGCAGGATTCGTCAAGGCCGGGAGCCTGGCCAGCACCTACAGTGATCAGAGCGACTGGCTGGCGATTCTCGATGAACTGCTCGACCGGCCACCCGCCACGTGGCCACGCACCCAGTATCCACACCGTTTCAAAGTCTCGAGCAATGCGCAGGTGTCTCGTTCCCTGGGTCTTGAACAGGTAAACGAAGCGGCTGTCGCCACGCTGTTGGCAGAAGGAGAACGCCACCCATGACCTTCCGTCGCCGCTGGGACATCAGTACCCGCACCCAGATCATCAGCCTCGGCCCCGCCCTGCTGCTGACGTTGCTGTTGATCAGCTTCTTCACCTTCGTGCGGATCCAGGATTTGCGCCAGGAGCTCAACCACACCGGCCAGCTGATTGCCAACCAACTGGCGCCGGCCACCGAATACGGGGTGATTTCGGGCAATAACGAGGTGCTCGAGAGCCTGCTCAAGGCCACGCTGGCCACGCCCAACGTACGGTTTTTGGAGGTGCAGGACAGCGCCGACCGGATTCTGGTGTATGTCGAGCAACCGTCGGCCAGTTACCAGAAGCCGCACCAGGTCGAAGTCTTCCAGGCCCCCGTGCGCTTGCAACGGATCGCGCTGCACAATGATTTTTTCCAGGACGGCACCGCAGCGCCCAAGGCGCCCGCCGAGGATTACCTGGGCCGGGTGATCGTTGGCCTGTCCAGTGATGCGTTCAGCCAGCGCCAGCAGGAGATCCTGCTCAAGGCCGGCATCCTGGCGCTGTTCGCCCTGCTGTTCACTTTCATGATTGCCCGGCGCCTGGCCGCAAGCCTGTCGCAACCGATCCGTGATATCGGCAACGCGGTCAAGGCGATCCAGGCCGGCGAGTACAAAACGCCCCTGCCCATCGTTGACGACACGGAGCTGGGCGCCCTGTCGCAACACATCAACAACCTCGCCAGGGGGCTCGAGCAGGCCAGCCACGAACAGCATCAGGCCATGGCGCAGTTGATCCAGACCCGCGAGGAAGCGGAAAAAGCCAACAACGCCAAGTCCGATTTCCTCGCCATGATGAGCCACGAACTGCGCACGCCGATGAATGGCGTGCTGGGCATGCTGCAGTTGCTGGAAACCACCCCGATGACCGAAGAACAGCTCGAATACGCCGCGCTGGCCTCCGAATCCACCGAGCACTTGCTCAAAGTCATCAATGACATTCTGGATTTTTCGCGTATCGAACGCTCAGAACTGGAACTGGAGCATATTCCGTTCAACCTCGCGGACCTGATCGGCAGTTGCGCCCAGTCGTTCCAACACAGCGCCATGCAACGCGGGCTCGATCTGCAGTTGCAGATCCCGGACGACATGCGCGCGCTGCAGGTTCAGGGCGATCCGACGCGCATCCGGCAAATACTGGTCAATCTGGTCGGCAATGCCCTGAAGTTCACCGAACAGGGGCGCGTGCGCATCGAATCGCAGTGGCAATCCCTGGATCACGAACTGCTGTGGTTCACCTGCACGGTACGCGACAGCGGGATTGGTATTCCCCCCGAAAGCCTGGAATCGATGTTCGACGCGTTCCAGCAGGCCGACAGTTCCATTTCCAGACGCTATGGCGGCACCGGCCTTGGGCTGCCGATTGCGCGCACACTCGCCGAACGCATGGGAGGCACCTTGCGCGCCCAGAGTGAGGAAGGCCGTGGCTCGGTATTCACCCTGGAAATTCCGCTGGCGTTGTATCAACAGGCCTTGCCGGCGCGGCTACCGCGCGTATCGACCCACAAGGGTGACGGCGAAGGGCGCAATGTGCTGCTGGTCGAAGACAATCCGGTCAACCAGACAGTGATCGAAGCCATGCTGCGCAGCCTGGGCTTTACTGTCAGCGTTGCCGCCGATGGCGCGCAGGCGGTGCGCAGTGCCGAGAGCCTGATTTTCGAAGCGATCCTGATGGACTGCCGATTGCCGGTCATCGACGGTTATGAGGCCACCCGGCAGATCCGTGAACTGCCCGGCTGCACCGACTTGCCAATCATTGCCCTGACGGCCAACGCCTTGCAGGGGGATCGTGAAGCCTGCCTGTCGGCGGGAATGAACGATTACCTGGCCAAGCCCTTCAAACGCACTGATCTTCAGCAAATTCTGCAGCGATGGGTGCAGTAGTACAGGCCTTTCGAGCATCTGCGACTGGCGTGAAAGGCGAAAGTGCGGCAGTCTTAGGCACCCGTACAAGCCCGAAAAGGGACTTGATTAAAAATTTCAGTGCACAAGTGTACATTCATGTCCTTGGTGCTGTGACTTTCACTACAACGCAATAGTCTATGAGTAGGCTGCCGGTTCGAGGCATGAACGCTTCGATCGGCCGGGAAGATTTGCCCCACCTGCCGCATGGGACTATTGAGGAGCTCGCATGACCAAACAAAACGCCTTTACCCGGGAAGACCTGCTGCGCTGCAGTCGCGGTGAGCTGTTCGGCCCAGGTAACGCGCAACTGCCCGCCCCGAACATGCTGATGGTCGATCGCATCACCCTGATCAGCGAAGAAGGTGGCAAGTACGGCAAAGGTGAATTGGTCGCCGAGCTGGATATCACTCCGGACCTGTGGTTCTTCGCCTGCCACTTCGAAGGCGATCCGGTGATGCCGGGCTGCCTGGGCCTCGACGCCATGTGGCAACTGGTCGGCTTCTTCCTGGGCTGGCAAGGCCTGCCGGGCCGTGGCCGTGCGCTGGGTTCGGGCGAAGTGAAATTCTTCGGCCAGGTCCTGCCGACCGCGAAGAAAGTCACCTATAACATTCATATCAAGCGCGTCCTCAAAGGCAAGCTGAACCTGGCCATTGCCGACGGTTCGGTGACTGTCGACGGTCGCGAAATCTACACCGCCGAAGGCCTCCGGGTCGGCGTGTTCACCTCCACTGACAACTTCTAAGGGTTATCCGCATGCGCCGCGTCGTTATCACTGGTCTGGGCATTGTTTCGTGCCTGGGCAATGACAAAGAGACCGTCTCCGCTAACCTGCGTGCAAGCCGCCCTGGCATCCGGTTCAACCCGGAATATGCCGAAATGGGTCTGCGTAGCCAGGTTTCCGGCTCCATTGACCTCAACCTTGAAGAACTGATCGATCGCAAGATCTATCGCTTCGTCGGCCACGCGGCGGCATACGCCTACCTGGCCATGAAAGACGCCATCGCTGACTCCGGCCTGACCGAAGAGCAAGTGTCCAACCCGCGCACCGGCCTGATCGCCGGTTCCGGTGGCGCGTCCACGCTGAACCAGATGGAAGCGCTGGACATCCTGCGCGAGAAAGGCGTCAAGCGCGTTGGCCCATACCGCGTAACGCGGACCATGAGCAGCACCGTTTCCGCTTGCCTGGCCACGCCGTTCAAGATCAAGGGCCTGAACTACTCCATCGCTTCTGCCTGCGCCACCAGTGCTCACTGCATCGGTACCGCCATGGAACAGATCCAGATGGGCAAGCAGGACATCGTGTTCGCCGGTGGCGGTGAAGAAGAGCATTGGAGCCAGTCGTTCCTGTTCGACGCCATGGGCGCACTGTCCAGCAAGCGCAACGACACCCCGGAACAAGCCTCCCGTGCCTATGACGCCGACCGTGACGGTTTCGTCATCGCCGGCGGTGGCGGCATGGTCGTGGTTGAAGAGCTGGAACACGCCCTGGCCCGCGGCGCGAAGATCTACGCGGAAATCGTTGGCTACGGCGCGACCTCCGACGGCTACGACATGGTCGCCCCAAGCGGCGAAGGCGCGATCCGCTGCATGCAGCAGGCGCTGTCCACCGTCGACACCCCGATCGACTACCTGAACACCCACGGCACTTCGACTCCGGTCGGCGACGTCGCGGAAATGAAAGGTGTGCGTGAAGTGTTCGGCGACAAGGCTCCGGCCATCAGCTCCACCAAGAGCCTGTCGGGTCACTCCCTGGGCGCCGCCGGCGTTCACGAAGCGATCTACTGCATGCTGATGATGGAAGGCAACTTCATTGCCGGCTCCGCCAACATCGACGAGCTGGACCCGGAAGTGGCCGACCTGCCGGTGCTGACCAAGACCCGCGAGAACGCCACCATCAACACCGTGATGAGCAACAGCTTCGGTTTCGGTGGCACCAATGCCACGCTGGTACTGAAGCGCTGGGAAGGCAAGTAATTCCCCGCTGCTGAGCCACACAAAAACGCCCCGACTGGTTCGGGGCGTTTTTTTGTCTTTCATTTTTGCTTTTGCTTTTGCTTTTGTAGGAGACCGGCTTGCCGGCGAAGGCGCACTTGCTGACGCCTTCGCCGGCAAGCCGGGCTCCTACATGTATCCGTTTCATCCGCCGCTTTTATCGCTGTGAACATGAAGCTTTTGTCATGGAACTCAATGACCTGCGACTGAATGTCGCGGATTACGCGGGCTGCAGGACTGTTTCCAATTCTGCAACAAAACCTTTCCAAACTCAGTCGTTTACTTAGCAAGCTACCAAACTCTATAACAGAGTCCTGCACATGCCTTGCTGCAGATAACAGAGATTGGAGCTAGCAGATGACTGTCAAAGTAACTGAACGCGACGATTCACATATGTCCCATGAAGGCGTAGCCGCCGGCATCCGGATCTGGGATGTGTACCAACAGGACCTGCTGGTCGGGATGTTTCACTCCGAGACTGACGCCCACAACTACAAGGCCGAACTGGAAACCCTGGAGCAGCAAAGAGAACTTCGCTCCGCCTGAGCAATGACAGCATTGAAAACGACAAACCCCGCCAAGAAGCGGGGTTTGTCGTTATTGCAGGCGTTAACCGCTTACCACATCAGATCATCCGGGATCTGATAGGCCGCGTACGGATCGTCCTCGGCGGCCACTTCTTCGGTCTTCACATTCAGCTGCACGATACGTTGCGGATCGCGCTCCTGGATCTTCAGGGCGGCTTCACGGGGAATCACTTCATAGCCGCCGGCGTGATGCACGATGGCCAGCGAACCGTTGCTCAGCTTGTTACGCATCAGGGTGTTGACCGAGAGACGCTTGACCTTCTTGTCGTCGACGAAGTTGTAGTAGTCCTCGGTCGTCAACTTCGGCAGGCGCGTGGCTTCGATCAATTGCTTGATCTGCGCGACACGAGCCTTGGCCTCGGCCTTTTCCTGCTGCTGGCGGTTGAGCTCCTGGTCGCGCTTGACCTTCTCGGCCATGGCTTCCTGGGCCGCACGCTGCTGGGAATCATCAAGCTCGATCTGCCCCTTGTGGGCCAGGCGTTGCTGCTTCTGTTTGTCTTTGCTGACCTGCTTGGCCTGCTTCTGGTTGACCAGCCCTGCTTTGAGCAACTGGTCGCGAAGGGAAATGCTCATGGTGCTTATTACTCACTTAGGCAACTGCTCAACCGCAGCTGGGCACATTCTTTTCCTGGCGTTTGGCTTCGCCCCACAGGGCGTCCAACTCTTCGAGGGTGCAATCTTCCATGGGACGGTGGGTGTCGCGCAATGCCTGTTCGATAAAACGGAAGCGTCGTTCGAATTTGCTGTTGGCGCCACGCAGCGCGGTTTCCGGATCGACCTTGAGATGCCGCGCCAGGTTGACCACGGAAAACAGCAGGTCGCCGACTTCATCGGCAATCGCCTCCGAGTCGTTGTCGGCCATCGCTTCGAGTATTTCATCGAGTTCTTCACGAACCTTGTCCAGCACCGGCAGCGCATCGGGCCAGTCGAAACCGACCTGCCCTGCACGCTTTTGCAACTTGGCCGACCGGGACAACGCCGGCAGCGCGGCGGGGACGTCATCGAGCAAGGACAACTGTTGCGGTGCAGAGGATTTCTCCGCGCGCTCTTCGGCCTTGATCTCTTCCCAGCGCTGCTTGACCTGCTCTTCATTCAAGCGCGGTACATCCAGCGGCGCGTACAGGTCACCGGTGGGAAATACATGCGGATGACGGCGGATCAGCTTGCGGGTAATGCTGTCGACCACGCCGGCGAATTCGAAACGCCCCTCCTCCCGAGCCAGCTGGCTGTAATAAACCACCTGGAACAAAAGATCCCCCAACTCACCCTGCAAATGATCGAAGTCGCCGCGCTCGATGGCATCGGCGACTTCATAGGCCTCCTCGAGGGTGTGCGGGACGATGGTCGCGTAGGTTTGCTTGATGTCCCACGGGCAACCGTACTGCGGGTCGCGCAGGCGGTTCATCAGGTGTAGCAGGTCTTCAAGTGAATACATCAATCAGTCTCGTCAAACACCCTGTAGGAGCTGGCTTGCCAGCGAAGGCGTCCTCTGGATCAGCACAAGGCTTTGGCGGGCGCCTTCGCCGGCAAGCCGGCTCCTACAGTATGGGATGGCTCACGGTGTACGGTTACGCCGCGTTTCGATGATGTTCGGCAACTGGGAAATCCGCCCCAGCAAGCGCCCCAGCGCATCCAGCCCCGGAATCTCGATGGTCAGGGACATCAACGCAGTGTTGTCCTCCTTGTTCGAGCGGGTATTGACCGCCAGCACGTTGATCCGCTCGTTGAGCAGCACCTGCGAAACGTCACGCAGCAATCCGGAACGGTCGTAGGCACGGATGACAATGTCCACCGGATAGGTGAGCACCGGTACCGGCCCCCAGCTGACCTGGATGATCCGCTCAGGCTCGCGCCCGGACAATTGCAGCACCGAGGCACAATCCTGGCGGTGAATGCTCACGCCCCGGCCCTGGGTGATGTAGCCGACGATCGCATCCCCCGGCAGCGGCTGGCAGCAACCCGCCATCTGGGTCATCAGGTTGCCCACGCCCTGGATCTGGATATCGCCACGCTTGCCCGGTTTGTAGCCGGTGGCCTTGCGTGGAATCAGCTCCAACTGCTCATTGCCACGTTCCGGCTCGACCAGTTGCTGCGCCAGGTTGACCAGTTGCGCCAGGCGCAGGTCGCCGGCACCGAGCGCGGCAAACATGTCCTCGGCGGTTTTCATGTTGGCCTTGTCGGCCAGCTTGTCGAAATCCACCGCCGGCAGGCCGAGGCGATTGAGTTCACGTTCCAGCAGGGTTTTACCGGCCGCGACGTTCTGATCGCGGGCCTGCAACTTGAACCAGTGAACGATCTTCGCCCGCGCCCGTGAGGTGGTGACGTAACCCAGGTTCGGGTTCAGCCAGTCACGGCTCGGGGTGCCATGCTTGCTGGTGATGATCTCGACCTGTTCACCGGTTTGCAGGCTGTAGTTGAGCGGCACGATGCGCCCGTTGATCTTGGCGCCACGGCAGTTGTGACCGATCTCGGTGTGCACGCGGTAGGCGAAGTCCAGCGGTGTCGCCCCCTTCGGCAAGTCGATGGCGTGACCGTCCGGGGTGAAGATGTAGACCCGGTCCGGTTCGATATCGACCCGCAGCTGTTCGGCCAACCCGCCAATGTCGCCCAGCTCTTCGTGCCACTCGAGCACCTGACGCAGCCAGGAGATTTTCTCTTCGTAGTGATTGGAGCCGGACTTGACGTCAGTACCTTTGTAGCGCCAGTGCGCGCAGACGCCGAGTTCGGCTTCCTCATGCATCGAGTGCGTGCGGATCTGCACTTCCAGCACCTTGCCCTCGGGACCGATCACCGCTGTGTGCAGCGAGCGATAGCCGTTTTCCTTGGGGTTGGCGATGTAGTCGTCGAACTCTTTGGGGATGTGCCGCCACAAGGTGTGGACGATGCCGAGCGCGGTGTAGCAGTCGCGCATTTCCGGCACCAGCACACGCACGGCGCGCACGTCGTAGATCTGGCTGAACTCCAGGCCCTTGCGCTGCATCTTGCGCCAGATCGAATAGATATGTTTGGCCCGGCCGCTGATGTCGGCATCGACGCCGGTGGCCTGCAACTCGTTCTTCAGCTGGCTCATCACGTCGCTGATGAAGCGCTCGCGATCCAGTCGCCGCTCGTGGAGCAACTTGGCGATCTGCTTGTACTGGTCCGGCTCCAGGTAACGGAAGGACAAGTCCTCCAGTTCCCACTTGATGTGACCGATACCCAGGCGATGGGCGAGCGGCGCGTAGATGTCGAACACCTCGCGGGCGACGCGGTTGCGCTTTTCGTCATCGGCGGTTTTTACCGCGCGGATCGCGCAGGTGCGCTCGGCCAGTTTGATCAGGGCGACGCGAACGTCGTCGACCATGGCCACCAGCATCTTGCGCAGGTTTTCCACCTGGCCCTGGGTGCCCATCACCATGGATTTGCGCGGGCTCAGACTGTCGCTGATTGCCGCCATGCGTTGCACGCCGTCGATGAGTTTGGCGACTACGGGACCAAAGCGCTGGCTGACTGCCGGCAACGGGATCTGGCCTTCACGCACGCCCCGGTAGAGAATCGCGGCAACCAGCGAATCCTGATCGAGCTTGAGGTCGGCGAGAATCTCGGCGATCTCAAGGCCAGTGCGGAAACTCGAGGTCCCTTCGGACCACAGGTTCTTCGCCGCATTGGCTTGTTGTTCGGCCTCGCGAGCGTACTCGCAGGCTTCTTTCAAGGCTTCGCGATCCAGTGCCAGATCGACAGTGACCGCGTGATCGAGCCAAGCCTCGAGATTGATACTGCCGTCGGTGTTGATCGGCTGGTGTGCTCTCACCTGTACCATCTTGCTTACCTTCCCTACGACGCAGATTCAATGCGTCAAATCGCTGACCTTCGTTGCCCATGAGCCCACGTCGGGCTGGTACGCGGCTGCACGGGCGGGCCAGTCGGACCAGACGAGCATCCTAGCTCGCTTCAAATAACGCCATGGCTTCGACATGTGCCGTCTGAGGAAACATATCGAGAATCCCGGCACGTTTTAACCGGTAGCCCTGCTTGATCAATTCAACGGTGTCGCGCGCCAGGGTTGCCGGGTTGCACGACACATACACCAACCGCTCGGCCCCCAGGGACTTGAGTTTGCGCACGACCTCGAAAGCGCCGTCACGCGGTGGGTCCAAGAGTACCGCACAAAAGCCTTCACGCGCCCATTCGGCATCGGTCAAAGGCTGGGATAAATCGGCCTGAAAAAACTGCGCATTATTCAGATTGTTGCTGACCGCATTTGCGGCGGCGCGATCGACCATCACCTGCACACCCTCCACCGCCACGACTTCGCGAACGGCTTTGGCCAGCGGCAAGGCAAAGTTACCCAACCCACAGAATAGATCGAGAACTCGCTCATCTGCTTGCGGTTTCAGCCAGTCCAGCGCCTGGGCAACCATCGCTTCGTTGACCCCGGCATTGACCTGGATGAAATCCCCAGGCCGATACGCCAGGTTCAAATCCCACTGTTCAAGACGATAGCCCAGGGACTGATCGGCCTCGACCGGATGCGGCTCGCCGTCCCCGTGCAGCCACAACTGGGCTTCATGGAACGCACAGAAATCCTTGAGGATGGTCATGTCACTGTCGGACAACGGCGCCATGTGCCGCAGCAACACCGCCAATGATGAACCGCTGAACAATTCCACATGCCCGAGTGCCTGGGGCTTGCTCAAACGCCGCAGCATTTCCGGCAAGCGCGTCATGATCGGCTGCAAGGGCTGTACCAGTACCGGGCAATCATCGATGCCGACAATGTCATGGCTGCCGGCAGCGCGGAAACCGACTTCGAGCTTCTTCGCTTTCATGTCCCAGCGCACCGCTACCCGGGCGCGACGGCGATAGGCGAATTCCGGGCCGCTCAAAGGCGCGGCCCATTCTTCGGGCTCGACACCGGCGACCTTCGACAATTGCTCGGCGAGCATGCGCTGTTTCAGGGCGAGTTGTTCGTTGTGGGGCAGATGTTGCACGCTGCAGCCGCCGCAACGGCTGGCATGGGCGCACGGTGCCGGGCGACGCAACTCGCTGGCCTTGAACACCCGCTCGGTACGCGCCTCGACCACTTTGCCGTGGGCGCCGAGTACGCGCGCCTCGACTTCTTCACCGGCCAGTGCGCCGATGACGAACCAGGTACGACCTTCGAAAAACGCGATACCGCGACCGTCGTTGGCCAGGCGCTCGATGTTCAGGCGCTGCTTTTTGCCGGTCGGGACTTGCGGGGCCTTGCTGCCGCCGGTGGGCTGGAAGCGCAGGCCTCTCTCATGCTTGGCCATCAGTTGGGCGCGTCGAAAATGCCGGTCGACAGGTATCGGTCGCCACGGTCGCAGATGATCGCGACGATCACCGCGTTTTCAACTTCTTTGGACAGGCGCAGCATCGCTGCCACAGCACCGCCGGAGGACACGCCACAGAAGATGCCTTCTTCGCGGGCCAGTCGACGGGTCACGTCTTCGGCTTCGCTCTGGGCCATATCGACAATGCGGTCCACGCGATCGGCCTGGTAGATCTTCGGCAGATACTCCTGGGGCCAGCGACGGATACCCGGAATCGCCGAGCCTTCCATCGGTTGCAGACCGATGATCTGCACGCGCTCGTTCTGCTCTTTCAAGTAGCGCGAGACGCCCATGATGGTGCCGGTGGTGCCCATGGAACTGACGAAATGGGTGATGGTGCCCTGGGTCTGGCGCCAGATTTCCGGACCGGTGGTGGTGTAGTGCGCCTCCGGGTTGTCACCGTTGGCGAATTGGTCCAGCACCTTGCCGCGACCCTCTGCTTCCATACGCTGGGCGAGGTCGCGGGCGCCTTCCATGCCTTGCTCCTGGGTGACCAGGATCAGCTCGGCACCATAAGCGGTCATGGCGGCCTTGCGTTCGGCGCTGGAGTTGTCCGGCATGATCAGGATCATCTTGTAACCCTTGATCGCAGCGGCCATGGCCAGCGCGATCCCGGTGTTACCCGAGGTCGCTTCGATCAACGTATCGCCTGCATGAATCTGCCCGCGCAACTCGGCGCGGGTGATCATCGACAGCGCCGGACGGTCCTTGACCGAACCCGCCGGGTTGTTCCCTTCGAGCTTGAGCAAAAGGGTGTTGCTGGTTTCGCCGGGCAGGCGCTGCAAACGGACCAGCGGAGTGTTGCCGACGCAATCGGCGATGGTTGGGTACTGCAAGGTCATGGCGTATTCGCAATCCAGACTGCGGGGGCGCCTATCATACCGGCAAACCTCGCAAGGCCATATCACGCAAAGTGTGGTGCTTATGGTTTATGGGAATAAGCGGCTAATTCAGCCCTCTTCCGACTGAGTGACATTCAAGGCATAGAATTCATGCAGCTTGGCCTGCAGCAACTGTTTGTCCGGCAGCTGGACCTGATACTCCGCGATCAGCGCGGGCGACAGGCTGCGGTTAAGGGCGTACTCGACGACTTCGTCATCCTTGCTGGCACAGAGCAGGACCCCGATTGCCGGGTTTTCATGAGGCTTGCGCTCCTCGCGATCCAGGGCTTCCAGATAGAAGCCCAGCTTGCCCAGATACTCCGGCTCAAAACGCCCCACCTTGAGCTCGATGGCCACCAGGCAGTTGAGACCGCGGTGAAAGAACAGCAAGTCCAGCGCAAAATCACGCCCGCCAACTTGAAGCGGGTATTCGGAGCCGACAAAGCAGAAATCGCGGCCAAGCTCGATCAAAAACTCCTTGAGACGCGCCAGTAGGCCCCGATGCAAATCGGTTTCGCCGTGGGCGCCGGGCAGGCCAAGAAACTCGACCATGTAGGCGTCACGGAATATCTCTAACGCAGAGGGGTGAGTTTGTTTCAGTGCTGAGGAGACTTTGGCCGGCTGGGTCACGCTGCGCTCAAACAGCGCCGCCTTGAACTGGCGCTCCAGTTCGCGTTTCGACCATTTTTCCTGAACGGCCATTCGCAGATAGAACTCGCGCTCTTCTGGCCGCTTGCATTGGCCAAAGATGATCAAATTATGTGACCAGGATAATTGTCGCGCCAGTGGTGCGACTTTTGATTCGGTGCGGTAGGTCTCATAAAACTGGCGCATGCGGAACAAATTCGACCGGGTAAAGCCTCGCAGCCCCGGCTGGGTCTGACTGAGATGTTCCGCCAGTTGACCGACAACGGAATCACCCCACTCGGCTTTCTCCAGCTTGCAGCTGATATAAGCACCAACCTGCCAGTACAGCTCGATCAACTGGGTATTCACCGCCTGCATGGCATGGCGCCGGGCACTTTGAATCAGTGCAAGCACTTCATTGAAGCGGTCGTCGGTGGTACTGCCGGGTATTTGGGGTACGGTCATGAGTGAATCCTTGAACATGAGTAAAAGCGCGAGCTTAAACCGCCAGGGATGTTCGAAATGACCGGTGATACCCTTTGGGAAATGTCGTACAGGAACTCAGGAACGCTCCGGCAAAATCAGAGCGTTGCAGGATGGGAGAGCTTGCTCGGAAAGGCGTCTTCACTGACAGTTCCATCGTCCGCCACCAAGCGCATATTCATCCGCAACCCGCTCCCGGTGTTCTGCGCCCAAAGCCTTCCGCCCTGACGCCGCACCGCATTCCTGGCAATGCTCAAGCCCAGGCCGAATCCGCCATCCCCCGGCCGCGAGCCGTCGAGGCGGGTAAAGGGCAGGAAGATCCGCTCAAGATCCGCTTCCGCCACACCGCCCCCCTGATCCTCCAGCCACAGGTGCCAGAAGTCGCCGTCGCGCCGCCCGCCCAGGTGAACAATGCCACCCTTGGGTGAATGTCGAATGGCGTTACGCAGCATGTTCTCCAAAGCCTGGGCCAAAGTGTTGAGATGGCCGCGCACCCAGCAGGAGGCGTCCACCGAGCACTGCAACTGCCCATCCGGCCAGCAACTTTCATAGCAGGCGTTTTCCGTGAGCATCTCCCACAAGGCCTGGACCTGGATCGCTTCGTCGGGTAATCGCGTGCGCTCCGTATCGAGCCAGGCCAGTTGCAGCGTGTCCTCCACCAGCCGTTGCATGCCATCGACCTCGCGGCCGATACGCTCACGCAGTTGTTCAAGCCCCTGCTCGCTTTCGCTGGCCACCCGCAGGCGGCTCAACGGCGTGCGCAATTCGTGGGACAGATCGCGCAATAGTTGTTGCTGCAGGGCCACGGTGCTTTGCAGGCGTTCGGACATGTGATCGAACGCCCTGCCCAACTCCCCCAATTCATCGGCGCGGTTGGTGGTGCGGCGCGACAGTCGCACGTTGAGCTGATCGGCACGCCAGGCATTGGCCTGTTCGCGCAAGTGATTGAGCGGCACCACCAGCAAGCGGTACAAGCCGACGCACAACAGCAAGGTGAACAACCCCGGAATGACGCCGTTGGTGATCACCCGCCAGAACACCCGGTAGCGCCCGGGCACGAACCGTTTCGGCAGTTCGATCACCAGGCTGCCGGCGGCCGGATCGCCGGGAAACGGCACCCGCATCCATGGCCGGCCTTTCTTGTGGACGGGCCAATCCAGGCCGCGCAGAAAGGTCAGGCGCTCGACTTCCTTGTCCGTCAGCGTATAGCTGCTCAACGACTGCAGATCACCGCCGATGACACCGACCCACCCCGTTTCGCGGTTGTGCATGCTCTGCAGCCAGCTATCGACACCCTCTTGCTGGCGCTGCTGCCACGCTTGCTCAGCTTCGGCGGCATAGCGCGTCAGCGTGCCGCGCGCTTCATCCGACAGGAACTGGTTGCGCTGCTCCATATAGCGGCCCCAGGACCAGCTCAACCAGATCATCAGCAGGCAGAACGCCACCAACAGGCACGCCAGTTTCCAGAACAGCGAATGCCGCCCCGGCAACTTACACTTCATCGACGGCACTCAGGATGTAGCCCTTGCCCCAGACCGTGCGCACCTCCCGCTCGGTGTAGCCGATAGCCTTGAGTTTGCGGCGGATCTGGCTGATGTGCATGTCCAGGCTACGATCGTGGGCGGCATAACCGCGCTGCAGTACCTGCTGATAAAGGAAGGCTTTGCTCAACACTTCATCGACGCTGCGGCTCAGGGTTTCCAGCAGGCGGTACTCACTTCGAGTGAGGCCCGCGGGCTGCTGGCCATAAAAAACGTCGAAGTATTCGTCGTCAAAACGCAGGCTGTCCACGTCGGCCACCATCGCCACCGGGGTCGGCCGGCGATCGAGCGCTACGCGGCGCAGGATGGCTTCGATGCGCACGCGCAGCTCGACCATGCTGAAGGGCTTGGGCAGGTAATCATCGGCCCCCAGTCGAAAGCCGCTGATGCGATCGGCCTCGGCACCGAGTGCCGACATCAGCAACACC
The DNA here is from genome assembly GCF_013416725.1 of Pseudomonas sp. SbOxS1. Lineage (NCBI taxonomy): Bacteria > Pseudomonadati > Pseudomonadota > Gammaproteobacteria > Pseudomonadales > Pseudomonadaceae > Pseudomonas > Pseudomonas sp. SbOxS1. Next base: position 368,270 of record NZ_JAAVXC010000003.1, read on the forward strand.
GGGGTGGAATGGCTGCGGCGCAGTTGCGTCAGCACTGCCAACCCGTCCATACCCGGCAACAGGATGTCCATCAGCACCACATCGAAGGCTTGCTCGCGGGCAATGTCCAGGCCCTCCTGGCCGTTCTGGCACCAGGTGACCTGGAAGCCGCTGCGGCCCAGATGTTCATGCACATAGGCACCGAGTACGAGGTCGTCTTCGATGGAGAGGATACGGGGATGGCCAGCGCTGATGGTCGTCATTAGTATCTGCAAATAATTCTCAGTTGGTAATTATTCAAGATTGCCTCGCCCGGGGCAACCCAAGGGTTTGCACCGAGTGCAAAAGCCCACAACCAACCGACGAATGACGACATCAATTATCGAGGATTGCCCGCCTGCAAATCGCTACACTGCGCAAGTGGCGCGTGCCGGACGCACGCGCAGCCCGATAAATAGCCGGTTGCAGGAGAGAGGCGTGCTGACGAAACTGGGAATCAAGGGCCGCGTGCTGTTGCTGACGTTGCTGCCGACCAGCCTCATGGCGGTGGTCCTGGGCGGCTATTTCACCTGGATGCAGCAATCGGACCTGCAAACCCAACTCCTGCAGCGCGGCGAAATGATCGCCGAGCAACTGGCGCCGCTGGTGGCGCCAGCCATGGGGCACAACAACAACGAAATGCTGGAGCGCATCGCCACCCAGTCCCTGGAACAACCGGACGTGCGCGCCGTGACCTTCCTTGCGCCAGACCGTACGCCGCGGGCCCACGCCGGGCCGATAATGCTGACCCAGGCGCCAATGGGCGAAGGCTCGCAGATGCTGCGCCGCAGTGGCAGCGAAGCAACGCGCTACCTGCTGCCGGTGTTCGGCAAACACCGCAACCTGGCAGGCGACGTGATCCCCGATGAGGCGGACCGCCTGCTGGGCTGGGTCGAACTCGAACTGTCCCACAACGGCATGCTGCTGCGTGGCTACCGCAGCCTGTTCGCCAGCCTGCTGATGATCGCTGGCGGTCTCGGCGGGGCGGCGCTGCTGGCATTGCGCATGGGCCGCACGATCAATCGTCCGCTGACCCAGATCAAACAGGCCGTCGCCCAACTCAAGGACGGTCACCTGGAAACCCGCCTGCCGCCACTGGGCAGCCAGGAGCTGGATGAATTGGCCTCCGGCATCAATCGCATGGCCGGCACCCTGCAGAATGCCCAGGAAGAACTGCAACACAGCATCGACCAGGCCACCGAGGACGTGCGCCAGAACCTCGAGACCATCGAGATCCAGAACATCGAACTGGACCTGGCGCGCATGGAAGCGCTGGAGGCGAGCCGGATCAAGTCCGAGTTCCTGGCCAACATGAGCCATGAAATACGTACGCCGCTCAACGGCATCCTCGGCTTTACCCATCTGCTGCAAAAAAGTGAACTGACCCCGCGCCAGCTCGATTATCTGGGCACCATCGAAAAATCTGCCGACAGCCTGCTGGGGATCATCAACGAGATCCTCGACTTTTCGAAGATCGAGGCGGGCAAGCTGGTGCTCGACCATATTCCGTTCAATTTGCGTGACCTGCTGCAAGACACATTGACCATCCTCGCCCCGGCCGCCCACGCCAAACAGCTGGAGTTGATCAGCCTGGTGTATCGAGATACCCCCCTGTCGCTGGTGGGCGATCCGTTGCGGCTCAAGCAGATCCTGACCAACCTGGTCAGCAATGCGATCAAGTTCACCCGCGAGGGCACCATCGTCGCCCGGGCCATGCTCGAAGAAGAGCACGAAGACAGCGTGCAATTGCGCATCAGCATCCAGGACACCGGCATCGGCCTGTCGAGCCAGGATGTGCGCGCGTTGTTCCAGGCCTTCAGCCAGGCCGATAACTCGCTGTCGCGGCAACCCGGCGGCACGGGCCTGGGGTTGGTGATCTCCAAGCGCCTGATCGAACAGATGGGTGGCGAGATTGGCGTCGACAGCACCCCGGGCGAGGGTTCGGAGTTCTGGATCAGCCTGAACCTGCCCAAGACCCGCGACGATGCCGAAGACCTGCCGAGCGCGCCGTTACTCGGACGCCGGGTTGCGGTGCTGGAAAACCATGAGCTGGCGCGCCAGGCGTTGCAGCATCAACTGGAAGACTGTGGCCTGGACGTCATCACGTTCAATACCCTGGAAAGCCTGACCAACGGCGTCACCGGCGCGCACCAGACCGATCAGGCGATCGAACTCGCGGTGCTGGGCATCACCAGCAACGACATGCCGCCTGAACGCCTCAACCAGCACATCTGGGACCTCGAGCACCTGGGCTGCAAAGTGCTGGTGCTGTGCCCCACCACGGAACAGACGCTGTTCCACCTGTCGGTGCCCAACCCCCACAGCCAGCTCCAGGCGAAACCGGCCTGTACCCGCAAGCTGCGGCGCGCGCTGTCCGACCTGGTCAACCCGCGGCAATCGCGTAGCGAGTCCAGCGAGCCGCTGTCGAGCCGCGCACCGAAGGTGCTGTGTGTCGACGACAACCCGGCCAATCTGCTGCTGGTGCAGACCCTGCTCGAAGACATGGGCGCCAAGGTGCTCGCCGTGGAAAGCGGTTACGCAGCGATCAAGGCGGTGCAGAACGAGACGTTCGACCTGGTGCTGATGGACGTGCAAATGCCCGGCATGGATGGTCGTCAAAGTACCGAAGCGATCCGCCAATGGGAAAGCGAACGGCATTGCACGCCGCTGCCGATCGTAGCCCTCACGGCACATGCCATGGCCAACGAAAAACGCGCATTGCTGCAAAGCGGCATGGACGATTACCTGACCAAGCCGATCAGCGAGCGGCAACTGGCGCAAGTGGTACTCAAATGGAGCGGGCTGGCCCTGCGCAATCACACACCAGAGCGCGCAGGCGACAGCCACGGCAGCACCTACGAGTTGCAGGTGCTCGACCACGAAGAAGGCTTGCGCCTGGCCGCAGGCAAGGCCGATCTGGCGGCGGACATGCTGGCAATGCTGCTGGCGTCGCTGGAAGCCGACCGCGAAGCCATCCGCCAAGCCCAGCAAAGCAATGACCACAACGCCCTGATCGAGCGGGTTCATCGCCTGCACGGCGCAACCCGCTATTGCGGCGTACCGCAACTGCGCGCCGCCTGCCAACGCAGTGAAACCTTGCTCAAGCAGCAAGATCCCAAGGCCTATCGCGCACTTGAAGATCTCGACCGGGCGATCAACCGCCTGGCCGCCCAGGCGCGCATCAATGCCTGATGCACTTTCCAGGAGGACCGCATGCGCACGATTCTTTTCAGCAGCCAGACCTACGACCGCGACAGCTTTCTCGCCGCCAACCTGCCGCCAGGTATCGAGTTGCACTTCCAGTCGGCACGACTGAGCCTCGATACCGTCGCGCTGGCGGAGCACCACGAGGTGGTCTGCGCTTTCATCAACGATGACCTCGGCGCCCCGGTGCTCGAACGCCTGGCCGCCGGTGGTACCCGCTTGATCGCCCTGCGTTCGGCCGGTTACAACCATGTCGACCTGGCGGCGGCCAAGCGCCTGGGGCTGGCGGTCGTGCGCGTCCCGGCCTATTCGCCCCACGCCGTGGCCGAGCATGCCGTAGCCCTGATCCTGGCACTCAACCGCCGCCTGCATCGCGCCTACAACCGCACGCGCGAAGGCGACTTCAGCCTGCACGGGTTGACGGGGTTCGACCTGGTGGGCAAGACCGTCGGCGTGGTCGGCACCGGGCAGATCGGTGCGACCTTCGCGAAAATCATGAACGGGTTCGGCTGCCAACTGCTGGCCTACGACCCCTTCCCCAATCCGCAGGTCGAAGCGCTTGGCGCCCGCTACCTGAGCCTGCCGCAATTGCTGGCCGAGGCGCAGATCATCAGCCTGCACTGCCCGCTCAACGAGCAGAGCAAGCACTTGATCAACCGCCAATCGCTGGCGCACATGCAGCCAGGCGCCATGTTGATCAACACCGGTCGCGGCGGCCTGGTGGACACCCCTGCCCTGATCGATGCCTTGAAGAACGGCCAGCTGGGTTATTTGGGACTGGATGTGTATGAAGAGGAAGCACAACTGTTTTTCGAAGACCGTTCCGACCTGCCGTTGCAGGACGATGTACTGGCGCGGTTGCTGACCTTCCCCAACGTGATCGTCACGGCACACCAGGCTTTCCTGACCCGCGAAGCCCTGGGCGCAATCGCCGCGACCACCTTGCAGAACATCGCGGCCTGGGCGGCCGGAGCGCCGGAGAATCAGGTCGAGGGTGATTGAACCTGATCGAAGGTCATATGCCCGCGCCATGCTGCGCGTATGCCCGTGCTAGCATATCGCGCATATTTGGAGGACCCATGGTCGAACACGATTTCCGCTACACCCTGATGAACCCGCAACACACCCTCACCGAATGCCGCGCCCTGGTGCCGGGGCGTTATCAAGTCACCGGCAACGGCGGCTCGATTCGTAATAACGACGTGCTGGTCGTGACCCTCAAGGGCGCCAAGGACTTGTCCATGCGCCTGACCGTCGAAACGGTTCGCCACCTGATCAACCCGCCCGGCCAATGGGTCGCTGTGGCCAGTGGCCCGGTGTTCGGCGAACTGGCGATCCATACCTGGCAGGTGAACTGCGACAGCTGCGCCAAGGAACTGAGTTTCGAGTTCGCCGTTGACGCCAAGCTTGGCAACAAGGCTGAAAAGCCTGCTGCCTCCGCGCGGATCGCCGAGTTGGGCTGGACCACCGTTGGCGAGAAACACCTGTGCCCTAAATGCCAGGAGCCTGCGTGATGAAACGCCTCGCCCTGACCGCGCTGGTCGGTGCAAGCCTGCTGGGCTGCGCCGCGGACCCGGTGCAGCTTGAGCACAATCGCAGTTACATCCTGGAGTGGATCGGCGAACGTCCGTTGATGGATTACAGCCACCTGACCATTACCTTGGGCGACGACGGTCGCGCCTACGGTAGCGGCGGTTGCAACCACTGGTTCGCGCCGTACTCCCTGGAAGGCAGCAAGCTGAGCTTCGGCAAGATCGGCAGCACCCGCAAACTCTGTGCGCCAGCGCTGATGGAGCAGGAAAAACGCTTCCTCCAGGCGCTGGAAAACGTGCAGAGCTGGGACGTCTCGTCTATCGACCAGATGCGTTTCTGGCCAGCCGAAGGCAAGCCACTGCGCTGGTGGCTGGAAGAGGGTTGATCTCCTCTGTTGTGGCGAGGGGATTTATCCCCGCTGGACTGCGCAGCAGTCCCTTTTTTTTGGGGTCGCTTCGCAACCCAACGGGGATAAATCCCCTCACCACAAAAGCCCTCGCCACAGCTGGAACGATCAGCGTAATCAGTTTTTAGCCTGCAACGCCTCCAGCTTCGCCACCACCCCCGCCGCCGTTTGCTCGCCCATCAATTGTTCCCGCACCTTGCCCTTGTTATCGATGATGTAGGTCACCGGCAACGCTTCACTGCGCGGCAGCTCGAACAATTCGGAAGGGTCCTGCGCCAGCACGGTGAACTTGATCCCGAGTTTCTCGCTGGCACTTTTCAGCTCTTCGCCCTGCACATTGTCGAAGTTGACCCCGAACACGCCGATCTTCTTGTCCTTGAGCTGGTCGGCCAACGCGTTCAATTCCGGAATCTCGGTACGGCACGGGCTGCACCATTCAGCCCAATAATTGATCACCAGCCATTTGCCGTCCAGACGCTCGGAGGCGACCTTCTGTCCGTTCTGATCGATCCCGTAGTCGTTACCGCAGCCCCCCAGCATCAACGCCCCGATAATGGTCAATGCCGCTGCCAGTCGCCTTGTCATGTCGTGTTCCTTGTCAAAAATTGAAAGCGCCTGTGACCCTTTGCCCGGCAAGGTTCAGGATTACGCGCTGCCCAGTTAGAATAGCCGCCACCTTACGCAAGATGCGACCCGCTCATGACCGATCTGACGCTTTATCACAACCCGCGCTGCTCGAAATCCCGCGGTGCGCTCGAACTGCTTGAAGCCCGCGGCCTGGCCCCGACGGTGGTCCGCTACCTGGAAACGCCGCTGGATGCCACGCAAATCCAGAGCCTGCTGGGCAAACTCGGGATCAGCGCGCGGCAACTGCTGCGCACCGGCGAAGACGAATACAAGGCCCTCGCCCTGGCCGACAGCAGCCTGAGCGAGGCGCAATTGATCGCCGCCATCGCCGCCCACCCGAAACTGATGGAGCGACCGATCCTCGAAGTGGGCGACAAGGCCATCATCGGCCGTCCGCCAGAGCAGATCCTGGAGCTGTTGCCGTGAGTGCGCCGTACATTCTGGTGCTGTATTACAGCCGCAGCGGCTCGACCAATGAAATGGCCCGGCAAATTGCCCGTGGCGTCGAACAGGCCGGCCTTGAAGCCCGATTGCGCACGGTGCCGGCCATTTCCACCGAATGCGAAGCCGTGGCGCCGGATATCCCGGATGAAGGCGCGCTCTACGCCAGCCTCGATGACCTGAAGAACTGCGCCGGCCTGGCGCTGGGCAGTCCGACCCGCTTCGGCAACATGGCCGCGCCACTCAAGTACTTTCTCGACGGCACCAGCAACCTGTGGCTGACCGGCGCCCTGGTGGGCAAACCCGCCGGTGTGTTCACCTCCACTGCGAGCCTGCATGGCGGGCAGGAGACCACCCTGCTGTCGATGATGCTGCCGCTGTTGCACCACGGCATGCTGATCACCGGCCTGCCCTACAGCGAGTCGGCGTTGCTCGAAACCCAGGGCGGCGGCACGCCGTACGGCGCCAGCCATCACGCCGGAGCCGATGGCAAAAGCGGTCTGGACGCCCACGAAGTGGCACTGTGCCGGGCCCTGGGCATGCGCCTGGCCAAGACTGCACAGAAACTGGAGGGTTGAGGGTGGCCAAGAAGCCGAAGGTCCTGCCCGCTATCGAATGGCTTGAACCACGGGTCAAGGCGATGCGCGCCATCAGCCTGCTGTGCTTCTTTGGCCTGGTGGGATTGCTCTGCGTTTACTACCTGTTGATCGCCGACCTGCACGGCGCGCGGCCGTGGGTGATCCTGCTGATTGAGCTGGTGCCATTGCTGCTGCTCGCGCCGGGGATGATTGTCGGCAACGCCCGGGGCCATTCGTGGATGTGCTTTGTGGTGAACCTGTACTTCATCAAGGGCGCATTGGCCGCTTATGACCCGAACCGGCAGATATTCGGCGTGCTGGAGATGGCCGCGAGCCTGGCGGTGTTCTGCTCGGCGCTGCTGTATGTGCGGTGGCGGTATCAGTTGAATCGCAAGTTGGCTGGCGAGGGCGAAATCTCCGTCGCCTGATCCGACGCCTTCGCTGGCAAGCCTGCTCCTACAGGGCCACAGTGCTTTTGTAGGAGCTGGCTTGCCAGCGAACAGGGCAACTCGGCCTTAATGGTTGACCGTGTAGGCCAGCATCATCGAAATCTGGCTCATCGGCCGCCCACCACTTTCCTCATGCCACTGATTGAACACGTCCTGCACCAAAGCGAGGTCGCGCAGACTACTCGGCACTTTGTCGATGATGCCTTGGGCATTCAACGCCGCCACCACATCATAGCTCGGCACAAAGGTGTCCTTGCCGACCATGCGCAAGAATCGCGGCGCCGACAGCCCGCCCAACTGATGACCGCGCTTTTTCAGCAAGGTCCACAGCCCGACGATGTCGGTCACCGGCCAATCGGCGATCATCGCCCCGAAGCTACCCTGCTCGTGAGTCACGTCCAGTACGAACTGTGCATTGCGCGGTACGCTCTTGAGCTTGCCCAGATGGCGGATGATCCGCGTGTCCTGCATCAACCGCTCCAGGTGTTCAGCACTCATCAGCACGACTTTTTCCGGGTCGAACTTGAAGAACACTTCTTCGAAGGCCGGCCACTTGGCGTCCACCAGGCTGTGCTTGAGCCCGGCGCGGAATACGCGCAATGCCATGGTCGATAAGTAACGGTCGTCGGTGATGTCGCGCAGTTGCGCCGCAGTCTTGGGAACGGGCAGATGGGCTTGCAGTTCAGCCGCCGAACCGAAGCGGTTCAAGCAGTATTCGTTCAGCCACTTGTAGTCGCGCATGCCCTCTCCTGAGGATTGAAAAATGAACGGCCAACACCTGTGGGAGCCAGCAGGCTGGCTCCCACAGTGAGGGTGTTTAAAGGTTGACCACGTTGACGAAGCGCGAAGCGGCGGATTCGTCGATCTTCAGGCTGGTGAAGTCGAACAGGTTGCGGTCGGCCAATTGCGACGGGATCACATTCTGCAGGCTGCGGAAAATGCTTTCGGTACGGCCCGGGGTCTTGCGCTCCCAATCTTGCAGCATTTCCTTGACCACCTGGCGCTGCAGGTTTTCCTGGGAGCCACAGAGGTTGCACGGGATGATCGGGAATTGCTTGAGGTCCGAGTAGGCCTGGATGTCTTTTTCGTTGCAGTAGGCCAGGGGACGGATCACCACGTTGCGGCCGTCATCGGCACGCAACTTCGGCGGCATGGCCTTGAGCGAACCGTTGAAGAACATGTTCAGGAAGAATGTCTCGACGATGTCGTCGCGATGGTGACCGAGGGCCATCTTGGTCGCGCCGATTTCGTCGGCGAAGGTGTAGAGCGTGCCACGACGCAGGCGCGAGCACAGGGAGCAGGTGGTCTTGCCTTCCGGAATCAGTTCCTTGACCACCGAGTAAGTGTCTTTCTCGACGATGTGGTACTCGATGCCCAGCTCCTTGAGGTAGGCCGGCAACACATGCTCGGGGAAACCCGGCTGCTTCTGGTCCATGTTCACGGCCACGATCTCGAACTTGATCGGCGCGACCTTCTGCAAGTGCATCAGCACATCAAGCATGGTGTAGCTGTCCTTGCCGCCGGACAGGCAGACCATGACCTTGTCACCGTCTTCAATCATGTTGAAATCGGCGACCGCCTCACCGGCCTGTCGGCGAAGGCGCTTTTGCAGTTTGTTCTGGTTGACCGTAAGAGTGCCCATGACGCGAAATCCGTGAGGTGTGACGAAAGGCCGGCATTTTACGCAAAAACCCTTCAGGAACGAAGTGCCCCGACGGATCGCGCGCCCTACAGACACAACAGCGATTACCCCGGCGCTTTACAGCGCAATTTGCTCTAAGCCCTACCCCCTGTAGGGTTAAGTCCTTCCTATACTGCGTCATAAGGTCGAATCACATACAGACCTACTACTTACTTGGCCTCGTTGGCCCGTAGGGCGCTCCGCTGGGGGGCGACGGTAAAAACAAGAGGAGTGACTGGCATGATCCATCACGTAGTGGGGCTCTTCACCCACCCTGACCAAGAATGGAAAGAGATTCGTGGCGATCAGGAAGAAAGTATCAGCCACATGTACCTGACCCACACGCTGATCCTGGCGGCGATACCGGCGATATCGGCGTTCATCGGGACCACGCAGGTGGGCTGGGTCATCGGCAATCGCCCGCCGGTGATGCTGACCGTGGAAAGCGCACTATGGATGACCGTCATGTCGTACCTGGCGATGCTCGGCGGTGTGGCGGTGATGGGTGCATTCATCCACTGGATGGCCCGCACCTATGACGCCAATCCGAGCCTCGCACGCTGCATTGCGTTCGCAACCTATACCGCTACGCCGCTGTTCATCGGCGGCCTCGCGGCCTTGTACCCCCACTTGTGGCTGGGGATGATCGTCGGCACGGCGGCCATCTGCTACACGGTGTACCTGCTGTATGTGGGACTGCCAACCTTCATGAACATTCCATCTGACGAGGGCTTTCTGTTTTCAAGTTCGGTGCTCGCCGTAGGCCTGGTGGTGCTGGTAGCCATCATGGCGTTCACCGTGATTGTCTGGGGACTCGGCGTGGGGCCGGTCTATACCAACTAGCAACTCACCACAAAAAAATCAGATCTGCCGACACAGGCCGCCGCAAGGCGGCCTTTTAATGCCCAGGCACAAAGAGCGCCGAAGACCATTCGGCACCTCGCCGATTCGCAAGGCCCCTGGCTTGCGGCATACTCGACTGCTCTGGAGATCCATCAAGCATGCCCGAGCAACTCAATACCCGCGTCGAAGACTGTTTCCAACAAGCCGAATCCTTTTTCAAACGACCTTTCAAACGCCCCGTGGTGAGTTTCAAGCTGCGTGGGCAAAAAGCCGGTGTCGCACACCTGCACGAGAACCTGCTGCGCTTCAATCCGCAGTTGTACCGTGAAAACACTGAAGATTTTCTCAAGCAGACCGTCGCCCACGAGGTCGCGCACCTGATCGCCCATCAACTGTTCGGTGACCGCATCCAGCCCCATGGCGAAGAGTGGCAACTGATCATGCGCGGCGTGTACGAATTGCCACCCAACCGCTGCCACACCTACGACGTCAAGCGCCGTAGCGTGACCCGCTACATCTACAAGTGCCCGTGCGCCGACAGCGATTTCCCGTTCTCGGCGCAACGTCATGGTTTGGTGCGGCAGGGGCGGCGGTATTTGTGCCGGCGGTGTCGCAACACGTTGGTGTTCAGTGGCGAGATGCGGGTCGAGTAAGTCGGATTTGCGGTGCCTGGGTCGACCTTTTCGCCAGCAGGCTGGTTCCCACAGGGGATCATCGGTGCGCCACAAACCCATTGTGGGAGCCAGCCTGCTGGCGAAGGCGATCTATCAGGCGCTAGAGCACCACCTTGGCACGCCGCAGCTCGGCGACCCGCTCAGCGCTGAACCCCAACTCCCCCAACACTTGATCGGTATGCTGCCCCAGTGCCACACCAATATGCCTGGGCTGCGGCAACCCGCCTGAAAACTTCAACGGGCAAGCCATCTGCGCCTGACTCGAACCATCGCCCCGCGGCACTTGCGTCACCAGCTCCCGCGCCTGCAACTGCGGATGTCGCACTGCCTCAGCCAGGCTCAATACCGGCTCGACGCAAGCATCAAGCTCGGCAAACAGCGCGCACAGCTCGGCAAAGTCATGCTTTTCGAACTCGGTCTTCAACGCATCCTTGAGCTTGCGTTGCTCTGCAGGTTGTGTAGATAACCCAAGGCTCGCCCACTCCTCCAACCCCAGCGCCGCACACAACTGTGTCATGAACCCCGGCTCCAGGCTGCCCACCGACAACCAGCGCCCATCCCGGGAACGGTAATAGTCATAGAAGCTGCCACCATTGAGCATCTGGTCTTCCCGGCCTGGTTCGACACCACAGGCCAAGTACCCGGCGCCCGCCATGGCGTTCAGGCTGAACGCGCAATCGGTCATGCTCACATCAAGATGCTGCCCCTGCCCGGTTTGCTGTCGAGCGATCACGGCGGCCAGCAGGCCGATGACCCCGTGCAGCGAGCCACCGGCAATGTCCGCCACCTGCATGCCCAACGGCAGCGGCCCGCTGTCGGCGCGACCGCTGTAGCTCGACAGCCCGGCGAGCGCCAGGTAATTGATGTCATGGCCGGCGCGGTCCTTGTAGGGGCCGGTCTGGCCGTAACCGGTGATCGAGACATAAATCAGCTTCGGGTTGATCGCCTTCAAGGCTTCATAACCCAGGCCCAAGCGCGCCATGACGCCAGGACGGAACTGCTCCAGCACGATGTCGTGGTCCTGCAATAATTGCCTGATCACCTCCAGCGCTTCGGGCTGCTTGAGGTCCAGGGCCAGGCTGCGCTTGTTGCGATTGAGGTAGGCATGGCTGGCCGATACGCCCTGGTCGTGCGGCGGCAGCACGCGCAGCAGGTCCATGCGGGCCGGCGATTCGATGCGCAGCACCTCGGCGCCCATGTCCGCCAGCAATAGCGAAGCGAACGGCCCCGGCAGCAATGTCGAGAAGTCCAGAACCTTGAGTGATGCCAATGGACCGAGCATGAGCGTTCTCCCTGGATGATGCCCCAGCCTAGGCAGCCAAGCGCTTTGCAGCAATCACCTTATGCGCCACATGCAATGACCGTTGCGCTCAAATCCCGGGCAAGAAAAAACCCGCCGTAGCGGGTTTTTCATGACGACAAGGCTTACTTGGCGTTAGTCGGGGTTACCGCTTCGACGTGGCCCAGAACATCGTCCTTAGGCTCGTCGGCAATGCCGCGACCGCCAGACGCCAGCTCCGATTGCAGCACATCGGTGTCCAGTTCCTTGACCCACTTGGCCACAACGATGGTGGCAACGGCGTTACCGACCAGGTTGGTCAGTGCACGGGCTTCGGACATGAAACGGTCGATACCCAGGATCAGCGCCAGGCCGGCAACCGGCAGGTGGCCTACGGCGGACAGGGTCGCCGCCAGTACGATGAAGCCCGAACCGGTCACGCCTGCAGCGCCCTTGGAAGACAGCAGCAACACCACCAGCAAGGTGATCTGGTGCGTGATGTCCATGTGGGTGTCGGTGGCCTGGGCGATGAACACAGCCGCCATGGTCAGGTAGATCGCGGTACCGTCGAGGTTGAACGAATAGCCGGTAGGAATAACCAGGCCAACCACAGACTTCTGCGCACCCAGACGCTCCATCTTGATCAGCATGCGTGGCAGCACCGACTCCGAAGAGGAAGTACCCAGCACGATCAGCAGTTCTTCACGGATGTAGCGGATCAGTTTCAACACGCTGAAGCCGTGGGCGCGAGCGATACCACCCAGCACGATCAGGATGAACAGCAGGCAGGTGATGTAGAAGCAGGCCATCAACTGGCCCAGTTGCACCAGCGAGCCAACACCGTAGGCACCGATGGTGAACGCCATGGCACCGAAGGCACCGATTGGCGCGAGCTTCATGATCATGTTGATGATGTTGAACATCACGTGGGCGAAGCGATCGATGAAGTCCAACAGCGGCTTGCCGTAGGCACCCAGGCGATGCAGGGCGAAACCGAAGATCACCGAGAACATCAGCACTTGCAGGATATCGCCCGTGGCGAACGCACCGACGATGGTGGACGGGATCACGTTGAGCAGGAAGCCGACGACGCTTTGATCAGCACCGGCCGAGACATATTGAGCAACCTTGGAGGCATCCAGGGTGGTCACGTCGATGTGCATGCCGGCGCCCGGCTGAGCGATGTTGACCACCACCAGGCCGACCAGCAGCGCGATGGTCGAAACGATCTCGAAATACAGCAATGCGTAACCGCCGGTCTTGCCGACCGACTTCATGTCCTGCATGCCAGCGATACCACTGACCACGGTACAGAAGATGATCGGCGCGATGATCATCTTGATCAGCTTGATGAACCCGTCACCCAGCGGTTTTACCGCCACACCGAGCTGTGGATAGTAGTGACCGAGCAAGATACCGATGACAATTGCAACGATCACCTGGAAATACAGGGATTTGTACAGTGGCTGACGAGTCGTCATTGCAAAGTTCCTCAAGAGTGCGCGGCGACAACATCCATCTGTTGCCCACCCCACCTCAATGGCGAACCCTCCTGCACTGGAGGGATTTGTTTTTTCGAGCTGCGCGACGGCAGGCATCTGCTGGTTCTATCGCAAGGCCCGTGCCACCTTGTGCGAAAAGCCTGTAAGCCTTCTGACATCAAGGGCTGCAGGTTTTTCCGGGTCATCGCGCGACGTTTGCGCAATGGCGGATTTCCGCCCACCTGTCGAATCACACCCTGTAATCTGGCGGATATCCGCCTTGTTCATGGCTATGAAGCGCGGCTACCATCCGTCGCTCAATGGACGGACTTGCCTGCTATGCGCGAACGCACCATCGCCAGTCATTTCGCCCGTGCCGTCCTCGGTGGGGCGCAACGGCGTGGCTACGATTATTCAAGACTGTTGCAGCAATTGGGGATCAGCCCCGAGTTGCTCGAGGAGCCTCGGGCGCGCATCCCTCCAGAACAATTCACCCGCCTGATCCAGGGACTTTGGCTGGCACTGGACGATGAGTACCTGGGTTTCGGGCAAGGTGTCAGCAAGCCAGGCAGCTTCGCGATGATGTGTCATGCCGTGATCCATTGCCGCAATCTGGATAAGGCACTGCATCGCGGATTAATGTTTTATAGCCTATTCCCGGACGCCCCGCGCCTGACGCTGGCGCGCGAAGACGAAATGATTCGTCTGAGCCTGGATGACTCACACCTCTGGGACCCGGAACATTTCCTCACCGAGAGCCTATTGGTGATCTGGCATCGCTTCGCCAGCTGGTTGATCGGCCAGCGTATTCGACTGGAACACGCCACGTTCAGCTACCCGCGACCGGAACATGGCGCCGAATACGAGCTGCTGTTCTCGTGCCCGCTCGAGTTTTCGGCGCAACAGAGCAGCCTGCTGTTTCACGGCCGCTACCTGAACATGCCACTGCTGCAAGATGAACGCACGCTGAAGCAGTTCCTTGAACGCTCGCCTGCCGATCTGTTATCGCGCCCGGATGAAGGCCACAGCCTGAGCAGCCAGTTGCGACGCTTGCTCAGCCGCGACCGCTCCCCCTGGCCAGACCTGGAGGCCGTGGCTGCGCACCTGCATATCAGCCCGCAAACGCTACGCCGGCATCTGCGTGAAGAAAACACCAGTTTTCAGGAGCTGAAGGACCAACTACGCCGCGACATTGCCATTTATCACCTAGGCCGCAACGACTTGCCCTTGCAGCAGATCGCCGAGCAATTGGGGTTTTCCGAACCATCGGCGTTTCACCGGGCATTCAAGAAGTGGACCGGACTGACGCCGGGGGCCTATCGGGCCCGGGAAAACTGAGTTCAAGATCACACCAGCGGAAACTGGATACGGAAGGCCGCGCCGCCCAGGGGCGAGTCGCCCAGGGTCAATTTTGCGCTATAGCTTTCGATGATGTCCTTGACCACCGCCAGGCCAATACCCTGCCCCGGATGCTGGCGGTCCAGGCGTTCACCGCGCTGCAGAATCCGCGTGCGCTGATCGAGCGGGACGCCTGGACCATCGTCTTCCACGCATATCTCGATACCGTCGAGGGTGCGCACGCTGATGCGCACTTCGCTCAGGCACAGTCGATAAGCGTTCTCCAGCAGATTACCCAACATTTCCAGCAAGGCGCCCTGCTCGATAGGGACCCGGCACTGCTCCGGCAAATCGAAGGTAACCTGCACCCGTTTGTCGCGATAGACCTTGTCCAGCGTATCGCAAAGGCTCTGCAACACTGGCTGCAGGCGTACCTGATGGCGCACCAGGCCGCTTTTGCGCAGGCTGGCGCGCTGCAATTGGTAACTGATCTGCTGGCTCATGCGCTCGATCTGGGTCTGCAGTACCCAGGCCTGATCCCGATCCTCAGGGCGTTGCGCCATGCCTTCGCTGACCCCCTGCAATACCGCCAATGGGGTTTTCAGGCTATGGGCCAGGTCGTCGAGGGAATCGCGATAACGGCTGCGCTGTTCGCGCTCGCTGTGCAGCAGGCGGTTGAGGGAGCCGGTCAGGCGCAGCAGTTCACGCGGGTGTTGTTCGCTCAGGCTTTCGCGGGTACCGCTTTCGATTTCGTCCAGTTCCTGGCTCAGCCGGCGCAATGCCTGCAACCCCCAGGTCAGGCCCACCCATAGCAACCCCAGAAGCACCAGCAAGGCGGCGCCGAATCCCAGGTACAGGTTGTCCCGCAGGCCGGCGAGCGTGGCATCGTATTCATGCGCCGGTTGCAACGCGACGAAGCTGAACGCCGCACTTTTGCCGCCGAGCAACTTGACCTCGACGTCATAGACGAAGAATTCCCGGCCATTGTCCTGGCGAATCCTGGCGAATTCATTACCGCGCCCGTCGTAACGCGGCTTGTAATTGATGTTCTCGTCAAGGGTGTCTTTCGAGCGCCACACCAATTGGCCTTCACGGCTGTAGATGTAACCGAGCAAATTGCCATCGGCCAGGTTGAAGCGCTCATCAGGCAACTGTTCCGGCATCTGCAAGCGGTCGTTCTCGACCCGTGCGGCAGAGATCAACGTGGTGACGTCCGACGCCAGTCGCTGCTCGATGGCGTCCTGCAACGCCAGGCTGAACGCGCCCTGCATCGCCGGCAACAATGCCAGCATGAACAAGACCGCCAGGATCGTGGCGGCGAGCATCAGGCGAAACCGAAGAGAACCGATCAAGTGCAACGCTCAGTGAATAGATAGCCCAGGCCACGCACCGTATCAATTGGCTTGAAACCGGACTTACCTTCGAGTTTGCGACGCAGACGGCCGACCAGCACTTCGATCACGTTCGGATCGCGGTCGTCATCATCTGGATAAAGCTGTTCCATCAAACGGTCCTTGGGCACCACCTGCTGATGGTGGCGCATCAAGTACTCGAGAATCCGGTACTCATACGCGGTCAATGCCAGTGGCTGCTCATCCAGGGACGCCTGCTTGCGATTGAGGTCCAGCAGCAGCGGCCCGGCAACGATCGTTGACTGGGTAAACCCGCTGGAGCGACGCAGCAACGCATTCAGCCGAGCCTCGAGCTCTTCAAACTGAAAGGGCTTGACCACATAGTCGTCGGCGCCGGCAGCAAGGCCTTCCACCTTATCCTGCCAGTTGCCGCGCGCGGTGAGGATCAGGATTGGAAAGGTCTTGCCCTGCGAGCGTAACTGACGGATCAGATCCAGCCCACCCATGCCCGGCAACCCAAGATCGATCACCGCCAGATCGTGATTGAACTGCTCAGTCTGATACAGCGCATCGACGGCGTTGGCCACGGACTCGACCACATGGCCGCTATCCGTCAGGCGGGTTTGCAGGTGATGGCGCAACAGCGCTTCATCCTCGACGACCAGCAGTTTCATGTCCCTCTCCCAGGCAAATCAAATACGCCAGAGGCACGATCGACGCACCTCCGGCTGACAGGCCGTGGCGGATCAATCGCCTGGATTGATCCGCCACGGCGGTCACTCACGCTTGTCAAAAAGCGTAGTTGGCTGAAAGGTAGGTCTGTGCGCTGCTGGTCAAGCTCAGCGAACCTTGTTTGCTACCACCTCGCTCGCTCATTTCGGTGCTGGCGTTGCTGCGCAGGTAACGGTACCCCAGTTCAACCGACGTGTTTTGCGAAACCTGTTGCAGAATCCCTGCCTGTGCGCCAATGGCGTAACCGATGTCGCTGTCGCGGCTGAAGCCTGGCGATTCCTGGGTCATTTTGGTCAACCCGGCCGAAGCGCCACCAAACAGCTTGGTGCCAGCACTCAACGGATGGAACAGATCGTAGCTGCCCAGCAGGCTTTCCTGACGCAGTTTAATGCCATTGTGCGAACCCGACACGTTATCGTAAGTGGCGTAGTAGCGGCCCTGGCTGTTTTGCTGGCCCACACGCAAGCCCCAGGTGTTGTCCTTGCCGATCACGCCGTCGGCGTTCGGACGGTCGAGGTTATCGTTCAAGGCGTGGGATTTTTTGATCTTGTCGCTGGTCTGCCCATAAGTAAGGCTGCCGAAATTGTCGTTGGAAGCGAACGCTGCAGTGCTCGCGCCGAAAACGGTGAATGCCAGCAGCAGTTTTTTGAATCCAGTCATGGGTGAAGCTCCTCAAGAGTTGGCGTTGTTTTGGCTACGGGGCAAGATTACTCACGCCGCCCTGAACTCCCCCTGAACAGCCGCTTAACCTGAGCTGAACCATATCCACCCAGTTGTTTCGATGATTTTCTTGCAGGAGATCCGACCATGCGCATGCTCTTCGCCCTCTTCTTGCTCGCCGTCAGCGGGCTGGCCCAGGCCGCCATCAAGACTCAGGAAATCCCGTACCAAAGTCCCGACGGCACCCGGATGATTGGCTATTACGCCTTTGACGACGCGATAAAAGGTCCGCGCCCCGGTGTCGTGGTGGTGCATGAGTTCTGGGGGTTGAACGACTACGCCAAGCGCCGCGCCCGCGACTTGGCCAGCCTGGGTTACAGCGCCCTGGCCATCGATATGTATGGCGACGGCAAGAACACCGAACACCCCAAGGACGCGATGGCTTTCATGCAGGCCGTGCTCAAGGACAACGCGATTGCCAGCGCGCGGTTTCAGGCGGGACTCGACTTGCTCAAACAACAGGCGCAAACCGATCCGAACAAGCTAGCCGCCATCGGCTACTGCTTCGGCGGCGGCGTGGTGCTCAATGCCGCTCGTCAGGGTGCGCCTCTGGCCGGGGTTGTGAGTTTCCATGGCGCGCTGGTCACCAATACCCCTGCGACACCGGGCAGCGTCAAGGCGAAAATCCTTGTCGAACACGGCGCCCAGGACAGCCTGATCACGCCGGAAAATGTCGCTGCTTTCAAAACCGAGATGGACAAGGCCGGCGCCGACTACCGGTTCGTCAGCCTGGACGGCGCCAAGCACGGTTTCAGCAATCCCGATGCCGATCGCTTGAGCCATGGTGATCATGGCGGGCCGGACATTGGTTACAACAAAGCGGCGGATGAAAAATCGTGGGCGGATATGCAGGCATTTCTCAAGAAGATCTTCAGCTGAACGGCTAGACACGGTGGCGAGGGGATTTATCCCCTCGCCACAAAGCCCTCAAGCACTACCCAGCATCAAGGCAACCCGGCAAAATGCCCGACATGAATTCAGTCCCCGCCCTGCCCGCCTGCTGCACGCCCCTCGATGCCCATTGGCCGCTGCCGTTGGTGCTGCCCGATACTGTGCTGTTGAGTACCCACTTCGATACTTCGCGACTGCTCAGCGATGACTTCCAGCGCAGCGCCATTGAGGCGCCAGCGAGCATTCAGCGCTCGGTGGCCAAACGCCAGGCAGAATTTCTCGCCGGGCGGATCTGCGCCCGTGCCGCCCTGCAACAACTGGAGGGCCTGAATTTCAGCCCGGCCATCGGTGATGACCGGGCGCCCGTCTGGCCGGCGCACATCACCGGTTCGATCACCCATAGCACCGGTCGGGCCGCGGCCATCGTCGCGAACAAAACCCATTGGCGCGGCTTGGGAATGGACATGGAAAACCTGCTCAATGCCGAACGCGCCGAACGTCTGGCCGGGGAAATCCTCACCCCGCCGGAACTGCAGCGCATGGCCGCCGGGCGTCGCGATCAGCTTGCGTTACTGGTCACCCTGACTTTTTCAGTGAAAGAGAGCCTGTTCAAGGCGCTCTACCCGATCGTCCGGAAACGTTTCTACTTCGAACACGCCGAGTTGCTGGAGTGGACCGAGTCAGGTGAGGTGCGATTGCGGTTGCTGACCGACCTGTCCGGCGAATGGCGCAACGGCACCGAGCTGCAGGCGCAGTTCGGGGTCAAGGATGGGCAGTTGTTGAGTCTGGTCAGTATCAAGGCCTGAAGATTTCTGCTGTTTGTATGGGACTCTTCGCGGGCAAGCCTCGCTCCTACAGTTCTACGTCGATCACAACATGGAGACCGACACAAAAACGTAGCGAAGGGTCCTCACCGCTTCTCCTGATTCCTCGGCCAGCTCAAGCTGAAACATGCGCCGCCCAGGCTTTTGCTCCTGCCGATCAACGCCCGGCCGTCGTGCCAATGGATGATCCGCCGCACGATCGACAAACCCAACCCATGGCCGCCCGAGGCCCGGGTGCGGCTGTCGTCGAGTCGCAGGAACGGCGTGAAAATTTTCTCCCAGGCCATTTCCGGTACGCCCGGCCCATCATCTTCAACATCCACCCGACAGCGCTGCTGCCCCACCTGATAACTGATAGTGACCCGCGATTGAGCATGGCGCATGGCATTGCTCACCAGGTTCTGCATTGCCCGATGCAGGTAGCGTGGCTCGGCCTCGACCCAAGCGTCGTCGCAGTCGGCGGCCGACAGGCACAATCCTCGCTGCACCGTGACGTCGGCGCGCAAGGGTGCCAGCTCTTCGATGACCTGATTGACCAAGGCATCCAGATCGATACGCTGAAAATTCAGTGCTGGGGAGCCTTGCTCCAACCGCGCGTAAGTCAGCATCTCGTCGACCAGGCGGTCGAGGTCCTCAATATCGTGGTCCATGCCTTCGCAGTATTTTTCCAGGGCTTGCGGGGTCTTGGCCGAGCCGATCATTTCCAGGCCAAAACGCAGGCGCGCCACCGGCGTGCGCAATTCGTGGGACACGGCACGCACCAGCTCGCGCTGAATGGCCAGCAGCTGTTGCAGGTGCTCGGCCATGCCGTTGAACGCCGACGCCAGTCGCCCCACCGAGTCCGCACCGCGCGTTGGCACCCGGGTTTCCAGGCTGCCCTTGGCGATCCGCGTCGCCGCCGCTTCCAACCCTCGCAAGCGACGCTCCAGTTGCCGCACCAGCAGATAGACGATCAGGCCGATCAGGCTCAGCCCCAGTGCGGCAATCAACACCAGCCACTCTGGCGGATAAGGATTCATCTGGTACAACGGGCCGATTTCCAGCACCCACGGCGTGCCGACCATGCCTGCGAACACCCGGATCGAATCGCCCTCCTTGCCCAGCGCCATCACGGTGTCGCCCTCGGACACCCGGCGGCTCTGGTCTTCATCCATGTCGGCTTCCTGGACCGTGACCAGGCGCAAATCGAAGCCAAAACCCTTGTCCTGTTTCAATTGCGCCAGGCGCCCCGGTTGTTCGCCCACGGGGTAGCGCACCAGCTCGTCTGCCAACAGGTAAATCGTCGCCCGGGCGAGTTGTTCGCTGATCTGCTGGACGTCACCGGTGAGCACAAGCTGCTCCTGGTCACTGACCAGACGGTAGACCCTGGCCGCATGCGGGCCGGTCTTCTCCACCAGGGCCTGGCCGCGCAGGACGCGGGTGCGCTGGGTAAGGTCGAGGTCGGTCTGGGCAAAGGTTTTCAGCGCCAGCGGAATCCCCAGCAGCCGCTCCCACACCAACAACGCCCGGTGACGCTCGGTCTGGTTCATCGGTTGCAGGTTGTCGGCCATCAGCGAAAAGGTGCCGTGGGCCAGTCTCTCGCGGTACTGCTCGCCGCGCACCTGGTTGAGCAGGTGCAAGGCCAGCACGCCGAGTACCGCCACCAGTATCAACGCGGCGCACATGCCGCCGTAGATCCGCAGGAAGATCGAGTTCACAGGGTCGGGTCTACGCAGGCCTCGGGAACAAACAGGTAGCCTTTGCTGCGCACGGTCTTGATCAGTCGTGGATGGTCCGGGTCATCGCCGATCTTGGGGCGGATGCGCGAGATGCGCACGTCGATGGAGCGGTCCTGGCCGTCATAGCCGATGCCGCGCAACGCGGTGAAGATTTCTTCCCGGGACAGGATGCGCCCGGCGTTGGCCACCAGCAGCCAGAGCAAGTCGAACTCGGCGCTGGTCAGTTCGATGCCGTTATCGTGCAGCCAGGCTTCGCGCAATGCATTGTCCACCACCAGCGGGCCGAATTGCAGGCGCCGTTGTTTTTCCGGGGCCACCTCCGGCGTCTCGCTGCGTCGCAGCAATGCCTGGATGCGCGCCAGCAGCAAGCGCGGGCGCACCGGCTTGCACACGTAGTCGTCGGCACCCAGGTCCAGGCCTAGGATCTGGTCGGTGTCGTCGGTGCGTGCGGTGAGCATCAGGATCGGGCCGTCGTAACGGTCACGCACCTTGCGGCAAATGCTCAGGCCATCTTCGCCTGGCAGCATCAGGTCGAGAATCACCAGGTCCGGTTGTTCCTTGATGATGCGGGCCGCCGCCAGCGCACCATTGCCTTCGATCGATACACGCAGGCCATTGGCTTGCAGGTAATCACGCGTCAGTTCGGCCAGACGTTGATCGTCCTCCACAATCAATACCTGCCAGGCTTCTTGCTCCACCGGTGACCTCTACTTGCCAGAACACTTATAAGGAAGGATCCGCCCGTCTTTTTGTAATGATAGGGGTGGATAAATTGCATACACGCTGACCGATTGTATAAACGTCGCCCACGCAGAACACAAGCCGGTAAATGCGTTCGGACAACAGAGTTTTTTGTGATAGGGTTCGCGCCCTTAAAAATCCGCTCGAGTGTTTTCGCGGCTTGAAAATCGATGAAAAAAAGCCGGGTCCAGCAGCATCGCGGCCTGCACGCCGATTCCGTTCACAACACACAATTTACGCACAGGTTTATCCACAGGTAGTACGTTGCAATCACCCCCCAAAACGCATTATCTTGTAGCCCAGCGTAAAAAAAACCCTAGATGTAGGGTTTTTCATGAAAAACCAAACACAAACCGGATACCAAATTCAAGCGCTTTTATTGCCTCTTTCCGGTTGAACCAAACGTAATTTCCAAAGCCCAAAACCGCGCGCGCGGATGGCTACTGTATTTCGGCCCATGGGGTGAAAAACGGTACGGGTGTTGCAGTCACGACTGCCACCTCCCAACTGTCATCTCAAAGGACCAAGGTCTCAGGCCCAAGGCGTGAGACCAAGACTTCGGCATGGAAGCGGCGCCCAATAGCCCCCTTCCTACTGTCCCGAAGTTGTTATGCCCGGCCTTGGCCGGTTGTAGTGCTTCAGGACGGAACGGTGGGCACCGTGATGGTGCCCAATCAAACATAGAGAATGTGGAGACACCCCCCGATGCAAACCGACACAACTCGCGAGAACCCGCAGGGCACCTTGCCGCAGGCCGCTGATTCGAATTCGGATCTGTCCGCCACCGCGCCGGGCCAGCTGCGTGTGATCAAGCGTAACGGCACTGTCGTTCCTTACACCGATGACAAGATCACCGTCGCCATCACCAAAGCGTTTCTTGCAGTTGAGGGTGGCACCGCTGCCGCTTCGTCGCGCATCCACGACACCGTGGCCCGCCTGACCGAACAGGTCACTGCCACCTTCAAGCGTCGCATGCCATCGGGCGGCACCATCCACATCGAAGAAATCCAGGACCAGGTCGAACTGGCCCTGATGCGTGCCGGCGAGCAAAAAGTCGCTCGTGACTACGTGATCTACCGTGACGGTCGCTCGAAAGAACGCGCCGCTCACGCCCCGGCCGAAGCAGCGGTCGACGCTCACCCGTCGATTCGCATCACCCGCGCCGACGGTAGCCTGGCGCCGCTGGACATGGGCCGCCTGAACACCATCGTCACCGAAGCGTGCGAAGGCCTGGAAGAAGTCGACGGCGACCTGATCCAGCGCGAAACCCTGAAGAACCTGTACGACGGCGTGGCCCTGACCGACGTCAACACCGCCCTGGTGATGACCGCCCGTACCCTGGTCGAGCGTGAGCCGAACTACTCGTTCGTGACCGCGCGCCTGCTGATGGACACCCTGCGTGCCGAAGGCCTGGGCTTCCTCGGCGTCGCCGAGAGCGCGACTCACCACGAGATGGTCGACCTGTACGCCAAGGCCCTGCCGGCCTACATCGCCAAGGGTATCGAATTCGAATTGCTGAACCCGGTCCTGGCCGACTTCGACCTGGAAAAGCTCGGCAAGGCAATCAACCACGAGCGCGACCAGCAGTTCACCTACCTGGGCCTGCAAACCCTGTACGACCGTTACTTCATCCACAAGGATGGCGTGCGCTTCGAACTGCCGCAGATCTTCTTCATGCGCGTGGCCATGGGCCTGGCGATCGAAGAGAAGCAGAAAGAAGACCGTGCGATCGAGTTCTACAACCTGTTGTCGTCCTTCGACTACATGTCGTCGACCCCGACCCTGTTCAACGCCGGTACCCTGCGTCCGCAGCTGTCGAGCTGCTACCTGACCACCGTGCCGGATGACCTCTCGGGCATCTACCACGCGATCCACGACAACGCCATGCTGTCGAAATTCGCTGGCGGCCTGGGCAACGACTGGACCCCGGTTCGTGCGCTGGGTTCGTACATCAAGGGCACCAACGGCAAGTCCCAGGGCGTCGTACCGTTCCTGAAAGTAGTGAACGACACCGCCGTCGCCGTTAACCAGGGTGGCAAGCGCAAAGGCGCTGTGTGTGCCTACCTGGAAACCTGGCACATGGACATCGAAGAGTTCATCGAGCTGCGCAAGAACACCGGTGATGATCGTCGTCGTACCCACGACATGAACACTGCCAACTGGATCCCTGACCTGTTCATGAAGCGTGTCTTCGATGACGGCAAGTGGACCCTGTTCTCGCCATCGGAAGTTCCGGACCTGCACGACCTGACCGGCAAGGCCTTCGAAGAGCGCTACGAGTACTACGAAGCCCTGACCGAGTACCCGGGCAAGGTCAAGCTGTTCAAGACCATCCAGGCCAAAGACCTGTGGCGCAAGATGCTGTCCATGCTGTTCGAAACCGGCCACCCATGGCTGACTTTCAAAGACCCGTGCAACCTGCGCAGCCCGCAGCAGCACGTGGGCGTGGTCCACAGCTCGAACCTGTGCACCGAGATCACCTTGAACACCAACAAGGACGAGATCGCCGTTTGCAACCTGGGCTCGATCAACCTGCCGAACCACATCGTGGGCGGCAAGCTCGACACCGCCAAGCTGCAACGCACCGTGAACACCGCTGTGCGCATGCTCGACAACGTGATCGACATCAACTACTACTCGGTGCCGCAAGCGAAGAACTCCAACTTCAAGCACCGTCCAGTCGGCCTGGGCATCATGGGCTTCCAGGACGCGCTGTACCTGCAGCACATCCCTTACGGTTCCGACGCCGCCGTCGAGTTCGCCGACAAGTCCATGGAAGCGGTCAGCTACTACGCAATCCAGGCTTCCTGCGACCTGGCTGACGAGCGTGGCGCCTACGAGACGTTCCAGGGTTCGCTGTGGTCCAAGGGCATCCTGCCACTGGATTCGCAACAGATCCTGATCGAAGCCCGTGGCCAGAAGTACATCGACGTCGACCTGAAGGAATCCCTGGATTGGGCACCGGTTCGCGCCCGTGTTCAGAAAGGTATCCGTAACTCGAACATCATGGCCATCGCACCGACCGCAACCATCGCCAACATCACGGGCGTATCGCAGTCGATCGAACCGACCTACCAGAACCTGTATGTGAAATCGAACCTGTCGGGCGAATTCACCGTGATCAACCCGTACCTGGTTCGCGACCTGAAGGCTCGCGGCCTGTGGGACTCGGTCATGATCAACGACCTGAAGTACTACGACGGTTCGGTGCAGCAGATCGAGCGCATCCCGCAAGAACTCAAGGAGCTCTATGCAACCGCGTTCGAAGTGGACACCAAGTGGATCGTCGACGCGGCCAGCCGTCGTCAGAAGTGGATCGACCAGGCTCAATCGCTGAACCTGTACATCGCCGGCGCTTCGGGCAAGAAGCTGGACGTGACCTACCGCATGGCCTGGTACCGTGGCCTGAAAACCACTTACTACCTCCGTGCCCTGGCCGCGACCAGCACCGAGAAGTCGACCATCAACACTGGTAAGCTCAACGCTGTTTCCAGCGGTGGCAACCACGGTGACGACTCGGTCCTGGCAGCACCCGCCGGCCCTGCTCCAGTGCCGAAGGCTTGCGCCATTGACGAGCCGGATTGCGAAGCTTGCCAATAAGCTGAGCCGGTAACATAAAAAACCCCCGACAGGCCCTTGGCTTGTCGGGGGTTTTCTTTTGCCCATGAAAAAGATCGCAGCCTCGCTTCGCTCCGGCAGCTCCTACAGGGGTCACATTTCAATGTAGGAGCTGCCGAGCGAAGCGAGGCTGCGATCTTTTGATCTAAAAAAAAGCCCCTCTTGCGAGGGGCTCCTTGTGCAACGCTTTGAGCTAACCCGCATCAGGCCATTTGAATGATGGTCTGCATGATGGTGCTCTGGGTAGAGATGGTCTTGGCGTTCGCCTGGTAATTGCTCTGCGCCTTGATCAGGTCGACCAGTTCATTGGTCACGTTGACGTTGGACTCTTCCAGGGAGTTGGAGCGGATCGTACCCAGCGAGCCGGTCTCCGGCGCATCGTAGCCCGGGATGCCCGAGGCGTAGGTTTCTTTCCAGCTGGTGCCGCCGACGGCCTGCAGACCTTGTTCGTTGGTGAAGCTGGCCAACGCCAGTTGGCCAATCGGCTTGGTCTGGTAGTTGCTGAAGTTGGCCAACAGCACACCGCTGCCGTCGATGGTCAGGTTGGTGATCTGACCCGTGGCATAACCGTTCTGCACGGGAATGGAGCGCGCGGTGTCGGCGTTGAACTGAGTCGTGTTACCCATGGCAATCGTCAGGCCGTCCGGATCGGCGGCTGCACCATTGGACGTCCAGACGCCATCCTTGACTGTGCCCGGGGTCCAGTTGGTGATTTTCAGCTCATTACTGATCACCGGGGCAGGCGTTGGAACGGTCGGAGGCACGGTGGGTGGAACCGGCGTGCTGACCGACACCAACTTGCCCGATGTGTCGAAGGTCATGGTCGAAGCGATTGGCGGAGTCGCCGCGTCCGTCGGGTCGCTGCCGTCCGGATTGCGATCGTCGATCAGGGTATAGGTATCCCAGGTGTTGGGCCCGGTCTTGACCATGTATTGATCCATGGTGTGCTGGTTGCCCTGGGTGTCGAACACCGGAGTACTGAACTGCTTGCTGAAGGTCTCCGACTTGCTCGGGTCGAACTTGTTGGTCGCCACCGTCTGATCGATCACGGCAGACGTAGAGTTCAGGTTGATCGTCGACGACACCGTGGTGGTGGATTTCGGCGCCAGGTTGGAGGTGTCGATGCGCAGGTCAGTCAATACGCCGTTGACAATCTTGCCATTGCCATCAACACCGTAGCCTTGCAGGCGCGAGGTACCATCGCTGTTGGTGACGTAGCCTTCCTTGTCGACCTTGAACGTACCGGCACGGGTGTAGGACAGCGAGCCGCTGTTGTTCAGTACGAAGAAACCTGAGCCATTGATGCCCATGTCCAGCACATTACCGGTGGCGCTGATATCGCCCTGGGTAAATTGCTGGGAAACGTTGGCCAGACGCACGCCGCTGCCGACGACCTTGCTACCCGTACCCAGTTTGGTCGCCGAGTACACGTCTTCGAATTCTGCGCGGGACGATTTGAAGCCGGTGGTTGCCACGTTGGCGATGTTGTTACCGGTGACGTCCAATTGTTTACTGGCGGCATAGAGACCGCTAAGGCCGACGTTGAAAGACATATTCCACTCCTTTTGTGCCGCGTTAGCCGGCTCTATATACCAATGGTTTGCACTTTGGACAGGGCGACACTGCCGAGCCCGGCCAGGTTGAGCATCAACTCACCGCCGGTCTGGCTGATGGTCACGCTGTTGACCGTTGCCGGCAGGTTGGTGACCAGCGCCACGCCCTTTTCATCGATGGTGGTGTTCGCCGCAAAGGTATAAGTACCCGAATCAACGACGTTGCCGGCATCGTCCTTGCCATCCCAGGTGAAGCTGCTGGTACCGGCTTGCTGATCGTCCAGGGTGATGGTGCGGACGGTCTTGCCATCCTTGTCGGTGATTTTCACCGCCACTTCAGCCACCGACTGCGGTATGACGACCGCACCGGTCATGCCCTTCGTGGTGTCGACCACGGCCTTGTCGCCCGGCGCGATGACCGAACGCCCGACCAGCGACGAAGCCTGCAACGCCTGGGACGAGTTGTAGTTGCCGGCGATGCCGGACACGGTATCGTTAAGCGTGGTGATGCCTTCCAGGCTGCTGAACTGCGCCAGCTGTGCCACGAACTCGCCGTTGCCCTGAGGCTCCAGCGGGTTCTGGTTTTTCAGCTGGGTGACCAGCAATTGCAGGAACGCATCCTTGCCCAAGGCCTTTTGGCCCGTGGCAGTACCGGCCGCCGATGCCAGGCTATCGGAATTGGTATTGGTCTTGATCGACGAGTTGGCCAGGATGTCGTTGAGGCTCGGAGCACTGGTGGTATCGGTAACACTCATCTGAGTCGCCCCTTATCACTGACCGAGGGTCAGGACTTTCTGCATCATGGTTTTGGCGGTATTCATCATTTCGGCGTTGGTCTGGAACGAACGGCTCGCGGAAATCATGTCAGCCATTTCCTCCACCACGTTGACGTTCGGGTAATAGACATAGCCCTTGGCATCGGCGGCCGGATGGTTCGGCTCGTAGCGTGCTTCAAGGTTGCTTTGGTCTTCGACCACGCCCAGTACCTGTACGCCCTGACCGGCCGCGTCCTGGTTCTGGAACAGCGAGTCACCGCCAGCGCCTTGAGCGCCCTGGAACATGGTGGCGAACACCGGGTGACGGGCACGGTAGGTCTGGTCGATGCTCGACGAGACGGTCTCGGCGTTGGCGATGTTCGAGGCCACGGTGTTCAGGCGCGTGGTCTGGGCACTCATGCCGCTACCGGCAATGTTGAAAACACTGGATAGAGACATGACTTACTCTCCGCGCAGGGCTGAAACCAGCCCTTTGAATTTGCTGTTGAGCAGGGTGAAGCTGGCCTGGAAGTTGACGGAGTTTTCCGCGTAGTTCGACTGTTCCAGCTGGGCGTCCACGGTGTTCTGGTCGATCGACGGTTGCATCGGCGTGCGATACATCAGCGACTCGTCGCCATTGCCCAGGCCCTGGGCTTCGATATGACGGCTGTTGGTCATGTTCAGGGCGAAGGAGCCATTTTTGGCCTTGTCGTTCTGCGCCTCGAGCACTTTCGAGAACTCCAGGTCCCGAGCCTTGTAGTTCGGGGTGTCGGCGTTGGCAATGTTGTTGGCCAGGACTTCGGCACGCTGAGCGCGGAAGCCCAATGCCTTTTCGTGAATACCGAGCGCTTTATCGAAGCTGATGCTCATGGCGGGAAACCTTCGGCTGACCTGATTTTTCGTATGAGGGGTGTAGCAAGCGTCATGCCAATTCAGAAAACCCCATAAACCGGGGCTTTGCGGGCACCGGCCCAGGGGGCAACGACAGAAAAGCGGCAACCGGTTTCCGCTGGATGCCGCTTTTCTGCCGCTTAACACCCGTTTCCAGAGCCCCTCTGTAGGAGCCGGCTTGCCGGCGAAGGCGTTCGTCCAGTCGACAAATAAATTGACTGACCCGACGCATTCGCCGGCAAGCCGGCTCCTACAGGTTTAGGCCGTATCGGCGAGAAATCATCAGGCAAAAAAAACGGGAGCCCCGGTGGGCTCCCGTTTTGTTGATACAGACAACCGGTCACTTCGCCTGGTAAATAATCCCCGGGCTGCACTGAACCATCTGGTAATGGTCCGGCAATCCGTTCAGCGCTTCGGAAGCACCGAGGAACAGATAACCTCCCGGCTTCAACGTGCTGTGAATGCGCAACAGGATGTCCTTCTTCACTTCGGCGGAGAAGTAGATCAGCACGTTGCGGCAAAACACGATGTCGAACTTGCCAAGGCTCGCGTAGCTGTCCAGCAAGTTGAACGAGCGAAACTCGACCCGGCTCTTGATCGGCGCCTTGATGGCCCAGCGTCCCGGCCCCTTGGGGTCGAAATAACGCTGCAGCCGCTCGGGTGACAGGCCGCGACCAATGGCCAGGCTGTCGTACTCGCCGGTCTTGCAGTTGTTCAGCATGGTGCCGGACAGGTCGGTGGCCACAATCTGCACGCCCATCCTCAACTGCCCGGGATTGAACCGTTCGAACTCATCGATGGACATCGACAGCGAGTATGGCTCCTGACCCGACGAGCACGCCGCCGACCAGATCCGCAGACGCTGGCCGGGACTGGCCTTGATCGCTTCGGGCAGCACCTTGTTCTTCAAGACTTCAAACGGATAGGTATCACGGAACCACAGGGTTTCGTTGGTCGTCATCGCATCCACCACCATCTCGCGCAACCCGCTGCGCGGCTGGGTCTGAATGCGCTGGACCAGCTCACCCAGGGACTTGATGCCTTGCTGCTCCATCAGTTTGTTGAGACGGCTGGAGACCAGATACTGCTTGTTTTCACCGAGCAAAATGCCACAGGCTTTTTCCAGGAACACCCGGAACTGTTCGAAATCCAAATTACCCGTAGACAATGCTGCCGCCTCTAAAATCGTGTTGACTGCCGGGGGCCGAACGCCCCTAGCTGATGTCTGCTGCTCTGATCCGGTCGACTACCCGGGATGCCAGGTCATCAGGACGGAATTTGGCCAGGAAGTCATCGGCACCGACTTTCCTGACCATCGCCTGATTGAACACACCCGACAACGAAGTATGCAGGATGATATGAAGCTTTTGCATGCGAGGGTCGTTGCGGATCTCGGCCGTGAGGGTGTATCCGTCCATTTCTGGCATCTCGATGTCGGAAATCATCATCAGGAACTCCTCCTCCGGCTTCTTGCCCTCGTCGACCAGCTTGCGCAGGTAATCCAGCGCTTGCCGACCGTCGTTCAACGCCACCACTTCAACACCGACTGTTTGCAGGCAACGGGTGACCTGCTTGCGCGCCACCGACGAGTCATCGACCGTCAGCACCCGCAAGGAGAGCGCCTTGTGCTGGGTTTCAACATCCACCACGCCGGCAGAAATCGCTTCCGGGGTCGGAGCCACTTCAGCCAACACCTTCTCGACGTCGATGATTTCCACCAACTGGTTGTCGACCCGCGTCACAGCCGTCAGGTAGTGATCACGCCCCGTGCCCTTGGGTGGCGGATGAATCTCCTCCCAGTTCATGTTGACGATGCGTTCCACCGAACGCACCAGGAATCCCTGGGTCTTGGTGTTGTACTCCGTGATGATCACGAAGGGGTTGTTCTTGTCCTTCAAGCCACCGGAACCGGTCGCCATCGCCAGATCAAGGATCGGAATGGTCGCCCCCCGAATATTCGCCACGCCACACACGACAGGACTGGACTTGGGCATCAGCGTCAGTTTGGGGCATTGCAGCACCTCCCGCACCTTGAACACGTTGATCCCATACAGCTGCTGGCCGTCGAGACGGAACAACAGCAACTCAAGGCGATTCTGCCCCACCAGTTGCGTGCGCTGGTTTACCGAATCCATTACACCAGCCATGCCTGACTCCTACGCCAACGCTAAGTGTTGTTGCGACGCGCCTTCATCACTAAACGGCACGGCGCTTGCTTTTTATCTGTCATGAACACAGAACCGACATTATTCCGACACCTGACCACCCGCTGCCGCCAATGGCTGGGGGTGTTGTCGGCTGTCTGCCTGTTCAACGCTGGCAGCCCTGCCCTTGCTGACGCGGTTACCTTGCCTGACATGCTTATCGGCGTCACCCAGGGCTTTCTTGAATTCACCGTAGAGGACTATCTGGCGACCAGTCAAACCCAGGGTCGCTATGAAATCCAGGTCAACCCGCTCGATCCACGCCTGCGCATGCCGATGTGCGACAAGGAATTGACAGCCACGCTGGAGAGTCCGGCCAAGCCTTTGGGCCGTGTAACGGTCAAGGTTCGCTGTGAGGGAACATCCCCCTGGACAGTCTTCGTACCCGCTCAAGTACGCCTGTTTCGCGAGGTCGTCACGACCACCCGGCCCCTGCGCCGGGCCGGCATTGTCGAGCCGCAGGACGTCGCGCTACGTGAGCGCGATATCAGCCTGCTCAACCAGGGCTACCTGACTGCCGTGGACCAGGCCATTGGGCAACGACTTACCCGACCAATGGTCAACGATCAGGTCATCAGCCTGGTGCACATCGAACAGGCTGAGGTGATACGCAAGGGCGACCAGGTGGTGATTACCGCCCGCAGTGGTACGCTCAGTGTGCGAATGCCCGGCGAAGCACTGGCCGGTGGCGGCCTGAGCGAACAGATTCGAGTCAAGAACCTCAATTCCAAGCGGGTCATCAAGGCGCAAGTCATCGCGCCGGGCCAGGTGGAAGTGTCCATGTAGAGCTTACTGCAGGTGAAGATGTGGCGCCGGCCTCGGCGGTTCCCTAAACTGTGTGCAGGCACGGCAAGCGCTGGCGCGCGCAAGCTCATTTGATAAATGGGCCTAAAGTTTTTCAGGGAATGGCCGAAAACATGGCAAGCGTCCAAATTCCCAGAGGTTTTTTTACCATGGTCATCGATTTCAGCCGTTTGAACAGCTCCCCGTCACTCACGGGCAGTACACGTACCAGTGCCGCCAGGGAAACTGCCGAAGCCGGCAAGCCTGCCGAGCCCACTTCCCCGGCCGATCAGGCCAGTTCTGTCAAAAGCGGGGAATCGGTACATCTGAGCAATGAGGCGCAACAGTTGCAGAAGATCTCCGATACGCTGCGCGATCAGCCTGTCGTCGACAAATCCCGCGTGGCCGAGTTGAAAGCAGCCATCGCCGATGGCAGCTATAAAGTCGACAGCAACCGTGTAGCCAGCAAACTGCTCAACTTCGAAGCCCAGCGCTAGGCCTCGGCCCGCGCCAGGCTTTTGGACGCTTAAACCCCAAGGCCAGCCATGCACGACACTAATTTACTGCAACTGATCACCGACGACCTTGCTCCAGCGCAACACTTGCTGGAGTTACTGCGCACCGAGTCCCTCGCCTTGCATGGCCGCGACATGCCGTTGCTGGAAGGTGTTCTGGCGCGCAAGCAGGCAATGATCATCCAGCTCGAACAGCATGGCCGCAAACGCAGTGAAATTCTTGCCAGCCTCAACCTGCCAGCCAACCGCAGCGGGCTGGAGCAACTGGCCAGTCAATCGAGCGTGGGCCAAGCGCTACTGGCGCAAAGCGATGTATTGACCGACCTTCTGGCTCAATGCCACGCCGCCAACGCCGACAATGGACAGTCGATCCTTGTACAGCAGGCCGCCACGACCACCCAGCTGAGAATCCTTAATGGCGGTGAACAACCCGCGCTCTATGACGCCAGCGGATCATTCTCCAGGCTTGTGAAACCACGCCCGCTCAGTCAGGCTTGAGCCTGTCGATAAGCACGCTCTATCAAGACGCGAAACATGCTGGCAAAATGCCACTTGCCGCAGTCAAAATTTGTCTGGAGATTGATTAACCGTGTCCAATGCCTTAAATGCGGAAGATGCTCCGCAGCCACCCAAGGTGCTCAGCACGCCCCTGGAAATCTCCGGCAATTTGCGCCAGCTGCTAGACAGCCATGACCCGTTGATCATCACGTTCCACGAGCGCAGCCAGCGCTTCCAGAGCTATTTGGTGGACCTTGATCGTGAACGCAACATGATTGCCCTGGACGAAATGATTCCCCGCGATGGCGAACGCTTCCTGCTGGCCGGCGAATCTTTCAAGATCGAAGGTTTTCATGAAGGCGTGCGAATCGCGTGGGAAAGCAATGGCCCGCTGACCATCGACGAATCCAACGGCAGCCGTTGCTACCGCGGCACCCTGCCCGATGAAGTCGTCTACCACCAGCGCCGCAATGCATTCCGTGCCGCCTTGAAACTGGCCCAACTGGTCAACGTTAATCTGGACGGTGAAAAACTCAAGGCATCGATCAGTGGCAAGCTGCTGGACATCTCTGCCACTGGCTGCAAGTTGCGCTTCGATGGCGACATCACCGGCAGCCTGCAACTGGGCCAGGTTTACGACCGTTTCAACGCCGATCTGCCCTTCGGCAAAATGACGGCACCGGTCGAACTGCGCTACCTGCACTTCGAAGAAAAGATCTCCACCACCTTCGCCGGCGTTCGCTTCCACAACATGAGCGGGCTGGTGCAACGTCAGGTGGAGCGGTTCGTCTACCAGCTGCAACGTGAAGCACGGCGCTTCGACAAAGACGACTTCTGAGACACGGTTTCAAGCAAAAAACGGGCAGCCCCTTGCGGTGACTGCCCGTTTTTTTTGCCTGAATTTCAGGGCCTGGCTTCGGTAAAACTCTGCTCCCTGCCCGAATCCGGTTCTTGCGGAGGCTGATCGATTTCCGGTTCTGGTTCCTCACTCGGCTCGGAAGGAAGCGGATTCTGCATCTGGTCCTGCACCACCTGCTCGTCCACCCGAGGATCAAGGGCCGCCACCAGTGGCGAACTCGACATACTGTCCGGCATGGCGACGTGATGCAGCGGCGCATCGTCCACCTGGTGCAGATTGGTCACCGCTTTCGGACGAATTCGCCACACCAGCACCAACGCAAAGAAACTGAAGAACGCGTAGAGCATCTGGCTGCCGAACAACTTCATCAGCACACCCGCCACCAGCGGCCCGATGCTGGCACCCACGCCGTAGGTCACCAGCAACATCGCCGTCAGCGATACCCGTCGATCGCCCTCGACATGGTCATTGGAGAAGGCCACTGCCAACGGATACAGGCAGAACTGGACCAACGAGCAAAGGAACCCGGCAATGAACAGGACTTCCAGCGGTACCCGCTCCATAATCGCCAGCGGCAAGGCAGCCAACGCCAGGCTGAAGGCAAAACAGCGGATCAACAGCGCCCGGTCATAGCGATCGGACAACCATCCCAACGGCCACTGCACCAGCAATCCGGCAAAAATACAGCTACCCATGAACAGGCCGACCTGCTCCGTGGACAGCCCTTGCTGGGAGGCGTACAGCGGCGCCAGACCGTAGAACGAGCCGACAATCAGGCCTGCCCCCAGGACGGTGCTCAATGACTGTGGCACGCGCTTGATAAAGAACCGGGGCTCCATCGGCGCGGGATGCAACGGTGCCGGGTGAATCCGTCGGGTCAGGGCCACCGGCACCAGGCAGAGGGTGAAACAGAGGGCTACCAGCATCAGCAGCTCCAACCCCAACCCCGGGTGCATGACCAGAATCAACTGACCCAGCACCAACCCCAGGTAGGAAGCGATCATGTATCCGCTGAACACCAGCCCGCGCTGCTTGGCATCGGCCTGCTCATTGAGCCAGCTCTCGATGACCATGTACTGGCACATCATGCCAAGACCGACGATCACCCGCAGGAACAACCAGGCAGGCAACCAGTTCACCAGGCCATGGCCCAGCACCGCCGCGCCGACGATTCCGGCACAGGCCGAGTAGGCTCGAATATGCCCGACCCGCGCAATCAACCGATGGCCGATCTTGCCGCCCAGCACCAGGCCGAAATAGTTGGCAGCCATCAACGCACCGACCCACAGGCTGTCGACATGATCGGCAGCCAGGCGCAACGCCAGGTAAGTACTCAACAGGCCCGAGCCGATCAACATCATCAGCGAAGCGAAATAAAGCGCTCGAAAGGATTTCCAGATTTGGCGCAACGAGCGACTCCTTGCAGTGGGGGTGACGGGCTATCCAAACGATAGTCCGGTGTCGACATTTCGTCAGGCCTGGGCGGCCAGGACACGCCGCTCCCAGGGAGTAATTTCATCAAGGAAACTGGTCAACTCCATGGTCTTCGAAGCGATGTAGCCTTCGATGAACTCCTTGCCGAACAGTTCCTTTGCCAACTGGCTACGTTTCAGACGTTCCAGCGCTGCATGCAAGGTACAGGGCAATGAAAGTTTATCCGGCACCTGGAACTCACCCTGTACCGGTTCGTCGGGTTCCAACTGGTGTTCGATGCCGTACAACCCGGACGCCAGGCTCGCTGCAATCGCCAGGTAGGGGTTAGCGTCAGCCCCCGGCAATCGGTTCTCGACCCGACGAGCGACCGGCGAACTGGCGGGGATGCGCAAACCGGCTGCCCGGTTGTCATGGGACCAGCAGGCATTATTCGGTGATGCAAAGGGATGGCACAAGCGCTGATACGAATTAACGTTCGGTGCAAACAGCGCGGTGAAATCCGCCATGCCGGCTTGCTGACCAGCGATGAAATGGCGGAAGGTCGCGCTCGGTTGACCGGATTCGTCGCTGAAGACGTTCCGCCCCGTGCCGATCTCGACGATGCTCTGGTGAATGTGCATCGAACTGCCAGGCGTGTGCGCCAATGGCTTGGCCATGCAAACCACGATCAGGCCGTGCTTGAGCGCGACTTCCTTGAGCAAATGCTTGAACAGAAAAGTCTGGTCGGCCAGCAGCAAAGGATCGCCGTGTAGCAGGTTGATTTCGAACTGGCTGACGCCCATCTCGTGCATGAAGGTATCGCGCGGCAGGCCCAGCGCCGCCATGCATTCATAGACCTCGCGGAAGAACGGCCGCAGGCCGTTGTTGGAGCTGACACTGAACGCCGAGTGACCGTCCTCGCGACGACCATCCAGGCCAGTCGGTGGCTGGAAGGGCTGGGTCGAATCGGTATTGGGCGCGAAGACGAAAAACTCCAGCTCGGTGGCCACCACCGGCGCCAGGCCAATGGCCGCGTAACGCGCGATGACCGCCTTGAGCTGGCCACGGGTCGACAGGCTGGAACTTTCGCCCGTCAATTCATCCGCATCACAGATGGCCAGTGCCCGAGGTTGCTGACTCCAGGGCAAGCGGTGGATCTGCGCCGGATCGGGGACCAGCGCGAGGTCGCCGTCATCACAACCGTAAAAGCGTGCCGGCGGATATCCGCCCATGATGCATTGCAGCATCACTCCCCGCGCCATCTGCAGGCGGCGTCCCTCGAGGAAGCCCTCGGCAGTCATCACTTTGCCCCGGGGCACGCCATTCAAATCCGGCGTGACGCATTCGATCTCATCAATGCCCGTCAATCGCTGCGCGAGTGAACCCAGGCCATCGGTTGTCATGACGCAATCCTTGTTTTTATACGAGCCGCGAGCGGCAACTCGTACAAAATAGGCTCCGCGTGTTCAGAATATCAAGCACGATGCACAAATATGTGAGTTCCATTGTTTCAAGGAAGATAAAGCTTGAAGAGCCCCCCGCCCAACGGGCCGCCATTGCTGATTTCCGTGCGTCCGCCTACGCCGTTACGTTGATGCAGTGCCGCAATCCGACCGGCGAAGTACAGCCCCAGGCCGGTGCTGCCCGTGCTGTGGTTGATACCCTGTACGTACTCGGCCTGGCGCTCGATCATCTGCGGTGGATAACCGTCACCATCGTCGTTGATGGTCAAGACCAGCTGACCGGATTCGTCGCTGGCGCTGATCAACACCGCGTGACGGGCATAACGGATCGCATTGTTGATGCTGTTGGCCAGTACCGAAGCGATCAGCTCACGGTCGAAGAAACCCAGGGGGCTCAAGGGATCGACTTCAAACGTGGCGGCAATACCGCGGCTGGCGAATACGTCTTGATGACACGCCAGTTGCGCTTCGATGAAGTCGTCCAGTTCGTGGTAGGCCGGCTGCAGGGGCATCTGGTTGACACCCAGTTTGTAAAGGCCCAGCAACTGCACCAGCATCCCATTGAGATGCGCGAACTCGAACTCGATCACGCCTTGCTCCGGGGTGTGGCGCGCAGACGCCGGCAAACCCGCCAGCCATTGGCTGTGGGCCTGCATCAACATCGCCAGCGAGTTCTTCATGTCGTGTACGGTGGATGCAATCACCGTCGAGAAATCCAGTGCCTGTTGGTGCTCGTTCATTCGCCAAATGCCTTGTTCTTGAGCTTTTGATAACGCGCAAAACGCGAGTCGGTGTCTGGCATCAAGCCGACCATTTTCAGGCAGGCCCGACATTCCACCATTTCCTGCGAGGGGACATTGGTATCGGTGCCATGCAGCAACGACTGTGCGAGGTTCAGCGCGATACTGATGTTCTTGGGCTGCAGCGCCAGGGCCTTGCGGAAAATACCCCGGGCCTGCACCAGGTCACCGGTCTTGTACACGCGCACGCCCTGCCGATTGAGATCCGCTGCTACATTGCCGGAGTTGAGGATGTTCGGATCATCGGTCAACTTTGCAATGCCCTTCATCACCGCAGGGTCATCGCCGTAAATCTCCGCGCAGTTTTTCAACATCGAAGCGCCCGCACTGGCCTGACCGAGCATCTGCAATTGCTTGGCCACCAACAGAGCCGCTTCGGCGCTCATGAACTGCTCCATGCCATCAAGCCGCATCAGGGCTTGCTCGGTCAGTTTTTCCGCCGTTTCGGCGTCGTTGATCAGCAGACTGGTCGCCTTCATCAATCGCGCCCGGATTTGCAGACCGGGATCGGACGGGTTGTCTTTGGCCACCGCACTCAGGGTCGTGTTGATTTCCAGGCGAGTGCGGGTATCCAGGCCTTTTTCACTGCCCTTGCTGATCAAGGCGTGAGCCAGTCCGAGGTTGCTTTCGGCATCCTTGAAACGTGACTGGGCACCTTGGGCAACTGCCTGGCGGTAGGCTTTGGATGCGGTGTCAAAATCTTCATTGGTCATTGCCAATTTACCCAGCTGCGCTTGTCTGCGCACGGCCAGGGGCGACAAACGAATCGCCTCTTCCAGGACGCGTTGGGCGGCCTTGGTATCCCCTTCGACAACCAGCACCTCTGCCATGCCATCGTAGAGCGCCGGCATCATCGGGAACACTTTCAGCGCTTTTTCGTAGACGCCTTTTGCCTGGCTGACTTGCCCCCGCTTGAACAGCAACTTACCCAGCCCGGCAAATGCCCACGGTAAGGGTCGATCGGCAATGATGCTGTCGTAGAGACGCTCCAGTACCTCGTTCTGATTGAGGTCACGCAGCGCATCGGCGCGGTAGCGCAAGCACAGCGGCGAATAGCGGATATCCTGTTTGCACAGGGCTATGCAGGCATTGAGCACTTCAACCGGCTTGCCCCGGTCGAGGGCCTGCAATATCGGCTTGAGCAACGTCTTGCGCTGCACCAGCCGCTCCAGGCGTTGGGCCAGACCGGAACGGTTGAAGGGCTTGGTCAGGTAGGCATCGGGCTCGTGCTCCAGGGCGCTGAGCACCATGGCCTGGCTGGTTTCAGCGGTGACCATCACGAATACACTTTCATGACTGATCAGCTTGTCGATCATCAGGTCTTCGAGCACCTGCTGTCCGTTCTTCTTGCCATCGCCCAGGTGGAAATCCTGCAGGATGAAATCGTAGGATTTCTGCGAACACATCTTCAGCGCCTGTTCGCCAGTGTCGGCCGTGTCCACATCCTTGACACCGAGCTCCCTCAGCATCGACCTGACCGAACTGCGGAAATCCGAGAAATCATCGACGATCAGAAAACTCTTTTGGTGATACGACAGCATCGAGGATTTCCAGGCAATTTAAGAAGAAGAACCGAAAGGCGAATGCACGAACAAGATCAGCTTCACTGCCCTTTACGGCGCGCAGATGATAGCTATTAGACATCACCCTGGAAACCGTGATGGCTGTTGAGGGCTGCGAGAAGTAAAGATCGCTGCGACCCTATGAGTTATCGGCCAACAGTAGCGTTCTCTTGAAGCGAGGAGAGTGGAATTATTGGCTTCATTTGTAGGAGCGAGCCTGCTCGCGATGAACCCGAGAACGCCGTGGGGTGCCAGGCTTCCCGCGTTATCGTTGACGTCCATCGTCGGAACGCCGCCCGGAGCATGCTCGCTCCTACAGAAAAAACGGGCACAAAAACAAAACCCCTACCTGCATACGCAGATAGGGGTTTTGGAATTTAATCTTGACGATGACCTACTCTCACATGGGGAAACCCCACACTACCATCGGCGATGCATCGTTTCACTTCTGAGTTCGGGATGGGATCAGGTGGTTCCAACGCTCTATGGTCGTCAAGAAATTCGGGTACTGAGTCGTGGCCAGTTGGCCTCGCTTCAGCAAATTGGGTATGTGATAGCTCGGTGTTTTGTGAGATTCGAACTTTCGGTTCTTTCGTCTTCACACACCGCAATCTGATGCTCTTTCGAGTAGTCAAATTGCTTGGGTGTT
>NZ_JAAVXC010000030.1:0-18475 GCF_013416725.1 Pseudomonas sp. SbOxS1
CTGGGCGCCATGGTCAGCCGGGCGCATTACGAGAAAGTCCGCTCCTACCTGGAGCAGGCGGGTATCGAGAAACTGCGGGTGGTTTTCGGCGGCAACACCCAGGGCGATATCTTCGTCGAGCCTACCGTGGTCGATGGCGTGGGCACCGACAGCAAGCTGTTCCAGGAAGAGATCTTCGGCCCGGTGCTCGCCGTCACGACCTTCACCACCCTCGACGAAGCCATCGCCTTGGCCAATGACTCGGTGTATGGCCTGGCTGCCTCGGTCTACACCGACAACCTGCGCCACGCCATCAAGCTGTCGCGTGAAATCCGCGCCGGCATCGTCACGGTCAACTGCTTCGGTGAAGGCGATGCCTCGACACCGTTTGGCGGCTACAAGGAGTCCGGGTTTGGCGGACGCGACAAGTCGATCTGGGCGCACGATCAGTACACCGAGATCAAGACGATCTGGATTGATGCATCTGAGTAAAGGGGCAGATCGACACATTCATCCCGATCATCCGCAAGGAGGTCGGGATGACTGCGTATCGCAACGTATCTGCCGTTCACAAAGCTACAGTCGCATACAAAAACCGGGGTGACAGGACACGCAGGGGTTACACGGCGAGCGCGTAATGCAACCGCCGCCTAACGGCTTTTACCTTGCGCACACTGGAGAACCACCATGTCCCGAACCCCCACCCGCTACGCGGCAGGCCTGCTCGGCGTTGCCCTCGTCACTGCCACACTGAGCGTTTTCACCGGCCTTGCCCAGGCCCAGGAGGCGGGTCAGCCGCCAGCAAAAAACTGGCAGGCCGGTCTCAAGCGCACGGACCTGGTGCGCCGTGACCTGGATGTCGCCGGGCGCGAAGTCATCCAGGTGCGCGTTGATTTCGATCAAGGCGTGGTGTCGCCGAAACACTCGCACCCCGGGGTAGAAGTGGCCTACGTCATCGACGGCACGTTTGAATATCAACTCGAAGGGCAGCCGCCCGTCACCCTCAAGGCCGGTGACTCCTTGTACATCCCTGCCGGCACCGCCCATGTGGCCAAGAACGTCGGGCAGGGCAAGGCATCGGAACTGGCGACCTACATCGTCAAGAAAGACACGCCGCTGGTGGTGCTGGAGCAGTAAGCGCCTTCACCGTGCATCAGCCTGCCTGCGCCACGCGATCAGGCAGGCGATGACGATCAACCCCAGCGCCACCAGAAAGGTCGTGCGCAGGCCGCTGGCAATGGCCTGCGGGTGCGCGGTGCCGATGTCGACCGCCTTTGAGGCCAGGGCGAACACGGCGCCCATCGCCGAGGCCCCGGTGACCAGCCCCAGATTGCGCGAAAGGTTGAGCAGGCCGGACACCACACCGCGTTGATCGGCCGGCACGTCGAGCATGACCGCGGTGTTGTTGGCGGTCTGGAACAGCGCATAGCCCAGAGTGACGACGACCATGGGGGCGAGGTAGCCGCTGACGCCGAACGTTTCGGGCACGACCGACAACATCATGCAGCCGAACGCCATGCCCAGGAGCCCAACGAGGGTCATGCCGGGGGCACCGCAACGATCGACGAGGCGCCCGGCGGGCACACCGGTCAGCGCGGCGACCAGCGGCCCGACCGACAATACCAGGCCGATCTCCACAGTCGTCAATCCCAGGGTCTGCGAGAGGTAGAACGGACCAACCAGCAGCGTGGTCATCATCACGCTCGTCACCAGCAGGCTCATGGCGAGGCTGCCACTGAGTCGCGTATCGCGAAACAGGGCCAGCAACAGCGTGCCCAGCGAATCGAAACCCGTACGCCCGGTTGCCGCGGGGCGATCCCCGGGCAAATAGCGTTGTGCGAGCAGCCATGTCGACAGACCCAGGGGCACGCAGACGAGGAACATCGAGCGCCAGCCGAATTCGCCGATGAGCACACCTCCGAGCGCCGGGCCCATCGCGGTGCCAATGGCCGACATGGTTCCCAGCAGGCCCATGGCGCCACCGGTCTTGCCCTTGGCCACCGTCTCGCCGACAAACGCGATGGTCAGCGTCATCATGACCGCCGCGCCCAGGCCTTGCAGTGCCCTGGCAGCGATCAGCAGGCCCAGATTGGGTGCCAGGCCGCACAAGGCCGACGCGAATGTGAACAGGGCAATGCCGCACAGCAGCAGGCGACGCCGACCGACAAGGTCACCGAGTCGACCGACACTGACGATCAAGGTGGTAATGGCCAGCAGATAGGCAATGACGACCCACTGCACCTGTTGAAAGGACGCGCTGAACGCCTGGGTCAGGGATGGCAAGCCGACGTTGGCGATGCTGGTGCCCAGCGACGACAACAACATCGCCAACGACAGGCTGGCCAGCGCCCCTTTCACAGAAGGCGTGCGTTGAGCAACTGCCGCGACTGCAGAACCGTCATTCATGTCGTGCCTCTTACCTGGCCACTCCCGATTGGAGCTATCAGAAATCTACGCCGGGACCTAATATGGCGGAAGGCGCATGGGTTGCACTTAATACGTGCATGCGACGCCATATAAGCCGTCCCTGAGGGTCACGCATGTCCACACCCGATCTCAACCTGCTGATCACCCTCGATGCCTTGCTCGCAGAAGGCAGTGTCGCCCGCGCCGCCAAACGCCTGCGCCTGAGTCCATCGGCGATGAGCAGGGCGTTGGCGCGCTTGCGCGAAACCACTGGCGATCCGCTGCTGGTCAGGGCCGGCCGCGGCCTGGTGCCTACACCACGCGCCCTGGAGTTGCGTGAGCGGGTCGGTCAGCTCGTGCAGGAGGCGCAAGCGGTGCTGCGCCCGGCCGAGCAACCCGACCTCATGCACGTGATGCGCACATTCACCTTGCGCACCAGTGAAGGCTTCGTCGAAAACTTCGGCGCCGCGCTGATCGCCCGCATCGCCGACCAGGCACCGGGCATCCGCCTGCGCTTCGTGCAAAAAACCGACAAGGACAGCACTGCCCTGCGCGACGGCACGGTCGATCTGGAAACCGGTGTGGTGGGCCAGGCCGCAGGCCCGGAGCTGCGTACCCAAGGGTTGTTCCGCGATCGCTTCATCGGCGTGGTGCGCGCGGGACATCCGCTGTGCGAGGGTGAGATGTCGCCCGCGCGTTTTACCGCGCACAGTCACATCAGCGTGTCACGGCGGGGCGTGGAGAAGGGGGCGATCGATGAAGCCCTGGAGTCGCTCGGTCTGCAGCGGCACATCGCGACCCTGGTCGCCGGTTTCTCGACGGCGCTGGCGCTTGCCCGATCCTGCGATCTGATTGCCAGCGTGCCCGAGCGCCATACCGCCAATCTGCGCTTGGGCATGCACAGCTTTGCACTGCCGCTATCGCTGCCGGAAATTACCGTGGCGATGCTTTGGCATCCTCGACTGGATGCCGATCCAGTGCATCGATGGTTGCGCGAATGCCTGAGGGAAGTTTGTGCGCAATAAGTATTTGCTCAGAAGTGATTGCGACGGGCACTGGCGGCGAACTCAGTCGCCAGCAAATGCTCGGCCAGCACATCGTTGAGAAAGCGGAACTGATCGTTGAGCCCGACCACTTCGTTGCTGAAGTGATGACCGGCTGCCGGAATCAACAGCGCCTCGAATTTTTCGTCGAACATCAGGGTCAATACTTTACGAGACTCGAATTGCTGCGAGTAGTAGTTGTTGCCGAACACCGGGAAGCTCACGGCCAGGGTGACGTGGGTGATCATGACGCGTGCTCCTCGGAAAGGACGAACCAGCCGAATACGCTCAACGTGAAGGCCGTCAGGGCCAGGCAGGTCAGGAGATGGATCAGCATGGTTTCGACCCTCCGCTACAGGGTTGGGTGTTGGGTTGAAATTGATCCTACGCTGACGGCTGGTGGGCGGAAGGCAATCGTGGCGATGGTGAATATCGATGCGAGTGATGGTCGGATCTGAGCGGGCAACCGCCGCCACCTATACTCAAATCAGGGGCATCAGGGCGCCGGACATTCCGTTCGGCTCACACTTCAGGAAACCGCGATCTTGAACCTGCGTTCGCTGATCGTCGTCGTGCTGTTGGTACTGGCGGGATGCGTCACGCCCCCGCC
Organism: Pseudomonas sp. SbOxS1; assembly: GCF_013416725.1. Lineage (NCBI taxonomy): Bacteria > Pseudomonadati > Pseudomonadota > Gammaproteobacteria > Pseudomonadales > Pseudomonadaceae > Pseudomonas > Pseudomonas sp. SbOxS1. The sequence continues at coordinate 4,039 of NZ_JAAVXC010000030.1, forward strand.
TGCCCCGGTGGAAGTGCCACAGATCATGGTTTCTCCGAGCACCTGGCAACAAGTGGACCGGGAGATCATCGATGCCTCGCAAGCGGCCACCGAACAGGCAAAGATCTACGCGCATGGAGCCATGGATTACTGGCGTACCCGGGTGTATCAGCTGACCGAAGAAAACTTCATCCCCTGGTTCAGCAGTTACTGGACCCAGGAATGGCTGTCGATGAAAGTCAGTTGGTACGCCATCAGCAGTTCCAAAGACGAGCAAGATGCCTCGGCCAAGCGCCTGGCGGCTTACTTGCTGGAGAAGTATCAGGAAAAAGTGTTGGCCCCGGCGGCGCTCGAGGTTGACCCGGATTCGATCCTCACCCTGGCCGCGGCGTTTTACCTGGACATTCTCAAGGAGGAACTGCAGAAGATTTCCCAGCGCCATGGCATACCGATGGCCCAGCTCAATGGCCGCATCCGGAAAATTCCCGCGATTGCCCTCGGGCCACCGCCCGCCCGGGACGCCTCGCTGTACCAGGTGGTACACACCGAGCAGCTGACCGCGCTGCCGGCGTACGCCGCGCTGGTCGACAAGGTGCACAAGGCCGGAGGCGACAAGGGGGTGGGTTCGACCGACACCGCCATGGCGCCGGTGGCCAAGCGCGCCAGTCAACGGATTGAAGCCGAGATGGCCCCGCGAGGGGCGGCCAGTGCGGTAGCGGCGGCCGCCGGGAAACTGGCCGGTGCGTTGATCTCCGTCGGCGTCGCGGGCGTTCGGGCGATCATCCAGGCCAACGACCGGCCAGACAGCGAAGCGCTGATTCGCAGCAGCCTGGGCAACACGTTCGACAAGGCCTGGACGAAGCTGCTGCAGAACCCGACCACCGGTGTGATGGCGGGCACGCTATACATGGCCTCGCAGATAGAAGGGAGCCTGGCGCAGAGCGCCCAACCGTCGGTCGGTTCGAGCGCGGGATCTGTCGATTGGAGTCCTTCCCAGTCGACTAATCAGCAGATCAACCCATGACCCAAGGAGAACACCCCATGTCTTATGTCGATGGTTTTGTCGCTGCCGTGCCCACCGCCAACCGCGAAAAATTCAAGAAGCACGCCGAGATGGCCGCTGCCATTTTCATGGAGAACGGCGCCCTTAGCCTCGCAGAGTGCTGGGGCGACGACGTCCCTGACGGCAAGCTGACCTCGTTCCCGATGGCGGTAAAACTCAAGGAGGACGAAACCGTGGTGTTTTCCTGGATCGTCTGGCCGGACAAACCCACCCGTGACGCCGGGATGGCGAAACTGATGACCGATCCGCGGGTACAACCCGACGTCAATCCCATGCCATTCGATGGTCAACGGATGATTTTCGGCGGTTTTGAAATGATCGTGAAGGCTTGAACCGAATCGCCGGCTCACTCCGCCGACGGGGTGATCCGGCAACTCTTGCGGTTGCGGATTTCGTCATCGGTCGGTCGCTCGCGGACGAACTCGAAACGCGGCTCGCCTTCGCTGTAATGCACCAGCCAGCCCCATTCCAGCTTGAGTTCGTCCTGACCGGGTTCAGGCGGCTTCGCCCACCAGGGTTCCTTGCTGAGGATCTGTCGCATGCTTCCCTCCGGTTGCTTCGCTTGCATCAACTATAACGTGCATGCCGGCAGATGCCAGGAAGGGGCTTGCCGGTTGTAGACTCAAGGCAATTCCCGGCAGAGATACCTGGCATGAATGACGAAACCCATGAACCGTTCAAACGGTTGTTTTTCGCCCTGGATTGCGCACCGGCGCAGCGCAAGGCCATCGCCCAATGGCGCAGCGCCTTGCAACTGCGCAGCGGGCGTCCGGTGCCGGTCGAGAATTTTCATCTGACCTTGAAGTTCCTGGGGGCGGTCGGGATCGCGCAGATTGCCGAGGTCTGCAAGGCTGCGGCTTCTGTGCGCACGTCGGATAAACGCCTGGTCGTGGAGCTCGATCGCCTGGATGTCTGGCGCAGGGCAGGGGTCCTGGTGCTGGCGCCCGAGCAGGCATCGCCGGCGTTGTTGCGGCTGGTGTATGACCTGGAGCAGGCCATGTTGCCCTTTGTCCTTGCGGATACACCCCGGGAATTTCGCCCGCACTTGACCCTGGCGCGGGACTATCGGGCGCCGGTGCCGGAGTCCGACACGCCACCGGAATTTGTCCTGCGTGCCGAGCGTTTCACCTTGTTCGAATCGCACAAGGGCCGTTACCGGGCGTTGGCTGAGTGGCCGTTGGGCGGTGTTTGATGCAAAGCTGGAACGCGGAGCGTCCCTTGAGGCATTCCCACGCAGAGCGTGGGAACGATCACAAAAAAAGGCGCCCGAGGGCGCCAAACTTCACCTTAACCGAGGAGCCAGGTGAGGGATGCAGCGGTGGTAAGGCGCTGCATGAATAGAAAAGTTAAAGCTGAAATCCAGGTTGAATGTCATGGCCTCTTCGCGAGCAGGCTCGCTCCCACAGGGGGACGCATTTCATTGTGGGAGCGAGCCTGCTCGCGAAGGCGGCATCAAGTTCAACACTTATGTGCAGTGAATTACTGACCCAACTTCACCTTGGTCCAGCCCCGGGTCATCACTCGCTGCACGCCAATCGGCTGGTCAGGAATGGCATACAAGGTCGCCATCACCGCTTCAGGCGGATACGAGCCCGGGTCGTTGCGAATCGCCTCATCCACCAACGGCGTTGCGGCCGCGTTGGCGTTGCTGTAGCCGATGTTGTTGGTGATCTCGGCGATGATGTCCGGGCGCATCAGGAAGTTCATGAACAGGTAGGCGTTCTCGACGTTGGCGGCATCGCGCGGGATGGCGACCATGTCGTAGAAACTGCCGGCGCCTTCTTTCGGGATGCTGTAGTCGATCTTCACCTTGTCCCCGGCTTCCTCGGCGCGGGCCTTGGCTTGCAGTACGTCGCCGGAATAACCGACGGCCACGCAGATGTTGCCGTTGGCCAGGTCGGAGATGTACTTGGACGAATGGAAATACGCCACCGACGGGCGGATTTTCATGAACAGTGCTTCGGCTTCAGCGATGTGCGCCTTGTCCTGATCGTTCACCGGGTAGCCCAGGTAGTGCAGGGCGGCCGGGATCATCTCGGTGGGCGAGTCGAGGAAACTGATGCCGCAGGCTTTGAGTTTTTCAGCATTTTCCGGCTTGAACAGCAGGTCCCAGGAATTGGTCGGGGCATTGGTGCCGAGCACTTCCTTGACCTTCTGCGGGTTGAAGCCGATGCCGATCGAGCCCCACATGTACGGGAAGGCGTGGGCGTTGTCCGGGTCGCTGGCGGAGGCGTTTTTCAACAGCACCGGATTGAGGTTCTGCCAGTTGGGCAGCTTCGACTTGTCCAGTTCCTGATAGACCCCGGCCTTGATCTGCTTGGCCAGGAAACTGTTGGACGGCACGACGATGTCGTAGCCGGACTTGCCCGCCAGCAAGCGGGCTTCAAGGGTTTCGTTGCTGTCGAACACATCGTAGGTCACGCGGATGCCGGTCTCGTCTTCGAACTTCTTGACGGTGTCCGGTGCAATGTAATCCGACCAGTTATAGACGCGCAGAACCTTGTCATTGGCCTGGGCGCCCGAGGCGATCGCGCCCAATAAGGACAGTGTCAGCAGAGTCCTGCCAAACATTTTCATCGGTACAACTCCATTTCTTTTCTTATTCAAAATCACACGGCACACATCTGTGGCTGGAACGCTTGCGCGCTCCTCTGTAGGAGCGAGCCTGCTCGCGAAAAACTCAATGACGACGCGTTCATTCAGATTGCCCGCGTCATCGTTGACGTCCATCGCGAGCAGGCTCGCTCCTACAGGGGTGGTTCTAGGCCGTTGCTCCGACCATTTGCTTTTTCGGTTGTTGCCAGGATTCGCTTGCGGTCTGGTCCATCGCTTCCTGGATCGCCCGTTTACGGCTGGCTTCGGCACGGCGGCTGAAGTACCAGACCATGAAGGTCACGATCGACACGGCCAACAGGATCAGGCTGGCCACGGCGTTGATCTCGGGCTTCACGCCCAGGCGCACCGCCGAGAACACTTCCATCGGCAGGGTGGTGGAACCCGGGCCCGAGACGAAGCTTGCCAGTACCAGGTCATCCAGCGACAGGGCGAACGACATCATGCCGCCGGCCGCCAGTGACGGCGCGATCATCGGGATGGTGATCAGGAAAAACACCTTGAATGGCTTGGCACCCAGGTCCATGGCCGCTTCTTCGATGGACAGGTCCAGCTCGCGAAGGCGGGCGGAGACTACCACTGCAACGTAGGCGGCACAAAACGTGGTGTGGGCGATCCAGATCGTGACGATGCCACGCTCCATCGGCCAGCCGATCAACTGTGCCATGGCCACGAACAGCAGCAACAGCGACAGACCGGTGATCACTTCCGGCATCACCAGCGGCGCGGTCACCAGGCCACCGAACAGCGTGCGGCCCTTGAAGCGCGTGACGCGGGTCAACACGAACGCGGCTAGCGTCCCCAGTGCGACGGCTGCAATCGCGGTGTAGCAGGCGATTTCCAGCGAGCGCACCACCGAGCCCATCAGTTGCGAGTTGTCGAGCAGGCCGGCGTACCACTTGAACGACCAGCCACCCCACACCGTCACCAGCTTGGAGGCGTTGAACGAGTAGATCACCAGGATCAGCATCGGCAGGTAGATGAACGACAGGCCGAAAATCAGCATGAACTTTGAAAATCCGAAGCGTTTCATCCCCGTGCCTCCATCTCTTTGGCCTGACTGCGGTTGAACAGCAGAATCGGCACGATCAGAATCAACAGCATCACCACCGCCAGGGCAGACGCCACCGGCCAGTCGCGGTTATTGAAGAACTCCTGCCACAGCACACGGCCGATCATCAGGGTCTCCGGACCGCCCAGCAGTTCCGGGATCACGAACTCACCGACCACCGGAATGAACACCAGCATGCAGCCGGCGATGATGCCGTTCTTGGCCAGCGGCACGGTGATTTTCCAGAAGCTGTTGAAGGTGCTCGAACCCAAGTCCGACGCCGCTTCCAGCAGGCTCTGATCGTGTTTGACCAGGTTGGCGTAGAGCGGCAGGATCATGAACGGCAGATACGCATACACCACGCCGATGTAGACGGCAGTGTTGGTGTTGAGGATCTCGATCGGGTGATCGGTCAGCCCGATCCACATCAAGAAGCCGTTGAGCAGGCCGTTGTTGCTGAGGATGCCCATCCACGCATACACGCGGATCAGGATCGCCGTCCAGGTCGGCATCATGATCAGCAGCATCAAGACGTTTTGCGCTTCCTTGCTCGCCTTGGTAATGGCGTAGGCCATCGGAAAACCGATCACCAGGCACATCAGCGTACTGAACAGCGCGACCTTCAACGAACCGAGGTAAGCCGAGAGGTACAGCTCATCTTCGCCCAGCAGCGTGTAGTTGCCGATGTTGAGCAGCAGGTTGAATTTCTGCTCGGCGTAGGTGTAGATCTCCGAGTAGGGCGGAATGGCCAGGGCAGCTTCGGAGAAGCTGATCTTCATCACCAGGAAGAACGGCAGCATGAAGAACAGGCACAGCCACAGGAACGGGATGCCGATGACGAGCTTTCGACCGCTGGGCACCAGGCGCAGGAATTGCTGATTGAAGGTTCTCATGCGCGCAGTACCACGCCGCTGTCGTCTTCCCACCACACGTAGACCTGATCGTCCCAGGTCGGACGTGCACCACGGCGTTCGGCGTTGGCCATGAACGATTGCACTACCTTGCCGCCAGGCAGTTCGACGTAAAACACCGAATGGCCGCCGAGGTAGGCGATGTCATGCACTTTGCCGCTGGACCAGTTGTAGCGGGCGTCGGGCTTGGTGGTGCTGACCAGCAGTTTTTCCGGGCGGATGGCGTAGGTGATCGACTTGTCCTCTACCGAGGTGCTGACGCCGTGACCGACGTAGATCTTCTGCTCCAGGTCCTTGCTGTGAATGATCGCGTGACCTTCCAGGTCTTCCACCACCGTGCCTTCGAACGCGTTCACGTTGCCGATGAACTCGCAGACCATGCGGCTGACGGGGGCTTCATAGATGTCGACCGGGCTGCCGATCTGGGCGATCCAGCCCAGGTGCATGATCGCGATGCGCTGGGCCATGGTCATGGCTTCTTCCTGGTCGTGGGTCACCATCACGCAAGTCACGCCGACGCGCTCGATGATCTCCACCAGTTCCAGCTGCATTTGCGAGCGCAGTTTCTTATCCAGCGCACCCATGGGTTCGTCGAGCAACAACAGCTTTGGACGCTTGGCCAGGGAGCGGGCCAATGCCACGCGCTGGCGCTGGCCGCCGGACAACTGATGGGGTTTGCGCTTGGCGTACTGGGTCATGTGCACCAGGCGCAGCATTTCTTCGACCCGGGCATCGATTTCACTGGCGGGCAAACGGTCCTGCTTGAGGCCGAAGGCGATGTTCTGCGCCACGGTCATGTGCGGGAACAAGGCATAGGACTGGAACATCATGTTGATCGGCCGCTCGTACGGCGGCATGTCGGTGATGTCCACGCCGTCGAGCAGGATGCGCCCTTCAGTCGGGCGCTCGAAGCCGGCGAGCATGCGCAGCAGCGTCGATTTACCGGAACCGGAACCACCGAGCAGGGCAAAGATCTCGCCCTGATGGATTTCCAGGGACACATCGTCCACTGCGGTGGTCTCGTCGAACTTCTTGGTGACGCGGTCGACTTTCACCAACACCTTTTTCGGTGCCTGGTGACCTTCAAGAGCCTTCCTGTAGATGCTGGAGGCGTTTGCCATGTGAAACTCCCAACAGGTTTCAGTCGCCGGGCCAACGTGGCCTGGCTTAATAGTTGATTGCAAACCCGAGTCTTATGCAGGTCCCTGTAGGAGCTGGCTTGCCAGCGAAGAGGCTCTTGCAGGCAACATCAATGTTGCCTGTCAGGTTGCCTTCGCTGGCAAGCCAGCTCCTACAGGGAATCTCCACCCATCGGGTTTATCCGGTGCCGCCTTCCTGGCTGCGGTACTTGTTGTTATTGCAGTGTGTTGTTGTCGTGGGCGGCGGGCGCGCAAAGGCACGCCCGCCGTTCACGGGGGCAGTAAATGGATTAATCGCTTGTTACGTCAGCGTGCGTTACGCAGCGCCGCCCGTTGTCGGCACGCGTCACCAAACGCCTGGAAAATTTTCAGATACGGAGGGTTATCAAGAACCTGCCATTCCGGGTGCCATTGCACACCGAGGGCGAAGGCCTTGCTGTGCTCCACCGAGACCGCTTCGATCAGGCCATCCGGCGCGAGCGCTTCGGCGCGCAGGCCGGGCGCGAGTCGATCGATGCCCTGGCTGTGAATCGAATTGACCTGGAACTGCGGGGGCAGGTCCAGCGCCTGGAACACGCCGCCGGGCTGCACACTGACCGCATGCGCCGCTGCGTATTGCACCGCCAGGTCTGGATGGTCGGCTTCGCGGTGATCGAGGAAGCCGGGCAGTTCATGGACCTTCTGGTGCAGGCTGCCACCGAACGCCACGTTCATCTCCTGAAAGCCGCGGCAGATGCCGAGCACCGGAACGCCAGCGGCAATCGCCGCGCGGATCAGGGGAAGGGTGGTGCGATCCCGCTGGGGATCGTGTTCGGTGCCGGGCGCGCTGTCGGGGCCTTGATAGTGGAAGGGTTCCACATTTGACGGCGAGCCGGTCAGCAACAGACCGTCGAGCTGCGGTAGCAGGTCTTCGATTTCGGTCAGGTCGCCTAAGGAAGGAATAACGACGGGCAGCCCCAGCGCCGCAACGCTGACAGCACGCAAGTACTTGTCGCCGCTGACGTGGTAGGGGTGCAGGCCAATCTGTTTGACGCATGCAGTAACGCCGATCAATGGCTTGAATGCCATTTTTATCACCTCGAAGTTTCACACTTGAACGAGCTTTTCCGGAGCTTAGCCTTGTTGATTTTAATTAACAACTCTCATGTAAAAAATTCTAAACGCCGCACGTCCGAATGCGAGGATTTACGCGTGTTCCAAGGATGTTCTGGCACTCTCGTACCCCTGAGAGGCCCGAAAATAAACGTTTAAAGGTGGGGTGTTCGCTATTGACTTCACTTTGCCTTTCGGATTGACTGGCTACGTGAAAGGGCGGTGAACATAATAATTAACAGCTAATAGGTGCATCATGTCGGTCCCTCTGCGTACCGTTCAACTCAACGAAGCAAACGCATTCCTTAAGAAATATCCTGAGGTTTTGTACGTCGACCTTCTGATTGCGGATATGAACGGTGTGGTGCGCGGCAAGCGCATCGAACGCACCAGTCTTCATAAGGTTTACGAGAAAGGCATCAACCTGCCGGCGTCCCTGTTTGCTCTGGACATCAATGGCTCCACGGTGGAAAGCACCGGCCTGGGTCTGGACATCGGCGACTCCGACCGGATCTGCTACCCGATTCCTGGCACCCTGAGCATCGAGCCTTGGCAGAAGCGCCCAACCGCGCAACTGTTGATGACCATGCACGAACTCGAAGGCCAACCGTTCTTCGCCGACCCGCGCGAAGTGTTGGCCAATGTAGTGCGCAAGTTCGACGACATGGGCCTGACCATCTGCGCCGCGTTCGAACTCGAGTTCTACCTGATCGACCAGGACAACGTGAACGGCCGTCCGCAGTCGCCACGTTCGCCGGTGTCCGGCAAGCGTCCGATGTCGACCCAGGTGTACCTGATCGACGACCTCGACGAATACGTCGACTGCCTGCAGGACATCCTCGAAGGCGCGAAAGAGCAGGGCATCCCGGCTGACGCCATCGTCAAGGAAAGCGCCCCGGCGCAGTTCGAAGTCAACCTGCACCACGTGGCCGACCCTATAAAGGCCTGCGACTACGCGGTGCTGCTCAAGCGTCTGGTGAAAAACATCGCCTACGACCACGAGATGGACACCACCTTCATGGCCAAGCCGTATCCGGGCCAGGCAGGTAACGGTCTGCACGTGCACATTTCGATTCTCGACAAGGAAGGCAACAACATCTTTGCCAGCGAGGATCCCGAGCAGAACGCCGCGCTGCGACACGCGATCGGCGGTGTGCTCGAGACCCTGCCCGCGCAGATGGCGTTCCTCTGCCCGAACGTCAACTCCTACCGTCGTTTCGGCGCACAGTTCTACGTGCCGAACTCGCCGAGCTGGGGCGTCGACAACCGTACCGTGGCGGTCCGCGTGCCGACCGGTTCACCGGACGCCGTGCGCATCGAGCACCGCGTGGCCGGTGCCGACGCCAACCCGTACCTGTTGATGGCTTCGGTTTTGGCCGGTGTGCACCACGGCCTGACCAACCAGATCGAACCTGGCGCTCCGGTGGAAGGCAACAGCTACGAGCAGAACGAGCAGAGCCTGCCGAACAACCTGCGCGATGCGTTGCGCGAGCTGGACGACAGCGAAGTCATGGCCAAGTACATCGACCCGATGTACATCGACGTGTTCGTGGCGTGCAAGGAAAGCGAGCTGGCCGAGTTCGAGAACTCCATCTCCGACCTTGAGTACAACTGGTACTTGCACACGGTCTAAAGGCCTTCCCCAATCCCTGTAGGAGTGAGCCTGCTCGCGATAGCGTCATCACATTAAATAGTGATGGTGACTGATCCTCCGCTATCGCGAGCAGGCTCACTCCTACAGGGGGGAGGATTACCAAATTTTGATTGGCGGGCGTTCGCCTGCCATCCAAACCCCCTGCGTCGAGTCACAACCATGACAATCACTCGCAGCGACTGGGAGCAACGCTTCCAGTCCCTCAACATCGAAAGCCGTGCCTTCATTGACGGCCAATACTGCGCAGCCGCCAGCACCGCCACGTTCGAATGCATCAGCCCCGTGGACGGTCGTTTCCTGGCAAACGTTGCCAGCACCGACGAAGCCGACGCGAACGCCGCCGTAGCCGTGGCCCGTCGCACCTTCGAATCCGGCGTCTGGGCCAACCTGGCCCCGGCCGAGCGCAAGCGCACCCTGATCCGCTTCGCCGACCTGATCCTGGAAAACCGCGAAGAACTGGCGCTGCTCGAAACCCTGGACATGGGCAAGCCGATCAGCGACTCGCTGAACGTCGACATCCCGGCGACCGCCAACGCGATCCGCTGGACCGCCGAAGCCATCGACAAACTCTACGACGAAGTCGCCGCCACGCCCCACGATCAGCTTGGCCTGGTGACTCGCGAACCCGCCGGCGTGGTCGCGGCCATCGTGCCGTGGAACTTCCCGCTGATCATGGCCAGCTGGAAGTTCGCCCCGGCCCTGGCGATGGGCAACTCGTTCATCCTCAAGCCTTCGGAAAAGTCGCCGCTGACTGCTATACGCATCGCGCAGCTGGCGCTGGACGCGGGCATCCCCAAAGGCGTGTTCAACGTCCTGCCGGGCTTCGGCCACACCGTTGGCAAGGCGCTGGCGTTGCACATGGACGTCGACGTACTGGCCTTCACCGGCTCCACGGCGATTGCCAAGCAACTGATGATCTACGCCGGGCAAAGCAACATGAAACGCGTCTGGGCTGAAGCCGGTGGCAAGAGCGCCAACGTGGTGTTCGCCGATGCACCGGACCTGCGCTCCGCAGCGCAGGGTGCCGCCGCCGCCATTGCTTTCAACCAGGGCGAAGTCTGCACCGCCGGCTCGCGTTTGCTGGTGGAGCGCTCGATCCGGGATCAGTTCATCCCGTTGCTGGTGGAAGCCCTGCAAGGCTGGAAACCGGGGCACGCGCTCGATCCTGCGACCACCGTTGGCGCGGTGGTGGATCAACGTCAACTGGACAACGTGCTGCGCTACATCGACATCGGCAAGGAGCAGGGCGCCCAGTTGATCGCGGGCGGCAACCGCACCCTCGAAGACACCGGCGGCCTGTACGTGGAACCGGCGATTTTTGACGGCGTGAGCAACGCCATGACCATCGCCCAGGAAGAAATTTTCGGCCCGGTGCTGTCGGTCATCACCTTCGATACCTTCGATGAAGCCCTGGCGATTGCCAACGACAGCATCTACGGCCTGGCCGCTGGCGTGTGGACCCGCAACCTGAGCAAGGCCCACACCTTCGCCCGTGGCCTGCGTGCGGGCAGCATCTGGGTCAACCAGTACGACGGCGGCGACATGACCGCGCCGTTCGGTGGCTACAAGCAGTCGGGCAACGGTCGGGACAAATCGCTGCATGCGTTCGACAAGTACACAGAGCTTAAAGCGACCTGGATCAAGCTCTAATAACAATAAAGCGGCGGTCGCCGGCAACCTGCGGCGGCCATCGGAGAAACCTATGAAACAAGCACATGTAAACAGCTACTACGCCGCCACCCGTAACTTCACCGGTGATTTCCCGGTGCTGGAAGGCGCGGTGGACTGCGACGTCTGCGTGATCGGCGCCGGCTACACCGGTCTGTCCTCGGCGCTGTTCCTCGCCGAAGCGGGCTACAGCGTCACCGTGCTCGAGGCGGCCAAGGTCGGCTTCGGCGCCAGCGGTCGTAACGGCGGGCAACTGGTCAACTCCTACAGCCGCGACGTCGATGTCATCGAAGAGCGCTATGGCGACAAGACCGCCGAAATCCTCGGCAGCATGATTTTCGAAGGCGCCGACATCATTCGTCAGCGCATACAGCACTACGACATCCAGTGCGACTACCGTCCCGGTGGCATCTTTGCCGCGATGAACAACAAGCAGCTCAAAGGCCTGGCCGAGCAGAAGAAGAGCTGGGAACGCTACGGCAACAAGAACCTGAAAATGCTCGATGCGGCCGACATCAAGCGCGAAGTCGGTTCCAACGCCTACGTCGGTGGCCTGCTGGACATGCAGGGCGGCCACATTCACCCGCTGAACCTGGCCCTGGGCGAAGCCTCGGCGATCATCGGCCTGGGCGGCAAGATCTACGAGCAATCGGCGGCGGTGGAAATCACCTACGGCGAGCCGATCACCGTGCGCACCGCCAAAGGCGTGGTGAAGGCCAAGTACCTGCTGATCGCCGGTAACGCCTACCTGCCGCAGGGCCTCGACAACCGCGTGACGAGCAAGAGCATGCCGTGCGGTTCGCAAATCGTCGTGACCGAGCCACTGCCGGAAAAAGTCGCCCGCAGCCTGATCACCAACAACTATTGCGTCGAAGACTGCAACTACCTGCTCGATTACTACCGCCTGACCCGTGACAACCGCCTGCTCTACGGCGGCGGCGTGGTCTACGGCGCCCGCGAGCCGGACGACATCGAACAACTGATCCGCCCGAAAATCCTCAAGACCTTCCCGCAGCTGAAGGATGTGAAGATCGACTACCGCTGGACCGGCAACTTCCTGCTGACCATGTCGCGCATGCCGCAATTCGGCCGTATCGAGAAAAACGCCTACTACATGCAGGGCTACAGCGGTCACGGCGTCACGTGCTCGCACCTGGCCGGCAAACTGATCTCGGAAATGATCCGCGGCGACGCCGAACGTTTCGATGCGTTCGCCTCCCTGCCACACATGCCGATGATCGGCGGGCGCACGTTCTCGGCGCCGTTGACCGCCCTTGGCGCGGTGTACTACTCGCTGCGCGACCGTTTCGGCATCTAGGCTTTACCTCGCCGGCGGCATTTCCCCCAAGGGTGCCGTCGGTTTTTTAACACCTGAAACAGCGCCGTTCCCTGTGGGAGCCAGCCTGCTGGCGATGAGGCCATATCAGCCAAAATTGATGGCGCCTGACACACTGCTTTCGCGAGCAGGCTCGCTCCCACAGGTGGTGCAACTTCATGGCCAATGGCTATTTTTCCAGCCGTTTATCGAACCTGCTGAGCAACACCCACAAACGTGATTTAATAGCCGCCTTTCACGTTTCCGGGACCGGAAAACGGCGCGATCCACGCCTGCTATCCACCCCCATTACCCTTGCGTACCAAGCACATAAGGCTGTCATGGACACGGGCTCACGACTCAAATTAGTACGCGAAAGCTACAAACTGTCCCAGCGCGAGCTGGCCCGGCGTAGCGGCGTCACCAATGCCACCATTTCCCTGATCGAACAGAATCGCGTCAGTCCTTCCGTCAGCTCGCTGAAAAAGCTGCTCGAAGGCATTCCCATGTCCCTGGCCGACTTCTTCACCTTCGATCAACCGCCGCGCGAGCATCAATATGTGTTCCGCGCCAACGAACAGCCGGACCTCGGCCGCCACGGCCTGCGCCTGCTGTTGATCGGCGCGTCCGTGCCGAGCCGGCAGATGCGCCTGTTGCGCGAACAATACGCACCGGGCGCCAGTTCCGGGGAAGAGCCGATCGTGCATTCGGAAGGCGAGGAGTGCGGGCTAGTGACCCGTGGCACCGTCGAGTTGACGGTGGACGGGCAGATCAGCGTGCTCAATGCCGGTGATGGCTATTACTTTCCGACGACGTTGCCGCACCGGTTCAGGAACATCGGCGCGGACGAGGCGGAAATCATCAGTGCGAACACGCCGGCGAACTTCTGACGAGCCGGCCGAGGCGTAATCGCCGCATTACGCCTGGACAACGTGCTTGGGCCCCGCCAGGGCCCACAGGAGCAGTCCAATCAGCGGCACAAAAACGATCACCACCATCCACACCCCCTTGTTGCTGGCTTTCCCTGCGCTTTTGCGCACCCGATTGATCGCCCACAACTCAAGCACCAGCAGCACTGCCGCCGATACGATCCATAGGGTTTCTATTTGCATGAAGCACCTCCTGATAGTCCTTCAGTTAGGTGGCCGTGCAAACCCGGGGTTCATTTAATTTGCGGACTTACCTGGTCTTCCAGTGACCGCCACCGGACTCGCAATCGATCTTGGCCTGATCGATGTGCTGCGCGTCGTAGTAATAGGTGGTGACCTTGGCGCTGTCGGGAATGTTCAGTGACGTATTGTTCTTGTCCTTGCTGGTGGAATGCGGGTTGGCCAAGGATTCCTGGGTCAGCGTGGCGACGCAGGAGGCTTGATAGTGATCGGCACAGCGTTCGACCTTTTTCTTGGTTCGGGTCAGCATGTCCTTGCTCTCGTTGCTGCAGGACCAGTCGATGGAGTTGACTGGCATGCCCTCGTATTCATAACAGCTGTGGGTCTCGACCGCGGGAACGGAAGGGCTTTGCGATCGCGTCAGCACGTCACAGCCTTCAGCGACAGCCAGGCCGGGAATGAGGCTGGCGATCAGAAGCAGAAGTCGACGGTTCATCGGGGTTTCCTCTGCAATGGCGCGTTTGCGTGATCGGGAAGCGGCGCCTATAGCGTTTTGAAAACGTGGTGAGGTGCGTGGTTCCCTTCATTTCAGGTCCAACGCTGAAGCTGGGCGTGTTGCAGGCGGTAATGCTGTTCGCTTAAGCATGGGTTGTGTATAGAAACTTTGGGTGTACATATCCATTTCTGCGGTAACGGCTACTTAGGGTTTCGCCCTTACGGCGAGTCCCTTTTTCAAACGCCAAAAAGGAACCAAAAGGCTTTGCCCCACCACTCGGTGCCTCGCTTAGGCTCGGCATGCCCTCACTCCGGCATTGCTCCGTGGGTCGCCGCGATGGGCCATCC
>NZ_JAAVXC010000031.1:0-8166 GCF_013416725.1 Pseudomonas sp. SbOxS1
CGCGGTACAACAGACACACCGCAGCGCCTGGTTCGCCGGCAAGCCTGGCTCCTACAGGGTGAACGTGTACGGCTCCCGATCAGGTCGGCTGTAAGGCCGCCTCGCTTTGGCTGTTGATTTGGCTTTTGATTTTCTTGCCCCATCGAGAGGCCNNGGTAAACCGGCATGGATGCCGGTTTAGCCGCGCTGGGCCATGGATGGCCCAGCGCGGCGGGCCCACGGAGCAGGACCGGAGCGAGGGCATGCCGAGCATTAGCGAGGCACCGAACGCCAGGGGCAAGAGCCCTTGGTTACTTAGGGCCGGGCGGCGCTCCGTTTTTCCAAGTGACTCGCCGTAAGGGCGAAACCCTAGGTGGCCGTTACCGCAGGAATGGATATGTACTCGGTCAACAAAATCCAGGTTGGCTGTGAGGCCGTCTTCGCGGGCAAGCCTCGCTCCTACAGTGTGGATCAGGTACAGCCGTGAGAGGTGGGTCGGCTGCCAGGACGCCTTCGCCGGCAAGCCGGGCCCCTACAAGGGTTTCATTCGGCGTGAGGATGTAACGGCCGTTATAGCAGTGAGAGGGTGTAGTTGATGATGAACCGATTCTGATCAACATTGCGCCCGGCATCAGTGTTCGACTTACCATTGCGCACGCTGAAGGCAAGCCCCCTGAGCGAACCCGACTGAATCACATAGTCCAGCGTCATGTCACGTTCCCACTCGGACTGGTCTGCCGCGTTTTGCACCTTGATGTCCGTGCCCTTGAGATACGCCACTGACGCTTTCAGCCCCGGGATTCCCAAGGGCGCGAAGTCATAGGAGTACTGACCGAAACCGGTTTGCTCGCCGGCGCGGGCAAAGCTCTGGATCATGCGGTCGGTGGGCAGGTAGACGCTGCCGCCGCCTGCGCCTTTGTCCACCAGGCTGCCCTGGTTGGGCTGGACGAAGTTGCTGCCATCGCCCACTTGCTGGTAGCCGAGCGCAACGGCATGGCCACCGTTGGTATAGGTGATCATCGCGGCCCAGGTGTCGTTGTCGATTTCACCGTCGTTGTCCTCGGTGTAACCCGACACGCGATAACCTTGCGCCCGGCCTGCGGCGGAGCTGTTGGCACCACTGGAGGTGGTGCGGAAATAACGCAGGTCAGTGGTGATGGCGCTGGCACTGTCGATGGGCAGGATGTGGGTCAGGCCGACGAAGTTCTGGTTGTAGAAATCTTCCAGTTGCGCGAAGTAGTACTGCGCCTTCAGCGCCTGGGTCACCTGGTAGTCGCCACCGGCGAAGTAGAACTTGTTGCTGTCCTGGGTGCCGCCGGCAACCGACAGGCCGGTGCGATCGGTCGAGGCACGACCGACTGCGTGCTCAAGAACGCCACCGGTCAGGGTCAGGCCATCGATGTCTTTGGACGTGACCTGGCCGCCTGTGAAGGACTGCGGCAGCACACGGGCATCGTTGGACAGCAGAATCGGCAGCTTGGGCAACAGCGTGCCGTAACGCAACTCGGTCTTGGCGATGCGCATCTTCGCCGTAGGCCCGAAGCTGCTCCAGGCATCGGCCGCACCGTCACCCTTCGACGGAATCATGCCGCTGCCGACATGGCGACCGGCACCGCTGTCCAGGGTAATCCCTTGCAATGCCTGGGCATCGAGCCCGAACCCCAGGGTGCCCTGGGTGAACCCCGATTCATAACGCAGCACGAAACCCTGGGCGGCCTCTTCGGTTTTCGAAGGGTCGGCGCTGCCGTCGCGGTTATCACTGTTGAAGTACAGGGTACGCATGGAAAGGCTGGCCTTGCTGTCTTCCAGAAAGCCGCGTGCGCCAGGCTCTGCGGCCTGTGCGCCGATCGATCCACTGAACAACAGGATGGCGGCGGGTATTGCTCGTTTGAACATGCGGTACTCCTCAAGAGGGTCACGTCGAAATATTTGTGAAACTCTTAGAACATTTCGAGGCACGAACTTCAAACGAGATGAAAGTAATTTCCGTAGAGGGATAAGAGTTGTCGCAATGAGGTACGCGACCTCATGGTTTTTGCAAAACGTGCGGGGGGATTTTCATCGAAATCGGGAGGGCCATACCTCGGTGAAAGGTATGGCGAATGGCCCTTGTAGGAGCCCGGCTTGCCGGCGAAGAGGCCCGAGAGGTCTACGCAATATTCGAGAACGCCTTCGCCGGCAAGCCGGGCTCCTACAATGATTACACCGGTCGCAAAACCCTAGGCAAGCGCCTGTTCCCGGATCAGCTTCTTGTTGATCTTGCCGACACTGGTCTTGGGGATCTCGGCGACGAACTTGAACTGCTTGGGGATCGCCCATTTATTGATCCGGCCGAGCTCGACAAACCCTTGCAGGTGCGCCTCGAGGATCTTGCGGTCCAGGTATTGCCCGGGCTCACACACCACCAGGGCCATGGGTCGTTCGCCCCATTGTTCATCGGCAATGCCCACCACCGCGACCGACAGCACCGCCTCGTGTTCGCTGATCAGGCTTTCCAGCTCCAGGGAGCTGATCCACTCCCCGCCGGTCTTGATCACGTCCTTGATGCGATCCTTGATTTCCACGCCGCCCAACGGGTCGATGGACGCCATGTCGCCAGTGTGCAGCCAGCCGTCCTGCCACAGCTCGGCGCCTTTTTGCGGCTCCTTCAAATAGCCTTGGGTCAGCCATGGCGCGCGCACCACGATCTCGCCCAGGGATTCGCCGTCATGCACGACGTCATTGCCACTGGCATCGATGATTTTCAGATCGACCATCGGCACCGGGGTGCCAGTCTTGATGCGTGTCGGCAGTTGGGCCTGGAGCGGTAGCTGGCGGTCTTCATCGCGCAGGTAAGTCAGGCACAGCAGCGGGCAGGTTTCCGACATGCCGTAGCCGGCGTGCACCACCATGCCCTTGGCACTGGCTTCGCTGGCAAGGCCCAAGGGCAGCGCACTGCCGCCCAGGAGCATTTTCCAGCCGTCGAATCGGGCGGACTTGCCTTGCTCACAGGTGAGGAGCATTTGCAGGATGGTAGGCACGCAGTGGGAAAAGGTCACCTTCTCTTCCTGGTACAGCCGGACCAGGCTGTTGGGTTCGTAGCGGCCGGGGTACACCTGCTTGATGCCCATCAGGGTAGCGACGTAAGGCACACCCCAGGCATGCACGTGGAACATCGGGGTGATCGGCATGTACACGTCGTCGGAACGCAGCAGCGGTGTCCCCTGGTAAACGCCCAATGTGCCCACGGCATTCAAGGTGTGAAGGACCAGTTGGCGATGGGTGAAATACACGCCCTTGGGGTCGCCGGTGGTGCCGGTGGTGTAGAACAGCGTCGCCACCGAGTTCTCGTCGAAATCGGGAAAGTCGTACTGGTCCGGGCACTGGGACAGCAACTGCTCGTACTCGCCCTGCACCGGCAATGAAGTGGCGGATGCCTGGTCATCGGTGAGCTGCACAAAGCCTTTGACCGTGGTCAGCCGCCCCTGGATCTGCTCCACCAGCGGCAGGAAATCGTCATGCACCAGCACCAGGTCATCCTCGGCGTGGTTCATGGTGAACAGCACCTGCTCCGGCGACAGGCGAATGTTCACCGTGTGCAGCACCGCGCCGATCATCGGCACGGCGAAGAAGCATTCCAGGTAGCGATGGCTGTCCCAGTCGAGCAGGGCCACGGTGTCCCCGGCCTTGACCCCCGCCTCGGTCAGCGCATTGGCCAGGCGGCGGATACGCTGGTTGAGGGTCTGGTAGCTGTAGCGCAGTTTATCGGCGTAGACGATTTCCCGGCCCGGTTCGTAGCGCACCCCGGACAGCAGCAATTGCTTGATCAGCAAGGGATAGGCATAGGCGCCTTCGGCGGGTGGAATTATTTTTGTCGCCATCATGATTAAGGTTCCTTGTCCTTTAGAACTGGTCGGCTTGCAGCTCGTAGAGACAGTCGCTACCGGCCTTGACCGAAGCGCTCAACGAGTGGATACGCGGCAGCAACCGGGCGAAGTAGAAACGCGCGGTGGCCAGTTTGCTGGTGTAGAAATCGTCCTCGGCATCGCCGCACACGACGGCCTCGGCCATGCGCGCCCACATGTAGGCGTACGCGGTGTAGCCGAACACATGCAGGTACTCGACCGAGGCCGCACCGATTTCATTCGGGTTGCCCTGGGCCCGGTCCAGCAGCCACGCGGTCAGCTCGTCGAGGGTGTCCACGGCGGCGCTCAGCGGTTGGGTGAACTCGCCAAGCTCAGTGCGGGCGTTGGCGATAAAGTTGCGGATCTCCGACGCGAACAGGCGGTAGAGCGCCCCGCCGCTGCCGACGATCTTGCGCCCGGCCAGGTCCAGGGACTGGATGCCGTTGGTGCCTTCGTAGATCTGGGTAATGCGCACATCGCGCACCAGTTGCTCCTGGCCCCACTCACGAATGTAGCCATGGCCGCCGAACACCATCTGTCCGTGCAGGGTGGTTTCCAGGCCCATGTCGGTGAGGAACGCCTTGGCCACCGGGGTCAGCAAGGCCACCAGTTCCTGGGCGCGGGAGCACTCCTTCGGGTCTTCGCTGTATTTGGCGATGTCCAGTTGCAGGGCCACATAGCTGGAGAACGCACGGCCGCCTTCGTTCAGGGCTTTCATGGTCAACAGCATGCGGCGCACGTCAGGGTGGACGATGATCGGGTCGGCCGCCTTGTCCTTGCACTGCGCACCGGTTGGTGCACGGCTTTGCAGGCGGTCGCGGGCGTACGCCAGAGCGTTCTGATAGGAGCGTTCGCCCTGGGCCAGGCCCTGGATACCCACGCCCAGGCGCTCGTAGTTCATCATGGTGAACATCGCCGCCAGGCCCTTGTTCGGCGCATCGACGATCCAGCCAGTGGCGCCATCGAAGTTCATCACACAGGTGGCGGATGCCTTGATCCCCATCTTGTGTTCGATCGAGCCGCAGGACAGCGAGTTACGCTCGCCCAGGGAACCGTCGGCATTGACCAGCACCTTGGGCACCAGGAACAGCGAGATGCCTTTCGGGCCAGCCGGGGCATCCGGCAGTCGCGCCAGTACCAAGTGAATGATGTTCTCGGTCAGGTCGTGGTCGCCGCCGGTGATGAAGATCTTGCTGCCGCTGACCTTGTAGCTGCCATCCGCCTGGGGCTCGGCCTTGGTGCGAATCAGCCCCAGGTCGGTGCCGGCATGGGCTTCGGTCAGGCACATCGAACCGGTCCAGGTGCCGGCGTACATGTTGGGCAGGTAACGCTCCTTGAGTTCTTCACTGGCGTGCGCCTTGATCGACAGGCAGGCGCCGGCGGTCAGCATCGGGTACAGGCCGAATGACAGGCTGGCTGCGTTGACCATCTCTTCGACCTGCGCCGAAATCGCCTTGGGCATGCCCATGCCGCCGTACTGCGGATCACCGCCGACACCCACCCAACCGCCTTCGGCGAAGGCTTGATAGGCCTCGGCAAAACCCTCTGGCGCGGTGACCGAACCATTGCTCCAGGTACAGCCCTGCTCGTCGGTGGCGCGGTTCAAGGGTGCGATGACTTCGCCGCTGATCTTGCCGGCCTCTTCGAGAATGGCGGCGGCGGTTTCTACATCGATCACATCGCACAGGCCGGGCAACTGGGCCCAGAGCCGGGACACTTGAAAGACCTCGTTGAGTACGAAGCGCATGTCGCGCAGGGGAGCTTTGTATTCAGACATCTTGACTTACTCGGAAGTGGTCACGGCATGGGACTTGCCGGGACGTTCAGTGGATTCAATGATTTCGGCTGCCGCGACAGCACCGGGTTGCGGTGCCCGCTCACGCAGCAGGAAGTACGACAGGGCGGGAATCAGGATCAGCGCACCGAGCATGTTCCACAGGAACATGAAGGTCAGCAGGATGCCCATGTCGGCCTGGAACTTGATCGGCGACCAGACCCAGCACACCACGCCGGCCGCGAGGGTGATACCGACCAGCCCGACCACCCGGCCGGTGAACGACACGGCGTTGCGGTAGGCCTGGGACAGCGGCAGGCCCTGGCGCTGGAAGTGCAATTGCACGCTGAGCAGGTACAAGGCGTAGTCGACGCCAATCCCCACGCCCAGGGCGATCACCGGCAGGGTCGCGACTTTCACGCCAATGCCCATGGCTACCATCAGCGCTTCACAGAGGACCGAGGTCAGCACCAACGGCAGCAGCGCTACCAGCGTGGCACGCCAGCTGCGGAAAGTGATCAGGCAGAACAGCGTCACCGCCAGGTAGACGTACAGCAGCATGGTGCGGTTGGCCTCGCGCACCACGATGTTGGTGGCCGCTTCGATCCCGGCACTGCCGGCCGCCAGCAGGAACTGGCGATCGTCGGTGCTGTTTTCCTTGGCAAACTTGTCGGCAATCGCCACCACCGCGTCCAGCGTTTCAGCCTTGTGATCCTTGAGGAAGGCAATCACCGGCATCAGCGAGCAGTTGTTGTTGAACAGCTCCGGCGAGTTGACCGAGGCTTGCTGCGCGGCGTAGTTCAGCACGTCCTGGTTGCGCTGGATGCTGTTGAGCTTGGGGTTGCCCTCATAGGTGCCGGCGGTGATCTGGCGCACCGCGTTGACCAGCGAGGACGTCGCCTGCACGCCCGGATACTGCTGCAGTTCCCAGGCCAGGCGATCAGCTAGGACCAGGGTCTTGTAGTTCAGGCAGCCTTCCGGCGCGGTCTTGATCATCACCGCGAACAGGTCGCTGGACAGCGCGTAGTGACTGGTGATGTAGGCGTTGTCGCGGTTGTAGCGCGAGTCGGCGCGCAGTTCCGGCGCCCCGCTTTCAAGGTCGCCGATCTTCAGTTGCAGGCTGACCATGAAGCCGCCGATGCCCATCAGCACCGCGACCAGCACGGCGCCCGTGGCCCAGCGGCGTGTGGTGAAGCGATCGAGCAGGTCCCAGAGTTTGCCGAAGCCTTTATGGTGTTCGGCACGGGTGTCGATTTTCAGCGCGCGCTCGGCGGCCTTGGCACCGACGCCGACGTAGGACAGCGCCACCGGCATCAGCAACAGCGAGGTGAAGATCAGCACCGCCACACCGATACTCGCGGTGATCGCCAAGTCCTGGATCACCGGGATGTCGATCAGCATCAGCACGGCAAAGCCCACGGCGTCGGCCAGCAACGCGGTGACCCCGGCGATGAACAGGCGGCGGAAGGTGTAGCGCGCGGCGATCAGCTTGTGGGTGCCACGGGCGATGTCCTGCATGATGCCGTTCATCTTCTGCGCCGCGTGGGACACGCCGATGGCGAAGATCAGGAACGGCACCAGCACCGAGTACGGGTCGATGGCGTAGCCCAGCCAGGCGACGATGCCCAGCTGCCAAACGACTGCGATCAGCGAGCAGCCGACCACCAGCAGGGTGCTGCGCACGCAACGGGTGTAGGCGTAGATGATGACCAGCGAGGTGACCACGGCCAGGCCGAAGAACATCATCACCTGGATCAGGCCGTCGATCAGGTCGCCCATCAGCTTGGCAAAACCGATCACCCGCACCTTGTACGGGCCCTTGCCCTCTTCACCGGATTTACGCGCGGCGCTGTCGCCGGCGAACTCGATCTTGTCGCGCAATTGCTCTTCGAGCATCTGCGAGAACTGATGGTAGTTGATGCTCTGGCCGGTGGCCGAGGACTTGTCCAGCAGCGGCACGATCAGCATGCTCGACTTGTAGTCGCTGGCCACCAGGCTGCCGACGATACCGGCGCGGGAAATGTTCTGGCGCAGCTGTTCGATTTGCTCGGGCTTGCCCTCATAGGTATCGGGCATTACCGGGCCACCCTGGAAGCCCTGCTCGGTGACTTCAGTCCAGCGCACCGCCGGGCTCCACAGCGACTTCATCCACGCACGGTCGACGCCTTCGGTGAGGAACAGCTGGTCGTTGACCTGCTTGAGCACGTCCAGGTATTGAGGGTCGAAAATATCGCCCTGGGTGTTCTCCACCACCACCCGCACCGAGTTGCCCAGGCCGCGCAGTGACTGGCGGTTCTCGAGGAAGTTCTGGATGTACGGCTGGCTCTGCGGAATCATCTTTTCGAAGCTGGGGCGCAGTTCCAGGCGGGTCACGGCCATGAAGCCCAGGACCACGGTGGCCAGGGCCATCAGCAGCATGAACAGCGGCCGATAGTTGAACACCAGGCGTTCGAGCAGGTTGCCGGAGCGGCGGTCGAAATCCCGCAGCTCGCGGATCACCGGCATGGCGTCTTGTTTGATATTGCCCAT
>NZ_JAAVXC010000032.1:0-317227 GCF_013416725.1 Pseudomonas sp. SbOxS1
TACTGGGCATACAGGGGTTTGTTCAGACCAAGGCGTTCCATTGCCTGAGCGTGCATTTCCGGGTCGACTCTGCGTTCGCCCATCATGACTTCCACGGGGTCGCCAGGGATCATGCGAATCAACGCGAACGTCAGCAAGGTGATGCCGAAGAACGTGGGGATCAGTAACCCCAGTCGGCGGGCAATAAAACTAAACATCGTAAGGTGTACCTCATCAGCCGGTTAGGCGTGCCCGGCATGCCTGGGTCAGGTATGCCGGGAGTTTCTTATCTACTTCACCTGGGTGGTGGCGAAGTTATTAGTGGTGAGGGGGCTAATTTGATAGCCCTCTACGTTGTTGCGCATTGCGGTGAACATTCTAGTGTGCGCCAGGCTGATCCATGGCTGGTCCTGGTTAAAGATAACCTGAGCTTGTTCGTACAGTGCTGCACGTTCAGCCGGGTCGGTTTTTTCCCGGGCCTGGTCGATCAGGGCCTGGAATTTTTCATTGCACCAGCGTGCGTAGTTTTCGCCGTTCTTCGCCGCCTCGCAACTGAGCATAGGCGTCAGGAAGTTATCCGGGTCGCCGTTATCGCCCGCCCATCCGGCGGAAACCATGTCGTGCTCGCCGTTTTTTGCGCGTTTGAGCATTTCGCCCCACTCCATCACGCGGATGTCGATCTTGATCCCGACCTTGGCCAGGTCGGCCTGCATCATCTGCGCGCCGAGCATCGGGTTGGGGTTGGTCGCACCCCCGCCGTTACGGGTGAACAGGGTGAACACGGTGCCTTCCGGTACGCCGGCTTCCTTGAGCAGGGCACGGGCCTTGTCCAGGTCGCGGGCAGGGTTCTTCATGTCGTGGTTGTAGCCCAGCAGGGTGTCCGGGAACGGGTTGACCGCCGCGGTCGCATTGCCTTTGCCGAACAGCGCGTTGACGGCCGCTTCCTTGTCGAAGGCGATGTCGATGGCTTTACGTACGCGCACGTCACTCAGGTATTTGTGCTGGGTGTTGATGGCGATGTACGCGACGGTCATCGCGTTCAGTTCATCGACCTTCAGCTTGGTGTCTTTCTTGATGCTCGGGATGTCGTCCGGTTTCGGGTACAGCGCGACCTGGCATTCGTTGGCCTTGAGCTTCTGCAGGCGCACGTTGTTGTCGGTGGCGATGGCCAGGATCAGCGAGTCAGCCGGCGGCTTGCCACGGAAATAGTCCGGGTTGGCCTTGAAGCGAACCTGGGCGTCCTTGTTGTAACGCTGGAAGACGAATGGGCCGGTGCCGATCGGCTTGTTGTTCAGTTCGCCAGTCTTGCCAGCCTTGAGCAGTTGGTCGGCGTATTCGGCGGAGTAGATCGAGGAGAACGCCATGGCGATATCGGCCAGGAACGGCGCTTCGCGGCGGGTCAAGGTGAACTTGACCGTATTGTTGTCGACTTTTTCGACGTTTTTCAGCAGTTCCTTGAAGCCCATGCTTTCAAAGTACGGGAAGCCCACGCTCGACAGTTTGTGCCATGGGTGGTTCGGGTCCAGCTGGCGCTGGAAGCTCCAGACCACGTCGTCGGCATTCATGTCGCGGGTCGGCTTGAAGTATTCGGTGGTGTGAAACTTGACGCCTTTGCGCAGGTGGAACGTGTACGTCAGACCGTCTTCGCTGATGTCCCAGGATTCGGCCAGTGCCGGAATCACATCAGTGGTGCCGGGCTTGAAGTCCGCCAGGCGATTGAAGATGGTTTCGGCCACCGCATCGGCTGTGACTGCAGTCGTGTACTGGACCATGTCGAAGCCTTCGGGGCTGTTTTCGGTGCAGACCACCAGCGGCTTGGCCGATACACCCACCGCGACAGTCAGCAAGGCGGCCGCGATGGCCGCACGTAGGGGAAGCATTTTCATCAAGAACCCTCTGCAATCGGTTGAAGGACAAAAGCCCCACGGTTGATTCATCGCTGGATCAACCGTGGGGCGGGTGCATTACAGAATGTTGAACGGAACAGTGGTCACGAGACGGAACTCGTTGATGCTGCCGTCAGCCTGGTTTTCGCTGGCGCGGTGGGCGGTGTAGGTCCCGCGAACAGTGGTGGCCTTGAACGGGCCGCTCTGGATAGCGTAGGTGGCACCGATGCCGTATTCGTAATGGTGTTCGCCGTCTTGCGACTGGATACCGTCGTAGCCTTTGTCGGCCACGCCTTTGTTGCCGGTGTAGTGAGTACCGTCGATGCCCCAGCCGCGCGCCTGGTAGATGTTGAACTTCAGGCCGGGTACGCCGTATTCGGCCATGTTCAGGCCGTAGGCAACCTGGAACGATTTCTCGTTCGGGCCGTTGAAGTCCGACAGCAGGGAGTTGGCCAGGTAGATGCCGTTGGTTTCGTGCAGGTAGTCGAAGTACTCGTTACCGTTCACTTCCTGGTACGAGAAGGTCAGGCTGTGGGCCTGGTGGGTCAGGCCGAACGACAGGGAGTAGGTGTCGTTGTCGATGTCGCCGATCAGCGCTTTGCCTTCTTCCTGGGTCTTGTAGTAGTTCAGGCCGGTGGTCAGGCTCAGTACCTGGCTGTCGCCCAGTACGTGGGTGGCGCCGAAGTAGTACTGGTTCCAGATGTCTTCGGCCTGGGTGGCCCAGAGGCTGGTGGTCAGGCTGGCGAAGGGGGTGTAGGTGATACCGCCGGTGTAGACGTGATCGGATTCAACGATGCCGTTGGCGTATTCGGTACGGAATTTACGCTGGCTTTGTTCGGTACGCGGTGAGTTGCGGTCGAAGGTGGCCAGGTCGAACGCCAGGTTGTTCAGCTCTTCGCTGTGGATCGCCACACCCTGGAAGCTCGAAGGCAGCGCACGGTTACCGATGACGTCGACCATCGGGCTGCTGAAGTTCTGACGACCGGCGGTCAGGGTGGTGTTGGAAATACGCGCCTTGACGTTGGCCAGGCCCAGTTTGCTCCACTGGCCAACGGCGTCGCCGCCTTCTTCGGTCAGGGTACGGTTGTTGCCCGCGCCTGGACGAGTGCCCGGTGCGCCGCCGTTGTTGGACGCCAGGTCCTTGCGGTCCTGGTCCAGGGCGATGGCGTTGTAGGCCGCCACTTCAGTGCTGACACCGACAGTGCCTTCGGTGAAGCCCGAGTTGTACTTGATGATGGTGCCCTGGACCCAGTTGATACGACGGTCAGTCGGGGTCGAGACGCCGTCTTTCTTGTAGGCGAAATTGGCACCACGTTTCAGTTGTTCATTGGCGTACCAGTTACGGGTCGTGCCGCTGATCGACTGGCCTTCGAGGAAACCGGTGGCTTCGCTCTGGGCGCTTTTTTCATTCACGGTCACCGGGGTGTACGCCTGGCTCTGGGTTTCAGCATACGCCGTGGCGGTGATGCTGCTGATGGCCAGGGCCAGTATCGCGGTGCTGCTCAGTTTCATGGGTGAAGCTCCTTACTTTCTATTATTAATGCCGGCCTTTTTTGGTGGTTCGGCTATTTGCTTTGGAACTCTTTCACGCATCGCAAACGTTTGCTGGATGCCGGATTGGCGAATTACGGCAATACGCTTGCGTGAGGGCGCATTGCGCCCCCAGCGTTTTCAGCTACACGGTTTTATTTTTCGATGCTGACACCCGAGAAAACGTTGCGACCGAAAGGACTGACCTTGAACCCTTCGATTTTGGCGCTCAACGGCTGGTTGACCGTCGAGTGGGCGACCGGCGTGATCGGTACCTGCTGCTTGAGGTACTGCTGCGCCTGTTTGTAGAGCACGGTGCGCTGGTCGCGGTCGGTCACGACCTTGGCCTGCTTGATCAGCTTGTCGTAGGCCGGATCACACCACATGGAGTAGTTGTTGCCACCGATGGCGTCGCAGCTGTACAGCGTGCCGAGCCAGTTGTCCGGGTCACCGTTGTCACCGGTCCAGCCGATCAGGCTGATGTCGTGCTCGCCATTCTTGGTGCGCTTGATGTACTCGCCCCATTCGTAGCTGACGATCTTGACCTTGAGGCCGATCTTCGCCCAGTCAGCCTGGAGCATTTCGGCCATCAACTTGGCGTTGGGGTTGTAGGGGCGCTGTACGGGCATGGCCCACAGGGTGATTTCGGTGCCTTCCTTCACGCCGGCAGCCTTGAGCAGTTCCTTGGCTTTTTCCGGGTTGTAGGCGGCGTCCTTGATCGTCTCATCGTAGGACCATTGGGTCGGCGGCATGGCGTTGACGGCCAGTTGCCCCGCACCCTGGTAAACGGCATTGAGAATGCCTTGCTTGTTCACCGCCATGTCCAGCGCCTGGCGCACTTCGAGCTGGTCGAATGGCTTGTGACGCACGTTGTAGGCGATGTAGCCCAGGTTGAAACCGGGCTTTTCGATCAACTGCAGCGCGGGATCGTTCTTCAGCGCGGTCACGTCGGCGGGGCGCGGGTGCAAGGTGATCTGGCATTCATTGGCCTTGAGCTTCTGCACACGCACCGAGGCGTCGGTGTTGATGGCGAAAATCAGGTTGTCGAGCTTGACCCGGCTCGGGTCCCAGTAATGCTTGTTGCCGGTGTAACGGATGTTCGAGTCTTTCTGGTAGCTCTTGAACACGAACGGCCCGGTGCCGATCGGCTTCTGGTTGATGTCGCTCGGCTTGCCTTCGGCCAGCAGCTTGTCGGCGTACTCGGCGGAGAGGATCGCGGCGAAGCTCATGGCGATGTTCTGGATGAACGCGGCGTCGACGCTGTTGAGCGTCATGACCACGGTCAGCGGCCCGGTCTTTTCGACCTTGGCGATGTTCTTGTTCAGGCTCATCCCGTTGAAATACGGGAATTCGGTCGGGTAAGCCTTACGGAAAGGTTGTTGCGGGTCGAGCATGCGATTGAACGTGAACAGCACGTCATCGGCGTTGAAGTCGCGAGTCGGAGTGAAGTACTTGGTTGTATGAAACTTCACGCCCGGGCGCAGGTGAAAGGTGTATGTGAGGCCGTCCTCGGAAATATCCCAGCTAGTGGCCAGACCAGGTACGACATTGGTCGAGCCTTTTTCAAACTCTGCCAGGCGGTTGTACAGCGGTTCGGCGGCGTCGTTATCGGTCGCGGTGGTGTACTGCGCGGTGTCGAAGCCGGCGGGGCTGCCTTCGGAGCAGAACACCAGGCTGTTGGAGGCAGCCTGGCTCATGGACGTGGCGGCCAGCAGGCCGGTGCCCAGCAATGCGGATAAAACCAAGGTATGGCGCATGACGCTCTCTCTTGTTCAGTGTTGTGTCAATGAGCCTTCGTCCCGTGCGCAGACGGAGGAGGCTTCACTGGTTTCCAGCCATGGCGTGCAGCAAAAAAAAACCGAGGACCCACGCATTCGCTGGTCAGATACCCGACGGTATGTACCGTGGGCCTGGCAGTAAATACGAAAAGTCCGAAAGACTCGTGGGAAAAGACGA
The DNA here is from genome assembly GCF_013416725.1 of Pseudomonas sp. SbOxS1. NCBI lineage: Bacteria > Pseudomonadati > Pseudomonadota > Gammaproteobacteria > Pseudomonadales > Pseudomonadaceae > Pseudomonas > Pseudomonas sp. SbOxS1. Next base: position 5,352 of record NZ_JAAVXC010000032.1, read on the forward strand.
CGCGTCCTAGCGCTCTGCTGTAGTCAGCGGGCGATTTGGATGTAGGTAATTTCCTGCGTTCTCGGTAGGCAAAGTAACGGCGACGTCATGAACGTCGCCGTTACCCAACCTTATTTGCTGACGCTGACGCCGTAGAAGGAGTTCAAGCCAAACGGGCTGATCTTGAAGTCCTGCACATTGGCGCGCATGGGTTGGAACACCGTCGAGTGAGCGATAGGTGTCATTGGCGTCTGATCTTTAAGGATGTGTTGCGCCTGCTTGTACAGTTCGGTGCGCTTGCCTTGATCCGAAGTGCGCTTGGCTTGCTTGACGATGTCGTCAAACGGCTTGTAGCACCATTTCGAGAAGTTGTTGCCTTCCAGCGAGTCGCAGCCGAACAGCACGTTCAGCCAGTTGTCGGGATCACCATTGTCACCGCTCCAGCCAATCAGCATCGCCTGGTTCTCGCCGCCTTTGGAGCGCTTGATGTACTCGCCCCACTCGTAGCTCTGGATCTTGACCTTGAGACCGACTTTCGCCCAGTCGGACTGCAGCATTTCTGCCATCAGCTTGGCGTTCGGGTTATACGGACGCTGTACCGGCATGGCCCAGAGAACGATTTCGGTGCCTTCTTTCACACCGGCTTCCTTGAGCAGCTCCTTGGCTTTCTCAGGGTTGTACGGCGCATCCTTGATGGTGGTGTCGTAGGACCACTGGGTCGGCGGCATGGCGTTGACGGCCAGTTGGCCAGCGCCCTGGTACACGGAGTCGATGATCTGTTGCTTGTTGACCGCCATGTCCAGTGCCTGGCGCACTTTCAGTTGCGCCAACGGGTTTGGCTCGTTGCTGCCCTTGACCTTGTCCATCACGTTGTAGGCGATGTAGCCCAGGTTGAAACCGGCCTGGTCAGGCAGTTTCAGGGTCTTGTCTTCGCGCAGCGCTTTCAGGTCGGCCGGACGAGGGAAAAGGGTGACCTGGCACTCGTTCTTCTTCAGCTTCTGGATACGTACCGACGGGTCGGTGGTGATGGCGAAGATCAGGTTGTCGATCTTGACGTCGTCCGGCTTCCAGTAGTCCTTGTTCCCGGTGTAGCGGATGTTGGAGTCTTTCTGGTAGCTCTTGAACACGAACGGACCGGTGCCGACCGGCTTCTGGTTGATGTCGGCAGCCTTGCCTTCCTTCAGCAGCTGGGCTGCGTATTCGGCGGACTGGATCGAGGCGAAGCTCATGGCCATGTTCTGGATGAACGCGGCGTCAACGTCTTTGAGAGTGAACTTGACGGTTTTGTCGTCGACTTTATCGATCTTGGTGATGTTGGTATCCATCCCCATGTCGGTGAAGTACGGGAATTCGGTTGGGTACGCTTTGCGGAACGGGTCATCCTTGTTAATCATGCGATTAAAGGTGAACAGCACGTCGTCGGCGTTGAACTCACGAGTCGGCTTGAAATACGGGGTGGTGTGGAACTTGACACCGTCGCGCAGGTGGAAGGTGTAGGTCAGGCCGTCATCGGAGACGTCCCAGCTGGTCGCCAGGCCAGGAATTACGGCGGTGCCGCCGCGCTCGAACTGGGTCAGGCGGTTGAACATGGTTTCGGCAGAGGCGTCGAAGTCGGTTCCGGTGGTGTATTGACCTGGATCGAAACCGGCCGGGCTCCCTTCGGAGCAGAACACCAGGTTAGTCGCAGCTTGGGCGAACGGTGCGCTAGCTAGCAAGCTGGCACCTAATAAAAACGGAATGACCGCTTGTTTAAGCATGGTGGCCTCATGATTTGTTGTCATTTTTTGATTTTGAGGACGACCTCGTGAGTCGTGCCTGCGGATACTTATGCAGGGGCCATACCCAATGCAAGATCCAGAGCGACTACAAGCGTTAAACAGTGGCACGAACGTACCTTAATGTCGCATTTGTATAAAACTTGACGCATTTGACCGTTTGCGCGGTGTTTTTGTAGTGCAACTGGCGCACTTTTATGGTGCGCTAAAGCCTTGGGTTGCCCGTGAGTGGGGCGTGGTGTTACCTATTTATACCCCGTCCTTGACGGGTGTGTGGGGGTGAATGGGAGTGCTTATCGTTGCACTGGTATTGGTCGCGGGGTGCGAGTAGTACAAGGTGCAACTTTTCATTCCGGCCTGTAGGTTTTCCCTGTAGGAGCGCTCACAGACTGCGATCTTTTCGATAGCCCTCGAAATGTCCTGAGAGCATAGATCAGGATCAAAAGATCGCAGCCTGCGGCAGCTCCTACAGGGATAAAAAAAGGCGATCACCTTGGTGATCGCCTTTTTTGTTCAGAGGTTATCGAATCAAGGCATCAGCACTTCAATCGATCCATCGGCCGTCATGCTGACCTGGCTGGTGCCGGCTTCCACTTCCGGCGTCACCGGAGCGGCGTCCATGCTGGCGGCTTTCATCATCATCGGCCCGCGCATGTACGGTTGCGGGTAACCGTTGCTGTTGAAGTTCAGATTGACGATTTTGTAACCCTTGCCGCCCAGGGCATCGGTGGCCAGTTGGGCGCGGGCCTTGAAGGCAGTCACGGCCTCTTTGAGCAAGGCGTCTTCGCTGGCCTTGCGGGTTGGCGTGGCGATGGCGAAATCCATGCCGCCCATTTTCAGGTCGGTGAGCAGTTCGCCGGTCAGCTTCGACAGCGCGGCGAAGTCCGGGCTTTCCAGGCGCAGTTCGGCACGCTCGCGCCAGCCGGTGATTTTCTGGCCCTTGGCGTCGTAGATCGGGTAGCTGTTGCGACTGCCCTGGCGCAGGGTGACGTCCTTGACCTGCTTGGCCTGGGCCAGGGCCTTGTTCATGGTGGTGCTGACGTCCGCGGCGAGTTTGGCCGGGTCGGTATTCTGTTCTTCGGTGTAGAGGGTCACGATCATCAGGTCGCGCGCCACTTCCTGGCTGACTTCGGCGCGCAGGGAAATCTGGTTGTAATGCAGTTCGTCGGCGGCCAGGGCCGGGAAGGCGGCGAGGGTGCCAGCACTCAGGGCGAGGAGGGCGGCGCTGCGGCGGAATGTGTGCATGAAGGCTCCTAAGTGGGTGCGCAGGTTGATGGTCCGGGCCTGCGTGAAACCATCAGACTCTAGCTTTGATGATCCGGTTCGCACAGTTACAACTTCTATACAGATGGATGGCAGGTGACCCTGTGGCGAGGGGATTTAGCGAAACGTCGCACCGCCCCGTTCGGCTGCGTAGCAGTCGCAAAACAATGGGGCGGCTTCGCCACCCAACGGGGATAAATCCCCTCGCCACGAAGAGCTCGATGTCATTCAGGGCTGTGGCCGTTTGCCGCACTTTCGCCTGCCAGCCCCCGTGCTTGGTTATACTCCCGGCGATCCGCCTGGAGCGCTCATCAGGAGAGCTCATGCTCGCCCCCGTCCAAATCACTTCCGCCACGCGCCAGAATCTCTGGCGGTTGACGTTCATCCGCACTTTGGTCCTGGCCGCCCAAGCCGGTTCCGTAGGCCTGGCCTACTGGCTCGAACTGTTGCCGTTGCCATGGTTCCAACTGGCCGCGACCCTCGGCTGCTCGATGCTGCTGTGTGCCTTCACGGCCATTCGGCTGCGCACCAGCTGGCCGGTCACCGAGCTCGAATACGCGGTGCAACTGGCCTGCGACCTGTTTATCCACAGTGCGTTACTGTATTTCTCGGGGGGGTCGACCAACCCGTTCGTCTCTTATTACCTGGTACCGCTGACCATCGCGGCAGTGACTCTGCCATGGCGTTACTCGGTGATTCTATCGGGCATCGCCCTGGCCATGTATACCTTGCTGCTGGCGCGCTTCTACCCGCTGCAAACCTTCCCGATCGCCCGGGAAAACCTGCAGGTGTACGGGATGTGGTTGAGCTTCGCCCTGGCGGCGGCGGTGATCACGTTCTTCGCCGCGCGCATGGCCGAGGAGCTGCGTCGCCAGGAAGAGTTGCGGGCCATTCGCCGGGAAGAAGGCCTGCGGGACCAGCAACTGCTGGCCGTCGCCACCCAGGCGGCGGGCGCCGCCCATGAGCTGGGCACGCCGCTGGCAACCATGAGCGTGTTGCTCAAGGAGATGCAACAGGATCATCCTGACCCGATGCTGCAGGATGACCTGAAGGTGCTGCAGGACCAGGTCAAGCTGTGCAAGGAGACCTTGCAACAACTTGTTCGGGCGGCAGAGGCCAATCGCCGGCTGGCGGTGCAGATGCAGGACGTCACCGACTGGCTCGACGAAGCACTCAATCGCTGGCACCTGATGCGCCCGGAAGCCAGTTATCGCTTCCAGCGCCTGGGCCAGGGCACGGTGCCGCGCATGGCGCCGCCGCCGGACCTGACCCAGGCGCTGCTCAATTTGCTCAACAACGCAGCGGATGCCTGCCCCGAAGGGCTGCAAGTGACCCTGGACTGGAATGCCGAGGACCTGACCATCAGCATCCGCGACCACGGTGCCGGTGTGCCGCTGGCCATTGCCGAGCAGATCGGCAAGCCGTTTTTTACCACCAAGGGCAAAGGTTTCGGCCTGGGCCTGTTTTTGAGCAAGGCCAGCGTGACACGCGCCGGCGGCTCAGTGAAACTCTATAGTCATGAGGAAGGCGGCACGCTCACTGAGCTGCGCCTGCCCCACGGCGCCCGAGGAGACCAACATGAGTGACGAAATCCAAGTCGAAGGCGAAGAACTGCCGCATTTGCTGCTGGTCGACGATGACGCGACCTTTACCCGGGTGATGGCCCGCGCCATGGCCCGCCGCGGCTTTCGCGTCAGCACCGCCGGTTCCGCCGAAGAGGGCCTGACCATCGCCCAGGCCGATCTGCCGGACTATGCCGCGCTGGACCTGAAAATGGATGGCGATTCGGGCCTGGTGTTGCTGCCCAAGTTGCTGGAAATGGACCCGGAAATGCGCGTGGTGATCCTCACCGGTTATTCGAGCATTGCCACCGCCGTGGAGGCGATCAAGCGCGGCGCCTGCAACTACCTGTGCAAGCCGGCCGACGCCGACGACGTGCTGGCCGCGCTGTTGTCCGAACACGCTGACCTCGACAGCCTGGTACCGGAAAACCCGATGTCCGTGGACCGCCTGCAGTGGGAACACATCCAGCGCGTGTTGACCGAGCACGAAGGCAACATCTCCGCCACTGCCCGCGCCCTGGGCATGCACCGCCGCACGCTGCAGCGCAAACTGCAGAAGCGCCCCGTTCGTCGCTGAACCTGCGCTGAACGAATGCCGGCCGCTCCTCGCGACAAACCGAACCGATCATCTATGATCGGTTCGTGCATGTACTTTTCTTTATCGAGCCTTATCCATGAATCAGAACGCTGAATATTCCGCGGTCAATGATGCTGTGCGCGGGCAGTTTTTCCGAAAAGTCTGGGCGATGGTCACGCCTTATTGGCAGAGCGAAGAAAAGGCCAAGGCCTGGACATTGCTGATCGCCGTGATTGCGCTGTCGCTGATGAGCGTGGGGATCTCGGTGTGGTTCAACACCTGGTACAAGGATTTCTACAACGCCCTGCAGCAAAAGGACGAGGAGGCTTTTTGGCGGCTGATCCTGTATTTCTGCGCGATTGCCGCAGTGGCGATTGTCGGTGCAGTGTACCGGCTCTACCTGACGCAGATGCTGACGATTCGCTGGCGGGCGTGGCTCACCGAAAAGCATTTCGCCCGTTGGCTGGGCAACAAGAATTACTACCAGCTGGAGCAGGGCGGTTATACCGATAACCCGGACCAGCGCATTTCCGAAGACCTCAACAATTTCACGTCCGACACCTTGAGCCTGGGCGTTGGCCTGCTGCGCAATATCGTCAGCCTGGTGTCGTTCTCCATCATCCTCTGGGGGGTGTCGGGAAGCATTGAGGTGTTCGGGGTGACCATTCCCGGCTACATGTTCTGGTGCGTGCTGGTCTACGCAGTGGTGGGCAGCTGGCTGACGCATTTGATCGGTCGTCGCTTGATCGGCCTGAACAATCGGCAACAACGCTTCGAAGCCGACCTGCGTTTCTCCATGGTGCGGGTTCGTGAGAATGCCGAAAGCATTGCGCTGTACAACGGCGAGCCCAATGAGAACCGCCGCTTGACCCATCGTTTCTCGATGGTCTGGCACAACTTCTGGGACATCATGAAAGTGTCCAAGCGCCTGACCTTCTTCACCTCCGGTTACGAGCAGGCGGCCATCATCTTCCCCTTCATGGTCGCCGCGCCGCGTTACCTGGCCGGCAAGATCGAACTGGGCGAGCTGATGCAGATCAGTTCGGCGTTCGGCAATGTCCAGGACAGCTTCAGCTGGTTTATCACCGCGTACCAGAGCCTCGCTTCATGGCGCGCCACCTGCGATCGCCTGCTCAGTTTCCGTCAGGCCATGACAGACAACGAGCAACGTGCGCCGGCCATCGACGTGCAGAACTCGGGCTCAGCCTTGAAGGTGCACAACCTGGGCCTCGACCTGGCTGACGGTCGCCACCTGTTGACCAGTGGCGACATGACCGTGCAAGAGGGCGAGCGCGTCATGCTCAGCGGTCGTTCCGGCAGTGGCAAGTCGACCCTGCTGCGGGCAATGGGGCACTTGTGGCCGACGGGGCATGGCAGCATCCGCCTGCCGACGGCGCGTTATCTGTTCCTGCCGCAAAAACCGTACTTGCCAATCGGTACCCTGCGTGAAGCGCTGAGTTATCCACAGGCCGGTGATACGTATCCGAACGAGCGCTACGTGCACGTTCTGGAAACCTGTCGTTTGCCGCACCTGGTGGCGCGCCTCGATGAAGCCAATCACTGGCAGCGCATGTTGTCGCCGGGTGAGCAACAACGCCTGGCCTTTGCCCGCGCGCTGCTTTATGCCCCGCAATGGCTGTACATGGACGAAGCGACTTCGGCGATGGATGAAGAGGATGAGGCGTCGCTGTATCAGGCACTGATCGATGAGTTGCCGGGCCTGAGCATTGTCAGCGTCGGGCATCGCAGCAGCCTCAAGCGTTTCCATCCGCGGCACATTCGTATCGAGAGCGGCCATTTGGTGGACCAGACTGTGACTGCCTGATCACCACCGTTCTCTGTAGGAGCGAGGCTTGCCCGCGAAGAACGATAACGCGACCTTAAATAGACACCGTGTAACGGCTTTCGCGGGCAAGCCTCGCTCCTACAGAGGCGAGGTGGTGGTGATCGTACAACCGCGTTGAGCTATGATGCGTTTTCAGCCGATTTTTTCGAGACAGATGTTCACCATGGAAAACCCGAACGACGCACCACGCCTCCCTCGCAAGCGCCGTAGCCTCGCTCAGGAACTGGTGACGGTGCTGTCAGAGCAGATCCGCGACGGTCACCTCAAGCGTGGCGACAAGTTGCCCACCGAGTCGGCGATCATGGATGCCCATGGCGTCAGCCGCACGGTGGTGCGCGAGGCGATTTCCCGATTGCAGGCGGCCGGGCAGGTGGAAACCCGCCACGGCATCGGCACCTTCGTGCTCGATACCCCGAGCCCGAGTGGCTTTCGCATCGATCCGGCGACCGTGGTCACCCTGCGTGACGTGCTGGCCATCCTTGAACTGCGCATCAGCCTGGAAGTTGAGTCCGCCGGCCTCGCCGCGCAACGTCGCAGCCCCGAGCAGTTGGCGCTGATGCGCGCGGCGCTGGATGCCCTCAATGAAAGCGTTTCTCACGCCAGCGATGCCGTGGCATCGGACTTCCAGTTCCACCTGCAGATTGCCCTGGCGACCGGCAACCGCTACTTCACCGACATCATGACCCACCTGGGCACCAGCATCATCCCGCGTACCCGCCTCAACTCCGCACGACTGGCCCATGACGATCAGCAGCACTACATGAATCGCCTGAGCCGCGAGCACGAAGAGATCTACGACGCCATCGCCCGCCAGGACTCCGACGCGGCGCGTGCGGCCATGCGTTTGCACCTGACCAATAGCCGCGAGCGGTTGCGCCATGCCCATGAAGAGGCTGAGGCGCAGCGGGGGTAGATTCCGGGTCAGGTAATCCATTGCCTGTCAGACCGTCTTCGCGAGCAGGCTCGCTCCCACAGTTGAACGTGGCGGCTCACAATATGTGTGGCCGCAGATGAGCCATTGTGGGAGCGAGCCTGCTCGCGAAGGGGCCTGTAGTCATTGCACGCATCCTCCAGGCGCTCCGCCGATCGTCGTTGAATCCTCCGACAACGTATCTCTATCAAACCGTTGATCGCGTAATCTTGCCTCATCCTCCCATCATGTAGGCCCTGCAAACACGGGGCGTCACCCTATCTTGTCGAACAATTTTCACCCCTGACGATGAAATGCAGTTGACGGTTGTATTTTAAGTTGTACGATGACCTACAACCTCAGCGCAGGCTGAACGGTTTTCTCACACAACGTCGCTACCCAGGGTGTTCGAATAATGAATCCACAAGAACTGAAGTCCATCCTCTCTTCCGGTCTGCTGTCTTTCCCGGTCACCGATTTCAATGCCCAGGGCGATTTCAACCGCGCTGGCTACATCAAGCGTCTGGAATGGCTGGCCCCATACGGCGCCTCGGCTCTGTTCGCCGCAGGCGGCACCGGTGAGTTCTTCTCTCTGGCGGCCAGCGAATATTCGGAAATCATCAAGACGGCCGTCGACACTTGCGCCACCAGCGTGCCCATTCTCGCCGGTGTCGGTGGTTCCACCCGCCAGGCCATCGAATACGCACAGGAAGCCGAGCGTCTGGGCGCCAAAGGCCTGTTGCTGCTGCCGCACTACCTGACCGAAGCCAGCCAGGACGGCGTTGCCGCCCACGTTGAAGCCGTGTGCAAATCGGTCAACATCGGCGTGGTGGTCTACAACCGTAACGTCTGCCGCCTTAACGCGCCGCTGCTGGAACGTCTGGCCGAGCGCTGCCCGAACCTGATCGGCTACAAGGATGGCCTGGGTGATATCGAGTTGATGGTGTCGATCCGTCGCCGCCTCGGTGATCGCTTCAGCTACCTGGGTGGCCTGCCGACCGCCGAAGTCTACGCCGCGGCCTACAAGGCCCTGGGCGTACCGGTCTACTCCTCCGCGGTGTTCAACTTCATCCCGAAAACCGCGATGGACTTCTACCACGCCATTGCTCGTGAAGATCACGCCACCGTCGGCAAGATCATCGACGACTTCTTCCTGCCGTACCTGGACATCCGTAACCGCAAAGCCGGCTACGCGGTGAGCATCGTCAAGGCCGGGGCAAAAATCGCCGGTTATGACGCGGGCCCTGTGCGTGCGCCGCTGACCGACCTGACCGGCGAAGAGTACGAAATGCTCGCCGCGCTGATCGACAAGCAGGGTGCGCAATAACAACGATCAAACCGGAGCCGCTGAGCAATCAGCGGCTTTTTGCGTGAGGAGAACGACTCGTGACAAAGCGCTACGACAACTACATCAACGGTGAATGGGTCGCCGGTGCCGATTACTCGGTCAACATCAACCCGTCCGAACTGAGCGACGCCATTGGCGACTACGCCAAGGCTGACCTGACGCAGGTCCATGCCGCCATCGACGCCGCCCGCGCCGCATTCCCGGCATGGTCGGTTTCGGGCATTCAGGCCCGTCACGATTCCCTGGATAAAGTCGGTACCGAGATCCTCGCCCGTCGCGAAGAACTCGGCACCCTGCTGGCCCGGGAAGAGGGCAAGACCCTGCCCGAAGCCATCGGCGAAGTGACCCGCGCCGGCAACATCTTCAAGTTCTTCGCCGGTGAATGCCTGCGCCTGTCCGGTGACTACCTGCCGTCGGTGCGTCCGGGCGTCAATGTTGAAGTCACCCGCGAAGCCCTGGGTGTGGTCGGCCTGATCACTCCTTGGAACTTCCCGATCGCGATCCCTGCCTGGAAAATCGCTCCGGCCCTGGCCTACGGCAACTGCGTCGTATTGAAACCAGCTGATCTGGTACCGGGTTGCGCCTGGGCACTGGCGGAAATTATCTCCCGCGCAGGCTTCCCGGCCGGTGTGTTCAACCTGGTGATGGGCAGTGGTCGTGTGGTTGGCGATGCGCTGGTCAACAGCCCGAAAGTCGACGGCATCAGCTTCACCGGTTCCGTGGGCGTCGGTCGTCAGATCGCCGTCAGTTGCGTGTCGCGCCAGGCCAAGGTGCAGTTGGAAATGGGCGGCAAGAATCCGCAGATCATTCTCGACGACGCCGACCTCAAGCAAGCGGTCGAGCTGTCGGTGCAGAGCGCGTTCTACTCCACCGGCCAGCGTTGCACGGCATCGAGCCGCTTTATCGTCACCGCCGGGATTCACGACAAATTCGTCGAAGCCATGGCCGAGCGCATGAAGTCGATCAAGGTCGGCCACGCGTTGAAAGCCGGTACCGACATCGGTCCGGTGGTCTCGCAAGCTCAACTTGAACAGGACATGAAGTACATCGACATCGGCCAGTCCGAAGGTGCGCGCCTGGTCAGCGGCGGTGGTCTGGTGACCTGTGACACCGAGGGCTACTTCCTCGCGCCAACCCTGTTTGCCGACAGCGAAGCCTCAATGCGCATCAGCCGCGAAGAGATCTTCGGCCCGGTGGCCAACATCGTGCGCGTGGCCGATTACGACGCTGCACTGGCCATGGCCAACGACACCGAGTTCGGTCTGTCGGCGGGCATCGCCACTACGTCGTTGAAGTACGCCAATCACTTCAAGCGCCACTCCCAGGCCGGGATGGTGATGGTCAACCTGCCGACCGCCGGTGTGGATTACCACGTTCCGTTCGGTGGGCGTAAAGGTTCATCCTATGGATCACGTGAGCAAGGTCGCTATGCGCAAGAGTTCTACACGGTCGTGAAGACCAGCTACATCGGCTCCTGACGCAACACCCCCTGTAGGAGCGAGCCTGCTCGCGATGGTCGCAAGGACGCGGCGGTAAACCTGATGCCCCGCGTCATCGTTGACCACCATCGCGAGCAGGCTCGCTCCTACAGGGGAAACAAAGATTCACCCGCGCATAAAAATAATCAGTGGGAGTACATCTACATGCAATCGACCAAGAAGCCGACTCACGTCCGCTATTTGATCCTGCTCATGCTGTTTCTGGTGACCACGATCAACTACGCCGACCGCGCCACCATCGCCATCGCCGGCTCCAGCTTGCAAAAAGACCTCGGCATTGACGCGGTTACCCTTGGCTACATCTTCTCTGCATTCGGTTGGGCCTACGTGGCCGGGCAAATTCCCGGTGGTTGGCTGCTGGACCGTTTCGGTTCGAAAAAAATCTATGCGCTGAGCATCTTCACCTGGTCGCTGTTCACCGTGTTGCAGGGTTATGTCGGCGAGTTCGGCATGTCCACGGCGGTGGTTGCGCTGTTCATGCTGCGCTTTTTGGTCGGCCTGGCCGAAGCGCCGTCCTTTCCCGGCAACGCACGCATCGTCGCGGCCTGGTTCCCGACCGCTGAACGGGGCACCGCTTCGGCGATCTTCAACTCGGCGCAATACTTTGCCACCGTGTTGTTCGCACCGCTGATGGGCTGGATCGTCTACAGCTTCGGCTGGCAGCACGTGTTCATCGTCATGGGCGTGATTGGCATCATCTTCTCGGGCATCTGGCTGAAGGTTATCCACAGCCCACGCCAACACCCGATGATCAACGACGCCGAGTTCAAGCACATCGCCGACAACGGCGGCATGGTCGACATGGACCAGGACAAGGGCAAAGGCAAAAAGGTCGACGGTCCGAAGTGGGACTACATCCGCCAGTTGCTGACCAACCGCATGATGTTGGGCGTGTACCTCGGTCAGTACTGCATCAACGGCATCACCTACTTCTTCCTGACCTGGTTCCCGGTGTACCTGGTTCAAGAGCGCGGCATGACCATCCTCAAGGCCGGTTTCATCGCCTCGTTGCCGGCGATCTGCGGCTTCATCGGTGGCGTGCTTGGCGGGGTGATTTCCGATTACCTGCTGCGCAAGGGCCATTCCCTGACCTTCGCCCGCAAGGCGCCGATCATCGCTGGCCTGCTGGTGTCCAGCAGCATCGTGGCCTGCAACTACGTGGACGTCGAATGGATGGTCGTGGGCTTCATGGCCCTGGCGTTCTTCGGCAAAGGCGTGGGGGCATTGGGTTGGGCGGTGGTGTCCGATACTTCACCGAAGCAGATCGCCGGTCTCAGCGGTGGGCTGTTCAATACCTTCGGCAACCTGGCGTCGATCACTACGCCGATCGTCATCGGCTACATCATCAGTTCCACCGGTTCGTTCAAATGGGCGCTGGTGTTTGTCGGTTGCAACGCACTGGTCGCGGTGTTCAGCTATCTGGTGATCGTCGGTCCGATCAAGCGTGTGGTGCTCAAGGAGCCGCCGGTAAACGGCCCTGAAGCATCCGGTAAATTGTCTCAAGCGCATTCCTGAGGAGCGGCGTCATGCAGTTGATTGAACATTCCGATTCGCCGCGCTACATCCGCCTGCACGAGCGGGACAACGTGGTGATCGTGGTCAATGACCAGGGGGTACCGGCCGGTACCGAGTTTTCCGATGGCCTGGTTACCGTCGACTTCGTGCCACAGAGCCACAAGGTCACCCTGGAAGATATTCCCGAGGGTGGCCAGGTGATTCGTTACGGGCAGGTCATTGGCTACGCCCTGCAGCCAATTCCGCGTGGCAGTTGGGTCAAGGAAGATCAACTGCGCATGCCGACTGCGCCACCGCTGGACAGCTTGCCGCTGTCCACCGAAGTGCCGGCCGCACAGGCACCGCTGCAAGGCTATACCTTCGAGGGTTATCGCAACGCCGATGGTACGGTGGGCACGCGCAACATTCTCGGGATCACCACCACGGTGCAATGCGTGACCGGTGTGCTGGATCATGCGGTCAAGCGCATCAAGGACGAACTGCTGCCCAAGTACCCGCACGTCGATGACGTGGTGGCACTGACCCACAGCTACGGCTGTGGTGTGGCGATCACCGCCACCGACGCCTATATCCCGATTCGCACGGTGCGCAACCTGGCGCGCAACCCGAACCTGGGCGGCGAGGCGCTGGTGATCAGCCTGGGCTGCGAGAAATTGCAGGCCGGGCAGGTGATGCACGAAGGCGATGCCTCGGTGGACCTGAGCGAGCCGTGGCTGTATCGCCTGCAGGATTCCAGTCACGGTTTTACCGAGATGATCGAGCAGATCATGGAACTGGCTGAAACCCGTTTGAAGAAGCTCGATCAACGCCGTCGGGAAACCGTGCCGGCGTCCGAGCTGATCCTGGGCATGCAGTGTGGCGGCAGCGATGCGTTTTCCGGGATCACCGCCAACCCGGCCCTAGGCTATGCCTCGGACCTGTTGTTGCGTGCAGGTGCGACGGTGATGTTCTCCGAAGTCACCGAAGTGCGCGATGCGATCTACCTGCTGACCTCCCGTGCGCAAACCAAAGAGGTTGCCCAGGAACTGGTGCGGGAAATGGACTGGTACGACCGTTACCTGGCCAAGGGCGAGGCGGATCGCAGCGCCAACACCACGCCGGGCAACAAGAAGGGCGGTTTGTCGAACATTGTCGAGAAGTCCCTGGGCTCGATCGTCAAGTCCGGTAGCAGCGCTATCACCGGCGTGCTCGGCCCTGGCGAGCGATTCAAGGAAAAAGGCCTGATCTTCTGCGCCACCCCGGCCAGTGACTTTGTCTGCGGGACACTGCAGTTGGCGGCGGGGATGAACCTGCACGTTTTCACCACCGGCCGCGGCACGCCTTACGGGCTGGCCATGGCGCCGGTGGTGAAGGTATCGACCCGGACCGAACTGGCGCAGCGCTGGCCGGACCTGATCGACATCGACGCCGGGCGCATTGCTACCGGGCGGGCGTCCATCGAGGAGCTGGGCTGGGAGTTGTTCCACTACTACCTGGATGTGGCCAGCGGCAAAAAACAGACCTGGGCGGAGCGGCACAAGCTGCATAACGACATCACCCTGTTCAATCCGGCGCCGATTACCTGAGACCGCGTTATCGTTCTTCGCGGGCAAGCCTCGCTCCTACAAATCCGTGCCGTGCACATTTTTGCGCACGACACGGACCTGTAGGAGCGAGGCTTGCCCGCGATGACGGTCTTCCAGACGCCGGAGTCCTCAGTGGCTTATCATTAGCCCCCTAACGACGCCCACCTCAAGGTCCTCCCCGGCATGCTGGCAATTTTCCTCGAAACCCTGAACATCACCGCCCCGGTGTTCGCCATGCTGTTTCTGGGGGTGTTGCTCAAGCGCATCGACTGGATCAACGACAACTTCATCCACACCGCGTCATCCCTGGTGTTCAACGTCACCATGCCGGCGCTGCTGTTCCTGGGCATCCTGCATGCCGACTTGCACGCCGCGTTGCAACCGGCGCTGCTGATCTACTTCTCCCTCGCGACCCTGGTGTGCTTTGCCATTGCCTGGGGCTGGGCGATCTTCAGGTGCCCACGCGAAGACCGGGGGATCTACACCCAGGGTGCGTTTCGCGGTAACAACGGCGTTATCGGCCTGGCGCTGGCCGCGAGCATGTACGGCGACTACGGGATCTCCCTCGGGGCGATTCTGGCGGCGCTGGTGATCCTGTTCTACAACACGCTCTCGACCATTGTGCTGGCGGTGTACAGCCCGGTGATCAAGTCCGACCCGTGGAGCATTTGCAAAAGCGTGTTCAGCAACCCGCTGATCATCAGTGTGATTGCAGCGGCGCCCTTTGCTTACTTCAAGATCGGCTTGCCGGGATGGCTGGAGACGTCCGGCCAGTATCTGGCGCAAACCACCTTGCCGTTGGCGTTGATCTGCATAGGCGGCACGCTGTCGCTGGCGGCGATGCGAAAAAGTGGCTCGATGGCGCTCAGTTCAAGCCTGGTGAAAATGCTTGGCCTGCCCATTCTGGCGACCCTGGGTGCGTGGCTCTGGGGCTTTCGCGGTGCGGAGCTGGGGATTCTGTTCCTGTACTTCGGCAGCCCGACCGCAGCCGCCAGTTTCGTCATGGCCCGGGCAGCGGATGGCAATCATGAACTGGCGGCGGCGATCATCGTGATCACCACGTTGATGGCGGCGGTCACCACCAACATCGGAATCTTTTTGTTGCAGTGGGGTGGGTGGATCTAGCGGCTGGCCAGGTCGGGCAGAGTTTTGCACGCCGGCTCGATGACCGGAGGCGCCTGGCTCGGATAGCGCATCGGCATGACCTGCACCGGGGTCGTCACGACGAAGCCATCGGCAAAGATCGCTTCGACAAAGGTCGCTTTCCAGCCATTTTCTGGAGTGTCGATCTGCATGACACCGTCGAGGGGGGCGGTGAGGCTCAGCTCTTGCGGTTCGAACTGGATGCCACAGGGCTGCCGAAAGTCCCGGGCGTGCGGATTGATCGCCGTCCACTGTATCACCCGTACCGGTGCTTCGGAAAACTGCAGTCCAATCTTTTGTGGTTGCTGATCCGGGCGCAATGAAATGACCGGCAAGGGCTTATCCTGTTGCCAGCGATTGATGACAGGTATCAGCGAGTTCTCGATGAACCGTTTGATGCCGTAGTGACTGGCATTGGGCGCGACTCGCAAAGCTTTCGGACCTGGAAGCCGGTCGAAGAAAAATCGCGCATTGTCTGGCAGGAAGAAATCGTCGCTGCTGGCGTTGACGATGTATTTCGGGATCGCCAGGCGCTCGGCATAGCGGGTCTGCAGGTAGTTCAGCGGGTCTTCGATTTGCATCAGGCGGGAGAAGTTTTCAGTTTTTATCCGCTGGGTGATGCCTTCGTGATGATAGTCAAAAAATGCCAGTGGCCAGTTCTTGCCGTAGCTTTGATAGGTATGTTCAAGGACGTTATCCGTGCCCAGCACGTCGATGACAAATGGCACGATGGCCTTGACCCTCTCGTCGGCAATGGCTGTCAGCCAAACGGTCCAGCCACGTTTCGATGCGCCGCTGGCAATGAAGCGGTCTATCCCCCAGGGTTGCAGTTCCTTTTGCGCAAGGTCCATGGCCTTGACCATCGACACCACCATGGGCAGGCGCACCGACATGAACGGGCGCTGGTATGGGTCGTCGAGAAAGAGTTTCCAGCTGTGGGCGACGCTGGCGTCTTCAGTGCGCGCAATGCCGTCGTCGGCATAGGTCAGGTACTGGTTCGGAACGTTGCTGACTGAAATGACAATCGTGCGTGTCTTGCCCGCCACTTCAAGCGCCATGGTTTCGGTGAAGTCAGTGGGTTCGTTGGCATTGGTTGGCCCGGCGTTGGCGGTTCCGTTGTTGGCCAACAGCAGGGCCTGGCTGTGCAGGGCGTTGTCCGGAATGTAGATGTCAACCGTGTGTTTCCACGGTGCCGGGCTGACCAAAGCCTGTGGCGACCATTGCTGGGAAGACAATTCGAAACTGCGTTTTTCCACGCCGGGAAATATCGTGCTCGCCTTGGCGGTGTAAAGCAGCGGGTTGGCGTCCTCGGCTTTCTTGTAACAAGCGAGCACTTCGCTGAAGTCCTGACCGCTGGCTTCGAAACACGCTTGGGCAGAGGCATGAATCGAGCTGCTGACGAGCAGACTGGACAACATCAATATCGACAATACGAACCTGGTGTTCATTCCCATGGGAGCCTTCCTTGTGATGCAGGGAAAGGCTCGAGTCCTGGGCGCAGCGAGCTGCACCGACCATTCCCCATCTGGTTTTTGGTCGGCGCTGTGTGTCGAAAAGAGGCTTGCGGGAACAGGTTTGGCAGGGCGCCTTTTATTGTCGAAATATGTGGGCGAACTGATTAGCCACGAGGGTTACCAAGAGAAGTGTTCACTCCGGCTTCTGATAGCTGTCGATCACTTCCTGCGCCGCGCGAAACGCATCGATCGCCGCCGGCACCCCGGCATACACCGCGCAATGCAGCAGGGCTTCGCGGATCTCCTCCACGGTACAGCCGTTGTTCAGCGCGCCGCGCACGTGGCCTTTCAATTCCTGCGGGCATTTGAGCGCCGTCAGTGCTGCGAGCGTGATCAGGCTGCGGGTTTTCAACGGCAGGCCTTCGCGATTCCAGACCCCGCCCCAGGCGTGTTCGTTGACGAAGTCCTGCAGCGGCTGGGTGAACTCGGTAGCGTTGCCCAGTGCGCGGTCGACGAAGGTGTCGCCCATCACTTGGCGACGTACTTCAACGCCGGATTTCTTGTTCTCGGTCATGGCGATTCCCTCTTATGGTGTTGGCGACGCCAGGCGCGCAATGACGTGAACAACAGGAACGCCATTAGCGCTGGCAGGACGAAAAACAGCATCAGGTGTTCAAGCTTGCTGGCCAGCGGCATGCCGGTGGTGAACGACACCACGTGCAGGCCGTAGGCCAGGTACAAGCCCAGAAACAGCAGGCCTTCGGCGCGGGTCACGCGGTAACCGGAATAGAACACCGGCAGGCACAGCGCGGCGACGCCAAGCATCACCGGCAAGTCGAAATCCAGGGCGTTAGGCGATACCGACAGCGGCGCTGGCGCGACCAGTGCGGTCAAGCCCAGCACACCCAGGAGGTTGAACAGGTTGCTGCCGATCACGTTGCCCACGGCGATCTCGCGTTCACCGCGCAGCGCCGCGATCAGCGAGGTGGCGAGCTCCGGCAGGGACGTGCTGACGGCGACGATGGTCAGGCCGATGATGCGTTCTGACAGCCCGAGGTCTGTGGCGACCGATACCGCTGCACCCAGCAGCAGATGCCCGGCGTACACCAGCATTGCCAGGCCGGTGACGATCATCAGCAGGCTGCTGATCCACGGTGCTTGCCCTGTGTGGTCATGACTCGATACCGGGCGCACCGAATGCCGCGATTGGCGTAACAGCAAAGCCAGGTACAGCAGCAGCGCCGACAGCAATATCACGCCGTCGACACGGGTCAGGTCCTCGTTCCACGCCAGTACGAACACCAGCAGGCTCGCGCCGATCATCAGGGGAATATCCAGGCGCACCAGTTGCCGTGACACCCGCAACGGGATGATCAGCGCCGACAATCCGAGCGTGACGAGGATGTTGAAAATGCTGCTGCCGATCACGCTGCCGACGGCAATGTCGGCGTTGTGCGCCAGGGTGGCTTGCAGGCTGACCGCCATTTGCGGTGCGCTGCTGCCGAGGGCGACGATGGTCAGGCCGATGATCAGTGGGCGTACATGCAGGCGGGCTGCCAGGCGCACGGCAGCGCGTACCATCAGTTCGGCGCCGGCAATCAGCAGCACCAGCCCGCTGAGCAATTCGATCACGCTGATCAGGGGTAAATCGGCTAGTCCGAAAATGGTCGGGGCTCCGTCGGTCAGTCGAGGGCTTGCACGCGAACCCGCGCGGTGCCGCTCTTGAGCATGCCCAGCCGTTCGGCGGCTTCATGGGACAGGTCGATCAGGCGGCCACGGGTGTGCGGGCCGCGGTCATTGATGCGCACCACGCAGGATCTGTCGTTGTTCAGGTTGGTGACCTTCACCCGTGTACCGAAGGGTAGCTGGCGATGGGCGGCGGTCATGGAATTCTTGTTGAAACGCTCGCCACTGGCGGTGCGTTTACCTTGGTGTTTGGCGCCGTAATAGGAGGCAACGCCGGTTTTGTCGTAGCCGTGCGGGTCGACGGTGTCGGTGCTGGCGCAGCCGGCCAGCAGGGAGAGCAGGGCGCAAAGTCCAAGTAGACGCTTCATTCAAGGTTTCCCGAAACAAATTGTAGGAGCGAGCCTGCTCGCGATAGCGTTCTGACCGTCAACTCATCGTTGAGTGCCGAACCGCCATCGCGAGCAGGCTCACTCCCACAGGGAAATGGAGCCAGATTTTAGAGCTGGCTCCATTCCGGTCAGCCTTCGAGCTTGCTTTTCAGCAGTTCGTTGACCTGTTGCGGGTTGGCCTTGCCTTTGGAGGCTTTCATGGCCTGGCCGACGAAGAAGCCGAACATCTTGCCGCGCTTGGCTTCGTCTGCCGCGCGGTATTGCTCGACCTGCTCGGCATTGGCCGCGAGCATTTCGTCCAGCACCGCCGAGATCGCACCGGTGTCGGTCACTTGCTTGAGGCCGCGCTTGTCGATGATCTCGTCCGCGCTGCCTTCGCCGTTGGCCATGGCTTCGAACACCACCTTGGCGATCTTGCCGGAGATGGTGTTGTCCTTGATGCGCAGCAGCATGCCGCCCAGAAGCTCTGCGGAAACCGGCGACTGCTCGATGTCCAGGCCTTGCTTGTTGAGCAGGCTGCCCAACTCGACCATCACCCAGTTCGCCGCCAGCTTGGCGTCGCCGCCGATGCTTGCGACTTTCTCGAAGTAATCGGCTTGCTCGCGGCTGGTGGCCAGCACGCTGGCGTCATAGACCGACAGGCCGAACTGCGCCTGGAAGCGCTCGCGTTTCTGCGGTGGCAGTTCCGGCAGGGTGGCGCGCACGTCGTCGAGGAACGAGTTTTCGATCACGACAGGCAGCAGGTCCGGATCGGGGAAGTAACGGTAGTCGTTGGCTTCCTCCTTGCTGCGCATCGGACGGGTCTCGTCCTTGTTCGGATCGTACAGGCGGGTCTGCTGGATCACCTTGCCGCCGTCTTCGATCAATTCGATCTGACGCTGGATTTCGCTGTTGATCGCCTTCTCGATGAAGCGGAACGAGTTGACGTTCTTGATCTCGCAGCGCGTACCGAACTCGACCTGGCCCTTTGGACGGATCGAAACGTTGCAGTCGCAACGCAGCGAACCTTCGGCCATGTTGCCGTCACAGATGCCCAAGTAACGCACCAGCGCGTGGATCGCCTTGACGTAAGCCACGGCTTCCTTGGCGCTGCGCATGTCCGGCTCGGAAACGATTTCGAGCAACGGCGTGCCGGCACGGTTCAGGTCGATGCCGCTGGCGCCGCTGAATTCTTCGTGCAGGCTCTTGCCGGCGTCTTCTTCCAGGTGCGCACGGGTGATGCCGACGCGTTTGACCGTGCCGTCTTCCAGGGCGATATCCAGGTGGCCCTTGCCGACGATCGGCAATTCCATCTGGCTGATCTGGTAGCCCTTGGGCAGGTCCGGGTAGAAGTAGTTTTTACGGGCGAACACGTTGTGCTGGCCGATCTCGGCGTCAATCGCCAGGCCGAACATCACCGCCATGCGCACCGCTTCCTGGTTCAGCACCGGTAGTACGCCGGGCATGCCCAGGTCTACGAGGCTGGCCTGGGTGTTCGGCTCGGAACCGAAGGTGGTGGAACTACCGGAAAAGATTTTCGACCGGGTGGTGAGCTGGGTGTGAATCTCCAGCCCGATCACGACTTCCCATTGCATGTGTGTCTCCTCAGAAGCCGGTTGGGGTGCGGGTGTGCCAGTCAGTGTTCAACTGATACTGGTGGGCAACGTTCAACAGGCGACCTTCCTGGAAATACGGGGCGAGCAGTTGCACGCCGACCGGCAGGCCGTCGACAAAACCGGCTGGCATCGACAGGCCTGGCAGGCCGGCGAGGTTGGCGGTGATGGTGTAGACGTCTTCCAGGTAGGCTGCGACCGGGTCGCTGTTCTTGGCGCCGAGCTTCCAGGCCGGGTTAGGCGTGGTTGGGCCGAGAATGATGTCGACCTCATTGAAGGCCGCCATGAAGTCGTTCTTGATCAAGCGACGAATCTTCTGCGCCTTCAGGTAGTAGGCGTCGTAGTAACCGGCGGACAGGGCGTAGGCGCCGACCATGATCCGGCGCTGCACTTCCGTCCCGAAACCTTCGCCACGGGAGCGCTTGTACAGGTCTTCGAGGTTTTTCGGGTCTTCGCAGCGATAGCCGAAACGCACGCCATCGAAACGCGACAGGTTGGAAGAGGCTTCCGCCGGGGCGATCACGTAGTACGCAGGAATCGCGTGCTGCATGTTCGGCAGGCTGATTTCCTTGATCACGGCGCCGAGCTTTTTCAGTTCTTCGACGCTGGCCATGACCAGGTCGGCGATGCGCGGGTCGAGACCGGCGCTGAAGTACTCTTTAGGCACGCCGATGCGCAGGCCCTGCAGCGAACCGTTGAGGCTGGCGCTGTAGTCCGGCACGGGTTCGTCGATGCTGGTGGAGTCGTTCGGATCGAAGCCAGCCATACCTTGCAACAATATTGCGCAGTCTTCGGCAGTGCGCGCCAACGGGCCGCCCTGATCGAGGCTGGAGGCGTAGGCGATCATGCCCCAGCGCGAAACGCGACCGTACGTCGGTTTCAGGCCGGTGAGGTTGGTCAGCGCCGCTGGCTGGCGGATCGAACCGCCGGTGTCGGTACCGGTGGCGGCAGGCAGCAGGCGAGCAGCCACTGCAGCAGCGGAGCCACCGGACGAACCGCCTGGCACGTGTTCCAGGTTCCACGGGTTT
This sequence comes from Pseudomonas sp. SbOxS1, assembly GCF_013416725.1. Lineage (NCBI taxonomy): Bacteria > Pseudomonadati > Pseudomonadota > Gammaproteobacteria > Pseudomonadales > Pseudomonadaceae > Pseudomonas > Pseudomonas sp. SbOxS1. The sequence continues at coordinate 26,483 of NZ_JAAVXC010000032.1, forward strand.
TTCACCGCGCCGTAGTAGCTCGACTCGTTGGCCGAGCCCATGGCGAATTCGTCCATGTTGGTCTTGCCCAGGGTCACGGCCCCGGCAGCGGCCAGCTTGGCGACGACGGTGGCGTCGTACGGCGCCTTGAAGTTGTCGAGCATCTTCGAGCCGCAGCTGGTGCGGATGCCCTGGGTGCAGAACAGGTCCTTGTGGGCGATCGGCGCACCCAGTAGCGCGCCGTTCTCACCATTGGCCCGGCGTGCGTCAGCGGCTTTCGCCTGCGTGAGCGCCAGGTCTTCGGTGAGGCTGATGAAGCTGTTGAGCTGCGGGTCGAGCTGGGCGATGCGCGCCAGCAGGACTGTGGTCAGCTCTTCGGAAGAAAACTTTTTATCGGCGAGTCCGCGGGCGATCTCGGCCAGAGTCAATTGATGCATTGCAGGCTCTTTCCCTTTAGTCGATGACTTTCGGAACCAGGTACAGGCCGTTTTCGACCGCTGGTGCGATGGACTGGTAGGCCTCGCGATTGTTGCTTTCGGTCACGACGTCTGCACGCAGGCGCTGGCTGGCTTCCAGTGGGTGGGCGAGCGGCTCGATACCATCGGTATTGACCGCCTGCATTTCGTCGACCAGCCCGAGAATGCTGTTGAGGGCCGAAGTAATGTGTGGAAGATCGGCATCATTGAGGCCAAGGCAGGCCAGATGAGCGATTTTTTCCACATCGGAGCGTTCAAGCGCCATTGGGATTCTCCAGTGGAAAACAAGACGGACGGCGTCCGTGTGTTAGATTGTCGGAACACTACCGCACTTCTACGGTCATATGGCCGCGATTGTGGGGTTTGGTGCACAGAAAAGCGGCCAATTTAACATATTGGCGCCTTGCCCAAAATCCCTGTCGTTGTTAGAGTTTGCCGCACTTTTTTACCCACGCGTTGCCTAGGGTCCCTTTCCCATGTTCAAGAAACTGCGTGGCATGTTTTCCAGCGATCTTTCCATCGACCTGGGCACTGCCAACACCCTTATTTACGTGCGTGAGCGCGGTATCGTCCTGAATGAGCCATCGGTTGTGGCCATTCGGACGCACGGTAACCAGAAAAGTGTCGTTGCTGTCGGCACCGAAGCGAAGCGCATGTTGGGCCGTACGCCGGGCAACATTGCTGCCATTCGTCCGATGAAAGACGGCGTGATCGCCGACTTCAGCGTCTGCGAAAAGATGCTGCAGTATTTTATCAACAAGGTTCATGAAAACAGCTTCCTGCAGCCTAGCCCTCGTGTGCTGATCTGCGTCCCATGCAAGTCCACCCAGGTTGAGCGTCGCGCCATCCGTGAGTCGGCCCTCGGTGCCGGTGCCCGTGAAGTGTTCCTGATCGAAGAGCCGATGGCGGCTGCGATCGGTGCCGGCCTGCCGGTTGAAGAAGCTCGCGGTTCGATGGTTGTGGATATCGGTGGCGGTACCACCGAAATCGCGCTGATCTCCCTGAACGGTGTGGTCTACGCCGAATCCGTACGGGTAGGTGGCGACCGTTTCGACGAAGCGATCATCACTTATGTGCGTCGCAACTACGGCAGCCTGATCGGTGAATCCACTGCCGAGCGCATCAAGCAGGAAATCGGTACCGCCTACCCGGGCGGCGAAGTTCGCGAAGTCGACGTTCGTGGCCGCAACCTGGCCGAAGGCGTTCCACGCGCATTTACCCTGAACTCCAACGAAGTGCTGGAAGCTCTGCAAGAGTCCCTGGCAACCATCGTTCAGGCCGTGAAGAGCGCACTGGAGCAATCGCCGCCGGAACTGGCTTCCGACATCGCCGAGCGTGGCCTGGTGCTGACCGGTGGTGGCGCCTTGCTGCGTGACCTCGACAAGCTGCTGGCCCAGGAAACCGGCTTGCCGGTGATTGTCGCCGAAGACCCGTTGACCTGCGTTGCTCGCGGCGGTGGCCGTGCATTGGAAATGATGGATAAACACACCATGGACCTGCTCTCCAGCGAATAAGTCGCCGGATCGCCTCCATGCTGTTGAGCGCGCAGGCGGCACTTTGCAGTGCTGCCTGTTCGCGTTTATCTTCTGTCGTCTGCATCCAGGCCGGTTTGATGCCGTATGAATAAAGAGAACATTTGCCTGGGAGGAGCGGCTTATTAAACCGCTTTTCACCAAGGGTCCCTCACTGGGCGTGCGCTTGTTGGTGCTGGTCGTGCTATCGGTCGCGCTGATGGTGGTCGATGCCCGCTTCACACTGCTCAAGCCAGTGCGTAGCCAAATGTCGCTGGCGCTGATGCAGTCTTACTGGATCACTGACCTGCCGCAGCGGCTATGGCAGGGTGTGGCCAGCCAGTTTGGCAGCCGCACCGAACTGGTCGCCGAAAACGAAAAACTCAAGAGCGAGAACCTGCTGTTGCAGGGGCGCATGCAGAAGCTTGCTTCTCTCACCGAGCAGAACGTTCGGCTGCGCGAGTTGCTCAACTCTTCGGCGCTGGTCAACGAAAAGGTCGAAGTGGCCGAACTGATCGGCATGGACCCCAACCCGTTCACCCATCGCATCATCATCAACAAGGGTGAGCGCGACGGCGTGGTGCTCGGTCAGCCGGTACTCGATGCCCGTGGCCTGATGGGCCAGGTGGTCGAGTTGATGCCCTACACCTCCCGGGTCCTGCTGCTGACCGATTCCACCCACAGCATTCCGGTGCAGGTCAACCGCAACGGCCTGCGCGCCATTGCCAGCGGCACTGGCAACCCGGAGCGCCTGGAACTGCGCCACGTGGCCGATACCGCCGATATCAAGGAAGGCGACCTGTTGGTCAGTTCCGGCCTCGGCCAGCGCTTCCCGGCAGGTTACCCGGTGGCGACGGTCAAGGAAGTAATCCACGATTCCGGCCAGCCGTTCGCCATTGTTCGCGCCGTACCGACCGCCGCCTTGAACCGCAGCCGTTACCTGCTGCTGGTGTTCAGCGATACCCGGACCGCCGAAGAGCGTGCCAACGATGCTGCCCAGGCCCAGGAAAGCCTGGATGCGCAGGGCGGTGGGCCGATCATTCCGGCGACCGTGCCGCGGCCGGCGGTTGTACCGGCGGCTGTTGCAGCTCCCGCTGCCCCGGCGGCGCCAGCAGCTCTAGTGGCCACTCCGGCGGCCACGACCCCGGCCAAGCCTGCCGCCAAGCCTGCTGCCAAACCCACCGCGACTGCACCCGCCAAGCCACCGGCGGCACAACCCGCTGTCGTCAAGCCTGCTGCCAAACCGCCTGTCTCCGCGCCGGCTACCACTGGGGGACGAGAATAATGGTCGGTGTTACAGCTTCCCGAAACGGCTGGATCGTCTGGCTGACATTTGCCGTCGGCATGTTGCTCAGCGTATCGCCGCTGCCGCAATTCATGGAAATCCTGCGCCCGCTGTGGCTGGCCTTGCTGCTGGCGTTCTGGGCGCTGGCACTGCCGCAGAAAGTCGGCATGGTCACCGCCTGGTGCCTGGGCCTGGCAGAGGACGTACTGTACGGCACGCTGCTGGGCCAGAATGCATTGATCCTGACGCTCATCACCTACTTGGTGCTGGCGCTGCAACAACGCCTGCGAATGTTCCCGATGTGGCAGCAGAGCCTGGTGATCCTGGTGATCTTCGGCCTCGCCCAGCTTGTTCAATTGTGGCTCAGTGCCCTGACCGGCAATCGTCAGCCAACCCTGGCGCTGGTATTGCCGGCACTGGTCAGCGCGTTGCTCTGGCCTTGGGTCAGCTTCGGTTTGCGTGGATTGCGTCGACGCTACAAAATCAATTAATTCGCTCAGGCATAGACAGGGAGAGGTCTTGATGAAACGGTTGTACCTCGCCTCTGGCTCACCGCGTCGGCGTGAACTGCTCACGCAGATCGGCGTGCCGTTCTCCGCCATCAGTGCGGATATCGACGAAACCCCTTTGACCCATGAATCCCCGTCGGCCTATGTCGAGCGCCTGGCGCGCGGCAAGGCCGAGGCCGGACGCGGCGCCGTCTCGTCTGAAGCTGCCTGCTGCGTGCTCGGTGCAGATACCGCCGTGGTGCTCGATGGAAAAATTCTTGGCAAACCGGTTGATGAAGACGATGCGTGCGCCATGCTGAAGAGGTTGTCGGGGCGCGAGCATCAGGTCCTGACCGCGATCGCGCTGCTCGACGGTGAGCGTTGCGAGTCCTTGGTGGTCACCAGTCACGTGCGTTTTCGAGAGATCAGCCCTGATGAAGCGGCAGCATACTGGGCCAGCGGCGAACCCCGGGACAAGGCCGGTGGATACGGTATACAAGGACTGGGCGCGGTGTTTGTCGCCGGGCTCACTGGAAGTTACTCGGCGGTGGTTGGACTGCCGCTGTGCGAAACCGCGGAACTGCTCGGCCATTTCGGCATACCCTGTTGGCAAACCAATAACGCGCGCTAAGCGTCGTAACCGGCCATTATCGTGAACATGCCTGAACGAGACCCTGCCATGAGTGAAGAGATCCTGATCAACATCACGCCGATGGAATCGCGCGTGGCGGTGGTCGAAAACGGTGTCCTGCAAGAAGTTCATGTCGAGCGCACGCAAAAGCGCGGGATCGTCGGCAACATCTACAAAGGCAAGGTCGTGCGGGTGTTGCCCGGCATGCAGGCGGCGTTCGTCGATATCGGCCTGGACCGCGCCGCGTTCATTCATGCGTCCGAAATCTCCATGCGTGAAGGTCCGGCAGTCGAGAGCATCAGTGCGCTGGTGCATGAAGGCCAGAGCCTGGTGGTGCAAGTCACCAAGGACCCCATTGGCTCCAAAGGTGCGCGCCTGACGACGCAGCTGTCGATCCCTTCGCGTTATCTGGTGTACATGCCGCGCACTGCGCACGTCGGTATTTCGCTGAAAATCGAAGACGAAGCCGAGCGCGAACGCCTCAAGCAGGTGGTCACCGATTGCGTGGCCAAGGAAGGTATCAAGGAGGCGGGCGGGTTCATCCTGCGCACGGCAGCCGAAGGCGCCGGGGCCGATGAAATCCTCATGGACATCCGCTATCTGCGCAGGCTCTGGGACCAGATCAGCGAGCAGATCAAAACCATCAGCGCGCCGAGTGTGATCTATGAAGATCTCGGCTTGGCACTGCGCACCCTACGCGACCTGGTGAGCCCGAAAATCGAGAAAATCCGCATCGATTCCCGGGAAACCTTCCAGAAAACTACGCAGTTCGTCGCCGAATTGATGCCGGAGATCGCCGATCGTCTGGAACATTATCCGGGCGAGCGGCCGATTTTCGACCTGTACGGTGTCGAAGATGAAATCCAGAAGGCCCTTGAGCGCAAAGTCCCGTTGAAGTCCGGCGGTTACCTGGTGGTCGACCCGGCGGAAGCCATGAGCACCATCGACGTCAACACAGGGGCCTTCGTCGGGCATCGCAATCTTGAAGAAACCATCTTCAAGACCAACCTCGAAGCGGCGACCGCCATTGCCCGCCAGCTGAGGCTGCGCAACCTGGGCGGGATCATCATCATCGACTTCATCGACATGGAAGACGAAGAACACCAGCGCCAGGTGCTGCGCACGCTCGAGAAGCAACTGGAGCGCGATCACGCCAAGACCAACATTATCGGCATCACCGAGTTGGGCCTGGTGCAGATGACCCGCAAGCGCACCCGCGAAAGCCTCGAACAGGTCCTGTGCGAGCCGTGCACCAGTTGCCAGGGGCGCGGCAAGCTGAAGACTCCAGAAACCATTTGCTACGAAATCTTCCGCGAAATCCTGCGTGAGGCTCGCGCCTATCAGGCGGAAGGCTATCGTGTATTGGCGAACCAGCGAGTCGTCGATCGCCTGCTCGATGAAGAGTCGGGTAACGTCGCCGAACTTGAAGGGTTTATCGGGCGCACCATCCGGTTCCAGGTCGAAACCATGTATTCCCAGGAACAATACGACGTCGTGCTGCTCTGAACTGCTGCGTCCTGAATTTTCCTGAACGGCTGGCCTCAGCTTTCTGCAGAACTTTTGCCATGGGAGCCAACTGACATGGAGCGTCTGACACGCATATTGGCCGCACTGACCCGCTGGGGTCTGGGCCTGTGCGCGTTGGTTTTGGTGTTGATGGCGTTGTACGTCAGCCTTGGCCGGGAACTGGCGCCGTTGGTGGCCGAGTACCGTGGCGAAGTCGAAACCAAGGCTAGCGAGGCCTTGGGCATGCCCCTGCAAATCGGCGAGTTGAAAGGCAGCTGGAGTGGCTTCGCGCCCATCTTGTCGGCTCACGATGTGACAGTAGGGGAGGGGGCCAACGCCCTGCACCTGGAAAACGTACGGGCTGTCCCGGACGTGTGGGCCAGCCTGCTGGCACGCGATGTGCGTATCGCCAATCTTGAGATCAATGGCCTGAAGATCAGCCTCAAGCAGGGCGATGACGGCGCGTGGGCGCTGGAAGGTTTGCCGGTCAAGGATGATCAGCCCCTCGACCCGGAGCAGTTGCTCAATCGCATGCAAATGATCCAGCAGCTGTCGGTACTCGACAGCCAGGTCACCTTGCAGCCGTGGGGAGAGTCGCCGCTGACCCTGACGTACGTCGGGGCGACGCTGAAAACCGGCACATCCCGCCAGCGACTCGATGCCCGCTTGACCCTGCCCGATGGCCAGCCATTGGCCTTGAATGTGCGTACCCGCATTCGTGCCAGCCAGTGGAAGGACGGCGAAGCGCAAGTGTATGTGAGCTTGCCGCAGAGCGACTGGTCGAAATGGTTGCCCGAAACCCTGACCCAGCAATGGAATTTCTCCGAGATCAAGGCCGGTGGCGAGCTGTGGGCAACCTGGGGCCAGGGCGTCTTGCAAAGCGGCGCCGTGCGTTTGAATGCGCCGCAGTTAAAGGGGGCCTATGCCGAGCGCAAGCCGATCCAGATCAACAACCTGGCGCTCAACGGTTATTTCCAGCGCAGCGCCGAGGGAATGCTGGTAACGGTTGACTCCCTGGCCATGAACCTTGGCGAGACCCGTTGGGAATCGCGCCTGCAACTCAAGCAGACCCCGGCCGCGGACAGGACGCAGGATCTCTGGCATCTGCAAGCCGACCGTCTCGACCTGACACCACTCACGCCCCTACTCAATGCCCTGGCACCATTGCCGGAAGGTGTCGCCACGGTGGTCGAGCGGCTGAAAGTCACCGGTGGACTGCGCAACATACTGATCGACGTGAAGCCCAATGCTACCGACGACAGCCGGTTCAGCTTCGCGGCCAACCTCGATCGCGTCGGCTTTGACGCGTATCACGGCGCCCCCGCGGCGCGCAATGTCACGGGAAGCATCAGCGGCGACCTTGGCCATGGCGAGTTGCGCATGGACAGCAAGGATTTCATGCTGCACCTGGACCCGATTTTCGCCAAGCCATGGCAATACATCCAGGCCAACGCGACCTTGGCCTGGAAGCTCGACAAGGAAAGTTTCACCTTGATCGCGCCGTACCTGAAGGTGCTGGGCGAGGAAGGCAAGATTGCCGGCGACTTCCTGATCCGCCTGTTTTTCGATGACACACAGGAAGACTACATGGACCTGCGGGTCGGTCTGGTGGAGGGCGACGGTCGCTACACCGCCAAATACCTGCCGACCGTCCTCAGCCCGGCGCTGGATGAATGGCTGCGAACGGCGATTCTCAAGGGGGCGGTGGATGAGGGTTTCTTCCAGTACCAAGGCTCTTTGAACCATGGCGCCGAGGAAACGGCCCGCAGCATCAGCCTGTTTTTCAAAGTCCACGATGCCGAGCTGGCGTTTCAGCCTGGCTGGCCGCATGTCAGCAAGGTCACGGGTGATGTGTTCGTCGAAGACAGTGGCGTAAGGATCCTGGCCAGCAAGGGTCAATTGCTCGACACCCAGGTCCGCGACATCTACGTCAATATTCCCCACGTGCCTGCCGGGCAGAACAGTCACCTGTTTCTCGATGGCGCGTTTGCAGGCGGATTGGGCGACGGTCTGAAAATTCTCAAGGAGGCGCCGATCGGCACGGCCGAGACGTTCGCTGGCTGGGAAGGCGAGGGCGATCTGCAAGGCAAGCTGAAGCTGGATATTCCGCTGGCCAAGGGCGAGCAGCCGAAGATCCTGGTTGACTTCAAGACGGCAAAGGCCCGCCTGAAACTGCCCGAGCCACCCCTCGAGCTGACTCAGCTCAAGGGTGACTTCCGTTTCGACAGCAGCAAAGGGTTGAGTGGGCAGAACATCAGCGCGCGGGCCTTCGATAAACCGGTCACTGCGCAAATTTTCGCCGATGGTCGCGAGGGCAAGCTCAACACCCGGGTCACCGCTTCCGGGCAGGTAGAAGTCAAGAAACTCACGGACTGGCTGAGCGTGACCCAGCCGTTGCCGGTGAGCGGCGTGATCCCCTATCAACTGCAACTGACCCTGGATGGTGCCGATAGCCAGTTGATGGTCAACTCCAATCTCAAAGGCGTTGCAGTTGATTTGCCAGCACCCTTTGGCACGACTGCCGATGCGGGGCGCGATACGTCGTTCCGCATGACCTTGCAGGGTCCGGAACGGCGCTACTGGGTGAACTACGGTGAATTGGCGAACTTCACGTTTGCCGCACCAAAAGACAGTTTTGCCGACGGTCGTGGCGAGCTGTTCCTGGGCAGCGGCAATGCCGTTCTGCCAGGTACCAAAGGCCTGCGGGTACGCGGTGTACTGTCGGAACTGGATGTCGGCCCCTGGCAGGATCTGGTGAACAAATATGCCGGAAAGGACCCGGGTGGCAATGCCAAGCAGTTGCTCAGTGGTGCCGACATCAAGGTCGGCAAGCTCAGCGCTTTGGGCACTACGCTGGATCAGGCAGCGGTGCAGTTGACGCGCAAACCTTCCGCATGGGCGTTGCAACTCGACAGCCAGCAGGTCAAGGGCACTGCCAGTCTCCCCGATGCCAAAGCCGCGCCGATGGTGATCAACCTGCAAACCGTGCGGCTGCCCGCACCTGACCCCAAGGTCCTGGCCGACGAAAATTCGCCGGACCCCCTGGCCTCGGTGGACCCGACCAGGATCCCGGCCCTGGATATCACCATCAACCAGTTGTACCAGGGCAATGACCTGGTCGGCGGCTGGTCGTTGAAGGTGCGTCCGACCGCCAAAGGCATTGCGCTCAACGCGCTGGACCTGGGCCTCAAGGGCATCCTGTTGCAAGGCAGCGGCGGTTGGGAAGGCGCGCCCGGCGCCAGCACCAGCTGGTACAAGGGGCGGATCAGCGGCAAGAACCTGGCGGATGTGCTCAAGGGCTGGGGCTTTGCGCCGAGTGTCACCAGCCAGGAGTTTCACATGGATGTCGACGGCCGCTGGCCCGGCTCGCCGGCATGGCTGGCTACCAAGCGTTTCTCCGGCACCCTCGATGCGTCGCTCAAGGAAGGCCAGTTTGTCGAGGTTGAGGGCAGCGCCCAGGCGTTGCGGGTGTTCGGTCTGCTCAACTTCAACTCCATCGGCCGCCGCTTGCGCCTGGACTTCTCCGACCTGTTCGGCAAAGGCCTGAGCTATGACCGGGTCAAGGGCCTGCTGGTGGCGACCAACGGCGTGTATGTGACCCGCGAGCCTATCCGCCTGACTGGGCCGTCGAGCACCATCGAGCTCAACGGCACGCTGAACATGGTGGCCGATCAGATCGATGCGAAATTGATGGTGACCTTGCCGGTGACCAACAACCTGCCCATTGCTGCGCTGATCGTCGGCGCACCGGCAATCGGCGGGGCGCTGTTCCTGATCGACAAATTGATTGGTGACCGTGTGGCGCGCTTTGCCAGTGTGAAGTACACGGTCAAGGGGCCGTGGAAAGAACCGAAAATCACCTTCGAGAATGCTTTTTGACGCCAGCCTCCAAACCTATGGAGTAGCATGGCCTTAGGTGCTCCAACGCTAATACTGTAGGAGCGAGCGATGCGGCGATCCGACTTGCCCGCGAACCGGGCGCCGCGGTTTATCAACACTACCGCGTCATCGTTCTTCGCCGGCAAGCCTGGCTCCTACAGGTTTGTGTGCTGAATTCCAGACTAAGGAAAGGCCATGTCCATAGCGGTAATTCAAATGGTCAGCCAGAGCGATGTGCTGGCCAATCTGGCCCGGGCGCATCAGTTGCTGGAACAAGCAGCCGCGGGCGGCGCGAAATTGGCCGTGCTGCCGGAAAATTTTGCCGCCATGGGCCGGCGCGACATCGCCGACATCGGTCGCGCCGAGGCGCTGGGCGAAGGCCCGATCCTGCCGTGGTTGAAACAGACGGCCCGCGACCTCAAGTTATGGATAGTGGCCGGCACCTTGCCGTTGCCGCCGGTGGATCAACCGACGGCCAAGGTGCATGCCTGCTCGTTGCTGGTCGACGATCAGGGCGAAACGGTCGCTCGCTACGACAAGCTGCACCTGTTTGATGTGGACGTGGCAGACAATCGCGGCCGTTATCGCGAATCCGATGACTATGCTTATGGCAGTGGGGTGGTGGTGGCGGACACGCCGGTAGGGCGAGTCGGCCTGACGGTCTGTTATGACCTGCGCTTCCCGGAGCTCTACAGTGAATTACGGGCTGCCGGCGCGGAACTGATTACCGCGCCGTCAGCTTTTACCGCTGTGACCGGCGCCGCGCACTGGGACGTGCTGATTCGTGCGCGAGCCATAGAAACCCAGTGTTATGTGCTCGCGGCCGCCCAGGGTGGAACGCATCCGGGGCCGAGGGAAACCTGGGGCCATGCGGCAATTGTCGACCCATGGGGGCGGGTGTTGGCGCAACAGGATCAAGGCGAGGCCGTGCTGCTGGCCGAACGCGATAGCAGCGAACAGGCGTCCATCCGGGCGCGGATGCCGGTGTCCAGTCACCGGCGCTTTTTCTCGCAGGGCGCCCAGCGGCCTGCCTCAGAACGATGAATTTAAGGCGTAAAGCATATGAGCGAGTTGTTGTCCTCAGTCAGTGAACACCTCCTGGCACCCGGTGGCGTATCGATCGAAAGCCTGCAAGGCGTGCTCGGCGACTTGGCCGGCCCCGGCATCGACGCCGCCGACCTGTATTTCCAGGGGCAGATTTCCGAGTCCTGGGCGCTGGAAGACGGCATCGTCAAGGAAGGCAGCTTCAACCTCGACCAAGGGGTTGGCGTTCGCGCGCAATCCGGTGAGAAGACCGGGTTTGCCTACAGCAATGCCATCACCCTGGAAGCCTTGGGCGCGGCGGCCCGTGCCGCCCGTTCGATCTCCCGGGCGGGGCAGAATGGCACCGTGCAAGCGTTCACCACCCAGGATGTGGCGCAGTTGTACGGGCCGGACAATCCGCTGGAAGTGCTGACCCGTGCCGAGAAAGTCGATCTGCTCAAGCGCATCGATGCCGCCACGCGCGCCCTCGACCCGCGTATCCAGCAAGTCACCGTGAGCATGGCCGGTGTCTGGGAGCGGATTCTGGTGGCGTCCACCGATGGCGGCCTGGCGGCGGATGTACGGCCATTGGTGCGCTTCAACGTCAGTGTGATCGTCGAACAGAACGGCCGTCGCGAGCGCGGTGGCCACGGTGGTGGCGGGCGTACCGATTACCGTTATTTCCTCGCTGAAGATCGCGCCATGGGCTATGCCCGTGAAGCGCTGCGCCAGGCACTGGTCAATCTGGAAGCCATTCCGGCGCCGGCCGGTACCTTGCCGGTGGTGCTGGGTTCCGGTTGGTCGGGCGTGCTGCTGCACGAAGCGGTCGGCCACGGCCTGGAAGGTGATTTCAACCGCAAGGGCAGCTCCGCCTACAGTGGGCGCATGGGTGAAATGGTCGCGTCCAAGCTGTGCACCATCGTCGATGACGGCACCCTGGCCGGTCGCCGTGGCTCCTTGAGCGTCGATGACGAAGGCACGCCGACCGAGTGCACCACGCTGATCGAAAACGGCGTGCTCAAGGGCTACATGCAGGACAAGCTCAACGCCCGCCTGATGGGCGTGGCCCGCACCGGTAACGGCCGTCGCGAATCCTACGCGCACCTGCCGATGCCGCGCATGACCAACACCTACATGCTGGCCGGCGAAAGCGACCCGGAGGAAATCATCGCGTCGGTGAAGCGCGGCATCTACTGCGCCAACCTCGGCGGCGGTCAGGTGGACATCACCAGCGGCAAGTTCGTGTTCTCCACCAGCGAGGCGTACCTGATCGAAGACGGCAAGATCACCGCCCCGGTCAAAGGTGCGACGTTGATCGGCAACGGCCCGGAGGCCATGAGCAAGGTGTCGATGGTCGGCAACGACCTGGCACTGGACAGTGGTGTGGGGACGTGTGGCAAGGATGGGCAGTCGGTGCCGGTGGGTGTCGGCCAGCCAACGCTGAAGATTGATGCGATCACCGTGGGTGGCACGGGCTCGTAAGGATGGAGCTGTGGGTGAGTCGCGTGGCGACTCACCCGGTCAGATACTTAACGCAGACCGCGTTGAGTCTCGTCCAGCTCACGGATGTACTTGAAGATTTTACGGCTCGAAGCAGGAGGCTTGTTTTGCGCAACCTCATGCTGGGCCTGACGGATCAGGGAGCGCAATTGCTGGCGGTCCGCGTCCGGGTAGTCGACGACGAATTTTTCCAGTACGGCATCGTCGCCGGCGATCAGGCGATCGCGCCAACGTTCCAGGTTATGGAAGCGTTCGTTGTACTGGCGAGTGGAGGCATCGAGTTGATCGAGCAAAACCAGAATCGCGTCAGTGTCCTGATCGCGCATCAGTTTGCCGATGAACTGAAGGTGCCGTTTACGCGCGATGTTCGCGGTGTGCTTGGGCGCATCGGCCAGGGCCCGGCGCAAGGCGTCGGTCAAGGGCAGTTTTGCCAGCAAGTCAGGCTTGAGCGTTGTAAGGCGCTCGCCAAGGTCAACCAGAGCATGCAGCTCGCGTTTGACCTGGGATTTGCTTTTTTCTCCCGTATCGAGGGAGTCGTCGTAAGAATCAACCATGGTGGCCGTCCGCAAAGAAACGCCGCCATGATAACCAGTCGGGGGCCGCTTGTCCGGCCCGGTCGCTCGATGACCGTTACCGAAAGCAGAATTTGAGTGGAGAACAGCATGAGTGCAGTTGAAAGCGTCGGCCCACAAGCGTTGCCGGCACTGCAAGAACAAGTCGAGCAGATCATCGCTGAAGCCAAGCGACAGGGCGCCAGTGCCTGTGAAGTGGCGGTGTCCCTGGAGCAAGGCCTGTCGACCACGGTTCGCCAGCGTGAAGTCGAAACCGTCGAATTCAACCGCGACCAGGGTTTTGGTATCACCTTGTACGTCGGTCAGCGCAAGGGCTCGGCCAGTACCTCGGCCAGTGGGCCGGAGGCGATTCGCGAAACCGTTGCCGCTGCCCTGGCCATTGCCAAGCACACTTCCGAAGACGAAGCCTCGGGCCTGGCGGATGCCGCGCTGATGGCCAGGGATGTCCAGGATTTCGACCTGTTCCACCAATGGGACATCTCCCCGGAACAAGCCATCGAGCAGGCGCTGGCCTGTGAGGCCGCGGCGTTCGCCGCCGACAGCCGGATCAAGAATGCCGATGGCACCACCCTGAGTACGCATCAGGGCTGCCGCGTCTACGGCAACAGCCACGGATTTATCGGCGGTTATGCGTCGACCCGGCACAGCTTGAGTTGCGTGATGATCGCCGAGGCCGATGGCCAGATGCAGCGCGATTACTGGTACGACGTGAACCGCCAGGGCAATCTGCTGGCTGACCCGGTTAGCATCGGCCAACGTGCAGCGCAACGCGCGGCAAGCCGCCTGGGCGCGCGTCCGGTGCCGACCTGCGAAGTGCCGGTGCTGTTTTCCGCAGAACTGGCCGGCGGCTTGTTCGGCAGCTTCCTCTCGGCGGTTTCCGGTGGCAGCCTGTACCGCAAATCCTCGTTCCTCGAAGGCACACTGGGGCAGAAACTGTTCCCGGAATGGCTGACCATCGACGAGCGTCCGCACCTGATGCGCGCCCTGGGCAGTGCGGCGTTCGATGGTGATGGCCTGGCCACCTACGCCAAACCGTTCGTCGAAAAAGGCGAACTGGTGTCCTACATTCTCGGCACCTACTCAGGCCGCAAGCTGGGCATGCCGAGCACCGCCAATGCCGGTGGCGTGCACAACCTGTTCGTCACCCATGGTGATGAGGACCAGGCTGCCCTGTTGCGTCGCATGGGGCGCGGCCTGCTGGTCACCGAATTGATGGGCCAGGGCCTGAACATGGTCACCGGTGATTACTCCCGTGGCGCGGCGGGTTACTGGGTCGAGAACGGTGAAATCCAGTTCGCGGTCCAGGAAGTGACCATCGCCGGCAACATGCGTGACATGTTCAAGCAGATCGTCGCCGTGGGTAATGACCTGGAACTGCGCAGCAACATTCGCACCGGTTCGGTGTTGATCGAGCGGATGACGGTGGCGGGTAGCTAGCTCTCACCGTTACACCCAAAGGCGCGCCACCCATCGGGTGGCGCGCCTTTTTTTATGCGCCTTACACCGAACCTCTGTGGGAGCGAGCCTGCTCGCGATGGCGATAGAGCATTCAAAACACAGGTTGACTGACCCACCGTCATCGCGAGCAGGCTCGCTCCCGCAATGGATCGCCTGAGTCGTTCGCACTTGTTTTGGTTCTCATTATCATCTAATAATAAATCTCATTACCGAATGAGCCCCGGATCATGAGTTCTGCCTTGCACGAGCAGCCTTACCTCGAAAGCTGGCGCTGGATGAGTCGCCAGATCCGTTGCGCGATGAATCCCGACGAGCCGCGCCTGATCGACCATTACCTGGCCGAAGGCCGGTATCTGGCCTGTTGCACGGCAACCTCACCCTGGACCGTCGCTGAAACTTCCTTCCGTCTGTTGCTCGACACCGCCGCCGATGTCGCGCTGCCCTGGCACTGGCGCACTTACTGCCTCGACCAGGCCTGGCGCCCGCTGCGCGAACTCGAGCGCCTCTCTTTGTGCAAGTGCCGGCTCAAACGCTGGCAGAGCTACACCTGGCAACTGGCGACCTGCGAGTTGCAGCCTTCGATTCCCCTAACTGAACTGGTGCAAGGATATTCAGATGACCAAGACACGTATTGAGCGCGACAGCATGGGCGAGCTTCAGGTCCCGCAAGACGCCCTCTACGGCGCACAGACCCAACGTGCGGTGGATAACTTCCCGATCAGCGGCAAGCCGATGCCCGTGCAGTTCATTCGCGCGCTGATCCTGGCCAAGGCTGCCGCTGCCCGGGCCAACATCGAGCTCAAGCAGATCAGCGAATCCCAGGGCAACGCCATCGCCCTGGCGGCGCAAGGCCTGCTCGAAGGCGATTTCATGCAGCATTTCCCGGTGGATGTTTTCCAGACCGGTTCCGGCACCAGCTCCAACATGAATGCCAACGAAGTGATCGCCACCTTGGCCAGCCGCCTGCTCGGCGAGCCGGTGAACCCCAACGATCACGTCAACTGCGGCCAAAGCAGCAACGACATTATCCCCACCACTATCCATGTCAGTGCCGCGCTGGCCCTGCACGAACAGTTGCTGCCGGCCCTGATCGGGCTGGTACAGGTGATCGAGCGCAAGGCGCAAGAGGTGCATCACCATGTCAAGACCGGTCGCACCCACCTGATGGACGCCATGCCGGTGCGCATGAGCCAGGTACTCAATGGTTGGGCACAACAGCTCAAGGCCAACATCGGTCATTTGCAGGGCCTGCAGCCAAGCCTGCAATCCCTGGCCCAGGGCGGTACGGCAGTGGGCACTGGCGTCAATGCGCATCCCGAATTCGCTGCGCGCTTCAGCCAACAGCTGAGCAAGCTGACCCAGGTGCAATTCACCCCGGGGGTGGATCTGTTTGCGTTGATCGGGTCCCAGGACACCGCCGTTGCCGTATCCGGACAACTCAAGGCCACCGCGGTTTCGCTGATGAAAATCGCCAACGACCTGCGCTGGATGAACTCCGGTCCATTGGCCGGCCTGGGTGAGATAGAGCTCGAAGCCTTGCAACCGGGGTCTTCGATCATGCCAGGCAAGGTCAACCCGGTGATCCCGGAAGCCACCGCCATGGTCGCCGCCCAGGTGATCGGCAACGACACGGTGATCACCATCGCCGGTCAGTCGGGCAATTTCGAGCTCAACGTGATGCTGCCAATCGTCGCCCAGAACCTGCTGAGCAGCATCGAATTGCTGGCCAACTCCAGCCGACTGCTGGGTGAAAAAGCGATTGCCAGCTTCAGGGTCAACGAAGACCGGATCAAGCAAGCGTTGTCACGCAACCCGATCCTGGTGACCGCACTCAACCCGATCATTGGCTACCAGAAAGCCGCTGAAATCGCCAAGAAGGCCTATCAGCAGGGCCGCCCGGTGATCGATGTCGCGCTGGAGCACACCGACCTGTCGCGTAGCCAGCTGGAAGAGTTGCTCAACCCGGAAAAACTCACCGCTGGCGGCGTGTAAACACCACCACCGCTTTGGAGGCTCACCATGGAGCACTGGAAACGCACGATCGAAAGGGCAAATCGTTGTTTCATGTTGGGCGAGCTGGTCGATGCTCGCGAGGCTTACTTGCAGGCATTGGCCCTGGCCCAGGTGCTGTTCGAGCGCTGGGGAAATGCCGATGAAGCGGTGGCGGCCTGCGTGATTTCCCATCACAACCTGGCGGACCTGCATTTGCGCCTGAACCAGCCGGAGGAGAGCGCCGAGTACCTGTGCGCCATCCATCAGCGCCTGTTGCAGGCCATGCAGGATCCGCGACTGACGCCAGCCCTGCGCGAAGCGGCGCTGCGCCAGAGCAACAAGACCTACGTCGAGCTACTGAATTTCATCAGCGAACACGGTGAATACCCACGCACCCATCGTTTGCTGCACATCGATGCTGCATCAAAGCCGCAACGCCCTGCGCCTCACCCTCATGGAGTCCACTGAACATGGCTTTTACCCTGCCTGCCTTGCCGTATGCCTACGACGCCCTGGAACCGCACATCGATGCGCAGACCATGGAGATTCACTACACCAGGCACCACCAGACCTACATCAACAACCTGAACGCGGCGGTCGAGGGCACCGAGTTCGCCGAGTGGCCAGTGGAAAAACTGGTGGCCGCCGTGCAGCAACTGCCAGAAAAGCTCCGCGCAGCGGTGATCAATCAGGGCGGCGGCCACGCCAACCATTCACTGTTCTGGGAGGTCATGGCGCCCCACGGCGGCGGCAAGCCTGAAGGCGCGTTGGCCCGGGCTATCGACGAGCAACTGGGTGGCCTCGACAACTTCAAGGAGGCTTTCACCAAGGCTGCGCTGACCCGTTTCGGCAGTGGCTGGGCCTGGCTGAGCGTCACACCGCAAAAGACCCTGGTCGTGGAAAGCAGTGGCAATCAGGACAGCCCATTGATGAACGGTAATACGCCGATCCTCGGCCTGGATGTGTGGGAGCACGCCTACTACCTGCAGTATCAGAACCGCCGTCCGGAATACATCGGTGCGTTCTACAACGTGATCAATTGGCCGGAAGTTGCTGCGCGCTATCAAGCTGCACTGGCCTGAGTCTTCAATAAAAACAATCCAAGGCTGATTATGGGCACTGAAACACTGGCGATCCCAAGTGGGCGAATGTTTCGTTATGCATTTGGATCGCTGCTACTGCTGGCGGGCATGAGCTTGCTGGTTGCGCACGGGCTGGCGTGGCTGGACCTGGAACCGCGGCTGTCGCGGGCGTTGCAGGGCGGGGCGATCTGCGCTCTTGGCACTGCGCTCGGGGCCGTGCCGGTGCTGGTGATCCGGCGTATGCCCCAGACACTCAGCGATACGCTGCTGGGCTTTGGTGCTGGCGTGATGCTCGCGGCGACGGCGTTTTCGCTGATCGTGCCGGGCATTGCCGCGGCTGAAAACCTTGGCATGACGCCGTGGGCAGCCAGCGGCCTGATCTGCTTCGGCATCATGCTCGGTGCGCTCGGTCTGTTCCTGGTGGATCGCAAGGTCTCGGGGGTTTCACCACAAATGCTCGTCGGCACCGTGGAGCATCCGGTGATCCCGCCACGGATCTGGCTGTTCGTGTTTGCAATCATTGCCCATAACATCCCTGAAGGCATGGCGGTTGGCGTGTCGGCCGGTGGCGGCATGGCGGATGCCGACAGCCTGGCAATGGGCATTGCCTTGCAGGATGTGCCGGAAGGGTTGGTGATCGCGTTGGTTTTGGCCGGGGCAGGGATGTCGCGTTTCAAGGCCTTTGTGATTGGAGCGGCGTCAGGGTTGGTCGAGCCGGTATTCGCGCTGTTGTGCGCGTGGCTGGTGAGCCTGGCCGAACTGCTGTTGCCATTGGGGTTGGCGCTGGCGGCGGGGGCGATGCTGTTGGTAGTCACCCACGAAGTCATTCCCGAGTCGCGGCGGCACGGTCACGACAAGCTGGCTAGCCTTGGGTTGCTGATCGGGTTTTGCTTGATGATGGTGATGGATACCGCGCTAGCGTAAAAAAGATCGCAGCCTGCGGCAGCTCCTACACGGATCGCGTTTCCCTGTAGGAGCTGCCGCAGGCTGCGATCTTTTGACCTTTACTCGCCTTCGTCGAAGTAATTGTTGATCAACGCCACCAGCGCATCCAGCGCTTCTTGTTCCTGCTCGCCTTCGGTACTCAAATGAATTTTGGTGCCCTTGCCGGCAGCCAGCATCATCATCGCCATGATGCTTTTACCATCGACGGTGGTTTCTGGCGTGCGTCCTACCCTGATCGTGCAATCCTTGAATTGACCGGCGACCCCAACGAATTTTGCCGAAGCGCGGGCATGCAGACCCAGCTTGTTGATGATTTCGATTTCCAGAGCAGGCATCGCGGTGTGAATCCTTTAGCTGAGGTCGCGGTGGCGAACCTGGACATTCTTCAGGGATTGCTGCAGGACCTGGCCAAGACGTTCAGTCAGGTAGACGGAGCGGTGATGGCCGCCGGTGCAGCCAATGGCAATGGTGACATAGGCACGGTTGCTGGCGGCAAAGCGTGGCAGCCATTTGAGCAAATAAGTAGAAATGTCCTGGAACATTTCCTCGACATCGGGTTGCGCCGCCAGGTAATCGGCTACCGGTTGGTCGAGCCCGGACTGCTCGCGCAGTTCCGGCTTCCAGTAAGGGTTGGGCAGGCAGCGCACATCGAACACCAGGTCGGCGTCGACCGGCATGCCACGCTTGAACCCGAATGATTCCACGAGGAATGCCGTACCGGGTTCCGGCTGGTTCAGCAGGCGCAGCTTGATGGTATCGCGCAGTTGATACAAGTTCAGGCTGGTGGTGTTGAGCTTGAGATCGGCAAGGTCGGCAATCGGTCCGAGCAGGGTGGTCTCGTCGTTGATCGCCTCGGCCAGGGAGCGGCTGGCATTGCTCAGCGGGTGACGCCGACGGGTTTCCGAGAAACGCTTGAGCAGGGTTTCCTCGTCGGCATCCAGGTACAGGACATCGCACTGGATGTGGCGACTGCGCACTTCGGCCAGCAACTCGGGGAACCGCGACAGGTGGCTTGGCAGGTTGCGAGCATCGATGGATACGGCCACCAGCGGTTGTGCCAGCTCGGTGTGGATCAGCGCTCGCTCGGCCAGTTCGGGCAGCAACCCGGCAGGCAGGTTGTCAATGCAGTAGTAGCCGTTGTCCTCGAGGACGTCGAGGGCGGTACTTTTACCTGAGCCGGAGCGGCCGCTGACGATGATCAAACGCATGATTAGTGACCGTTTTGCTCGCTCAGGACAACCTGATACAAGGCTTCATTGCTCGAGGCGCTGCGCAGTTTTTCGCGCACTTCCTTACGGTCGAGCATGCTGGCGATCTGGCGTAGCAGCTCCAGGTGCGCATCGGTAGCGGCTTCCGGGACCAGCAGCACGAACAGCAGGTCAACCGGGGCGCCATCGATGGCGTCGAAATCGATGGGGGCGTCCAGGTGCATCAAGGCACTGATGGGCGCGATGCAGCCCTTCAGGCGGCAGTGTGGAATGGCGATGCCGTTGCCAAAACCGGTCGAGCCGAGTTTTTCGCGGGCAATCAAAGCCTCGAAGACATCTTGCATCTCCAGATCCGGCACTTCGCGATGGATAAGGTTGGCAATTTGCTCGAGGGCTTTCTTTTTACTGCCGCCCGGCACGTTCACCAGGGAACGGCCGGGGGTCAGGATGCTTTCAAGTCGGATCATGGGTTGGGAGTGTTAACGACCCGTAGCGCCCTGGAGGAGGCTCTGGGTCTTTTCCTTATGCTTTTTGAGTTGTTTATCCAGCTTGTCGGTCAGTGCGTCGATTGCCGCGTACATATCGGTATGTTCCGCGTTGGCGACCACTTCATTGCCGGGAATATGCAGCGTGGCTTCGATTTTCTGCTTCAGCTTCTCGACCGTCATCGTGACCTGCACGTTGGTGATCTTGTCGAAATGTCGCTCTAATCGTTCGAGTTTTTCGCCGATGTAGGAGCGAAGAGGTTCGGTCACTTCCAGTTGGTGTCCACTGATGTTGACTTGCATACAGCTTCTCCTTCGTTGCCAGTGCATAAAGCGGCAGATCCAGATGATCTGCCACTGGAACGCTGTGGCGTGGCCCTACATCAACCGCTTGCGTTCGCTCGAAGGCGCGATCCCCAGGGATTCGCGGTACTTGGCGACGGTGCGGCGGGCCACCTGAATGCCTTGTGCCTCCAGTAAACCAGCGATCTTGCTGTCACTCAACGGCTTTTTCTGATTTTCCGCCGCCACCAGTTTTTTGATGATCGCGCGGATTGCCGTGGACGAGCATTCTCCGCCTTCGGAGGTGCTGACGTGGCTGGAAAAAAAGTATTTCAGTTCATAGATGCCCCGAGGGGTATGCATGAACTTCTGCGTGGTGACCCGCGAAATCGTCGACTCGTGCATGCCGACCGCTTCGGCGATGTCATGCAGGACCAATGGTTTCATGGCCTCGTCGCCGTACTCCAGGAAGCCGCGCTGATGCTCGACGATCTGCGTGGCCACTTTCATCAGGGTTTCGTTACGGCTTTGCAGGCTTTTGATGAACCAGCGGGCTTCCTGCAGCTGATTGCGCATGAAGGTGTTGTCGGCGCTGGTGTCGGCACGGCGAACGAACCCGGCATACTGGGCGTTGACCCGCAGGCGAGGCACCGACTCCTGGTTGAGCTCTACCAGCCAGCGTTCGTTGTCCTTGCGCACGATCACGTCGGGAACCACGTATTCGGCTTCGGTCGACTCGATTTGTGAGCCCGGTCGCGGGTTGAGGCTCTGGACCAGTTCGATGACCTGGCGCAGTTCATCTTCCTTGAGCTTCATGCGGCGCATCAGCTGGCTGTAGTCGCGGCTGCCGAGCAAGTCGATGTAGTCGGTGACCAGTCGCTTGGCTTCGGCCAGCCAAGGCGTCTTGGCGGGTAGCTGGCGCAATTGCAGCAGCAGGCATTCACCCAGGTTGCGCGCACCGATGCCGGCGGGTTCGAATTGCTGGATGCGGTGCAGGACGGCTTCGATTTCGTCCAGTTCGATGTCCAGTTCCGGATCGAAGGCTTCGAGGATTTCCTCCAGCGTCTCGTCCAGGTAACCCTGGTTGTTGATGCAGTCGATCAGGGTCACGGCGATCAGGCGATCGGTGTCGGACATCGGTGCCAGGTTCAGTTGCCACAGCAGGTGGCTTTGCAGGCTCTCGCCGGCCGATGTGCGGGTGGTGAAATCCCACTCGTCGTCATCGTTGCTCGGCAGGCTACTGGCGCTGGTCTGGTAGACGTCTTCCCAGGCGGTATCGACAGGCAGTTCGTTGGGGATGCGCTCGTTCCAGTCGCCTTCCTCGATGTTATCGACGGTCGGGGCGCTTTCCTGGTAAGAGGGTTCCTGGGTGTCGGTACTGGGCTTGTGTTCGGCGTTGTCGGCCAGCGGGTCGGAATTGTCGAAGTCGTCGCCTTCTTCCTGGCGCTCGAGCATCGGATTGGACTCCAGGGCCTCCTGGATTTCCTGTTGCAGGTCCAGGGTCGACAATTGGAGCAGGCGGATGGCCTGTTGCAGCTGCGGTGTCATCGTCAGCTGCTGGCCCATTCTCAAGACTAGCGATGGTTTCATGGCAGGGGCTTAACACCTTATTCGCCGGCGCACATGCGCCATCCACTACAGGGCGCCGGAGCGCCAAACATAAGCAAATTATATGCCCGAAACTGCGGTGTTTGCCTAGAGCGCTGTAACAATAAAAAAAGGTTGATTTTCTATTGCGCCAAGCGCTCGCTCGACCCTCCGGACACCTCGACGCTTACAGACGGAATTCGTGTCCCAGGTACACTTCCTTCACCAGGTCGTTGGCCAGGATGGTTTCAGCGTCGCCTTCGGCGATCAGTTGGCCGTCGTTGACAATGTAGGCGGTTTCGCAGATATCCAGGGTTTCACGGACGTTGTGGTCGGTGATCAGCACACCGATGCCCTTGGCCTTGAGGTGGTGGATGATTTGCTTGATGTCGCCCACCGAGATCGGGTCGACGCCGGCGAACGGTTCGTCGAGCAGGATGAATTTCGGGTTGGTGGCCAGTGCCCGGGCGATTTCCACGCGACGGCGTTCGCCGCCGGACAGGCTCATGCCGAGGTTGTCGCGGATGTGGCTGATATGGAACTCCTGCAGCAGGCTTTCCAGCTCCTTGCGCCGACCGGCCTTGTCGAGTTCCTTGCGGGTCTCGAGGATGGCCATGATGTTGTCGGCCACCGAGAGTTTGCGGAAGATCGACGCTTCTTGCGGCAGATAACCGATACCTGCCTTGGCGCGACCGTGCATCGGCTGGTGACTGACGTCGAGGTCGTCGATCAGCACGCGCCCCTGATCGGCCTGTACCAGGCCGACGATCATGTAGAAGCAGGTGGTCTTGCCGGCGCCGTTGGGGCCGAGCAAGCCGACGATCTGGCCGCTGTCGATGGACAGGCTGACGTCACGCACGACCTGGCGGCTCTTGTAGCTCTTGGCCAGGTGCTGGGCTTTCAGAGTTGCCATTACGGGGCCTTTTGCTCGTCGGTTTTCTTTTTCGGCTGGATCACCATGTCGATGCGCGGACGCGACTCGGTCACCTTGCTGCCCGTGGCGCGACCAGCGCTAGCCAGCTTGTTCTTGGTGTCGTAGACGATTTTCTCGCCCTGGGTGACGTTGTTGTCCTTGTCGACGACTTTGGCCTTGTCGATCAGTATCACGCGGTTTTGTGAGGCGAGGTACTGGATGGTTACGCCCCAGCCTTGAACCGGCTTGGCGTCGCCAGCCGTCTGCAGTTGCTCGAAGTAGGCCAGGTTGCCCACCGAAGTCACCACGTCGATGTCGCCGTTCGGGGCGCGGGTCATGGTCACTTTGTTGCCGGTGACCTTCATCGAACCCTGGGTGATGATGACGTCGCCGGTATAGGTGGCGATGCCTTGCTTGTCATCCAGTTGGGCGTCGTCGGCTTGAATGCGGATAGGCTGCTCTTGATCGTTCGGCAGAGCCCAGGCGCTCACGCTTCCCAGTGCTGCGCCCAGACTGAGCAAAATAGGGAGTGTTTTAACGAGCCTCATACTGTCCTCTTACGTTCGATAGCAGGTGTATCCTGCTTTCTTTCAAGTACGCTTTCATTCCGATGCCTGTCGATACGCCGCCGGCGCCGTCGATTCTAACGGGTTGCTCGGTCTGCGCATATTGCTGCTGCGGGAACACGGTCATGCGCGTGGTGGTGATCAACGTCCTGCGGTTTTTCTCGTCGAAACGGGTAATGCGCACCGAATCGATCAATTCGACCTGTGTGCCGTCGGGATTGACTTCACCTTTTTCGCTTTGCACATGCCACGGGAACTCGGTGCCCCGGAACATGTTCAGGTCGGGGTTGGTCAGCAGCGTCACTTCGGTGGCTTTCAGGTGCTCGACCTTGTCCGACGTCATCTCGTATTGCAGCCTGCCGTCCGGCAGGAACTGCACGCTGTGGGCGTTGGTGGCGTAATAGTCGATCGCGCTCTCATCGACTTGCACTACCGGCTTGTCAAGGAAGCGTTCCGGGCTGATGTTCCAGTAGCCGACCGCAGCGAAAATCGCCGTGATGCTACCGAACAGCAGAATGTTGCGAATCTTTTTACTTAGCATGATCTGGCTCACAGGTACGCGGCGTTGGCCTCATCGAGGCGGCCTTGGGCGCGCAGGATCAATTCGCAGAATTCACGTGCGGCACCTTCGCCTCCTCGGGCTTGGGTGATGCCGTGAGCGTGCTCGCGCACGAAGCTGGCGGCGTTGGCCACTGCCATGCCCAGGCCGACGCGGCGGATCACCGGCAGGTCCGGCAAATCGTCACCGAGGTAGGCGACCTGCTCATAGCTTAGGCCGAGTTGGGCAAGAAGCTCGTCGAGCACCACCAGTTTGTCTTCGCGACCCTGATACAGGTGGGGAATGCCGAGGTTCTTCGCGCGTCGTTCGACCACTGGGGTTTTGCGGCCGCTGATGATAGCGGTTTGCACGCCGGCCGCCATCAGCATCTTGATGCCCTGGCCATCGAGGGTGTTGAACGTCTTGAATTCGCTGCCGTCTTCGAGGAAGTACAGGCGTCCGTCGGTCAGGACGCCGTCGACATCGAACACCGCCAGTTTGATCTGTTGGCCGCGTTGCAGCAGGTCCGTGCTCATTACATTACTCCCGCACGCAGCAAGTCGTGCATGTTCAGGGCACCGACCGGGCGATCTTCGCTGTCGACCACGACCAGCGCGTTGATTTTGTGATCTTCCATTATTTTCAGGGCCTCGGCGGCGAGCATTTCGGCACGGGTGGTCTTGCCATGGGCCGTCATGACCTGATCGATAGTGGCGCTGTGGATATCGATGCTGCGGTCCAGCGTGCGACGCAAGTCACCGTCGGTGAAGATCCCGGCCAGCTTGCCGTCGGCCTCTAGTACCACCGTCATGCCCAGGCCCTTGCGGGTCATTTCCATCAACGCATCCTTGAGCAGGGTGCCGCGCTGTACTTGCGGCAGCTCTTGCCCGGCGTGCATGACGTTTTCCACTTTCAGCAGCAGGCGCCGGCCCAGCGCGCCACCCGGGTGGGAAAAGGCGAAATCCTCGGCGGTAAAACCACGCGCTTCCAGCAAGGCGACGGCCAGGGCATCGCCCATGACCAGCGCGGCGGTCGTTGACGAGGTGGGCGCCAGGTTCAGCGGGCAGGCCTCGTGATCGACCTGCACATTCAGGTTGACCTCGGCAGCCTTGGCCAGTGGTGAGTCGGGGTTGCCGGTCATGCTGATCAGCTGGATGCCCAGGCGCTTGATCAGTGGCAGCAGGGTGACGATTTCATTGGTTGAGCCTGAGTTCGACAGCGCCAGGATGATGTCGTCGCGGGTGATCATCCCCATGTCGCCATGGCTGGCTTCGGCAGGGTGGACGAAAAAGGCCGTGGTGCCGGTACTGGCCAGGGTGGCGGCAATCTTTGTGCCGATGTGCCCCGATTTGCCCATGCCGACCACGACCACTCGGCCTTTGCTGGACAGAATCATTTCGCAGGCGCGCACGAAATCCGCATCGATACGGGGCAGCAAGCTTTTTACGGCTTCCAGTTCGAGGCGGATGGTGCGTTGTGCTGACTTGATCAGGTCGCTGGATTGGCTCATTTCGAAAATGTTTAGCCTGATGAAAAGGCGGCGATTATAGCCGGTATGGTTGAAACCCTCACGCAAGTTCGTTGCCCATTGTCATTCCTTGTTACCGAATCCCCTCTAGATGGAGCTTCCTGGCTGTCATGTTGCTGAACATGGCCCGGCATTGGCCTTGGGCGCGTGACGCTTGCAGTGATATAGTTCGCCGCCAGTTCGGCCCGCCCGGGAAGTATGTGCTTTTGTCAGGAAGCCAGGCGTCCGAGTGTGAGGCTGCATCGCAAGGAGTTTAGATGAGTGCCGATAACGCCTACGCGGTCGAGCTGAAGGGACTGACCTTCAAGCGCGGTTCGCGCAGCATTTTCAATAACATTGATATCCGCATCCCGCGCGGCAAGGTCACCGGCATCATGGGGCCTTCCGGGTGTGGCAAGACCACGCTCTTGCGCTTGATGGGCGCGCAGCTGCGGCCTGCCAGTGGCGAAGTCTGGGTCAATGGTCAGAACCTGCCGGCGCTGTCGCGCAGTGATCTGTTCGATGCACGCAAGCACATGGGTGTGCTGTTTCAGAGTGGCGCACTGTTTACCGATCTCGATGTCTTCGAGAACGTCGCCTTCCCATTGCGCGTTCATACCGGGCTGCCCGAAGAAATGATCCGCGACATCGTCCTGCTTAAATTGCAGGCCGTGGGGTTGCGCGGCGCCATCGACCTGATGCCCGACGAGCTGTCCGGCGGCATGAAGCGTCGCGTCGCGCTGGCGCGGGCGATTGCGCTTGATCCACAGATTCTCATGTATGACGAGCCCTTTGTCGGCCAGGACCCCATCGCCATGGGCGTGCTGGTGCGCCTGATCCGCTTGCTCAACGATGCGTTGGGCATTACCAGTATCGTGGTTTCCCACGACCTGGCCGAAACCGCCAGCATCGCCGATTACATCTATGTAGTGGGCGACGGGCAGGTGCTGGGGCAGGGCACTCCCGACGAGCTGATGAACTCGGACGAGCCGCGTATCCGTCAATTCATGACAGGCGAGCCCGACGGTCCGGTCGCCTATCACTTTCCAGCGACGGATTACCGCGCAGATCTTCTGGGGAAGCGTTGATGCGCAAGATTTCACTTTTGGAAAGGGTGCGCCGGTTCGGCCACGCCGGCATCGACGTGCTGGCGGTGTTCGGGCGCTCTTCGCTTTTTCTGTTCCATGCACTGCTGGGGCGCGGTGGCATCGGAGGCGGGTTTGGCCTGCTGGTCAAGCAACTGCATTCGGTGGGAGTGATGTCCCTGGTGATCATTGTGGTCTCCGGGATATTCATCGGCATGGTGCTGGCGCTGCAAGGCTTCAACATCCTGTCCAGCTACGGTTCGGAGCAGGCGGTAGGGCAGATGGTGGCGCTGACGCTGCTGCGTGAGCTGGGGCCGGTGGTCACGGCCTTGCTGTTCGCCGGGCGTGCCGGTTCGGCGCTGACGGCGGAAATCGGCAACATGAAGTCCACCGAACAGCTCTCGAGCCTGGAAATGATCGGGGTGGATCCGCTCAAGTACATCATTGCCCCGCGCCTGTGGGCCGGCTTCATTTCCTTGCCGGTGCTGGCGATGATTTTCAGCGTGGTGGGTATCTGGGGCGGTTCCTGGGTGGCCGTCGACTGGTTGGGTGTCTATGAAGGCTCCTACTGGTCGAACATGCAGAACAGCGTGACCTTTGCCGATGATGTGCTCAACGGCATCATCAAAAGCATGGTCTTCGCCTTTGTCGTGACCTGGATCGCCGTATTCCAAGGCTATGACTGTGAGCCCACTTCAGAGGGGATCAGTCGTGCCACTACCAAGACCGTGGTGTATGCCTCTTTGGCTGTGCTCGGCCTGGACTTTATTCTGACCGCCTTGATGTTTGGAGATTTCTGATGCAAAACCGCACCCTGGAAATCGGTGTCGGCCTTTTCTTGCTGGCTGGCATCCTGGCTTTGCTGTTGCTGGCGTTGCGGGTCAGTGGACTGTCCCCGAGCCCGAGCACCGAAACCTATAAACTTTATGCGTATTTCGACAATATCGCCGGTTTGACTGTCAGAGCCAAAGTGACCATGGCCGGTGTGACCATCGGCAAGGTCACGGCAATCGATCTGGATCGCGACAGTTTCACTGGTCGGGTGACCATGCAACTGGAGAAGCGCGTAGATAATCTACCGGCAGACTCCACTGCATCTATCCTGACCGCTGGCCTGTTGGGCGAGAAGTACATCGGTATCAGTGTGGGTGGGGAAGAAGCCCTGCTCAAGGATGGCGCGACCATCCACGACACCCAGTCGTCGCTGGTGCTCGAGGACCTGATCGGTAAATTCCTGCTCAATACCGTTAGCAAAGACGCCAAATGAGGAGCTTTTGAATGATCTCTACCTTGCGACGTGGCCTGTTGGTTTTGCTCGCGGCCTTGCCGTTGATGGGCAACGCGATGGCGGCACCTACTGCGCACGAGCTGGTTCAGGACACCACCGACCGCTTGCTGGCCGACCTGGCCGCCAACAAAGAGAAGTACAAGCAGGATCCGCAGGACTTCTATGCGGCGCTCAACACCATTGTCGGGCCGGTGGTGGATGCCGAAGGTATTTCCAAGAGCATCATGACGGTCAAGTACTCGCGCAAGGCTACCCCTGCGCAAATGAAGACCTTTGAGGAAAACTTCAAGAAGGGTCTGTTCCAGTTCTATGGCAATGCCTTGCTCGAGTACAACAACCAGGGCATCACCGTTGATCCTGCCAAGGACGAGTCGGGCGAGCGTACGAGCGTCGGCATGACGGTCAAGGGCAGCAACGGCGCGATCTATCCTGTGTCCTACACACTGGAAAAGGTCGGTGGCGAGTGGAAACTGCGCAACGTCATCATCAACGGCATCAACATTGGCAAGCTGTTCCGCGATCAGTTCGCCGATGCGATGCAGCGTAATGGCAACGACCTGGACAAAACCATCAATGGTTGGGCCGGGGAAGTCGCCAAGGCCAAGGAATCCACCGAGAAGCAGACCCAATGAGTGAGTCGGCGGTCCGGATGGACGAAGCCGGCGAGCTGCGGCTCAGCGGTGTGCTGGATTATCGCACCGGCCCGCAATTGCGCCAGCAGGGGCAGGCGCTGATCAATGCCAGCAAGGCCGCGGCCGTGGTGATCGATTGTTCGGCGGTAGAGAAATCCAGCAGCGTCGGTCTATCGTTGCTGTTGTGTTTCATGCGTGATGCCCAGGCGGCCGGCAAGGCGCTGAGCATCCGCGGGATGCCAGAAGACATGCGCGAAATCGCTCAGGTCAGTGAACTGACCGAGCTGTTGGCGCATCCCTAACCCGCATCTATGAACAAGCCCCCCGTCAGAGTCCTGCTTCGCGGGGTTCGCAGGCGCGGGGCTTTTTTGTATGATGTCCGACCCGCGCGCACAGGGCGCCGATTGAGGTTGAGCATGCAGGCCGTAGAAGTGAAGGGCTTTCTTGAAGGAAAGCTGCCCGGAACGAAGGTGGAAGTCGAGGGCGAAGGCTGCAATTTCCAGCTGAACGTGATTAGCGATGAACTGGCGGCGTTGAGCCCGGTGAAGCGTCAGCAGCAGATCTATGCCCATTTGAACCCATGGATCACCGATGGCAGCATCCATGCTGTCACTATGAAATTTTTCAGCAGCGCGGCCTGGGCCGAGCGCACCTGAGCCCAAGGGCGTCGAGATTCTTATGGATAAATTGATTATTACTGGCGGTGCTCGTCTTGACGGCGAGATCCGCATCTCCGGGGCAAAGAACTCCGCCCTGCCGATCCTGGCGGCTACCCTGCTGTGCGATGGTCCGGTGACCGTTGCCAACCTGCCACACCTGCACGACATCACCACCATGATCGAGCTGTTCGGTCGCATGGGGATCGAGCCGGTGATCGACGAGAAGCTGGCCGTCGAAATCGACCCACGTTCCATCAAGACCCTGATCGCTCCGTACGAACTGGTTAAAACCATGCGTGCGTCGATCCTGGTGCTGGGCCCGATGGTTGCCCGTTTCGGTGAAGCCGAAGTCGCGCTGCCTGGCGGTTGCGCCATCGGTTCGCGTCCGGTTGACCTGCACATTCGTGGCCTGGAAGCCATGGGCGCGATCATCGACGTCGAAGGCGGCTACATCAAGGCCAAGGCGCCTGAAGGCGGCCTGCGCGGTGCGCACTTCTTCTTCGACACCGTCAGTGTGACCGGTACCGAAAACATCATGATGGCCGCAGCCCTCGCCAAGGGCCGCAGCGTCCTGGCGAACGCCGCGCGCGAGCCTGAAGTCGTCGACCTGGCGAATTTCCTGAACGCCATGGGCGCCAAGGTTTCCGGCGCTGGTACCGACACCATCACCATCGATGGCGTCGAGCGTCTGCACACCACCACCTACAAGGTGATGCCGGACCGTATCGAAACCGGCACCTACCTGGTGGCCGCGGCCGTGACCGGCGGACGTGTGAAGGTCAAGGACACCGATCCGACCATCCTCGAAGCCGTGCTGGAGAAACTCCGCGAAGCGGGTGCCGAAATCACCACCGGTGAAGACTGGATCGAGCTGAACATGCACGGCAAGCGGCCTAAAGCCGTGAACGTGCGGACCGCTCCGTACCCGGCGTTCCCGACCGACATGCAGGCGCAGTTCATCTCCCTCAACGCCATTGCCGAAGGCACGGGCGCTGTGATCGAGACGATCTTCGAAAACCGCTTCATGCACGTGTACGAGCTGCATCGCATGGGCGCCAAGATCCAGGTCGAAGGCAACACCGCCATCGTCACCGGCACCGAGAAGCTCAAGGGCGCGCCAGTGATGGCCACCGACCTGCGTGCTTCGGCCAGCTTGGTGATCTCGGCGCTGATCGCCGACGGCGACACCCTGATCGACCGCATCTACCACATAGACCGTGGTTACGAGTGCATCGAAGAGAAACTGCAGATGCTGGGCGCCAAGATCCGTCGCGTTCCGGGCTAGTTCCTGCTTCATGGGTACAGGGACGTGCCCGTTGATTTGTTGAAGTCGAGCCGGTTTCCGGCTCGATGTGTGTCCGGCGCCATTTGCGACCGGGCATGAGTACCTTGATAAGGACTGACGTTTCCCATGTTGACCATCGCACTGTCCAAGGGCCGCATCCTTGACGACACCCTGCCGCTTCTGGCTGAAGCGGGCATCGTGCCGACCGAGAATCCGGACAAGAGCCGCAAGCTGATCATCCCCACGACCCAGGAAGATGTACGCCTGTTGATCGTGCGTGCCACCGACGTGCCGACGTATGTCGAGCATGGTGCCGCCGACCTCGGTGTCGCCGGTAAAGACGTGCTGATGGAATATGGCGGCCAGGGCCTCTACGAGCCACTGGACCTGCAGATTGCCCAGTGCAAGTTGATGACCGCCGGCAAGGTCGGTGCGGTCGAGCCCAAGGGCCGCCTGCGTATCGCCACCAAGTTCGTCAACGTTGCCAAGCGTTACTACGCCGAGCAGGGCCGCCAGGTCGACATCATCAAGCTCTACGGCTCGATGGAGCTGGCGCCGCTGATCGGCCTGGCCGACAAGATCATCGACGTGGTCGACACCGGTAACACGCTGCGGGCCAACGGCCTGGAGCCACAGGATTTCATCGCGGCCATCAGCTCCCGGCTGATCGTCAACAAGGCTTCGATGAAAATGCAGCACGCCCGTATCCAGGCGTTGATCGACACCCTGCGCAAGGCAGTGGAGTCTCGACACCGCGGCTGATTCACTTGCGCGACGTTGAGTCGCGCCGTCTATCCGCCTCATAGCCAGAATTCTCAGGTGCCCAAGCGGATCGAATGTTAGTTTCGGGCGCCTGAGTTTTTTGCCAATCCTATGAGGCTCTCGCTATGACCGCACCGACTGCAATTCGCCGACTCAACGCTGCTGACCCGGATTTCGCGCATCATCTGGATCATCTGCTGAGCTGGGAAAGTGTGTCTGACGACTCGGTCAATCAGCGCGTGCTGGATATCATCAAGGCTGTTCGCGAGCGTGGCGATGCCGCATTGGTGGAATTCACTCGTCAGTTCGACGGGCTGGACGTCGCGTCCATGGCTGACCTGATCCTGCCGCGCGAGCGCCTGGAGCTGGCACTTACCCGCATTACCGTGCCACAGCGCGAAGCCCTGGAAAAAGCCGCGGCCCGCGTACGCAGCTACCACGAAAAGCAGAAACAGGACTCCTGGAGCTACACCGAAGCCGACGGCACCGTGCTGGGCCAGAAGGTCACGCCGCTCGATCGCGCCGGTCTGTACGTACCGGGCGGCAAGGCGTCGTACCCCTCTTCTGTGTTGATGAACGCGATTCCGGCCAAGGTTGCTGGTGTGACCGAAGTGGTCATGGTGGTGCCGACCCCGCGGGGTGAAATCAACGAGCTTGTACTGGCGGCTGCCTGCATCGCCGGCGTTGACCGCGTCTTCACCATCGGCGGCGCGCAAGCGGTTGCCGCGCTGGCTTATGGCACCGAAAGCGTCCCGCAGGTCGATAAAGTGGTTGGCCCGGGCAACATCTATGTCGCCACCGCCAAGCGTCACGTGTTTGGCCAGGTCGGTATCGACATGATCGCCGGTCCGTCGGAGATCCTCGTGGTATGTGACGGCCAGACCGATCCTGACTGGATCGCCATGGACCTGTTCTCCCAGGCCGAGCATGACGAAGACGCCCAGGCGATTCTGGTCAGCCCGGATGCGGCCTTCCTCGATCAGGTCGCCGCGAGCATCGCCAAACTGATGCCGACCATGGAGCGCGCCGAGATCATCGAAACCTCGATCAACGGCCGTGGTGCGCTGATCCTGGTGCGTGACATGGAGCAAGCCATCGAAGTGGCCAACCGCATCGCGCCGGAGCACCTGGAGTTGTCGGTCGCCGATCCGCACGCCTGGCTCCCGCAGATCCGCCACGCCGGCGCCATCTTCATGGGCCGTCACACCAGCGAAGCACTGGGCGACTACTGCGCAGGCCCGAACCACGTATTGCCGACGTCCGGCACGGCGCGGTTCTCGTCGCCACTGGGCGTATACGACTTCCAGAAACGTTCGTCGATCATTTTCTGTTCGGAGCAGGGCGCGTCCGACCTGGGCAAAACCGCTTCCGTGCTGGCCCGTGGCGAGTCGCTGACCGCCCACGCTCGCAGTGCCGAATACCGCATCATCGACGACAAGCAGGGGAACTGAGATGAGTAAATTCTGGAGCCCGTTCGTCAAGAACCTGGTGCCCTACGTACCGGGCGAGCAGCCAAAACTGGCGAAACTGGTGAAGCTCAACACCAACGAAAACCCGTACGGTCCATCGCCCAAGGCCCTGGCCGCGATGCAGACCGAACTGAGCGACAACCTGCGCCTGTACCCGGATCCGAACAGCGATCTGCTGAAAAATGCCGTTGCCAAATACTACGGCGTACAGAGCAACCAGGTGTTCCTCGGCAACGGTTCCGACGAAGTCCTGGCGCACATCTTCCACGGCTTGCTGCAACACGATCAACCGCTGCTGTTCCCGGACATCAGCTATAGCTTCTATCCAGTGTACTGCGGGCTGTACGGCATTAAGTTCGACGCAGTGCCGCTGGACGAGCAGTTCCAGATCAATCCTGCGGACTACGCAAAACCGAACGGCGGGATCATCTTCCCCAACCCGAACGCACCGACCGGTTGCCTGTTGGCGCTGGAGGCGGTCGAGCAAATCCTCAAGGCCAACCCGGATTCGGTGGTCGTGGTGGATGAGGCTTACATCGACTTCGGTGGCGAGACGGCAATCACCTTGGTGGACCGTTATCCGAACCTGCTGGTGACCCAGACCCTGTCCAAATCCCGTTCCCTGGCCGGCCTGCGGGTTGGCCTGGCGGTGGGGCATCCGGACCTGATCGAGGCGCTGGAGCGGATCAAGAACAGCTTCAACTCCTATCCGATCGACCGCATCGCGAACGTCGGTGCGGCAGCGGCATTTGAGGATCGCGAGTATTTCGACAAGACCTGTAGCCTGGTGATCGAGAATCGCGAATGGGTGACCTCCCAATTGCAAGCCAAGGGCTTTGAAGTGTTGCCGTCGGCGGCGAACTTCATTTTTGCCCGTCACGCGCAGCATGATGCAGCGGGACTGGCGGCGAAGTTGCGTGAGCAGGGCGTGATCGTGCGGCACTTCAAGCAGGAGCGGATTGCGCAGTTCCTGCGGATCTCGATTGGTACGCCGGAACAGAACCAGGCACTGATCGACGGCCTAGGCGACCTGTAAGAGCAAGGCTTGCCCGCGATGAACGATAACGCGATGAAACTGCTTTACCGCGGAACCGTTCATCGCGGGCAAGCCATGCTCCTACAGGGTTCGGTGTAGATCTACTCGTGATGCGCTTCGCCCAGGAACGTCAGCGAGCTGAACAGCCCCCGACTGTTCACGTCGGGGCTGTCCTTCACCGGCACTTCCACCTGCGCCGCAATCACATTCAACCCTTCATTGCGCACCAGCACCCGCGCCCGACCGTCTGCATCAGTCTCGGTGGTGAGGGTATTCGGCGCATTGCGGTAGGCGCCAACCAGCTTCACCCCCGCCGCCGGCTTGCCATCCAGTAGCACCCGGACCGGTAACTGCTGGCCCGGTCCAACGCCCAGCGGATCGACCTCCGGCAGGATCAGCAGTTTGATCTGATCGAGTTTCGGCAGCTTCGCTCCCGGCTGATAAATCGCCAGGCTGTACTTGAATGTCTCTGTGGATTCAATGGCGCCGGGCACTTTGCTGCGGCCCTCGTTGATCCATTTTTTCTCGGCTGTTTGCGACCACATGCCATTGTTGAGTGCCACGGCGATAACCGCGGCCGGCTTCAGCGGTTGCAGGCGTGCGTGGTCGGCCAGGCGCTGCACCGTGACCGGAATCATTTTTCCGTTGCTGTCGTAGGCCCAGGCACCGCTGATTTTCTGCGCCTTGAACGCATTGTCCTCGGCGCCATGGCCGTAGATCACTTCAATGTTGCCGCGGCGTTGTTCTGTCCACAGGCCGTGGGCCGAGGCCTGGGTGGCGAACAGCAAACCGAGCAGCGCCAGGGGTTTGAGAGGGTGCATGAAGACGTCCTTTTACAGAGTGAGTGTCAGGCTGACAGTGAAATTGCGCGGCTCGCCGGGGTTGACCCAGTAGTTGCTGTACGAGCGCTCGAAGTATTTCTCGTCGAAAACATTGTTCAGGTTCAGCCCCACCGTGACGTTTTCGCTTGCCCTGTAATGGGCCAGCAGGTCGACGGTGTGGTAAGCCGGTAGCTCGAAGTCGCTGCCGGCTTCACCCGAGCGATCGCCGACATAGGTGAAGGCCGCGCCGACGTCCGAACCGCGCCAGTGGCCGTCCTGAAACTCATAAACCCCCAATAGGCTGCCGCTGCGTTTAGCCACGCCGAGAATTCGGCTGCCAGTGGGAATGGCCTTGTCGCCTTGGGTGACTTCGGCATCGATGTAGGCGAAGGCGCCGATCACCCGTACCGCATCGGTGACTTGCCCGGCGAATTGCAGATCGAAGCCCTGGCTGCGCGCCTTGCCCATGGCGCGGCTGGTGTCAGTGCCCGGATCGAGGGCGAGGACGTTTTCCTTCTCGATATGGAAAGCGGCGAGGGTGCTGCTCACGCGTTCGTCGAACAGCTCGCTCTTGATGCCGACTTCATAGCCGACGCCTTCTTCCGGGTCGAAGGATTTGCCGGCGGCGTCCAGGCCGTTATTGGGTTTGAACGAGGTGGACACATTGGCGAACAGGCCGACGTCAGGCGTCAGCTGATAGAGCAGGCCGGCCCGTTGGGTCAGGGCGTCGTGACGCTGGCGGCTGGTGGTGTCGCGGGTGTGGTCGTCGATGCTCTGCTCGAAGTGTTCGAAGCGTGCACCGAGCATGCCCCGCACCTTGTCAGTGAAAATGATCTGATCCTGCAGGTTCAGTGCATGGCTTTCGACGTGCTCGAAGAAGTCCGTCCCTGAGCGCGCACCGTCGGGTTTCGGCTGGCCGTAAATCGGGTTGTAGATGTCGATGGCGTAGGGGCTGCCGGCGATCGTCGTGACCCGCTCGTCCTTGCGATAGTTCTCGTACTCGCTGCCGATCAGCAATTCGTGCTGCCAACTGCCGAGGTCGAACAGGCCGCGCAGTTCGAGCTGGGTGATGCTGTCGTGCCAGTTGTTGTCACGCTCACGGTAACGGCGGTTGACCGAGTGGCCATCGGCATTCAGCGGCCGTGACTCGGAGGCGAAACCCCAGAGTTTGCCCTCCTTGTAGTGGCTGGCCAGGCGCAGCTTCCAGGTGTCGTTGAGCTGATGTTCGAGTGCGGCTTGCAGCAGATTGTTGTGGTTGTCGATGTCGCCGTCGTTGGGTTCGCCGAGGAAGGTCGAACGGGAAACGCCACTCCACGTGTTGTTCGGCGCGACAATGCCACGGTCGAAGGTGGAGCTGTGCCGGACGAATTCGCTTTCCACCAACAGGCTGGTGTCGGGATTGAGTTGCCAGCTGAAGGAGGGCGCGACGAACACGCGTTGACTGTCGACATGATCACGGAAGCTGTGATTGTCTTCGACGGCCAGGTTCACTCGCGACAGGACATCACCTTGTTCATCCAGCGGCGTGTTGAGGTCCAGCGTGGTGCGATAGCGATCCCAGCTGCCAGCGCTGGTTTGCAGTGTGGCAAAGGCGCCAGGCTGTGGCTTCTTGGTGACGATGTTGACCGTGCCGCCGGGATCACCCCGGCCATACAGGCTGGCAGCCGGGCCTTTGAGCACTTCGATACGTTCGATGTTGGCCGCATCCGGTGTGCTGGGGTAGCCCCGGTTGGCGCTGAATCCGTCCTTGTAGAACTCCGACGTGGTGAAGCCGCGCACGCTGTATTCGTAGAGCGTCAGGCCGCCGAAGTTATTCTGCTTCGACACACCGCCGGCAAAATCCAGCGCGCGTTCGACGCTGGTACTGCCCAGGCCCTTGAGCACGCTGGCGGGAATCACGCTGATCGATTGCGGGATGTCGCGGATGGCCGTGTCGGTCTTTGTCGCGCTGGATGAGCGGGTGGCACGATAGCCTTCGACCGGGCCTGTGGGGGATTCGTAATCGGAAGTGACGCTGATGGCGTCCAGTTCAAACGTGGGTGATTCTTCGGCGAAGACCGGGTTTCCCAGCAGGCCGAGGGCGAATCCGACGAAGGAGGCCTTTGTTCGAGACGACATGTTATGTTGTTCCAATTACAGTAATTGAAACAATATAACATGTCTAATGAGAATGTCTTCCAATAGCCCGTTTTTCTCGGGCCAGGGTTAGTTCTCTTCTTTTTCCTTGACCGGCGCAGGTGGCGGACGCAGGCCGATTTCCGCCGTGAGCTTGAGTTCCTTGCCATTGCGCATCACCTGGATAGTGACCTTATCGGTCGGCTTGATCCGCGCCACCTGGTTCATCGAGCGGCGGCCATCGCCCGCCGGCTCGCCATCGATGCTGAGAATCACGTCACCCAATTGCAGGCCGGCCTTTTGCGCGGGACCGTCGCGGAAAATCCCCGCCACCACAATGCCCGGACGCCCCGACAGGCCAAACGACTCCGCCAGTTCCTGGGACAATGGCTGCACTTCGATACCGAGCCAGCCGCGAATCACCTGGCCGTGTTCGATGATCGACTTCATCACTTCCATGGCCAGCTTCACCGGAATCGCGAAGCCGATGCCTTGCGAGCCGCCGGACTTGGAGAAGATCGCCGTGTTGATGCCGGTCAGGTTGCCATTGGCGTCCACCAGCGCACCGCCGGAGTTGCCGGGGTTGATCGCGGCGTCTGTCTGGATGAAGTCTTCGTAGTTGTTCAGGCCCAGTTGATTGCGCCCGGTGGCACTGATGATGCCCATGGTCACGGTCTGGCCGACGCCAAACGGGTTGCCGATGGCGAGGGCCACGTCGCCGATGCGGATGTTGTCGGAGCGGCCGACAGTGATCGAAGGCAGTTTCTTCAGGTCGATCTTGAGCACCGCGAGGTCGGTTTCCGGGTCGCTGCCGATCACCCGTGCCAGGGTTTCACGGCCGTCCTTGAGCGCCACCACGATCTGGTCGGCGCCGCTGGTCACGTGGTTGTTGGTCAGGATGTAGCCTTCCGGGCTCATGATCACGCCGGAACCGAGGCTCGACTCCATGCGTTTCTGCTTGGGCGAGTTGTCGCCGAAGAAGCGACGAAACTGCGGATCCTCGAACAGCGGATGATTGGGTTTGTTGATGACTTTGGTGGTGTACAGGTTCACCACCGACGGCGCGGCGGTGGTCACCGCGTCGGCATAGGACACCGGGCCTTGCTGCATACTGGTGGTTTGCGGGGCTTGTTGCAGGTTCACGTCGAGGCTTGGAAGCCCGACCCACTGCGGGTAACGCTGGATGATTAACAGAGCGACAAGCACGCCGGCCAACAGCGGCCAGCCGGAAAAACGCAGCGCCTTGAGCATTAAGCACGTCCTGAGAGAGTTGCAGGCGGTTAGAGACCGCTCATAATGACGCGCATTATACGAGGCCGCGCGTGCCTCTGAACGGGATATTTAGGAGTCTTTTATGGCCGTCGCCCTGAGCACCCTGGTCGAAGAAGCCGACCGTTACCTCGGCAGTTCGAAAATTGCCGATTACTGCCCCAACGGCCTGCAGGTCGAGGGCCGGCCGCAGGTGATGCGCATCGTCAGTGGCGTCACCGCCAGCCAGGCCTTGCTCGATGCCGCGGTGCAGGCCAACGCCGACCTGGTGCTGGTGCATCACGGCTATTTCTGGAAAGGCGAGAACCCGTGCATCACCGGCATGAAGCAGCGCCGCCTGAAAACGCTGCTCAAGCACGACATCAGCCTGCTGTCCTATCACCTGCCGCTGGACTTGCACCCTGACGTTGGCAACAACGTGCAGTTGGCGCGGCAGCTGGACATCACCGTCGAAGGCCCGCTGGATCCCGATAACCTGAAACTCGTCGGTCTGGTCGGCTCGTTGAACGAGCCCGTGACGCCCCGGGATTTCGCCCGTCGGGTGCAGGAAGTCATGGGGCGCGAGCCACTGCTGATTGAAGGCAGCGCAATGATTCGCCGCGTTGGCTGGTGCACCGGTGGCGGTCAGGGCTACATCGATCAGGCGGTACTGGCGGGTGTCGATCTGTACCTCAGCGGCGAAGCCTCGGAGCAAACCTTCCACAGCGCCCGGGAAAACGACATCAGCTTCATTGCGGCCGGTCACCACGCCACCGAGCGCTATGGCGTGCAGGCGCTGGGTGATTACCTGGCGAAACGGTTTGCGCTTGAGCACATCTTCATCGATTGCCCCAACCCGATTTGACTTTGCGCGGAGTACGATTTTTTGTAGGAGCGAGGCTTGCCCGCGAAAAACGATGACCGGGCGCATCAGGTACACCGCATTATCGTTCTTCGCGGGCAAGCCTCGCTCCTACGAGATCGGAGAAGCCCAAACAGGCGGGCATATTCATATGCTCTTTCGATCTAGTTGGCGTCCTGATTAGAAGGGGTCGCTGTGCTAGGATTCCCCGCTCGAACACGGCCCGCTGGCCGTTCATAAGAATGTTTTCGTGAGTAGCCATGGTCGACAAACTGACGCATCTGAAACAGCTGGAGGCGGAAAGCATCCACATCATCCGCGAGGTGGCCGCCGAGTTCGACAACCCGGTGATGCTGTACTCCATCGGTAAAGACTCCGCCGTGATGCTGCACCTGGCACGCAAGGCGTTCTTCCCCGGCAAGCTGCCGTTCCCGGTAATGCACGTCGACACCCAGTGGAAATTCCAGGAGATGTACAGCTTCCGCGACAAGATGGTTGCCGAGCTGGGCCTGGACCTGATCACCCATGTGAACCCTGAAGGTGTGGCGCAAGGCATCAACCCGTTCACCCACGGCAGTGCCAAGCACACCGACATCATGAAGACCGAGGGCCTGAAACAGGCACTGGACAAGCATGGTTTCGATGCCGCCTTCGGTGGCGCGCGCCGCGATGAAGAGAAATCCCGCGCCAAGGAGCGCGTGTACTCGTTCCGCGACAGCAAGCACCGCTGGGACCCGAAAAACCAGCGCCCGGAGCTGTGGAACGTCTACAACGGCAAGGTCAACAAGGGCGAATCCATCCGCGTATTCCCGTTGTCGAACTGGACCGAGCTGGACATCTGGCAGTACATCTATCTGGAAGGCATCCCGATCGTCCCGCTGTACTTCGCCGCCGAGCGTGAAGTCATCGAGAAGAACGGCACCCTGATCATGATCGACGACGAGCGCATCCTCGAACACCTGAGCGATGAAGACAAAGCCCGCATCGTCAAAAAGAAAGTGCGTTTCCGTACCCTTGGC
The DNA here is from genome assembly GCF_013416725.1 of Pseudomonas sp. SbOxS1. NCBI lineage: Bacteria > Pseudomonadati > Pseudomonadota > Gammaproteobacteria > Pseudomonadales > Pseudomonadaceae > Pseudomonas > Pseudomonas sp. SbOxS1. Next base: position 66,177 of record NZ_JAAVXC010000032.1, read on the forward strand.
TGCTACCCGTTGACGGGCGCGGTGGAGTCCGAGGCCGAAAGCCTCACGGACATCATTCAGGAAATGCTCCTGACGCGAACTTCCGAGCGCCAGGGCCGTGTCATCGACCACGATGGCGCAGGCTCGATGGAAGATAAAAAACGTCAAGGTTATTTCTAAGGGGCTGTCATGTCGCATCAATCTGATTTGATCAGCGAGGACATCCTCGCCTACCTGGGCCAGCACGAACGTAAAGAGCTGCTGCGCTTTCTGACCTGCGGTAACGTCGACGACGGCAAGAGCACCCTGATCGGGCGCCTGCTGCACGACTCCAAGATGATCTACGAAGATCACCTGGAAGCCATTACCCGCGACTCGAAAAAAGTCGGCACCACCGGTGAAGACATCGACCTGGCATTGCTGGTCGATGGCCTGCAGGCCGAGCGTGAACAAGGCATCACCATCGATGTCGCGTACCGCTACTTCTCCACCGCCAAGCGCAAATTCATCATCGCCGACACCCCCGGCCATGAGCAGTACACCCGCAACATGGCCACCGGTGCGTCCACCTGTGACCTGGCGATCATCCTGGTCGACGCCCGTTACGGCGTGCAGACCCAGACCCGTCGCCACAGCTTCATCGCCTCGTTGCTGGGCATCAAGCACATCGTTGTCGCCATCAACAAGATGGACCTCAAGAACTTCGACGAAGGTGTGTTCGAGTCGATCAAGGCCGACTACCTGAAGTTCGCCGAAGGCTTGAAGCTCAAGCCGACCAGCATGCACTTCGTGCCGATGTCGGCCTTGAAGGGCGACAACGTGGTGAACAAGTCCGAGCGCTCGCCGTGGTACACCGGCCAGTCGCTGATGGAAATCCTCGAGACCGTCGAAGTGGCGGGCGACCGCAACTTCACCGACCTGCGTTTCCCGGTGCAGTACGTCAACCGTCCGAACCTGAACTTCCGCGGTTTCGCCGGCACCCTGGCCAGCGGCATCGTCAAGAAAGGCGACGAAGTCGTGGTGCTGCCGTCGGGCAAGAGCAGCCGCGTGAAATCCATCGTCACCTTCGAAGGTGAACTGGAACACGCAGGTCCTGGTCAGGCGGTAACGCTGACCATGGAAGACGAGATCGACATCTCCCGTGGCGACCTGTTGGTTCACGCCGACAACGTGCCGCCGGTCACCGACAGCTTCGAAGCGATGCTGGTGTGGATGGCTGAAGAGCCGATGCTGCCGGGCAAGAAATACGACATCAAGCGCGCCACCAGTTACGTGCCGGGCTCCATCGCCAGCATCGTCAACAAAGTCGACGTGAACACCCTGGAAGAAGGCCCGGCCAGCGCGTTGCAGCTGAACGAAATCGGCAAGGTCAAGATCGCGCTCGACGCGCCGATTGCCCTCGACGGTTACGACAGCAACCGCACCACCGGCGCGTTCATCATCATCGACCGCCTGACCAACGGCACCGTCGGCGCCGGCATGATCGTCGCGCAGCCGTTGGCGCATGGCACCAGCACGCACCACGGCAAACTGGCCCACGTCGCTACCGAAGAACGTGCCCAGCGCTTCGGCCAGCAACCGGCCACCGTGTTGTTCAGCGGCCTGTCGGGCGCGGGCAAAAGCACCCTGGCCTACGCCGTTGAGCGCAAGCTGTTCGACCTGGGTCGTGCGGTGTACGTGCTTGATGGCCAGAACCTGCGTCACGACCTGAACAAAGGTCTGCCACAGGATCGCGCCGGGCGTACCGAGAACTGGCGTCGTGCCGCTCACGTGGCGCGTCAGTTCAACGAAGCCGGCCTGCTGACCCTGGCGGCGTTCGTTGCGCCGAGTGCCGAAGGTCGTGAGCAGGCTCGGGAACTGATCGGCAAAGAGCGTCTGGTGACGGTCTACGTCCAGGCCTCGCCGACGGTCTGTGCCGAGCGTGATCCGCAAGGCCTGTACGCGGCGGCTGGGGATAACATCCCGGGCGAGTCCTTCCCGTACGACGTGCCGCTGGATGCCGATCTGGTGATCGACACCCAGTCCGTGTCGCTTGAAGACGGCGTCAAGCAGGTGCTGGAGTTGCTGCGCAAGCGTGGCGCTATTTAAGCGCTAGCCAGTAAAAAGAAACCCGCCGATGAGTGATAATCGGCGGGTTTTTTTATGCCTGCTCGGTCAACTGTAGGAGTGAGCCTGCTCGCGATAGCGGTGAATCAGTCGACATAAATTCTGAATGTACGACCGCTATCGCGAGCAGGCTCACTCCTACAGGGGATCAACGTTTGCCTGGGAATTCGTGGTGCAGCTGTTCCAGTAATGCATCCTTGTCTTCCCACAACTGATTGATCCAGCCCTGGAACTGCAAGCGGTACTCTCCATCCTGATCGTAATTCTTGCCAATGAACTGCGGTGGAATCTTCAGCTCCTGGAAATGCACCACCACGTCTTTGACATTGCCGCACAGCAAGTCCCAGAAGCCCGGTCGTCCAGCGGGATAGTGGATCGTCACGTTGACGATGGACTCCAGCTGCTCGCCCATGGCATCCAGTACAAACGCAATGCCACCCGCCTTGGGCTTGAGCAAGTACTTGAACGGTGATTTCTGCTGGGCATGCTTGCCTTCGGTAAAGCGCGTGCCTTCGACGAAATTGAAAATGCCCACTGGATTATCACGAAACTTCGCACAGGTCTTGCGCGTGGTTTCCAGGTCCTTGCCTTTCTTCTCCGGATGCTTTTCCAGATAGGCCTTGGAATAGCGCTTCATGAACGGAAAACCGAGCGCCCACCACGCCAGTCCAATCACCGGCACCCAGATCAACTCCTGCTTGAGAAAGAACTTCAGCGGCTGGATACGCCGATTGAGCACGTATTGCAGCACCAGGATGTCGACCCAGCTCTGGTGGTTGCTGGTGACCAGGTACGAGTGCTGGTAGTCCAGGCCTTGCAGGCCGCTGACGTGCCAGCGGGTGCGACGGACCAGGTTCATCCAGCCTTTGTTGATGCTGATCCAGGCTTCATGGGTATGGCTCATCAGCCAACGTGCGATGCGCTGGGTGAGGGCGAACGGCAATACCTTGACGAGCGCCACGCAGAACAGGAACGAGCACAGCAAAATCGTGTTCAGCGCCAGCAGCAGCGCAGCAATCACTCCGCGCCAAAACGCGGGTAGGAAATCCAGCATTTATACATCCATAGGTCGGTTGGCAGCTTGAATCGCAGTCAGGGCGATGGTGTAGACGATGTCATCGACCTGCGCGCCGCGCGGCAAATCGTTCACCGGTTTGCGCAGGCCCTGCAGCATCGGCCCGAGGCTGACGCAGTCGGCACTGCGCTGCACGGCTTTGTGCGTGGTGTTGCCGGTGTTGAGGTCGGGGAACACGAACACCGTGGCGCGACCGGCCACCTGGCTGTTCGGCGCCAGTTGCCGGGCCACGGTTTCGTTGGCGGCGGCGTCATACTGCAACGGGCCGTCGATCAGCAGAGAGTTTTGCTGCTCATGGGCGAGCAATGTCGCTTCGCGGACCTTCTCGACTTCCTCGCCGCTGGCCGACTCACCGCTGGAATAGCTGATCATCGCCACACGCGGGGTGATGCCGAATGCCGCCGCCGAGTCGGCGCTTTGCAGGGCGATCTCAGCCAGTTCGACGGCGCTCGGGTGCGGGTTCATCACGCAGTCGCCATAGACCAGCACTTCTTCGGGAAACAGCATGAAGAACACCGACGACACCAGGGTGCAGCCTGGCGCGGTCTTGATCAGCTGCAGGGCCGGGCGGATGGTATTGGCGGTGGAGTGAATGACGCCCGATACCAGGCCGTCGACTTCATCCAGCGCCAGCATCATGGTGCCGATCACCACGGTGTCTTCCAGTTGCTGCTCGGCCATCGGTGCGTTGAGGCTTTTGCTTTTGCGCAGGGCCACCATCGGCTCGACGTAGCGTTCGCGAATCAGGTCAGGGTCGAGAATTTCCAGCCCCGGCGGCAGCTCGATGCCTTGGGCGCGGGCCACGGCTTCGACGTCGGCGGGTTTGGCCAGCAACACGCAACGGGCAATGCCACGGGCCTGGCAGATCGCCGCGGCCTGTACGGTCAACGGTTCGCTGCCTTCCGGCAGGACGATGCGCTTGTTGGCGGCCTGGGCGCGCTGGATCAATTGATAGCGGAACACCGCCGGCGACAGGCGCATTTCCCGCGGGGTACCACAGCGCTGGTGCAGCCAGTTGGCGTCCAGGTGGCTGGCGACGAAATCGGTGATGATTTCTGCGCGCTCGCGGTCGTCGATCGGGATTTCCTTGTTCAGGCCGTTCAACTGGTTGGCGGTGTCGTAGGAGCCGGTACTCACCGACAGTACCGGCAGACCGGCCTGCAAGGCGCCACGGCAGAGGTCCATGATGCGCGGGTCGGGTAGGGTGTCGCTGGTCAGCAACAGGCCGGCCAGCGGCACGCCGTTGATGGCCGCGAGGCTGACGGCGAGGATGATGTCGTCGCGATCGCCGGGGGTCACCACCAGCACGCCGGGCTTGAGCAGCTCCACGGTGTTGCGCATGGTGCGCGCGCAAATGATGATGTTGGTCATGCGCCGGGTTTCATAGTCGCCGGCGTTGAGCACTTGCGCGCCCATCAGGTCGGCCACGTCGCGCGTGCGCGGGGCGTTCAGTTCCGGGCGGAATGGAATGCAACCCAGCAGGCGGAAGTCGCCACTGCGCAATAGCGGTGAATGTTCCTTCAGGCGCGCGGCAAAGGCCTCCATGCTTTCGTCGGTCTTGACCTTGTTCAGGATCACGCCGAGGACTTTCGGGTCTTTCGGGCCGCCAAACAACTGCGCCTGCAACTCCACGCGACCGGACAATTCGGTCAGCACTTCGTTTTCCGGTGCCGACACCAGGATCACTTCGGCATCGAGACTCTTGGCCAGATGCAGGTTGACCCGCGCGGCATAGCTGGCACTGCGGGTTGGCACCATGCCCTCCACGACCAGCACGTCCTTGCCGATGGCGGCTTGCTGGTAGAGGGTGATGATTTCTTCGAGCAGCTCATCGAGCTGGCCATCACCGAGCATGCGTTCGACATGGGCCAGGCCCAGCGGTTGTGGTGGTTTCAGGCCGTGGGTGCGGGCTACCAGTTCGGTGGAGCGTTCAGGGCCCGTGTCACCCGGATGCGGCTGGGCAATCGGCTTGAAAAAGCCGACTTTCAGGCCGGCGCGTTCGAGGGTACGTACCAGCCCGAGGCTGATGGAGGTCAGGCCCACGCCAAAATCGGTGGGCGCGATAAAAAAAGTTTGCATGCGGATTCTCTGAAGGTGCATGGCAATGGTGATGGCCTATGACTGGCCAACTACCGAAATTCAGTCGCCAAGGTTATCGCTAACCGAGCCCTGTGCGCACCAACCGCAATCAAAGGGCTGGCCTATTTTTTCCTGGCGCTGCAACGGGTCGAGGACCCAGGCCCGGGATTGCCAGGGTGGCTGGTGGCGCAGGTGCTGCGTGTGGCCGCAGGAAAGCTCGACCACCCAGTGGCTGTCTTCGTCCTGATGGAAGCCTGTGATCGTCGAATCCCGTCTGTCCGGGTTGTGTTCGCTTTCGGGCGATTGCTTCGCTAAACTGGGTCTTTCAATATTCTTATGCAAAAGGTCTCGCCCCATGCTGATCGCCGCCAATAAGGCTGTCTCCATCGACTATACCCTGACCAACGACGCTGGTGAGGTCATCGACAGCTCCGCCGGCGGCGCGCCGCTGGTCTACCTGCAAGGCGCAGGCAACATCATTCCAGGCCTGGAAAAGGCGCTGGAAGGCAAAGCAGTCGGCGACGAGCTGACCGTGGCCGTTGAACCAGAAGATGCCTACGGCGAGTACGCTGCCGAACTGGTCAGCACCCTGAGCCGCAGCATGTTCGAAGGTGTCGACGAGCTGGAAGTGGGCATGCAGTTCCACGCTTCCGCTCCGGACGGCCAGATGCAGATCGTGACCATCCGCGATCTGGACGGCGACGACGTCACCGTAGACGGCAACCACCCGTTGGCTGGTCAGCGCCTGAATTTCCAGGTGAAGATCATCAACATCCGTGATGCCAGCCAGGAAGAAATCGCTCATGGCCACGTCCATGGCGAAGGTGGCCATCACCACTGATTTCTGCGCTAAGCTCAGATAGCTGGAGAGGCGCCCCGAGGGCGCCTTTTTAGTCTGCGGCTGTTCCAGGCGACACCACCAAGTGGCTGTTTCGAGAAGAACACGGGAATCTGGAGTACGTCATGAGTGCTTTTCACGAACTTAATTTGACAGCCCTGGATGGTCAGGCGCTACCTCTGGCACCTTTCAAAGGCCAGGTCGTGCTGGTGGTCAACGTGGCCTCCAAATGCGGCTTGACCCCCCAGTACGCGGCGCTGGAAAACCTCTACCAGCAATTCAAAGGCAAGGGTTTCAGCGTGTTGGGTCTGCCGTGCAACCAGTTTGCCGGTCAGGAACCCGGTACCGAGCAGGAAATAAAGGACTTCTGCAGCCTCAACTATGGTGTGACCTTTCCGTTGTCCAGCAAGCTGGAAGTCAACGGTCACGATCGTCATCAGCTGTACAAGTTGCTGGCGGGCGAGGGCGCGGAGTTTCCTGGTGACATTACCTGGAATTTCGAAAAATTCCTGCTGGGTAAAGATGGACGTGTGCTGGCGCGCTTTTCGCCACGCACGGCGCCGGATGATCCAAGTGTCGTCCAGGCGATCGAAAAAGCCCTGGCCTGACATCTCCCTTGTAGGAGCGAGGCTTGCCCGCGAAGGCGGTCGGTCAGTCGACATCATTGTTGGCTGACATGACGCCTTCGCGGGCAAGCCTCGCTCCTACAATGCTTTCTGTCTTTTGACTCTTAATCACTAAAATCAATAATGCTTTTCAAGGCGCTCCACGCCCCATATTATCATCGTCATATAGTCATTCTTCGTGGAGCGTCCCCATGCCCGTCAAAGCCCTGTTCAAACCGTTCCACCTCGGCACCCTCGAACTGCCGACCCGCGTCGTCATGGCGCCGATGACTCGCTCGTTTTCGCCGGGCGGCGTACCCAATTCCAAAGTGATCGAGTACTACCGTCGTCGCGCCGCCGCTGGCGTGGGCTTGATCATCACTGAAGGCACCACCGTCGGGCACAAGGCTTCCAACGGCTACCCGAACGTACCGCATTTCTATGGCGAAGCCGCGTTGGCTGGCTGGAAGAAAGTCGTCGACGCGGTTCACGCCGAGGGTGGCAAGATCGTTCCGCAACTGTGGCATGTCGGCAGTGTGCGTCGCATCGGCACCGAGCCGGACGCCAGCGTGCCGGGTTATGGTCCGTCGGAAAAGGTGAAAGAGGGCAATGTCGTGGTGCACGGCATGACCCAAAAGGACATTCAGGATGTGATCGCCGCGTTCGCCCAGGCGGCGAAGGATGCCCAGAGCATCGGCATGGACGGCGTGGAAATCCACGGCGCCCACGGCTATCTGATCGACCAGTTCTTCTGGGAAGGCAGCAACCAGCGCACCGACGAATACGGCGGCAGCCTGGCCAACCGTTCGCGTTTCGCCATTGAGTTGATTCAGGCGGTGCGTGCAGCGGTCGGCGAAGGTTTCCCGATCATCTTCCGTTTCTCCCAGTGGAAGCAGCAGGACTACACCGCGCGCCTGGTGCAAACCCCTGAGGCGTTGGGCGAATTCCTCAAGCCGTTGGCCGACGCTGGCGTGGACATTTTCCACTGTTCGACACGCCGCTTCTGGGAGCCGGAGTTCGACGGTTCCGAGCTGAACCTGGCGGGCTGGACCCGCAAGCTCACTGGCAAGCCGACCATCACCGTGGGCAGCGTCGGTCTGGACGGTGAGTTCCTTCAGTTCATGGTCAACACCGACAAGGTGGCGCAGCCGGCCAGCCTGGAAAAACTGCTGGAGCGTTTGAACAACGACGAGTTCGACCTGGTGGCGGTGGGTCGTGCATTGCTGGTGGACCCGGACTGGGCGCAGAAAGTGCGCGACGGCCGTGAGGAAGACATCCTGCCGTTCAGCCGTGAGGCGTTGATGACGCTGGTTTAACCGGCGTCCAGAAGGGCCTCTTCGCTGGCAAGCCAGCTCCTACAGATCGCCGCTGAATTTGTAGGAGCTGGCTTGCAGGCGAAGCTTTTAAGGCAACAACGCTGCATCGGGTAGGGATTGCCCCTGCACACAAGCCCCCCGCAACTGCCCTTCGAACTGTTCGATGATCGCCGCCCACCCCTGCCGACTGGCATGCTGACGCGCATTGAGCCGCAGGCAGCGCAAGGTTTCGCGCTTCTCCAGCAGCCACACAGCAGCATCGCAGAACGCCTCCTCATCCCCCGGCATCGCCAGCACGCCGTTGTAGCCATGACGAATATGCTGCGCCGCTGCCGCCTGGTCGTAAGCCACTACTCCCAGTCCCGAGGCCAATGCCTCAAGCACCACATTGCCGAAGGTCTCGGTCAGGCTCGGAAATAGAAACACATCCCCGGACGCATAGTGGCTGGCCAGGGCTTCACCGCGTTGCGCCCCGCAGAAAATCGCCTCGGGCAATTCGCTTTCCATCAATTGCCGTTGCGGGCCATCGCCCACCACGATCAGTTTCAGAATGCGCTGTGGATAAGTGGCCTTGAGCGTATCGAAACAGCGTTTGAGCAAGCCGAGGTTTTTCTCCGTTGCCAAACGGCCGACATGGATAACGGCAATGTCCTTCTCGCCCAGCCCCCATTGCTCGCGCAGCGCGTTCAAGCGTTTTCTGGGGTGAAACAACTGGCTATCGACTCCGCGGGACAGCAACGCCAGGCGCTCGAAATGCCGGCGTTCCAGCTCCATGCGCTGGCTGACACTGGGCACCAGGGTCAGGTTCGAGCGATTGTGGAACCAGCGCAAATAGTGGGTCAGCAACCGAGTCAGCAAGCCGAACCCGTACTGGCTGGAGTACTGCTGGAAGTTGGTGTGGAAGCCGCTCACCACTGAAATGCCCAGGCGCCGTGCCGCGCGCAATGCCGACAATCCCAAAGGTCCCTCGGTGGCGATGTACAGCACATCGGGGCGATGGCGCTTCCAGCGCCGCAGCAACTTGTGCATCGACGACTGCCCCCACTGCAACCCGGGATAACCCGGCAGCGGCCAGCCCCGGCACAGCAACAAGCCATCGTCACCGCTCGCCGATTGATCGCAGCCCTGGCGTGGTCGCACCAATTCCACCTGGTGCCCGCGCGCGCGCAAACCGTCGCACAGTCGCCCAAGGGTATTGGCAACGCCGTTGATTTCCGGAGGAAAGGTTTCGGTGATCAGGGTGATATGCAGGGCTGTCGTCATGGCCTCAGTGTGGGCTGAGGCCATGTCGGCGTTGTGACGGCAAGATGATGGATTTGTGACCGACTAGCGTTGAGTCACCAGATTTTCCGCCCCACGCTCACGCACCCAGAACAAGGTCGCCCCGGCCACGGCCGCTGGCATCATCAGGATGTTCACCACCGGAATCAGCAGCACCAGATAGACGCTGCCGCCGAAACTCATGCTCTGCCAGCGCTTCTGCCGCAGCCATGCAAGCATCTCGTTCCATCCCAGCTTGTGGTTATCCGCCGGGTAGTCGATGTACTGGATCGCCATCATCCACACCCCGAACAGCAGCCACAGCGGTGCCGCGATGATGTTCACCACCGGGATGAACGAAAGGATGAACAGCCCGAGCGCCCGTGGCAGGAAATAACCGAGCTTGCGCATTTCCCGGGCGAAGGTACGCGGGATCATGGCGATCAGCTCACCCCAGCTGAAGGCCGGGAAGTCGTCGGTGCCGCGCACCACCACTTCGACTTTCTCCGCGAGGAAACCGTTGAAGGGCGCCGCGATGATGTTGGCGAGCATGGTGAAGGTGAAGAACACCATCAACACCACCAGCACCACGAACAACGGCCACAGCACATAGTTGAGAAAACCCAGCCAGTCGGGCAGGGACGGCATCAGCGTATCGACCCACAGGCTGAACTGATGGCCGGCCAGATAGATCAATCCGACGAACAGCACCAGGTTGATGGCCAGCGGTAACAATACGAACAAACGCAAACCGGGGCTCAGGACCAGCTTGAGGCCTTCGCGCAGGTATTGCGGGCCGGACAGAACGGGGGCGGGCATAACGGGCTCCGGACAATGGGAAACGCGCCGACCTTACCGGCTTTGCCTGACAGGCGAAAGCGCGACAGTGACATCGACATTAACTGTAACAAAGGCGTCCTCATTATCGCTCAGTGGGGATAGAGACCACCTATGAGCTGGATTGTTAAACCGTATTTCCTTAATCTTCGCCCCCTCGATACGCTGCACCCAATCTTTTTACAGGACTGTCGAGTTCAAGCCTTCCCCAAGTGCTTTCAATGGTCCTTTTTTATTCCCGCCGGTCAGCCGGCGTTCCGCGCCAGGTATTCCGGGCCGGTCAACAGGAGCAGGTCATGTCTGAAGTCCGTCATTCGCGAGTGATTATTCTCGGTTCCGGCCCTGCCGGTTACAGCGCCGCGGTCTATGCCGCCCGTGCCAACCTCAAGCCACTTTTGATCACCGGCATGCAGGCCGGCGGTCAACTGACCACCACCACCGAAGTCGACAACTGGCCGGGCGATGTCCACGGCCTGACCGGCCCGGCACTGATGGAGCGGATGCGCGAGCACGCCGAGCGCTTTGAAACCGAGATCGTTTTCGATCACATCAATGCCGTGGACTTTGCTGCCAAGCCTTACACCCTGACCGGCGACAGCGCGACCTACACCTGCGACGCCCTGATCATCGCCACTGGCGCCAGCGCTCGTTACCTGGGCCTGCCGTCGGAAGAAGCGTTCATGGGCAAAGGCGTTTCGGCCTGCGCGACCTGTGACGGTTTCTTCTACCGCAACAAGCCCGTGGCCGTGGTCGGCGGCGGTAACACCGCTGTCGAAGAAGCCCTGTACCTGGCCAACATCGCCAGCACCGTGACCCTGATCCACCGTCGCGAAACCTTCCGCGCCGAGAAGATCCTGATCGACAAGCTCAATGCCCGCGTTGCAGAAGGCAAGATCATCCTGAAGCTGAACGCGACCCTGGACGAAGTCCTGGGCGATAACATGGGCGTGACCGGTGCCCGTCTGAAAAACAACGACGGCAGCTTCGACGAAGTGACAGTCGACGGCGTGTTCATCGCCATCGGCCACACCCCGAACACTTCGTTGTTCGAAGGCCAGTTGACCTTGAAAGACGGCTACCTGGTCGTACACGGCGGCCGTGACGGCAACGCCACTGCGACCAACCTCGAAGGCATCTTCGCCGCCGGTGACGTGGCTGACCACGTCTACCGCCAGGCGATCACCTCCGCTGGCGCCGGTTGCATGGCGGCACTGGATGCCGAGCGTTACCTGGACAATCTGCAGAACGCTTGATTCTGTAGAAGCGAAAAAACCGGCCTCACAGCCGGTTTTTTTGTGCCCGGGATTCAATGCCTGATCACATACCAATGTGGGAGCGAGCCTGCTCGCGAATGCGGTTTTTCAACCAACATTGATTTCGACTGACACTCCCTCTTCGCGAGCAGGCTCGCTCCCACAAGGATTGCGGGCTCAGGTCAATTTCTGCAGGCACGCCTCAAGAATGTCCAGGCCTTCCTCCAAAACCTGCGCCTCGGTCGTCAACGGCGCCAACAGCCGGATGATGTGGCGCGATTTACCGCTGGGCATCAGCAACAAACCGGCGTCCCGGGCCAGGGCCAGCAGTTGCGTCAATTGCGCCGAAGCCGGCGTACCGTCGGCCTTGATCAACTCGATGCCACGCATCGCCCCGATACCGGTCAAGCGACCCAGGTACGGCGACAGGTTGTTCGCGCGCCAGGTTTCGTAGCGACTGACAATCGCTTCCTCCTGTTGCGAACCCCAGGCCTGCAGATTGGCGTCGGTCATTTCATCCAGGGTCGCGAGCGCGGCGGCGCAGGCGATCGGGTTGCCGGAATAAGTGCCGCCGAGCCCACCCTTGGGCAAGTTATCCAGCAACGCCTTGCGCCCGACCACCGCCCCCAGCGGCATGCCGCCGGCGATGCTCTTGCCCAGCAGGATCAGGTCCGGTTCGATGCCCAGTCGCGAGAACGCAAACCGCTGGCCAGTGCGGCCGAAGCCAGACTGGATTTCATCGGCGATCAGCACAATGCCTTTTTCGTCGCAAAACGTGCGCAGTGCCTGGGCGAACTCGACATCCATCGCCAGGAAGCCCGCTTCACCCTGCACCGGTTCGACGATAAAGCAGGCCACGTCCTCGACGTCGATCTCGACGCTGAACAGGCGCTCCATGGCTTTGAGGGCCTCGACACAAGTCACGCCGTTGTCCCGGCTGGGGAACGGCAGGTGATACACCGGCCCAGGCAGCACACCGATTTTCTGTTTGTACGGCGCCACCTTGCCGTTGAGGTTGAGGGTGGCCAGCGTGCGGCCGTGGAAGGCGCCATCGAAGGCGATGACGGCTGTGCGGCCGGTGGCGCCACGGACGATCTTCAGCGCATTCTCCGCCGCTTCTGCGCCGCTGTTGGTGAGCATGCCGCTGACCGGGTAATCCACCGGAATGAACGCCGCCAGGCGATCCATGAGTTCGAGGTAGGGAGTATGGGGCGCGGCGTTGAAGGCGTAGTGGGTCAGCCGGGTGGCCTGCTCGCGAATGGCCTCGACGATGCGTGGATGGCAATGGCCGAGGTTCAATACACCGATGCCGCCGACAAAGTCGATGTAGCGTTTGCCATCGGTGTCCCAGACCTCGGCGTTTTTGCCGTGGCTGAGGGTGACAGGGTGAACGATATTGATCGACTGGCTGATGGTTTCGCTGCGCATGGCTGACCGGCTCGGAAGAAGAAGGGCTTCTTTTTATCTAAGCCGGGAGCAGCTGTGCCCGGCAAACGAAATAAAGTCGCCGGGTTAATCTTTAAAGTCGGGATGTGGTTTCAAGCACGATTGAATCTGTAGGAGCTGGCTTGCCAGCGAAGGCGTCCGCAAGAATGACGCAAGACTCAATGGACCTTTCGCCGGCAAGCCGGCTCCTACAGGACCTCGGTCAGCGGCGGGTCAGTGGCTGTTGAGCGAACTTCACCCCGGCCAGGCCATGGGCGATCAACGCACGGATGTTGCCGTGATCGCTGCCTCCAGGTGTCGCCAGCACTGAACGGTAATGCTCGCCGAATGCCAGCAGCGCTTCTTCATCGCTCAGGCCTTCCAGCAGGGCCAGGCCCAGGGTCTTGCACGAACCTTCGTTCTGCCCGGCGGCGTTTTCCACGCCGCCATTGTTGAAGGCCTGGGGCTGGTAATCGTAGCCGGCGGCAATGAACGCCAGGGTATCGGCGAAGGCGTGTTCGCCGCTCTTGAGGCTGGCGCGCAGGGTGTTCAAATCACTCATTGGGTTTTCCTTTGGCAAACGCCGCTTGTTGTTCGGCGCTGGCTTCTTGCTGATATTGGGCTTTCCACTCGGCGTACGGCATGCCGTAGACCACTTCGCGGGCGTCATCGAGGCTGACCTCGATCTGGCGTTCATCGGCCGCTGCCTTGTACCACTTGGACAGGCAATTGCGACAGAAACCCGAGAGGTTCATCAGGTCGATGTTCTGCACATCCTTGCGGCTGTCCAGGTGAGCCACCAGCCGGCGGAAGGCGGCGGCTTCGAGCTCAAGGCGTTCTTGATCGGTCATAAGTCTCTCTGGGACAGCGTCAGCTGCAGATGAATGTCGGAGAGTCGAAGTTTACAGCTTGCCGCTTGAAGCTTGAAGCTAGCGGCTCGCTGCAAGCGTAATCGACACCGACTCGGCGAATCGCAGGGCATGGGGCTTGTCGACTTCGACTTCGGCGTACAGCACCGACTCGTTGGCCATGACCAGGTCCAGCAGTTCCTGGGTCAGGCGTTCGAGCAGGGCGAAGCGATTGCCTTCCACGTGGGCGATGATCGCCTTGGTGATGGTGCGGTAGTTCAGCGCGTGATCGATATCGTTGTCGCGCACCGCTTCCTGGGCGGCATAGAGGATGGTCAGGTTGATCAACACATCCTGCTTGTTGAGGATCTCGTCTTCGTTGATGCCAATGTAGGTGCGCAGGCACAGGTCCTTGACCCGGATGCGCGCCATGCCTGGTTGAAGTTGTGGCATTGCTACTTGCTCCGTCCAATCAATTGCAGGAACTCCTGGCGGGTGTTGCTCGACTCGCGGAAGGCGCCGAGCATCACCGAGGTGTTCATGGTCGAATTCTGTTTCTCGACGCCGCGCATCATCATGCACATGTGCTGCGCCTCGATCACCACTGCAACGCCGGCCGCGCCGGTCACTTGTTGCACGGCGTCGGCGATTTGCCGGGTGAGGTTTTCCTGGATCTGCAGGCGGCGGGCGAACATGTCCACCAGCCGCGCAATCTTCGACAGGCCCAACACCTTGCCCGTTGGAATATAAGCCACATGCGCCTTGCCGATGAAGGGCAGCAAGTGATGTTCGCAGAGGGAATAGAGTTCGATGTTGTCGACGATCACCATTTCATCGTTGTCGGACGCGAACAAGGCGCCGTTGATGATTTCCTCGACACTTTGCTCGTAACCGTGACACAGGTACTGCATGGCCTTGGCCGCGCGCAGCGGCGTATCACGCAGGCCTTCGCGGTCGGGGTTTTCACCGAGACCGATGAGGATCTCGCGATAGTTCTGTGACAGGCGGTTCTGGGGTAGGGAAAGCGTCATGGAAGATCCTCAGGGACACTTATTTGATGTGCCTTCCGCCGTTGACGGTCAGGGTCGTGCCGGTGACATAAGGGTTATCGAGCAGATAACGCAGGCTTTGGTAGATCACTTCGCTGCCAGGCTCGATGCCCAGCGCGGATTTGGCCAGTACCTTGGCGCGATAGGCTGCATCGTCGTCGGCATTGAACATTAGCAGGGCGGGCGCGATCCCGTTGACCTTGATGGCGGGCGCGTATTTGGCGGCGAAGGACAGGGTCAGGCTGTCGAGCCCGGCTTTGCTGGCACAGTAGCCGATGTGCTTGCTGCTGCCCTTGCGGGTCACGTCATCGCTGATGTGCACGATGTCGGCGGGGCTTGAGCGTTCGAGCAGGTCAGCGCAGTGCAGGTTGATCAGGTAGGGCGCCAGCATGTGCACGTTGAACATGCGGGTAAATGCCGTGGCATCGGTGTCCGGGGTCTCGGCCAGCCATTCGGAGGCGTTATGGATAATCGCCCGCAGGCTGTCGGTGTGTGTTTTCAGTTCACTGATGAAGGTGAGGACCCCGGCTTCGCTTGAGAAGTCCGCGAACAGCCCGATGGCCCCCAGGTCGCGCAGGGTTTGTACGCCGGGACGTTCGCTGCGGTAACTGAAAATCACGTGATGGCCGTCTTCGAGCAATCGCTGCGCGCAATGCAAGCCGACACGCTGGCCGGCACCGGTGATCAGAATGGGGGCTGCGGAAGAGGTCATGAACGGCTCGCATCGCGGTAAGAGCAAAACTATACCAGCGACGAGCCGTGAGCCTACAGGTTTTGGGTGCTCGGTTGCGCTGGCAACGGCCGCGTGGGCGCACTGTTCAGCCAGTTGGCCAACAGACGGGTCGACAACGGAATGAAGAAGTAGACCATCAACGGTGTCAGGCACAGGGTGCTGATCAGCACGCGAGGCAATAACGTCATCTCGCCAAGCAACGGCCCAAGCACAAAATTGAACAACAGGGACACCGGAAAGAACGCCAGCCAGATCGCAACGGCCTGTTTCCAGCGCGGCGGGCGCTGTCCTGCCGCGCCGAACCAGCCTTCGATGCCACTGACTCGATGCTCAGTCGGGTGGGCAAACAAATCGCTGCCACGGGCCAGCCAGGCGGTACGCGAAGCGGAGTGCTCCCAGGCGTGCAGTGTCGGTTCGTCGGCGAAGCGGAAAATGATCTGGAATTCGTTATCGCCGGGTGGCGGAGCGAGTACGCCGGAGCCCAGGTAGCCGGGGAAGTCGGTGGCCAGTTGTTCGCCTTCGCGCAACCAGGTCATCAGGTCCTGATAGCGCCCATCGGCGACGCGACGCGCAACCATCAGCGTGACGGGGGAGGTAGACATCATGTATCTCCGTAAACAAATGCGTCGCTCCGGATAGGAGTTTCGCCAGGCGCAGCGCCGGGGTGGTGGGCTGCATCTTGGAACAAGCAAATAGTATTCCCGATTCTACCTGCGACGTCGGTGACCCCGGTAACAATCTATTTCTTGAATGATTGAGGTGAAGCGGAGGTAGAATGGGACCTGATTAATACATGGACGTAGGCTTATAAATGCCTGTCTTGACCGACGTTGCCCCGGATGTGTCGCCGGCGCTCTCCCTGGAACGGGAAGAGCTTTTTCCGATACGCGAAGTGGCGCGGCTGACCGGTGTGAACCCGGTCACGCTTCGCGCGTGGGAGCGACGTTATGGCCTGATCGTGCCCACTCGCACCGAAAGCGGTCACCGCCTGTATTCGATGCACGACATCGAGCGGGTCCGCAGCATCCTCAACTGGATCGAACGCGGTGTGGCGGTCAGCAAGATCGGCAAGATCCTGGCCAAGGCTGCGCCATTACAGGCACTGGCTCACATCATCACCAGCGATCTGGTGCAGGCGGATTACGCGCAGTGGCAGCAACAGCTTGCAGCCGCGGTCAGTGCCTTTGACGACATCCGGCTGGAGCAGGTCTACGGACAGATTTTTTCCAGTTACTCCCAGCCGGTGGTTTTCCAGGACATCCTGCTTCCGCTATGGCGGCAATTGCTGCAGCGCCAGGAGATGTTTGGCCGGGCCAGCGAATGGTTGTTCCTCGATGGTTTCCTGCGCTCGCGGGTGGTTCAGCGCCTGCTGCTGATCCGTGACAGGCACCCCAAGCGAGTCATCATCAGCGCGTTGGCAGGCCAGTGTCGCGAACTTGAGTTGCTGATCGCCGCCCTGTTCCTGGCCAACGATCAAATGGGGGTACGGGTGCTGACCACCGGGCAACCGTTCGACGAACTGACCCTGGTCTGCGAGCGGATCAAGCCCCGGGCGTTGGTGCTGTTTTCCAATCACGTTCCCGCCCCTGACTTGCCGCGGCGTCTGAATCGCTTGGCGATGAGCCTGGATTGCCCCTTGTTGCTGGCCGGTGAGGCTTGTGACCTGGCGCAGGAAAGCCTCGCCGGGTCTTCGATCGGCTGTCTGGGTAACGAGGGCTTGGTCATGCGCCAGCGCCTCAGCCAGTTTCTGGCCGGCAGCCTGGATACCTGAGAATCAGAGGTGCAGGGTAGGATGGGTCAGGCGATGCTGTTGCAGGATGAACTGGCGCAGGCGCTCGGTTTCGTCCAGGTCGTTCTGGCTCAGCTGGTAGGCATGGAAACCCTGTTCGGTTTCTTTTTCGAGGGTCCCGCGCAGGGCGATTCGCTCATAGCCTGAGGGGCTGAACCACAGGGCGAAGTGCTTGGGTGCCTTGGTCTTGTTGCGAATCTCCAGCAGAACCCCTTTGAACGAAACTTCGTGCACCCACAGGGTGCCGGGTTGGCCCTTGGCGTTTTCCAGCGCCACCGGCTCGTCGAGCACCAACCGCCATGGCCGCACCGATGGCCCGCCTTCATAAATGCTGGGTACGCCCAGGCGCAGATGCATCGCATGAAACTCGTCTTCCACCAGGTGCAGGGGGAAGGTCATTTGCTGGTTTTCGAAGTTGGCTTGAAGAGTGACCTGCTCATGCGCTGCCAGGCGCGTGAGCAGGTCACGGATCTGCGACCCACCATTGACGAGCAGGCTCGACGTCGCATCCCGCACATTCAGCTGCGGGTTATGTTGCATGGTCTGGATGAAATCCAGCTCATCCTGGGTCAGGAGCGCGTCGCGTTGCATGGTGGGCTCGAAAGATTTAGTTACAGGCACTGGTGATTGTAGTTAATGACAATTGATTCGCTGTTTAGTTTTTGCCGTTCGTCGCTTTGAGCGCATCAAGCTCGGCCTGGACTTCTGCCAATTGCGCTTCCAGCTGCACCACCCGCTGCTGTGCCTTGACCTGTATGGTCACGTCCTTCTGCACGCCAATAAAATAAACCTGGTCGTCATTCGGATTTTTCACCGTTGAAAGCGACAGTTCGTTCCAGAACGGAGTGCCGTCCTTGCGATAGTTACGCAGGATTTCCCGGCAGCTGCCTTCACTGTTCAGCGCATCACGAATCTTCGACAGGGCTTCCTGATCGCGGTCGCCTGACTGCAGGAAGCGGCAGTCCTGGTAGAGGATTTCTTCACTGGTGTAACCGGTCAGGCGTTCGAATGCCGGGTTGACGTAGATCAGGATCTTGTCCTGATCGCCTTCCTTTTCGGCAATCACGATACCGTCGTTGGAGGCATTGATCGCCAGCTGCAGCAGTTTCGCGTTGATCATCGGTGAAACCCTTCCTTGTTGGTTGTCTGTGGGATTCTAAAAGAACAATGCAGGCCGTGCTGTTAATATCCCGGTCTTTTATTCCGCTTCAGGATCAGATTGATGAAAGTCGCCATCATTTCCGGCTCGGTGTACGGCACGGCTGAAGAAGTTGCCCGTCACGCCGCCAGTATTTTGAAAACCGCCGGTTTCGAAACCTTGCACAACCCCCGGGCAAGCCTTGCCGATCTTCAGGCTTTCGCTCCCGAGGCCTTGCTGGCGGTGACCTCGACCACCGGCATGGGCGAGCTACCGGACAACCTGCAACCCCTGTACTCGATGATTCGCGACCAGTTGCCCGCCGCCTGGAGAGGCTTGCCGGGGGCCGTGATCGGCCTGGGCGATGCCAGCTATGGCGATACCTTTTGCGGCGGTGGCGAGCTGATGCGGGAGTTGTTTGGTGAGCTGGGTGTTCGCGAAGTCCTGCCGATGCTGCGCCTGGATGCCAGTGAAAGCGTGACCCCGGAAACGGATGCCGAGCCCTGGCTGGCGGAACTGGTCGACGCGCTGCGAGGCTGATCGACAACGCGAGTGCAACCGGCAGCCAGGCGATGGATCCCGACTCTTTGAGTCACTGACTCGCTCGGCCATCAAGCTGGCTGCCAATGCAACTACGCGAACCTCGGAGGGTGACTAGACTCGGTAGTCATTGGAAACACTCCATAATAAAAACCGAGGTTCCTTGCCGTGAGCGTAGCCCCCGTCCAGTCCTCCTCCAGCGTCAAAGACCAGGTCAGCGCTGCCGAGTGGCAGACCCGCGTCGACCTGGCTGCCTGCTACCGCCTGGTCGCCCAGCATGGCTGGGACGATCTGATTTTCACCCACATCTCCGCCAAGGTGCCGGGCACCGAAGACTTTCTGATCAACCCCTACGGCCTGATGTTCCACGAAATTACCGCGTCGAGCCTGGTCAAGGTCGATCAGGCCGGCAACAAGTTGATGGACAGCCCCTACGAGATCAACCCGGCGGGCTACACCATCCATAGCGCGGTGCACGAGGTTCGCCACGATGTGGTGTGTGTGCTGCACACCCATACGGCTTCGGGCGTGGCGGTGTCGGCGCAGCGGCAAGGCATTTTACCGATCAGCCAGCAGTCGCTGTTTGTCCTGTCGAGCCTGGCGTATCACGCCTACGAAGGGGTTGCGCTCAACCACGAGGAAAAGGCGCGACTGCAAGCCGACCTCGGTGCGAACAATTTCCTGATGCTGCACAACCACGGCCTGCTGACCTGCGGCGCCAGCATCGCCGACACCTTCCTGATGATGTTTATCTTTCAACGCGCCTGTGACATCCAGGTCATGGCGCAGAACGGTGGGGCCGAACTGATTGCCATCGAACCGCAGATTCTGGCGGGTGCCAAGGCGATGATCGCCGGTGTCACCAAAAGTGCTCAAGGAATGGGCGGAGCGCTGGCCTGGCCGGCGCTGCTGCGCAAGCTCGATAAACTGGACCCGGGATACAAACTCTAATGCCACTCGCCGAGATTCCCCTGAGTGTCTGGCGCAAGCGCAGCCAGACTTTCATGTTCCATGGCCAGGCCATTCGTTACTGGACGGCGGGGCAGGGTGAGCCGTTGTTGCTCATCCATGGCTTCCCGAGCGCCAGTTGGGACTGGCATTACCTTTGGCAACCCTTGGCCCAGCGCTATCGGGTGATTGCCTGTGACATGCTCGGTTTCGGCGACTCGGCCAAACCGGTGGATCACGAGTACAGCCTGCTGGAGCAGGCCGATCTGCAGCAGGCGCTACTGGCGCATCTGAGGGTCGAGCAACCGTTGCACCTGCTTGCCCATGACTACGGCGACAGCGTGGCCCAGGAACTGCTGGCGCGGCATTACGAAGCGCGCATCAACCTCGCAAGCTGCGTGTTCCTCAATGGCGGGCTGTTCCCCGAAACCCATCGCCCGGTGCTGATGCAAAAACTCCTGCTCAGCCCGCTGGGATGGATGATCGGCCGTGCTTTCAGTCGCGATGGCCTGGTGAAGAGTTTTCGCCAGATCTTCGGCCCGCAGACCCGTCCCAGCGAGAGCCAGATGGATGATTTCTGGAGCCTGGTCGAAAGCAATCACGGGCCACGGGTCATGCATAAATTGATCGCCTACATCCCCGAGCGGCGAACCTGGCGCGAGCGTTGGGTAAGCGCGATGCAGCGCGGCGAAGTACCTCTGCGGGTGATCGATGGCGAGGTCGATCCGATCTCCGGCGCGCACATGGTCGCGCGCTACCGTGAGCTGATACCCAACCCGGACGTGGTCCTGCTCAGCGACATCGGCCATTACCCGCAGATCGAAGCGCCGTGCCAGGTGCTCAAGCACTACCTGGCCTTTCGCGACCAATCGATCTCACCGCCGCTCAAGGTGGCTTGTTCGTAGGAACCTGGGAGCCGGCTTTGAACATTGCGCCGGTCTTCCGGGCATTCTCGCCCCTGTAGGAGCCCGGCTTGCCGGCGAAGGCGTCCTTGAACATTGCGCTTAACTTTCGGACGCTTTCGCCTGTAGGAGCCCGGCTTGCCGGCGAAGGCGTCCTCGAACATTGCGCTGAACGTTCGGACGCCTTCGCCTGTAGGAGCCCGGCTTGCCGGCGAAGGCATCCTTGAACATTGCGCTGAACGTTCGGACGCCTTCGCCTGTAGGAGCCCGGCTTGCCGGCGAAGGCGTCCTTGAACA
Organism: Pseudomonas sp. SbOxS1; assembly: GCF_013416725.1. NCBI lineage: Bacteria > Pseudomonadati > Pseudomonadota > Gammaproteobacteria > Pseudomonadales > Pseudomonadaceae > Pseudomonas > Pseudomonas sp. SbOxS1. Next base: position 87,194 of record NZ_JAAVXC010000032.1, read on the forward strand.
TTGCGCTGAACGTTCGGACGCCTTCGCCGGCAAGCCGGGCTCCTACAAAGGCCTAACTCATCATCCCCCTACCTTATCGCACACCATTCAGCCTCCCCCCTGTTCATTGTGACCCGTAGCGCCGTGCCTGAAACTCCAGGCCAATGTCCCTGGCCTGCTGGAGTTCCCCATGAATGAGTCTGTGCGTTTCGAAGATAAAGTCGTGATCATCACCGGTGCGGGTGGCGGCCTGGGACGGGCGCACGCACTGTTGTTCGCCAAACAGGGCGCCAAGGTCCTGGTCAACGACCTCGGCGGCTCGACCCAGGGCGAAGGCGCCAATGCCTCGGCGGCAGACCGCGTGGTCAACGAAATTCGCGACGCGGGCGGCACCGCCGTGGCCAACCACGACTCTGTCACCGACGGCGACAAGATCGTCCAACACGCCCTCGACGCCTTCGGCCGCGTCGACGTGGTGGTCAACAACGCCGGCATCCTGCGCGACAAGACCTTCCACAAGATGGAAGATGCCGACTGGGACCTGGTTTACCGCGTCCACGTCGAAGGCGCCTACAAAGTCACCCGCGCCGCCTGGCCGCACCTGCGCGAGCAAAACTACGGGCGGGTGATCTTCACTGCATCCACCTCCGGCATCTACGGCAACTTCGGCCAGTCCAACTACGGCATGGCCAAGCTCGGCCTCTACGGCCTGACCCGCACCCTGGCCATCGAAGGCCGCAAGAACAACATCCTGGTCAACGCCATCGCCCCCACCGGCGGCACCCGCATGACCGAAGGCCTGATCCCGCCGCAAGTGTTCGAACAACTCAAACCGGAACTGGTCAGCCCGCTGGTGGTGTACCTGGCCAGCGAAAACTGCCAGGAAACCTCCGGGCTGTTCGAAGTCGGCGGCGGCTGGATGGGCAAAGTGCGCTGGGAGCGTAGTCTCGGCGCCGGGTTTGATCCGCGGGTGGGTTTCTCGCCAGAAGATGTGGCGGCGCATTGGCAACAGATTTGTGATTTCGAGGGCGCGGCGCATCCGAAGGACAATATTGAGGCGCTGAAGGAGATGATGGGGAATTTGCAGAAGTATTCGATTTAAGTGTTTAGATGCCCAAGCCGCAAGGTGCGGCTTGGGTGTCATTTTTTACTCGGCGTAGCGTTTTTCTATGACGAACTGGGGTGCTTTCCAGTTGGGCCCTTTGTTTGACAGTCCTTTTTCTCCTTTCACTAGCACACCCTTTTCATACAGTCGCGCATAGGAAATTTGAAGTTCTCCGTGCCGGATGGCTTCAGGCTTATAGCGACATATCATCATGTCTAAGTGTGGTTGAGCTTTAATCAAAGCGAAAACTGTAACGATATCGTCTAAAGATTCGTTGTTGACAACTCGTTCAATGTTGCTCATTTCCACATCTCCTTCAGAAGTCGTTGAAAGTCGCGTTCATCTTGTTCCGCTGCAGCGGCTAGCGCTTCCGGCGTGTACAGCAGTGATGGATCATCTTTCAATTTGAAGTCTTCCAAAGTCGCAGTATGAACATTGTTCCATACAGGGGAGTCTGGATCCGGCATTTCAGTATCGCCATAACCCAGAGCTTTAAATCGTTCAAACTCTCTGATCTCGTGAGTATAGTAACGTTTGTCCGTGTCGGTCATCTCAAGCACTCCTCGGAGAATCCTTTTCAAGCGATCGATCATCACGTCGTTGGCATCAGACTGAAGGAATTTTGAGGTGTGCAATTTCACGATAGTGAGCCCTTCTTGTGAAGTAGAGGCAGATGCCCATTCTAAATCCGCATTTGGTCCACCTGATTCCTGAGGGTTGAAATCTCGACCGCTGTTTTCCCCTTCTACAATTGCACCTTCATAAGGTGTATTGAACACCACAAACTGAGGCGGAATCCCAGACTCGGTCGGGAATACATAAATGAAACCTCCAAAGCTATAGAGATCCAGCTCCGGGTTTTCGTCGATCCTTCCTTCGAGGGCGGTTGCGGTAGCTCCGGTGTAGGGCGCGACGTCCGGTTGTGCCGCAGGAAGAGCTGTTGATGCATCGCCCGGGCTGACAATTGGCGTCCATGTCATGCCGGGCGAATGGGCGGTTGCGCTCTCGCTCCTGTAAACATTCAGAGCCGGATCGTAGGTCGCGAAACGCACCGGTACTTTGCGCGACACCGAGGTGCCATTCGTGGCAGCTACGGAAAACTCTGTGGTGTTATCCACAGACCGGGAGCCGATCGCGACCGGCAGTTCGATGTCTCCATTGGCCTGGGCGATGGCATTCAGTGCGTCGGCGTCGTAGGTCGTTAAATCCGAGAGCGGCACGCTCAAGGCGTACGATTCTTTGTTGTCCCGCAGTGCGTAATAAACAAGCGCTGCGACGCCAACAACTATCACGACGCCTGACGCTGTCCCGACGGCTGCTGCCAACGCCGTGATTGCAGTGGCTGCGGCCGAACGCAGAGCAGTCCTGATTGCGAGGTTGGTGACCGCATCGACTGCCAGGGTTCCTGCTGCAACGGTGAACACCGGACCGCTTGCCGCCGCCGCGCCCGATACAGGAAATGGACGAATACCTTTGGCGGCATTCTGCGACTGCGTTGCTTTGATGCTTGCTTCTTCCTCGGCTTGTCGCTGCCTTTCCAGACGGAGTTGCTCGGCTAGTCGTTGAACCTCGGCCTCGGCTTCAAGGCGAGCCCGTTCAGCAGCGATGTACTGTGCAGCAGCCTCAGCGGCAATCCGGGCTTGTTCGGCAGCCACTCTCTCGGCTTCTGCTAAAGCTGCTAAACGTGTCTGTTCTCGCAACTGAGCCTCAACCTCCGCCTTTAGGCGTGCTTCTTCAGCAGCGACACGTTGTGCTTCACGTTCCGCTTCCAGGCGCGCCTGTTCAGCAGCAACCCTTTGTTCTTGTGCTTGTGCACCGGCAAGAAGGTTCTGTACATGTCCGAGCTGATTGTTTAAAAGCTGAATCTGCTCCGTCAGCAGCTTTGCAGAGTAGCCAGCCTTGTAGGACGCAACCCATTTTGAGTAATCGGGGCCATACGGAATAACGGCCTTGTTCAGGGTTTTAGCCCTGGCTAGATAATCGGCAAAGTTTGTATTGAGAGGGCTGTGCCCATAAAAGTCATTCGCCAGTACTGTTTGAGTGTGCCGTTCAGCGGTCTTTTGTTGTATTAATACGTTTCTGACGTTCAGTTCGTGCTGGTAGGCTTGAGCGGTGGTGGCAGCTGCTGTCGGGTATTGAGCTCTTACATTGGCAAGGTCGGTTTCAGTTGACGCGGATAAATTTCCGAAATTGGCCTCATAAGCGGCTTTGACGGACAGTTCCGTAGCTCTTATTTTGTCCCCGGTCTCGCGTCTTAGCCCTTCTGTGTTTGTAATGCCAGAGCCCATTCCTCCAGCTCGTGTTGGTGGAATGCGAAAACCACCGCCGTGAGGGTTTTTCCCTGGTTTCGGTTGTGCTCCTACATAAGTTGTTTCTAAATGAACTGTGCGATCTTCTCCTCGGATATCAATTGGCGGCAGGGGAAATGGTGGTCCTTGTTTCTCTGACATTGGTTATTCTTCCTTGTGCGTGATTAATCGGTGCTGCCGAATAATGCTACGTCAGGAATGTTTGGGACGGGGCTGAGGTGGTTGTGAGTTGTTACATATAAAGTTGAAAGGGTTTTCGCAGTATCAGATGCGCAAGCAGAAAATTCCCACGCATTAAAAGACATTTCTTATGCAGTTATAGGAGGTGTCTCGTAGTATGTGTTTTTAATTAAAAGTGGGTGGGCCGATACCGCAGAACCCAGCGCCCATAAAAAAGGCCGCTGCAAACGCAGCGGCCAAAGAAGACGTTGGATCCAGGAGCTACAAATCAACGTCGATGTACACGGGGTGATGACTCGATACGTTCAAATCATCTGAAATCTGTCGCGAACGGCGAAGGCGCAATGCCTTTCGTTGCTGCGCGCTTTGCGGTGGTTGTCCCGAAAGCGCAGGGCAAGAATAAGTCTTTGCCGGCAAAGGAAAAATAGCGATCAGGGAGATGCACCGTTACCGCTGGCGCAACAGTCCCGCCTGGCAGCAGCCTAGACCATGTTTGCAATTGATGCCGCCACATCCAGTGTGTCTATACCCCGTGCAATCCCCCCGTTCCATGCAGGCATTCATCCTTTGGAGCGACACCACGAATACCTCCTTGGTGCGCTTATCGCTCCCGGCGTGCGGCAGTAGGGTGTGGCCTTCTGTCACTCACCGGGGAAGACGCATGACAAAAACAACAATGCGCGCCATCTTCACACCGCAGGCACTGGCCGTTGCGGTGGCCTTGGGGTGCTGTGCCCAGGCGCAGGCGCTTTCATTCAACATTGGGGAAATCGAGGGCACGTTCGACTCTTCGCTGTCGGTCGGTGCGAGCTGGGGCATGCGTGATGCCGATGATGCCCTGGTCGGCATCGTCAACGGCGGCAGCGGGCAGGCGTCGACCGGTGACGACGGGCGGCAGAATTTCGGCAAGGGTGAAACCTTCTCGAAGATTTTCAAGGGCATTCACGACCTCGAGTTGAAGTACGGCGACACCGGTGTGTTCGTCCGTGGCAAGTACTGGTACGACTTCGAATTGAAAGACGAAGACCGGCCTTTCAAGCCGATCAGCGATCACAATCGCAAAGAGGGTTCCAAGTCGTCCGGTGGGCAAATCCTCGACGCCTTCGTCTATCACAACTACTCCATCGCCGACCTGCCGGGCACGGTGCGCGCCGGCAAGCAGGTGGTCAGTTGGGGTGAAAGCACCTTCATCGGCAATTCGATCAACAGCATCAATCCGGTCGACGTGTCCGCCTTCCGTCGTCCCGGTGCCGAGATCAAGGAGGGCCTGATTCCGGTCAACATGCTGTTTGCCTCCCAGGGCCTGACCGACAAGTTGACGGTGGAAGGCTTCTATCAACTGGAGTGGGACCAGACCGTCGTCGATAACTGCGGCACCTTCTTCGGCGTCGACGTGGTGGCCGATGGTTGCAACAAGGGCTACACCGTGGCCAGCCCGGCCATTGCGCCATTGCAGCCGATTGCCGCCGCCTTTGGCCAGGGTTTCGAGGTCACTAGCGAAGGCGTGGTCGTTCCCCGTGGCGGCGACCGTGATGCCCGCGATTCGGGGCAGTGGGGCACGGCGTTGCGCTGGTTGGGGGACGACACCGAGTACGGTCTGTACTTCATGAACTATCACAGTCGCACGCCGAATGTGGGTACGACAACGGCCGGTCTCGCGACGCTGGCGAGCATTCCGCGCATCGTCGCCACCGCCAATGCCATCGCCCCCGGCACGGGTTCGGCACTGGCGCAAAGCGTGATGCTCGGTCGCGGCCAGTATTACCTTGAATACCCGGAAGACATTCGCCTGTATGGCGCGAGCTTCTCCACCACCTTGCCCACCGGCACGGCGTGGACCGGCGAGATCAGCTATCGCCCCAACGCGCCGGTGCAGGTCAACACCAACGACCTGACCCTGGCGATGCTCAACCCGATCGCCGGCGGCGCGGCGTCGCCGATTGCGACTTCGCCTGGCGCCGACAACAAAGGCTACCGTCGCAAGGAAGTGACCCAGATCCAGAGCACCCTGACGCACTTCGTCGATCAGATCGCGGGTGCGGATCGCCTGACCCTGGTGGGTGAAGCCGCAGTGGTTCACGTCGGCGGCCTGGAGTCGCGCAGCCAGTTGCGCTACGGCCGGGACTCGGTGTACGGGCAATACGGTTTCGGCGGCGATACCGATGGTTTCGTAACCTCGACCTCCTGGGGTTATCGCGCCCGCGCCATCCTCGATTACAACAACGTCGTCGCCGGGATCAATTTCCGTCCCAACCTGTCGTGGTCCCACGACGTCGCGGGCTACGGCCCCAACGGGCTGTTCAATGAAGGTGCCAAGGCCGTCAGCCTCGGCGTCGATGCGGACTACCGCAACACCTATACCGCAAGCCTCAGTTACACCGACTTCTTCGGGGGTGACTACAACGTGCTCGAAGACCGCGATTTCGTGGCGTTGAGCTTTGGCGTGAACTTCTGACCTGGCTGAAAGAGGATGAATTCTATGCGCAAGATGATTCTGCAATTGGGCAGCGCCCTGGCCTTGAGTCTGCTGGCCGTCAACGTGATGGCGGCGGTATCGGCGGAGGAAGCGAACAAGCTCGTTACCAGCCTCACACCGCTGGGCGCCGAGAAGGCCGGTAACGCCGCTGGGTCGATCCCGCCGTGGACCGGCGGCATTGCAAAAAATGCAGGTGCCGTGGACAGCAAGGGCTTCCTGGCCGATCCGTTCGCCAATGAAAAACCCTTGTTCATCATCACCGCGGCCACGGTGGACCAGTACAAGGACAAGCTGTCCGATGGCCAGGTCGCAATGTTCAAGCGCTACCCGGAGACCTACCGGATCCCGGTCTACCCGAGCCATCGCACCGCGGCGCTGCCGCCGGAAGTTTATGAGGCGGCCAAGCGCAGCGCACTGAATGTGACGCCGACCAATGACGGCAACGGCCTGGCCAATTTCACCGGCAATCGTTACTACGCCTTTCCGATTCCGAAGAACGGGGTCGAGGTGATCTGGAACCACATCACCCGTTATCACGGCGGTAACCTGCGTCGCACCATTACCCAGGCAACGCCCCAGTCCAATGGCGATTTCACGGTCATCCGCTTCAAGGACGAAGTGGCGGTGCCGTCGCTGCTGGGTGACCTCAAGCCTGGCAGCGATGAAAACGTGCTCAACTATTTCAAGCAGGAAGTGACCGCACCAGCCCGTCTGGCGGGCAACGTGCTGCTGGTGCACGAAACCCTCGACCAGGTCCAGGAACCCCGCAAGGCCTGGATCTACAACGCAGGCCAGCGCCGGGTTCGACGGGCGCCACAAGTGGCCTATGACGGCGTCGGCACCTCCTCCGATGGCTTGCGCACCACCGACAACTTCGACATGTTTTCCGGAGCGCCGGATCGCTATGACTGGAAGCTGATCGGCAAGAAGGAAATGTACATCCCCTACAACAGCTACAAACTTGACTCGCCCGACCTCAAGTACACGGACGTGATCAAGGCCGGGCACATCAACCAGGACCTGACCCGCTATGAGCTGCACCGGGTCTGGGAGGTCGTCGCCACGGTCAAGCCCAATGAGCGGCATGTGTATGCCAAGCGCCACATGTACATCGATGAGGACACCTGGCAGGTGGCCCTGGCCGATCACTACGACGGTCGTGGCCAGCTCTGGCGGGTGGCCGAAGGGCACGCACAGTTCTACTACGATCATCAGGTCCCGGCCTACACGGTCGAAGCGCTGTATGACCTGATCGCCGGTCGTTACATCGCCTTGGGGATGAAGAATGAGGAGAAGCGCAGCTTCGAATTCAACATCGCCGCCAAAGCAGGGGACTACACACCGGCGGCGCTACGGAGCACAGGTGTGAGGTAGATTTCCTACAGTGGATACACAAAAAGGTGACCTCGTGGTCACCTTTTTTATAGGGGTTGATCAGTGTGTTGAATACTTCTTCAACAAGCGCTCAACAGAGGACTAGGGTGGCGCCACAAAAATAAAAAAGGCGCACCACTATGACCGCCATGACGACGTGTCTGGACCGTCCTGGACTCCTGCCTCGATTGTCTCCCCATCACTTGTATCGCGCGCGTCTGGTCGAGCCGTTGCTGGCCTCGACGGCGCGGGTGAAATTGCTCTGTGCATCGCCCGGCAGTGGCAAGAGTGCGCTGCTCGCCGAATGCATGTTGAACGCGCCGGCAACCTGTGAGGTTCGCTGGCTGCCCTTGGCGGGGGAAGCGATCAGTGTGGATGGCTTTTGCCAACGCCTGGCTCAGACGCTGGGACTGGCAACGTCGGATGAGTCTGTGTTGTTGAACTACCTGGCTCGATTACCGACAGCCACCTGGCTGTTTATCGATGATTATTGCCGTGTTCCTCACCCGGAGCTGGACCTGTTGCTCGACCGGTTGCTGGCCGGCAGCAGCCCGATGATCACCTGGTGGCTGAGCGGACGGCGGCGCCCGCAATGCAACTGGCCGCGGTTACTGCTCGATGATGAACTGTACGAGGGCGAGTGCGCTGAGCTGGCGTTCAATCAAGGTGAAATCGAAAAGCTGTTGCATCACCTGGAACCGGCCCAGGCCGCGAAAGGTGCCGAGAGGATTTTTCGCCACAGTGGTGGCTGGTGCGCCGGGGTGCGGATTGCGCTGCTGCAAAAATGCGACTGGACGCGCCACGACACCCTCCATGGTCGACCGGATACCCTGCACGACTACCTTGAGCATGAACTCTTTGCCAACCTGACACCGGAACTTGCCGAAGCCTGGCGGGTGCTGGCGTTGTTGCCGCGATTCAACGCCCGGCTCAGCGATCACCTGTTCGGCGCTGGCGAGGGCGCGCAATACTTGAGTGCGTTGCAGGCGCTGGGCTGTTTCATCGAACCCTGGCAAGACTCGACAGACTGGTTGCAGATCTTCACTCCACTGGCCTTGTTGATGCGCGATGAACAATGGCCGGCCGGCCGTTTCTGGCATCGTCGCGCCTGTCAGTGGTTCGTCGCTGAACAGGACTGGAAGGCCGCGTTCGAACAGGCGTTGCTGGCGCAAGAGTTCGAGGTCGCAGTCAGCCTGTTGCAGCATTTCAGTTTCGAGCAGTTGTTCGAAGAGCAGACCGTGGTACTGCTGCTGCGTTTACACGAGCAACGCGGCGAGGAATTGCTGTTCGGCTCGCCGCAACTGGTCGGCCTGATCACCGCGGCCCTGTTGTTTGCCGGGCGGTTCGAGCGGGCGGGCGAATGCATCGAACAGTTGTCACGCTTCACGCCCCAGCCGTCGGCAACCCTCCAACGGCAATTGATCGCACGTTGGCAGTCTCAACAAGGTTGGCTGATGCATTTGCAGGGGCGCATGGAGGCTTCACGGGCACACTTTCTCGACGCGCTGGGCGAACTCGACCCCGAGTGCTGGACTGCCCGGCTGATGTGCCTGTCCGGTTTGACGCAACAGGCATTGCTGCGGGGCGAACTTGATGTCGCCCAGGCGCTTAATCGCGAAGCGTTGTGCCTCGCCCGGGCGCAAGGATCACTGGTATTCGAAGGGCTGCTGGAACTCGATCACGCCCAGTTGCTCGAACAGCGCGGAGCGTCCTGCAGGGCCGATGACCTCCTCGCCAACATGCACAGCCTGCTGTGCCGGCAGCATTCGAATGCCGAACCCTTGTTGGGACGGATCGCCCTGCGTCGTGGCCGATTGAACTTGAGTCTGGGTCGGGAGCAGCAGGCGGCCCTGTACTTCGAGAGCGGCCTGCAGATCTGCTTGCGCAGCCACGACAAGCGAGCGTTGTATGGTTTTCTGGGGCTGGCACAACTGGCGGCCAATCGCCTGGATTACGCCCAGGCTTTCGACCTGTTGCGTGACGCCGAACGATTGATGCAACAACGGCGGATTCCCGAGACGGTCTATCGTGGTGTTTTGCTGCACACCAGTATCCATTTCTGGTTGCAACAAGGGCGAACGGAACTGGCTCACCAGGCCCTGACACGGGTGCTGCGCCACTACCACGGCGCCAGTGCACGCCAGGCCCCACCAGCAACGCTGGAGCTGGTAGAAAGCCTGGAATATCTGCTGGTCCTGACCGAGGTTTACCTGGGGCAGGCGCAAACGCCTCTGGAGCAGCTTGAAGCTCAACTGCAACGGGCCAGCCGGCGGGGTATGGCAGCACTGCAAGCGCAATTGCATCTTGCCTTGGCTGAAGTCGCCTGGCTTAGAGGCGACCCGGACATTGCCCGGCAATCACTGGCGCAAGGTTTGGCTCTGGTTGAACGGTGCAACCTGCAACAGGCGTTGCGCGATTTGCAGTTGCGCCAGCCGCAGTTGCCGCAAGGCATTGGCCTGACCGCGCGCGATGATCACCAGGCACCGGGTGCCGCCCAAAACCGCTTGAGCCAGCGTGAAATACAGGTGCTGCGGTTAGTGGCGCAGGGCAACTCCAATCAACAAATTGCCGATCTGTTGTTCATTTCCTTGCATACGGTCAAGACCCATGCGCGACGTATCAACGGGAAGTTGGGGGTGGAGCGCAGAACCCAGGCCGTGGCCAAGGCGAAAGCATTGGGTATTGTTACTTGATGTACGAATTGTCAGGTGCTTTGTCTGTTCATGAATGCATACAAGTTTCGTGGTGTGCTTCGATGGCGGGAGTGATTATATGTTTTGAGTCGCCCCGGTAGTTCTAGTCGTTCAGTTTGAGTTTTTCTACAAGTTGAGATGGGGGGATTCACAGTAACGATCTGCATAAAAATGTATGCAAAAAGGACAGTGCATGGAAACTAATGGATTAACCAATGAGCCCGCGTACGGGCTTCAAGAAGAAGTTCTACGCCCCACCAGGCAAACACCACAGCTGCCGGATTGGCTGCAACGTGCAAGTGAGGACGATCGTCGATACTACTTTGATGCCGAGCAGTCCCTGACAGAAAGCGAACAGGCGCTGGATACACTGCTTGGAGAAGTGAAATCCCTCAAGGCGTTCGCCAGGTTTCAAGCTCGGGAAGTTGTTCGAGTCTTGAGCGGTGAAGTGGTTGACCCAGACCATATTTTCGTCAGCGCTCACTACACATTCTTCGTCGGCCAGCAAAAGGTTGTGCAGAGCAATCGATTGACGCTTCCTGAATTCATGCTCAACGATTTGTACGGCTCCACCACCATTCCATTGGAGATCAAACTGGAAGGGGAAGCGTTGCCGTCCGGCGTGACCGCAGAGGATCTTCTGGAGGTAATGGTCGGCGCGAGCATGCGCAAGTTCTATGCGGAAAGATTCGAAAAGAAATACACGGACGAAGCGGTACTTCAAGCGCAACAGATTCTGTTGAGTCGTCGTATAGGTCTGAGTTCATTCAGCGCGAAGCTGCAGAGGCACCTTAGTGATGAAAGCCTGCAGATCGTCGCTATCGCCACGCAAGGTGATGAGCGGTGTTCCATGGGCGCGCTCTCGTTTGGTGATGCAAAAGGCGCTTTCGAAGGGCTGATCGTCTATTGCGGGCCGCAGGGCGAAGAAGGCGCCTGTGTGCTTTATGCGCCCCAGGCTCCGGGTGGCAGGAGCTGGTATGAATTCGCGAGTTTCAGGCAGTTGAATTTCCATTTGTTCGACTGGACCGCTCAACCCGAAGGACGCAGTTACCTGAGTCGCCAAGCGCTGGCCAGTGAGCGCGCCAGCTTCGACGTGTACATGAGGCGTCTCCAGGACCTGCCGAGCCAGTGGTGCGGTATCCGGCGCAGCCCTTGGCCGAACAGCACGGAGGGTGCATTGCGCCAGGGGGTCATGCTGCATGTCGAGTGGTTGCGGGGGGAAGTGCAAGCGGTTGTTCCTGCCGGCTATCGCTCGGCCACCGCCGCCCAGCGACAATGTTTTGCCCGCCTGAACACCGAGCTCAAGGGGTTGGCCCGACTTGCAAGCCGCGAGGCAGCGCTGATCAGTTACGAGGATTTCGCCTCCAGGCTGATCAAGAGGTGTGCAGAGGAAGCCCTGGCGCAACACGGCGAAACAGTCGACATAGATCCTGACCTGATTGTGGTGAGGCTTGATGATTCCAAAGAGATGACGTTGTCCCGGATGATCATCGATGAACATCACATTACCGAAGAGAGTGGTCCGGCCCATAACCCCGGCATTTACCCGTCCATTCGCCTGGCACCCGGTCATCCACCCGTTTCCGATCTGCTGCTCAAGTATGTGCCAGGCTGGTCAAGAACGTTGCGCCCGGGTGAGCAGTACCTCGCCATGTTGAAGGCCGATTACCTGGATCAGGACGCCCCGGGGTATGCCTTGAAGCGCGATGTCTACGTGGCGTTGCGGCGCCACGAGATGCATCGTTCAGCGTTGGAAGCGCTGTTCACTGGTGATCTTGAGCGCAAACAATTCGAGCAGATCGAACGGCTCATTGATCAGTCGCTGGAAGTAGAACCTGACCCAATCTCGCATGTTGAAGATCCCGAGTCCCCACAACGCGAGGGTCTCTACAGGCTTTATCTAGAACTTTGCCAGGTCGACGGCGTTTATATCTTCCGCCTCATGCACAATGGCGTTGCGGATGATTTGCTGTATACCCCCTATGCACCGGATTGCAGATCGTTCAGACCCTTGGCCGAGTTTGCCAGATCGGTGAAAACGGCAGGGCTTGGCAGTTATTACAGCAAGCGAGTCAAGTCCACGCAGCAGAAAGTCGTCAGTGCATACCTCGAGAAAGTGAAGCTGCGTAGCATCGAGGACATCCCTCATTTGCAGTTCGATAGCCGAGTCCGCGATTTCTCCCGTTGCTACACCGATGGAATTGCTCAGATCGTTGACGATGTTGATGCCAAGACGACCAGCCTCGGGGAAATTGTCAGCAAACTGATCTACGACAATGCAATCGCGGCGGTCACCATTTTCAGCATCCCTTTTGCACCCATCGGACTCGCGTTGAGTGCTCTGGTGATGAGCAAGGCAGTGTTTGAGGGGACGAAGGCATATCTGGAAGGTAACCACGAGAAGTTGTTCTCGAGTTACATCGATTGCATGATGGAATTGGCCACCATGCGCATCGGCAAGTTAGGTTTTTCGGTGGTGCAGAAGGCCATTGCCAAGCAGATCGGCAATGTTAATACCTGCATGGGCGTCATCTCTGCGTGCACCGGCAAAACGGTGGACCTGGCCGTTGTCAGCGAACTGATCAAAGAGTCGCTCGCCGAGCCTGATTTCAGCGAGCAAACGATTTTGATGTGATCGGCTAGCCGATGACGGTAGGCGGTTCATACCCCATCCGCCAACTCACGGCCCGTGTCGCCGCCAGCAAACGCTGCGCCGCCGGGCCGTTTTCGTCGGCATGAAACAACGAAGTCGGGCCGACAATGGTGATCACCGCCACCACTTGCCCGACGGCGTTGAACACCGGTGCAGACAATGCATCGACACCCGGCATCAACAAACCATGCACATGATGCAAGCCGCGGCCGCGGATCTGCCCACATAGCGTTTCATAGACCTGATCATCGCTGAGGGAGTGAGCGCCGGCCGACAGCAGTTCCTGCTCACGCAACTCCACGGTTTCACGCTTGGGCAGGTACGCGCCAAACACCAGGCCGGTGGAGGAGCTGAGCAACGGCAACACCGACCCCAATTGCGTCACCACCGTCACAGCCCGTACCGCCGGTTCGATATGCACCACGGTCGCGCCCTGGTTGCCCCACACCGCCACAAAGCAGGTTTCATTCAAGTCGTCGCGCAACTCGGCCAACGGCAGGGCGGCGACTTTCAGCACGTCCATACTGTTGAGTGCCGCCAATCCGACGCGCAAGGCTTCGCGGCCCAGGCCGTAATGATTGGTCGCCGCATTCTGCTCGGCAAAGCCACTGGCAATCAGCGCCTGCAAGTAGCGGTGAACCTTGCTCGCCGGCATTTGCACGTGCTCGGCCAGGCGCGAGAGCGAAGTCGAGGGTGACAACTCGGCCAAGGCCTTGAGGATGTCGGTACCCACCTCGGCCGAGCGGACTTTCTGTTTACCGTTGCTGTCAGGCTTTTCCATGGAGGCGTTGTGATCCCGGGACGAATGGGCGTCTTTATAGCTTGACGGTCAATGCCAATCAAATTACGTTATGCGTAATTGGATTACGATAAAAATAACCCCGGCGTGCCATGACCTCTGCAACAGAGCGACCGGCCACTGTCGACTCTCTGTTCAGGAGGCTCCATGAACTCCGATTCAACGACGCCAGCACTGGCCTATCAGTCAGGCTTCGGCAACGAATTCAGCAGTGAGGCATTGCCCGGCGCACTGCCCGTCGGCCAGAACTCCCCACAAAAAGCCCCTTACGGCCTCTACACCGAACTGTTCTCCGGCACCGCGTTTACCATGGCCCGTAGCGAAGCGCGGCGGACGTGGATGTACCGGATTCAGCCTTCGGCCAATCACCCGGCATTCGTCAAGCTCGATCGGCAACTGGCCGGCGGCCCATTGGGTGAAGTGACACCCAATCGCCTGCGCTGGAACGCGCTGGACATTCCCGCCGAGCCAACCGATTTCATCGACGGCCTGGTGAGCATGGCGGCTAACTCCGGCGCAGATAAACCGTCGGGCATCAGCATCTACCAGTACCGCGCCAACCGTTCCATGGAGCGCGTATTCTTCAATGCCGACGGCGAAATGCTGCTGGTGCCGCAACAGGGCCGCCTGCGCATCGCCACCGAACTGGGCGTGCTGGAAGTCGAGCCGCTGGAAATTGCCGTATTGCCTCGCGGGCTGAAATGGCGCATCGAACTGCTCGACCCGCAAGCGCGCGGTTACATCGCCGAGAACCACGGTGCGCCATTGCGCCTGCCGGATCTGGGGCCGATCGGCAGCAACGGCCTGGCTAATCCGCGTGATTTCCTGACGCCGGTGGCTTGCTACGAAAACCTTCAACAGCCCACGACCCTGGTGCAGAAATTCCTCGGCCAGTTGTGGGGTTGCGAGCTCGACCATTCACCGTTGAACGTGGTCGCCTGGCACGGTAACAACGTGCCGTACAAATATGACCTGCGCCGTTTCAACACCATCGGCTCGGTCAGCTTCGACCATCCAGACCCGTCGATTTTCACGGTGCTGACGTCGCCAACTAGCGTCCACGGCCTGGCCAACCTCGACTTCGTGATCTTTCCGCCACGCTGGATGGTGGCCGAGAAAACCTTCCGTCCGCCGTGGTTCCACCGCAACCTGATGAACGAATTCATGGGCCTGATCCAGGGCGAGTACGATGCCAAGGCTGAAGGTTTCGTGCCCGGCGGCGCGTCGCTGCACAGCTGCATGAGCGCTCACGGGCCAGACGGCGAGACCTGCACCAAGGCGATCAACGCCGACCTGAAACCTTCGAAAATCGACAACACCATGGCCTTCATGTTCGAGACCAGCCAAGTGCTGCGCCCGAGCCGGTTCGCCCTCGATTGCCCGCAACTGCAAGACAACTACGATGCTTGCTGGGCCACTTTTCCCGCCACTTTCGACCCGACCCGGAGATAACCCATGACGCAAACTTCCATCACTCGCAGCTGGGTTGCTTCGGCCAATGGTCATGCGGATTTCCCGCTGCAAAACCTGCCGTTGGGCGTCTTCAGCGTGAAGGGGTCGGCGCCGCGCAGTGGCGTGGCCATCGGCGACCATATTTTCGATCTGGAAGCGGCACTCGATGCCGGCCTGTTCGAAGGCGCTGCTAAAGCCGCGGTCGAAGCCACCCGTGGCGGTCAGTTGAATGCATTCTTCGAGTTGGGTCGCGAAGCTCGCGTAGCCTTGCGTGAACGTTTGATCGAGTTGCTCAAGGACGGCAGCACCCTGCACGGCAAGATCGAGGCCCAGGGCGCAAAACTGCTGCCCCTGGCTGCCGATTGCCAGATGCATGTGCCAGCGAAGATCAACGACTACACCGACTTTTACGTCGGCATCGAGCACGCGCAGAACGTCGGCAAACTGTTCCGGCCGGACAACCCGTTGCTGCCCAACTACAAGTACGTGCCTATCGGCTATCACGGTCGCGCCTCGACCATCCGCCCGTCGGGCACCGACGTGCGTCGTCCAAAAGGCCAGACACTCCCGGCCGGGCAGACCGAGCCGAGCTTTGGGCCGTGCGCACGCCTCGACTACGAACTGGAACTGGGCATCTGGATCGGCCAGGGCAACGACATGGGCGATTCCATCGCCATTAGTGACGCCGCTGATCACATCGCCGGTTTCTGCCTGCTCAACGACTGGTCGGCGCGCGACATCCAGGCGTGGGAATACCAGCCGTTGGGTCCATTCCTGTCGAAGAGTTTCATCACCAGCATTTCACCGTGGATCGTGACCGCCGAAGCGCTGGAACCGTTCCGCCTCGCCCAGCCGGCGCGTCCGGAAGGCGATCCGCAGCCGCTGCCGTATTTGTTCGATAAGCGCGATCAAGCTGCTGGAGCGTTCGACATCGAGCTGGAAGTGCTGCTGCTCACCGAAGCCATGCGCGAGCAGAACCTGCCAGCCCATCGCCTGACCCTGAGCAACTCGAAACACATGTATTGGACCGTGGCTCAGATGGTTGCGCATCACAGCGTCAACGGCTGCCAGTTGCAGGCCGGCGACCTGTTCGGTTCGGGCACCTTGTCGGGGCCGGAAAACGGTCAGTTCGGCAGCCTCCTGGAAATCACCGAGGGCGGTAAAAAGCCGATCGAGCTGGCCTCGGGCGAAGTGCGTAAATTCCTCGAAGACGGCGATGAAATCATCCTGCGTGGCCGTTGCAGCCGCGAAGGGTTTGCGTCCATCGGTTTCGGCGAATGCCGCGGCAAAGTGTTGCCGGCTCGCTAAGGGGATCGGTTCATGGAACTCTATACCTACTACCGCTCGACATCGTCGTATCGGGTACGGATTGCGCTGGCGTTGAAGGGCCTGGATTACCAGGCGCTGCCAGTCAATCTGATCGCGCCGCCGGGTGGCGAGCATCGCCAGCCAGCGTACCTGGGCATCAATCCGCAAGGCCGCGTGCCGGCTTTGCGCACCGATGAAGGCGAGTTGCTGATTCAGTCACCGGCAATCATTGAGTACCTGGAGGAACGTTATCCACAGGTGCCGCTGCTGTCCAAGGATCTGGTTGCCCGCGCCCGTGAACGCGGCGTGGCGGCGCTGATCGGCTGCGATGTACATCCACTGCACAATGTCAGCGTGCTCAATCGGCTGCGTCAGTTGGGGCACGATGAGCCGCAGGTTGTCGAGTGGATCGGGCACTGGATCAACCAGGGCCTGTCGACCGTGGAACAGTTGATTGGCGATGAGGGTTACTGCTTTGGTTCGCAGCCCGGGTTGGCGGATGTGTACTTGATTCCACAGTTGTACGCCGCCGAGCGCTTCAACATTTCCCTTGAGGCTTATCCACGAATCCGCCGGGTTGCGGAGCTGGTGGCCAGCCATCCGGCGTTCATCAAGGCGCATCCGGCCAACCAGCCCGACACGCCTTAACGCCTCGCCCGTACCCCTGTAGGAGCGAGGCTTGCCCGCGAAGAACGATAGCGCGGTGCAACAGATAAACCGCAGCGTCTGCTTCGCCTGTAGGAGCGAGGCTTGCCCGCGAAGAACGATGACGCGGTGCAACAGGTACACCGCGGCGTCTGCTTCGCCTGTAGGAGCGAGGCTTGCCCGCGAAGAACGATGACGCGGTGCAACAGATAAACCGCAGCGTCTGGTTCGCCGGCAAGCCTGGCTCCTACAAGAAGCGAAGAGCGATACGCGGTGCTGAATGGTTCAGTGAACGATGGAATTGGGCGGCAAATGCCCCAGTCGTTCGGTCAGGCGAATTCGCTGGATCGGATCGTCGCTGAGCAGCAGTGCATGTTCCAGATCGAAGCGCTCGGCATTCGGGCAGTCCAGGCGTTGGTAGAGGCTGGCCCGGGCCAGGTAGTCGGAGGCGCTGGCGTCGCCCAGTTCCAACACACGTTCGGCGTCGATTAACGCGCCAATGTAATCGTCGTGGGAAAGATGCAACTGGCGCAGGTTGCGTGACAGGCGTTGGAGCATTTGCGCGGGAGTGGCGGTGACCAGGTGCTCAGCGTTGAGTTGCATGTTCGGGCCGTACTGACGGTGCAGCAGCTCCCGGCAATCGTTGGGATACAGGCGCCGGCCGCCGCAGGGGTCGAGCAGATGATCGGCGCCTGGCACCCGCAGCAGGAAATGCCCCGGGAAGTTGACTCCGACCATTGGAATCTCAAGGCCTCTGGCCAGTTCCAGGGCTATCAGCCCCAAGGCCAGCGGTTGCCCGCGGCGACGCTCCAGGACTTTATCGAGCAATGCCACTTGTGGTCGCAAGGGGGCGAAATCATCCTGGGCGAACCCCAACTCGACCATGCGCCTGAGCAACGGTTGCGCCAGCTCGCTCACGGGCAGCATCGGCAAGCCGCCACTGATCCGCAGTTGCAGTTCCTTGAAGTGCGCCAGCACTGCCTCGGGGTTCACCTGATTGTCATGTTCGACGGCAACCCATAGCGCCGCCTCGAACAGCGCAGGCGGTGATCGTTGCAGGCAGGCGAAAAACGATTGGCGCGGCGTCATGGAAATCTCCGGGCTATGCCTCGTTTTAGACCGGTCTTTGCCATTCGTCCAGTACCGTACAGGCCCAGTTTCGGTTATTTCCTAAAGCGTGCATGGCGCCTTTGCTTATGCCGGTGCGCTTCTGCAATTTTTGTGCGCAAGCCTATACTGGCGACTACAAGAAGTGATTCGGGAGCCTTACGATGTTCGCTCTCATGCAAAGCACTCGCCTTGAATCGCTGCATCTTAGCGTCGACCCGGCTACCGGGTTGAAGGCGGTGATTGCCATTCATAACAGCCGTTTGGGGCCTGCTCTGGGCGGTTGCCGTTATCTTGCCTATCCCAGCGACGAGTCTGCAGTCGAGGATGCGGTGCGCCTTGCCCAAGGCATGAGTTACAAGGCGGCCCTGGCCGGCCTGGCCCAGGGCGGCGGCGTGGCGGTGATCATTCGCCCCGTTCACGTGGCCGATCGCGCTGCGCTGTTTGAAGCGTTCGGGCGCTGTATCAACCAGCTCGACGGGCGCTACATCACCGCCATAGACAGTGGCACCTCGGTGGCGGACATGGATTGCATCGCCCAGCAAACCCAACACGTCACCAGCACAACGTCGGCGGGTGACCCCGCGCCTCACGCGGCGATGGGCGTGTTCACTGGCATACGCGCCACGGCGATGGCCCGGTTGGGCAGCGATAACCTCGAAGGCCTGCGTGTCGCCATCCAAGGCCTGGGCAACGTCGGGTTTGCCCTGGCAGAGCAGTTGCACGCCGCCGGGGCCGAACTGCTGGTCAGCGACATCGACCATGGCAAGGTGCAACTGGCGATGGAGCAACTCGGCGCGCACCCGATTGCCAACGACGCATTGCTCAGCACGCCTTGCGACATTCTTGCGCCCTGCGGTCTGGGCGGGGTGCTGAACAGCCACAGCGTGACGCAACTACGCTGCTCGGCAGTGGCCGGTTCGGCGAACAACCAACTGACCCATCTGGACGTCGCTGATCAACTGGAGCGGCGGGGCATCCTGTATGCGCCGGATTATGTGATCAACGCCGGTGGATTGATCTATGTCTCGCTCAAGCATCGCGGCGAAGAGCTGAGCACCATCACCGCGCACCTGTCGAAAATCAGCTCGCGACTCACCGAAGTCTTCGCCCACGCCCAGGCGGAAAAACGCTCACCGGCCCGGGTGGCGGACGAGTTGGCGGAGAAAGTGCTTTACCGATAGAAAGATCTTTTGATTTTTACAAATGAAAAAGGCCCAGAGTCCACCGGACTCAGGGCCTGTTCAATTCATACGTCGCTTACTTGGCTGTTTTCGCAGCCTTGGCAGGCTTGGCCGGGGCAACGGGCGCAGCAACGCTTGTCTCTTCAACAACAACAGGTGCTTCAACAGGAGCAGCTACTGCCATCGGCTGCGCAACTTCTGCTGGCGCTGTGAGCAATTCGGACAAGGCGTCCGGCTGGCTCTTGAACGCCTTGGCGAACACATCGCGGTTCTTCGCCATGTAGATCCCGACTTCTTCCACTTGCTGTTCGGTCAGGGACGGAACGGCTTTTTGCAACACGTCAGCCAGCAACTCGGCCAGTTCGAGCATTTTGTCATGACGGTCAGCTTCGGCTTTATCCATGAACAAGCGCTCCAGATCTCGGCTGCTGCGGTATACCACTTCGACGGCCATTCACCACCTCACATGCCTTCAAATTTGTTTGTCTGATTCGACTACTGTATCTATATACAGCAAAGGATAAGCGAATCCTCAGGGTTTGGGTAGTGGCTTTTTAATGTAGGCCGGTTTCAGGATTTGTCAGGCCCCCGCTAAAGGTAGCCTGGTAAAGGTAGCTGCGACCAAACGTCACGGAGCAGAATCCGGGGCGGCTCGCCATCATGGTAGTGGCCTTGTTTCTGCATGCAGAACAACCGTCACGTCCAACCTGCATTATCCGGTCGAGCCGACCTAAGGAAGCATCATCGTGAAAATCAACTGGGCCGAAAAGCTGCGGCAGAACGTGCATGAACTGGCCGAGTCACTGGGCAACCTGTTCGTCGAAACCTTCCACTATTTGGCGCTGTTCGCCATTGGTGCGGTGACCGCGTGGGCAGCGGTGATGGAGTTTCTCGGGATGCTCGAGCAGGGTCATATCAAGATCGATGACATCCTGCTGCTGTTCATCTACCTGGAACTGGGTGCGATGGTCGGGATTTATTTCAAGACCAATCACATGCCGGTGCGTTTCCTGATCTACGTGGCGATCACGGCGCTGACTCGGCTGCTGATTTCCAACGTGTCCCATCACAATCCGCCGGACCTGGGGATCATCTACCTGTGCGGCGGGATCCTGCTGCTGGCGTTTGCGATCCTGGTGGTGCGCTACGCCTCCTCGCAATTTCCCTCGGTGAAGATCGAGCACCCGCACCGTAAGATCGGTGCGGGCTCGGGTGAACATCCGGAAGTGGAGAAGGGTGAACTTTAAAGTCGGATGGCCGGGCGCGGCCGGTTTTTCACAGGCGGTGGCGGCAGGCTATGCGTGCCGCCATCGGTCATGGCTTCGAGGATGGCCACCGCGCTGTGGCCCTGTTCGATGGCAATGCCGAACTGAATGCTTTGCACCAGGCGTTTGAGGCGTTGCGGGTCGTTGCGTTGCTCGGCGCTGATCATGCGTTTTGCAACGACGCGGCCGTTGTTGGACAGGGTCAGCATAATGCTGCCATCCAGACCCTGAATGCTCAGGTTGATCTGATAGTCCGCTGCAAAAGCATCGGTAATGAGCTGAAAAGGGTTGTCCATGATGCGTCACCGCTTGATTGAACGTGCAGTTGTTGACCGGCCGTGATCGGGTTGGTTCGCAACGCCAGACCACCGGCCATGTTCTCGTCAATATCGCCATCATTGTTCCAAGCGGGATGTAGCAAGGGACATGCCGGAAAGATTGTCAGACAAGAAACGCAAGAAAAAACAACGCGGGCACGATGGCCCGCGTTGTTTTTTCTTGCCCGTTTCAGGGCACTGACCGTCCGCGTGCCACCAAACCGGTCAGCATTCCACCCAGCTCACCGCCAGGCCACCCCGTGAGGTTTCTTTGTACTTGTCATGCATGTCGGCGCCGGTGTCGCGCATGGTGCGGATCACCCGGTCCAGGGAGATGAAGTGTTTGCCGTCGCCGCGCAGGGCCATTTGCGTGGCGTTGATCGCCTTGACCGCAGCAATCGCGTTGCGCTCGATACACGGCACTTGCACCAGCCCGCCTACCGGATCGCAGGTGAGGCCGAGGTTGTGTTCAAGGCCGATCTCGGCGGCGTTTTCCAGTTGCTCCGGCGTGGCGCCGAGCACGTCTGCCAGGCCGGCGGCGGCCATGGCGCAGGCAGAGCCGACCTCGCCCTGGCAGCCGACTTCGGCGCCGGAGATCGAGGCGTTTTTCTTGCACAGGATGCCGACGGCGGCCGCGCCCAGGAAGAACGCCACGACGTCATCGTCCGACGCATCGGGGTTGAATTTCATGTAGTAGTGCAACACCGCCGGAATGATCCCCGCTGCGCCGTTGGTCGGCGCCGTCACCATGCGACCGCCAGCGGCGTTTTCTTCGTTCACGGCGAGGGCGTAAAGATTCACCCACTCCATGGCCGACAGGGTCGACGTGATGACGTTCGGCTTGCCGATTTCCAACAGGCTGCGGTGCAATTTCGCCGCACGTCGCGGCACGTTCAGGCCGCCAGGGAGGATGCCTTCATGTTCCAGCCCCTGCTCGACGCACTCGCGCATCACCGACCAGATATGCAGCAAGCCCTGGCGTATCTCTTCGTCACTGCGCCAGGCCCGTTCGTTGGCCATCATCAACTCGCTAACACGCAGGCCGTGCTGGTTGCAGAGCTTGAGCAGTTCGGCGGCGCTGGAAAAGTCGTAGGGCAACTCCACGTCACGGGTGGGTGAAATTCCGGACTCGGATTCTGCCGCCTCGATGATGAAACCACCACCGACCGAGTAGTAGGTCTGTTCGAAAAGTTCGCCGGTTTCCCCGAAAGCTGTCAGGGACATGGCGTTGGGGTGGTAGGGCAAACTCTCGTCGAGCAGCAGGAGATCGCGCGACCAGTTGAAGGCAATGTTCGCTTGGCCTGCCAGCAACAACTCGCCGGTTTCACGCAAGGCGTGGATCCGGCTGTCGATGGTGGAGGGATCGATACGGTCTGGCCATTCGCCCATCAGCCCCATGACGCAGGCCCGGTCGGTGGCGTGACCGACACCGGTCGCCGACAGGGAGCCGTAGAGGCGGATTTCCACGCGCCGTACGTCAGTCACTGACGCCTGGTCCACCAGCGCTTGGGCGAAGGTCGCGGCAGCACGCATGGGACCGACGGTATGGGAGCTGGACGGGCCGATGCCGACTTTGAAGAGATCGAAAACACTGATAGCCATGCTAAAGCCTATTCCTGCAATGGAAGATGAATCGCTGCCATTTTTGTAGGACAAGCGCACTTTCAGCGATACTGCCTCTCTCGGTCCTACGTGACCAACGAAACTTCCTAAGACAGCCTTTAGCAGGACTAAACGATGAGCCGTCAGTTACACGCCCAGACGTACGTCTGGCTGCAGGTGTTTTCCTGTGCCGCGCGGCACTTGTCGTTCACCCGTTGCGCAGAAGAACTGCACATCACGCCGGGGGCGGTCAGCCAGCAGATTCGGCAACTGGAGGAGCGCCTGGGATTTCGCCTGTTTCACCGGCGTGCCCGGGGCGTGGAGCTGAGCGCCGAAGGCCAGCGACTGGCCATCACGGTTAACGAGGCCTACGGCAGCATCGATGCGGAATTGCGCCGGCTGGACGCGGGCATGATCAGCGGCACGCTGCGAGTGCGCTCGATTCCGTCGTTTCTGAGCAAGTGGCTGACGCCACGCCTGCCACGCTTGCAGCAGCGCTTTCCGGACATCCAGCTACGCCTGGTGGCCGAAGACAGCAGCGTGCCGTTGCACGAAGGCGATTTCGACCTGGCCATCGATCTGAATGACGGAAGCTACCCCGGCTTGTTATCCACAGCCTTGCTCGACGAGCAGATTTTCCCGGTGTGCGCCCCGGGCCTGCTGCGCGGTCGACCGCCGCTGCATGGCCCGGCAGACCTGCTGCATTTTCCGTTGCTGCATGACATCACCGCCTGGCGCGGCAGCTACGAATACGCGGAATGGGAGTTCTACCTGGATGCCATCGGTTTTGAAGGTGCCGACGTGCGGCGCGGGCATACCTTCAACCGCAATCACCTGACCATCGAAGCGGCCATCGCCGGCATGGGCGTGGCGATCGCACGGCGTACGCTGCTCAATGACGAGCTGGAGCGGGGCGCATTGATCGTACCGTTCGGCCTGGCAGTGCCCAATCACAAGCGCTACATGGTGCTCTACGCGCCGGGGGCGCTGAGCCATCCGGGCGTGCGTGCGGTGCATGACTGGCTGGTGGAGGAGGCGGGGATCTTTCGCGGCTTGCACCCGCTGGGGGAGGGGCAAATGTGAGCAATTATTTCGCAATAGCGGGGCGACCCAACTCCCGACCTTAACAGCGCTTTTGCCGGTTGTCCGGCTTTTTTTGCGATTAGATATTTATCTTTTTTTAGGGGTTGAATTGTTCATCGTACAGACCGATTGTGTAAGCAAGAGGTCACGGTGATGACGCCCAAGGGCTTAGCTGACCGGCCTCTCGCGAGCTAGCTGAAATAAGGGATGAACTATGCAAATCCAAGTCAATAGCGATAACCATATTCAAAGCAGCATCCGACTGGAGGAGTGGGTACGAACCACCATTGAGAGCACGCTCGAACGTTATGAGGAGGACCTGACCCGCGTCGAGGTTCACCTGCGGGACGAAAACGGCGACAAGCCTGGTCCCCATGATTTGCGCTGCCAGCTGGAAGCGCGGCCAAAAGGCCACCAACCGATTTCTGTCACCCATAAAGCCGCCAGCCTGGAACTGGCGATCGACGGAGCTGCCGAGAAACTCGAACACGCCCTTGAACACCTGTTCGGCAAACTGCGCGGCAAACCACGCGCTGCCGTGGTGCCCTTCGAGCGCAGGCCTCACGCCGACAAGCTGTTGGAAGAAGAGTTTCTTGAAAACGAACAGGCTGCGCAAAACGCTTGATGCCTGATTGACCTTCCCAATGAAAACGGGCCTGCAATGCAGGCCCGTTTTGTTTCTGGTGATTACCTAGATCTCTGTGGCGAGGGGATTTATCCCCGCTGGGCTGCAAAGCAGTCCCAAAGCCTGCAATCGAGTTTTTCCTGGCACAACTCAGCGAATGGCTTTGGGGCCGCTTCGCAGCCCAACGGGGATAAATCCCCTCGCCACAAGAGCTTCTCGCCATCCCTTGCTTCAGCTAGAACGCCACCGACGTCTGCAGATAAACCGTCCGCGGTTCCCCCACGTACTTGCCCTTGTTGTTGTCGTCGAACGAACGGGTGAAGTACTGATGGTTGAGGATATTCTTCACGCCCACCGCCACCGTCAGGTCCGATAACTGCGGCCCGAAGTCATAGGCCGCGCGGCTGCTGAACAGCATGTAGCCGGGAATCTTGCCGGTGCTGCCATCGGCGCTTTCGGCCGAGGTGTTGGCGTTGTCGGCGAACTGGTCGCTCTGATAGCTGCTGTCCAGGTTCAACTTCCACGGCCCCTCGGTGTAACCAACGCCCAGGGTGCCTTTGTGTTTCGAGGAAAACGGTACACGATTGCCCTTGTTCGGACCGTCTTCGCGGATGGTCGCGTCAACATAGGCATAGGTGGCGTATACATCGAAACCTGCCAGTGCCGGGCTCAAGTCATCGAGGGCGTAGTTCACGCTGGTCTCGATGCCTTGGTGGCGAGTTTCGCCTCGGGCGATCACCGAATCGTTGGTCTGGTTGCTTTCGTACTGGTTATCGAAGTTGATCAGGAACGCGCCGATTTCCGCCCGCAGTGCACCATTGTCGTAACGGGTGCCCAATTCCCAGGTTCGTGCCTTCTCCGGTTTGACTTCGCCGCTGGTCACCCGATTAGGCATCTGGCTGTACTGCACGCTACCGAACGAACCTTCGGTGTTGGCGTACAGGTTCCAGGTGTCGGTCAGGTGATAGAGCACGTTCAACGCCGGCAACGCTGTGTTGTAGTCGCCTTGGTACTTTTCATTCGTCAGGTTGTTGGTCTGCTGCGAGTCGATCATTTCGTAGCGGATGCCGGGTGTGATGGTCCATTTGCCGATGTCGATCCGGTCATCGAGGAAGAATGCGTTGGCTTCGGTGCCACCGCGCGTGTCGCGGTCGTTGCGGCTGCTGGTGGTCGGGTATTCGTTGCTGGCGATCGGTGTGCGGTAGCGCAGTTCGTGGCCTGCCTCGTTGATGTAGCGATAGCCGATGCCGACTTCGTGGCTGGTGGCGCCGAGGTCAAAGCCTTGGGCAAAACGGGTTTCCAGGCCGCGCACCCAGTACTCGCGTGGCGACAGCGACAGGAAGGTGCCCTGGTCCAGATAGCCACTGCGCAAGGTCTTGGTGAAGAAGGTGTTGGCGGTGAACTCGCGACGATCCTGCTGGTAGCGATAGCCGAAGTTGAACATCGTGCGGCGGCCCCAGAACTGGTCTTTCGGGCGGGTCGACTGGTACGGATCGGCATCGTAGGCGGCGACGTTCAGGCCGCCAGGCATGTCGGCCTGGCCTTCGTAGTACTGCGCCATGGCGTTGAAGCTGTTGGCGTCGTCGAGCTGGTATTTGCCCTTGAGAATAAGGTCGTCGATTTCGGTATCGCTGTGTTCGCGCCAGTCGCCACCGCGGGTGCCGGAATACAGCAGTGCGCCACCCAGGCCATTGTCTGCGGTGCCACCGGCCAGCACGTTGCCCGTGGTCTTGAAGCCGTCGTGGCTGGAGGACGGGCTGGTCTCGGTCTGGAACCCCCCTTTGACCGTCGGCTCATCGGGAATCGCCCGGGTCACGAAGTTGACCACGCCGCCGACGTTTTGCGGACCGTAACGCACCGCGCCACCGCCACGCACCACGTCCACCGCGTCCATGTTGCCGATGCTCACCGGGGCAAACGACAGCTGCGGCTGACCGTAGGGCGCGAACGGCACGGGGATGCCGTCCATCAGCACCGTCGAGCGCGAGGCCAGGCGCGGGTTGAGACCGCGAATACCGAAATTCAGCGCCATATCGTGGCTGCCGGTGCCGTTATTGTCCGGCGCGTTGACGCCCGGGATGCGGTTGAGCACGTCCCGGGCCTGGGTGGCGCCCTGGCGTTCGAATTCCTCGCGACGGATCACATCACGGGCACCGGGGTGTTCGAAGACATTGATTTGCGAAGCATCGCCGAGCCAGTCGCCGACGACCGTGGAACTGTCCAGTTCCAGCGCCGCGCCGCCCACCGGTTGCAGGCTGAAGGCGTTGTCACCTTCGGTGCGGGCTTGCAGGCCGGTGCCTTCGAGTAGCGCGTTCAGACCTTGTTCCGGGTTGTAGTTGCCTTCAAGGCCACGGCTTTGTACACCGCTGGTGACGTGCGAGCCAAAGGTGATGAGCACGCCAGCTTCTCGGCCAAATTGGTTGAGGGCGTTTTCCAGTGAAGACGGCGCGATGTGGTAAGCCCTGGTGTCAGCGGCGTACACCGGAGGCAGGGCAGCGAAACCCAGGCTGGCGCCGAGCAGCAGTTGACGCAGGGTGCGGGCCAGCGGAGTGAGGCGGGTGGGTTGCATGAAGGACGATCCTGAGAAGGGGAATCAAGGTGGCTTTCCTTCTCTGTCACGCCAGATCTGAAAAACGGCTCATTTATTATCGTTCCCACGCTCTGCGTGGGAATGCAGCCCGGGACGCTCCGCGTTCCTTCAAAGCCGAACGCGGAGCGTCCGTAGAGGCATTCCTTTGCTGCGCGTGGGAACGATCTCCAGCTAGGCCCGTGCTTCGACGGACACCCAGTACCGCGTAAAGCGCCGAACCTTCACCGGCAAGCTGATCTCCAGCAATTGCAGGATTCGTTCGCTGTCATCCAGGGGATAAGTCCCGGAGATCAGCAGGTCGGCGACCTTCGCGTCGCAATGCAGTTGTCCACGTCGATAGCGGCCGAGCTCCTCGAGAAAATCACCGAGTCGCATGTGCGCCGCCACCAGCATGCCGTCGGTCCAGGCACCGCTGTTGGCATCCAGGGGCAGGGCCGTTCCTACGCCTTTTGCGCCGAAGCCCAGTTGCCGGGCGCTGGGCAGCATCAGCGGAGAGCCGCCATCGGCGGTCAACTCGACGCGACCTTCGAACACCGCCACTAGGGTGTGGTCGGCAAACTGCCGCACGTTCAGGCGAGCCCCTTGGGTAGTCAACAGGCCGTGGGCGGTCCGCACCTGGAATGGCTGGTGGGCGGTGAGCAGCATCTCGCCTTCGAGCAAGCGGATCAGCCGTTGCGAGCCTTCAAGGCGCACGTCCACCGAGCTGGCAGTATTGAGCTGCAACTGATCGCCACTGCCCAATGGCACGGTGTGCCGCTGGCCCACAGGGCTGCGGTAGTCGGCCAGCAAGGGGGGCAACACGTTGTGTTCACGCAGGCCCCAGGTGAGCGCCGAGCCCGCGCCGAGAATCAGCAGCAGCTTCAGCGCCTGGCGTCGGCTGGTGGATGTCGGCGCGTTCAGTGCGGCGTGCGCCAGCGGCGACGATAAACCCCGCAGCCGCTGGTTGACCCGCTGGATATGCGCCCACGCCCGTTGATGTTCACTGTGCGCGTCATGCCATCGCTGCCAGGCCTGTTGCTGGCGCGGGTTCAACGGCCCTTGCTGCATTTCCATCAGCCAGTGCACGGCCTGCTCGGCGACCTGGGTGGAAAAGTCCGCTGGAGTGTTCATAGGGCGAAGTAGCAGCGCATGGCCGCTTTGTTCAGGTGCCGCTTGACCGTGGCAATGGAAATGCCCAGTTCGGCGGCGATCTGTGGATAAGTCAGGCCATCGACCTGGGCCAGGAGAAACGCACGTTTGACCAGGCGCGGCAGGCCGTCGAGCAACTGGTCCAGCTCTACCAGGGTCTGCAGGATGATGGCTTTTTCTTCCTCGGACGGCGCGACCCGTTCCGGCATTTGCGCCAGCGCTTGCAGGTAGGCGCGTTCCAGATCCTGACGGCGGTAATGGTTGAACAGCACGCGTTTGGCGAGGGTAGTGAGGAATGCACGCGGCTCGATGATCTGTGTGGTTTCCCGCGCAGTCAGCACGCGCATGAACGTATCCTGGGCCAGGTCCGCAGCGCTGTCAGGGCAGCCGAGCTTGCGCCGTAACCAACCGTTGAGCCAGTTGTGGTGGGCGTTGTAGAGGGTTTCGACGAGATGGGCTGGCGGCAACGGGATCACTCGGGACGCATCTGGATGCGTTAGAGAACAAGAATTGTTCGCATTGTAATGGTTTAAGACAACCTCCGGCAATCAGCTCGCCCTGCTGATTTCACCCGACAGCTTTGCACATGAGAATATTTATCATTAGTATTGCGTCTTGCTGGCCGCATGATGTTCATGCGGCCTCACCCGATTGCCTTCATGGCGCAGTATTGAATCGATGACTTCCCCCGAATCTCCCGAGATCGAGCCACGCGGCGACCGCGCGCATTTTCTTCAGGTGTTTCTCTCCCAGCGTTCGCAAATGGAAGCGCTGGTGAGCCGTCGCGTCGGTTGCCGGGCAACGGCAGCGGACCTGGTGCAAGACTTGTTCGTGCGTTTCTGGCGACGACCGCTGGTGCAAGTTGAAGAACTCAGCACCTATCTATTACGCTGCGCCGGCAACATCGCCATCGACCACTTGCGCAGTGAAGGCTCGCGGGTGCGGGCCAACGAAGGTTTGATGGCTGAACCGGCAGACAGAGTGGGCAGCGAGCCGCAAGCGGCGTTGGAAGCTGGCAACGATCTGCGCCACGTCGAAACGGCATTACGCGCGTTACCTGCGCGCACGCGGCAGATCTTTTTGCTCAACCGCATCCATGGCCGCAAGTACGCCGAGATCGCCAAGGCCATGGGCCTGTCCCAGAGTGCCGTGGAAAAACATATGATGCGCGCGCTCGAGGCCTGCAAGGCCAGCCTTCGGGAACCTGACCCGCGCACGCCAGGGAAAGCACAGTGAATAGCATCGAACGCGTCATGCCGACACCCGCTCAGGAACAGCAAGCGCTGGCCTGGTTGAGTCTGTTGCATGACCAGCCCAGCAGCGGTGATCAGGCCACTTTCAGTCAGTGGTTGCAGGCCGACCCCGCTCATGCCGAAGCGTATGCCCGTGCGCAAGTGCTGTGGGAGTTGAGCGAAGGGCCGGCGCGCACGCTCGCCGATGAGGACGCGCTGGCCTTGCAGGGTTACCTCAACGCCATGAATCGCTCACGGCGCAGCAGCGTTCGGCGTTGGTCGGGTGCGCTGGCCATGGCGGCTTGCCTGCTGCTGACGATCAGCCTCGGCAGCGGTTGGCAGCCGTTGCGTTGGATAGACGACCTGGGCGCCGATTATGTCTCGGCGCCGGGGGAAATCCGCACCGTCACCCTGGCCGATCAATCGCAGGTCACCCTGGATGCCGACAGTGCGATTGCCGTGGATTTCAGTGCGGGTGAGCGGCACGTGCAGGTGCGCCGCGGTGCCGGATTTTTCAGTGTGACCCATACCGGCGAGCCGTTTGTGGTCGACGCCGAGAGGGGCCAGGCGCGGGTGCTCGGCACGCAGTTCGAAGTGCGACTGCAGCCCCGTGGGGCGCAGGTGACGGTACTGTCGGGTCGGGTTGGCGTGACG
This sequence comes from Pseudomonas sp. SbOxS1, assembly GCF_013416725.1. Classification (NCBI taxonomy): domain Bacteria; kingdom Pseudomonadati; phylum Pseudomonadota; class Gammaproteobacteria; order Pseudomonadales; family Pseudomonadaceae; genus Pseudomonas; species Pseudomonas sp. SbOxS1. Next base: position 116,954 of record NZ_JAAVXC010000032.1, read on the forward strand.
GCCGACAAGCACGCGCAGCAGCAGATCCTGACGGCCGGCCAGCAAGTGGCGTACGGTGAAGGCTCGGCGGAAAAACTCCACGCGGTGGACAGCGAAGCGCAGCTGGCGTGGCGCCAGGGATGGCTCACTTACTACAAGGCGACGCTGGCCGATGTGGTTGAAGATCTGCGGCGGTATTACCCGGGAAGGATCGTGGTGCTCAATGATGAGCTGGCCAAGCGCAAGGTCAGCGGCAGCTTTCCGAGCAAGGACCCGCAGGCGGTGTTGAGTTCATTGCAGGGGGTGTTGGGGTTTGAGCAACACCAGGTTCTGGGGCATCTGATTATTTTGCGCTGAGGCGACCGGCCCCTTCGCTGGCAAGCCAGCTCCTACAAATTGAACGCGGTCCTGTAGGAGCTGGCTCGTCGGGTCGCCGCATCGCAGCGAAGGCGTCAGGCCAAGCACCTCATTACCCCCAAAAAAATATTTTCAACTTTCTGCTGAGGTAAAACCAAACGCCATCCGTGTAGTGACTGAAACTGCGAGTCATTCGCATCCGTTGCGGTTCTACACAGGTCATGAGTCATGAAGTCCAGGGCAATATCGGGTTCGGTCAAACAATGGTTGGGTGTGTCTGCGTTGAGCTTCGCGGCGTTGGCGTTGCTGCCGCTGAACGGGGCGATGGCCGCGCAGGCCGGCACCTCGCAAAGTACGCTGTTCAGCTTTTCGATGGTCGCCAAACCACTGCCCCAGGCCTTGAGCGACTTCAGTCACGTCACCGGTATCAGCGTGGTCTACACCGATGAAGCGCCTTACGGCCTCACTGCCCCGGCGCTCAACGGTCAGTGGAGTGCCGAAGAGGCCCTGCAGCGTTTGCTCAGCGGTTCCGGCTTGACCTCGCGGCGCATCGACGGCCACACCATGGTCCTGGAACCATTGCCGACCGAGGGAGCGCTGAATCTGGGCGCCACCACCATCACCTCGGTGATGGATCAGTCCACAAGCTACCAGCCGCCGCCCACCAGCTCGGTAATGCGCTCTTCGACGCCGCTTCAGGAAATTCCCCAGACGGTCAACGTCGTCCCGGCCCAGGTCATTCGCGACCAGGCCCCGCGCAACCTGGATGACGCGCTGGCGAACGTCAGCGGCATCACCCAGGGCAACACGCTAGGCAGCACCCAGGATTCGGTGATGACCCGCGGTTTCGGCGATAACCGCAACGGCTCGATCATGCGCGATGGCATGCCGGTGGTGCAGGGGCGGGGCATGAACGCGACGGTGGACCGGGTCGAAGTGCTCAAGGGCCCGGCTTCGTTGCTCTATGGCATTCAGGATCCCGGCGGCGTGGTCAACATGGTCAGCAAGCAGCCGGAGCTTGATCCCTATAACGCCCTGACCCTGCGTGGCTCGACCTATGGCGAGGGCAAGAACGGCAGCGGCGGCACCTTTGACAGCACGGGCGCCCTGGGCGACTCCGGGTTCGCCTACCGCATGGTGCTGGACCACGAAGACGAAGATTACTGGCGCAACTACGGTGTGCACCGCGAGACGCTGGTGGCGCCATCGCTGGCCTGGTTCGGTGAAAGCACCCAGTTGACGTTCGCCTACGAACACCGGGAGTTCCTGACCCCGTTCGACCGTGGCACGGTGATCGATCCGCGTGATAATCATCCGCTGGACATCCCCCGTGATCGCCGGCTCGACGAACCGTTCAACAACATGGAAGGGCGCTCCGACCTGTATCACTTCCAGGCCGACCACGACCTCAACGACAACTGGAAAGCCCATTTCGGCTACAGCTGGAATCGCGAGACCTATGACGCCAGCCAGGTGCGCGTGACCGCCATCGACACCAGCAAAGGCACGCTGACGCGCAGCATGGACGGCACGCAGAACGCCATCAGCACGGACCGCTTCACCACCGCCAGCCTCGAAGGCAGGGTCGATGTCGGCGGCATGCAACATGACCTGGTGTTCGGGATCGATGACGAATACCGCAAGATCTACCGTGCCGACCTGATCCGCCAGAAAAGCCTGGCCACCTTCAGCTACCTCGACCCGGTGTACGGCCGCGAAGTGCCGGGCACCACGGTCAGCCCGGCCGACAGTGCACAGACCGATATCCTGCGCAGCGACTCGGTGTTCTTGCAGGACTCGATCCATCTCACCGACCAATGGATCCTGGTGGCGGGCGGACGTTTCCAGGAATACGACCAGTACGCCGGCAAGGGCGTGCCGTTCAAGGCCAACACCGACAGCAACGGGCAGAAGTGGGTGCCGCGCGCCGGTCTGGTCTACCGCTACACCAATGAAGTGTCGTTCTATGGCAGCTACACCGAATCGTTCAAGCCCAACTCGACCATTGCGCCATTGAGCGGCAGCAGCACGGTGCTCGATGGCAGCATTGCGCCGGAAGAAGCCAAGTCGTGGGAAGTGGGGGCCAGGCTGGAAATGCCGGGCCGCGTAACGGGCAACATTGCGCTGTTCGACATCAAGAAACGCAACGTCCTGGTGGCTAACGCCGAAGGCCCGGTGACCCTTTACAGTGCGGCAGGCGAAGTGCGTTCACGTGGCCTGGAAGTGGACTTGAGCGGCCAGCTCAGCGACCGTTGGAGCATGATCGGCAGCTACGCCTACACCGATGCCGAAGTCACCGAAGACCCGGTCTATAAAGGCAAACAGCTGCAGAACGTGGCGAAGAACAGCGGCTCGCTGTCGGCGGTGTACGACTTCGGCAGCGTCATCGGTGGCGACCAGTTGCGGGTTGGCGCAGGCGCCCGCTATGTCGGGGAGCGCGCGGGCAATGCCGTGAATGACTTCGACCTGCCGAGCTACACCGTCGCCGATGCGTTCGCCACCTACGACACCCAACTCGACGGGCAGCGGGTCAAGTTTCAGCTCAACGTGAAGAACCTGTTTGACCGCACGTACTACACCTCGGCGGCGAGCCGGTTCTTTGTGTCGATGGGGGACTCGCGGCAGGTGACATTGTCGAGCACCTTGGAGTTTTGACGGTGGTTGTGCAGTGGGGGTTAGCGGTTTTTTGTTCCTGAATCACACCGTCCTTGTAGTGCTGCTGGCAAGGACGGTGAGGTCGGCGGGGCGAGCGTTATTTACTATTGAGTTTGATTTGCCCCGTTGCCCAATCCAGCGGTCCGTCGACTCCGAATTTCAGGTTAAGGTTAAAATCAATTTCTTTAATGCTTCGGTCATCATTTAACTTGATGCGGATCCGGCCAGCTTTGTCGTGGGCGAGAGCATAAACATAGTGAGTGTCATCGATTTGTCTTGCCCAAAAATGCATTTGGAAAATAACGCGGAGAAAGTCCTCGCTCTCATCAAAATATTTTTTGTGAAGTTTAAGTGTTAAGCCGTAGGACTTGTCGTCGTTGGAGGCGAAAATTTCAAACAGTGATGTCTCCTGTATGATAGAGACGTTCGGGAAGTAGAAGTCTTTACCGTAGCTTTCAAGGTTGATCGTTACGGAACCTTCGGTTTTAGTGTCGTCGGGTTCGCTGTTCAGAGTGATTGCTTCAGTGTTACAGGTTGTTATGGACATAATATAAACTCCTTGGTGAGGCAGGAGTATTACTTGTCCTGGTGTTGAGTGGCTACTGTCAAAAGTACTAGGGTTTAGTTGTGTTTGATTGTGTTTCGAAATAAACAATATCGTTTTTTGTATTGAAAATAATCGAAGGCTTCCCTTTTTATCGTAAAAACGCCTGCCGATATTCTCCTGGGGTTCCACCCAGTGCCTGTCGAAACCGGTTGGTAAAGTGACTGGCACTGGCAAACCCACACGCCAATGCAATCTCGCCCAACGGTTGCGACGTCGAGCGCAGCAACTCCTGCGCCCGGTTCAGGCGCCGCGCGAGCACATACTGATGCGGCGGCAAACCGAAGCTCTCACGAAACATCCGCGCGAAGTGATATTCCGACAGCGCGCACAATGCCGCCAGTTGCCCCAGGCTGATGGCTTCGGCCAATTGACTGTCGATGAACTCCACCAGATGCCGCCGCTGATGCGCGGCCAGACCACCCTTGAGGCGCAAGCCGGGACGCATGCTGACCTGGCTGAGCAGGGCGTGGGCGAGCATTTCGTGGGCCAGGCTGCTGGTGAGCAGGCGCTCTCCGGGTTCGTCCCAGTTGAGGCTGATCAAGTGCCGAAAGCGCAACGCCTGCTGCGGGTCGTCAAGAAAGGTCTGCTCGCGCAACTGCAGTTGCCGTGGTTCGCGGTCAAGCAGGGTGACGCAGCCAAGGGCGAACTGTTCGGGGCTGAAATACAGGTGGGCCAGGCGAATGTCGCCATTGATCACCCAGCCTGATTGATGGTCGGCCGGCAGGATGCACAGTTTGTCCGGGCCGCCCTTGGTGCCGGGCTGGTCACGCCGGAAGGTCCCGGTGCCGCCAGCGATGTAGCAGGACAGCGTGTGGTGGCTCGGCGCTTCGTAGTCCTGGGCATCGTGATGGTTGTTCCACAAGGCTGCTGCCATTCCGTCACCGAGCTCGGCGCTGTGCTCAAGGCGAGCATTGGGCGAGCGGTTGAGGGCTTGAAAGACTTGCAGGGATTCCAGTGCGGGCATGATCGTTTCTCTCCAACGCCTTGCATCCTACTCCGTAGATATCCCGCTGCCAGCCCGTCGCCGAACAAAAGCGCAAGATTATGCAAGTGCCGCGCAACGCGGCGCAGGACACTGGGCGCCTATCGAGGAGCCTTTGCCATGAACCTTTCGTTGTACCTGCTGACCGTGCTGATCTGGGGCACCACCTGGATTGCCCTGAAATGGCAGCTGGGGGGGGTCGCGATTCCCGTGTCCATTGTCTACCGCTTTGGTTTGGCGGCGCTGGTGCTGTTCGTGATCTTGCTGCTCAGCCGCTGCCTGCAAGTGATGAACCGCCGTGGGCATCTGATCTGCCTGGCGCAGGGGTTGTGCCTGTTCTGCGTCAACTTCATGTGCTTCCTGACTGCCAGTCAGTGGATCCCCAGCGGCCTGGTGGCCGTGGTGTTTTCCACGGCCACGCTGTGGAATGCGCTGAATGCACGGGTGTTCTTCGCCCAGAAAATCGCCCGCAATGTGCTGATGGGCGGCGCGCTGGGCTTGCTCGGCCTGGGTCTGCTGTTCTGGCCCGAGCTGGCAGGTCACACCACCAGCCCGCAAACCTTGCTCGGCCTTGGCCTGGCCCTATGCGGCACCCTGTGTTTCTCGGCGGGGAACATGTTGTCGAGCCTGCAACAAAAGGCCGGGCTCAAGCCGCTGACGACCAATGCCTGGGGCATGGCCTATGGTGCGGCGATGTTGTCGGTGTGGTGCCTGGTAAAGGGTATCCCGTTCGACATGGAATGGAACGCTCGCTACATCGGCTCGCTGTTGTACCTGGTGATTCCCGGTTCGGTCATTGGTTTCACGGCCTACCTGACCCTGGTCGGGCGCATGGGCCCTGAGCGCGCGGCCTATTGCACCGTTTTGTTTCCGGTGGTGGCGCTAAATGTCTCGGCGTTTGCCGAGGGCTACCAATGGACTCCCCCGGCGCTCGTGGGACTGGTGATGGTCATGCTGGGTAACGTGTTGGTGTTTCGCAAGCCCGGGACGAGCGCCAGGCCCGTGGCGGGGAAGCTGGCTTGAGCAACAGGTTGTTCAGCTGTCTTTGACTGCGGTGAGATAAATCAGGCCGAGAAACATGTATGCAATGTTGTTTTCGGCCCAGTCATAGGTGTTGCGATGAGCAGAGTAATCCATGTCAAACCATTCATTGAGTATGATGATGTATAAGGCCTGATAAACAAAAATACCTGTCACGAGACCGGCGATCGCGAATTTTTTCGATTCGTGAAACTCATTGCGTGGTGCATCGATTTTTCGGCAGAGCTGATAGGTCCCCACCAGGCAACTGAACGTGTAAATGATCTCGAGCGAAATGATTGCCCAGTAAAAGCGATGATGAAATATGTTCGAGGTGATCGCCCTGTAGCGCCGGGAATCGTTGCCCTCGGTATCATTCATGCTGAGGACGCGCCCAATGAAGTCGGCGTAAGCCGCATAATCGGTGAGATTGTTGGTGAGAGTCGTCAGCCCGAATAATGCTGCGGTAAATACAATAATTACTTTGCTCCGCCTTATTACAGAGGCGGTGGTTAGTTTGTTCATGAGGGGTGTTCTCCGAGTGCACCTTTGGTGCTTTTTTAATGACTCGAAGTTTATAGCTGTTCAGGGAAGTTCAGTCGGAGACTGCATTGCAAGTTATGTCGTTTGTGCTGTTTAAATAGCAAGTCGCTTGATGCCAGGGAAAATGGCACGTCCAGCCAGACGTGCCATTGTTCAATCAGCCTTTCCAGACCTGCGGGTTGACCAGGTCTTGTGGGCGCTCACCCAGCAAGGCACTGCGCAGGTTCGCCAGGGCACGGTTGGCCATGGCCTCGCGGGTTTCATGGGTGGCCGAACCGATATGCGGCAGGGTCACGGCGTTTTTCAATTGAAACAGCGGCGACTCGGCCAGCGGTTCCTTTTCATACACATCCAGCCCGGCACCGCGGATGCGGTTGTTTTGCAGCGCCTCGATCAGTGCTGGCTCGTCCACCACCGGACCACGAGCGATGTTCACCAGGATAGCGCTCGGCTTCATCAAGGCCAGTTCGCGATGGCTGATAAGGTGCCTGGTCTTCTCGCTGAGCGGGACCACCAGGCAGACGAAGTCGGCTTCAGCCAGCAGCTCGTCCAGGCTGCGCATCTGCGCGCCGAGTTCCTGTTCCAGCGCAGCCTTGCGGCTGTTGCCGCTGTAGATGATCGGCATGTTGAAGCCCAGCCGACCACGGCGCGCGATGGCCGCGCCGATGTTGCCCATGCCGACGATGCCCAGGGTCTTGCCGTGAACATCGCAGCCGAACAGCGGGGCGCCGACGGTGGCTTGCCATTGACCTGCCTTGGTCCAGGCGTCGAGTTCGGCGACGCGGCGTGCACTGCTCATCAACAAGGCGAAGGCCAGGTCGGCGGTGCTCTCGGTGAGCACGTCCGGGGTGTTGGTGAGCATGATCCCGCGCTCGTTGAAATAGGCCAGGTCATAGTTGTCATAGCCCACCGAGACGCTGGACACGACTTCCAGGCTGGCGGCGTTTTCCAGTTGTGCGCGACCGAGCTTGCGGCCGACCCCGATCAAACCGTGGGCATGGGGCAGGGCTTCGTTGAACTGGGCGTTGATGTCACCCTTTTTCGGGTTCGGCACGATGACGTCGAAGTCTTGTTGCAAGCGCTCAACCATTTCTGGCGTGACGCGGCTGAAGGCGAGGACGGTCTTTTTCATGGGTACAGGGCTCGTCGGGCGGCGGAGAATGTGGGGAAAGCTACAAGCTTCAAGCAGCCGGCCGCAAGCTAAAAGCTACCCGAAGCGCTTTTAACTTGACGCTTGCAGCTTGAAGCTTATGGCTGCCGTTCCGTTATACTGGCGTCTTTCGCGGCTCGCTGACCGGGCCCGACACAGTGTGCATCACCCGGAGCTTTTCATGACTTCCCCGAAACAACCGCCGGTAGCCGACGCCTTGAGCGACGAGCAGGCAGAGCTGCCAGACAGCGTCGACTCCAGCGCTGACAGCGAGACCAAAACCGCGATCCCGGCGTTCAAGTTCCCGTTCAAGCCGGGTGAACTGCAGGCCACCAAGGACGCCAGCCAGCCGTGGTACAAGAACGGCGCCAAGAATGGCCACACCAAGACCCCGGGAATGGCGCCTCCGGGGACACGTCGTTCGATGGGCAAGCGTTAGGATTCACAGCGATCAGCGCCCGGTGTCTATTTCATCCCCAGACGCTTGGCCATCCGCCCGAGATTGGCCCGGTCCAGGCCCAGCTCGCGGGCAGCGCTCGCCCAGTTGTGGTGGTGGCGTTCCAGGCAGGCGCCGATCAATTGGCGCTGATAACGCTCGGTGGCTTCGCGTAAATCGCCGGTCACCGTTTCCACGGCCGCTTCGGCGGGTCGCTCGGCGCTGACTTCGACACTGCCATTGGGCAGGTCGAGGTCGGCGGCACTCAAGCTGAGAATCTTCGGCCGTTCCTTGCAGTTGCCCAACGCCTTCAACGCACTGCGGCCGATCAGGTGTTCCAGTTCGCGCACGTTGCCGGGCCAACCGTAGGCCAGCAACGCAGCCTGGGCATCGGTGCTCAGGCGCAGGCTGTTGAGGCCCATGCGCGAGCGGTTCTGTTCGAGGAAGTAACCGCTGAGCAGCAACACATCTCGCCCGCGGTCACGCAGCGCCGGCACCAGCAAGGGGTAAACACTCAGCCGGTGATAGAAGTCGGCGCGGTAGCGGCCACTGCGCACTTCCTCGGCGAGGTCGCGATTGGTGGCTGCGATCAGCCGCACGTCGACCTGATGCTCCTTGTCCGAACCCAGTCGCTGCAGCTGACCGCTTTGCAGCACGCGCAGCAATTTGGCCTGCACCGTCAGCGACAGTTCGCCCACCTCATCCAGAAACAGCGTACCGCCATTGGCCAGTTCGAACTTGCCGCGCCGGTCATTCATCGCGCCAGTGAAGGCCCCGCGAACATGCCCGAACAGCTCGCTCTCCACCAGCGTGTCCGGCAAGGCGGCGCAGTTGAGGCTGATGATCGGTTTGTCGGCGCGAGGCGAGGCGGCATGGATGGCCTGGGCCACCAACTCCTTGCCCACCCCGGTTTCCCCGGTGATCAGCACCGTCAGATCGCTGCCGCCCACCAGGTTGATTTCTTCCACCAGGCGTTTGTGCGCTTTGCTTTGACCAATCATTTCGCGGTTCTGCTGGCCGCTGGCCTGACGGTACACCTCGGCGCGCTGGTGTTCGTCTTCGACCCTGTTGTTCAACCGCTCGATGCGTTCGGCCGCGTTGACGGTAGCCGCCGCGAGGCTGGCGAAGGCCTCCAGGGCGTCCAGTTCGATCGGTTCGAACTGTTCCGGGTTGAGGGCGTCGAGTGTCAGCAGGCCCCACGGCCGCTCATCGATGAACAGTGGGCAACCCATGCAATCGTGGACTTCCAGATGATCGTCGAGGCCATCGACCAGGCCGTCATACGGGTCGGGCATATTGCTGTCAGCGGCAAACCTTGTGGGGCCGGTACTGCTGAGCAGGGCCTGGAAGCGCGGGTGTTCGCTGACCTTGAAGCGCCGGCCGAGGGTGTCGGTGCTCAAGCCGTCGACAGCCAGCGGCACCAGCCATTCGCCATCCAGGCGCAGCAGGGCGGCGGCATCGCAGGGGAGCAGGGCGCGCATGGCTTCCAGCAAGCGCCGATAGCGTTCGCCCTCCGGGAGTTCGCGGGACAGGTCCGCAACCAGTGGCAACAATGCGGTAAGCAGGGATTTTGCAGTCATAGTGACTCCGTGTAGTCGATAAGACTATAACCTGCTGTGTGTCGTAATGACTAGTATGTTGTTAACTATATGATTTATAACGATTTAATAGTTGGCATGGAAACTGATAAGTCTAAGGCAACTGTTACGAAAACCCCGTTGCCCAGGAGTCACCTTATGCTGAGCGTTCAAGACCGTGCCATCGTCAAGTCCACTGTGCCATTGCTGGAAAGCGGCGGCGAAGCGCTGATCACTCACTTCTATCGCATGATGCTTTCCGAGTATCCAGAAGTGCGTCCGCTGTTCAATCAGGCCCACCAGGCTTCCGGTGACCAGCCGCGCGCCCTGGCGAACGGTGTATTGATGTACGCCCGCCACATCGACCAGCTCGATCAGTTGGGCGACCTGGTGGCCAAGATCATCAACAAGCACGTGGCCCTGCAGATCCTGCCGGAACACTACCCGATTGTCGGCAGCTGTCTGCTGCGTGCCATTGCCGAAGTGCTGGGCGAAGAAATCGCCACCCCTGAAGTGATTGCGGCATGGGGGGCGGCTTACGGCCAGCTGGCGGACATCCTGATCGGTGCCGAAACCAGCATCTACGACCAGAAAGAGCAGGCACCGGGCGGCTGGCGCGGGGCGCGGGAGTTCATCGTGGTGGCCAAGGTCGAGGAAAGCGCGGAAATCACCTCTTTCTATTTCGAGCCGGCTGACAAGGGCGCGATCCTGGCTGCCGAGCCTGGCCAGTACATTGGCATGAAACTGATCCTCGATGGCGAAGAAATTCGTCGCAACTATTCGCTGTCGGCGTTGGCGAACAAGGGCCAGTACCGCATCAGCGTCAAGCGCGAAGACGGCGGGCGAGCCTCCAATCACTTGCACGATCAACTGCATGTAGGGGCGAGCATCCAGCTGTTCCCGCCATCGGGCGAGTTCACCCTGAGCGCCAGCGACAAACCGCTGGTGCTGATCAGCGGCGGCGTCGGCATCACCCCGACCCTGGCCATGCTGGAAGCGGCGCTGGAAACGGAGCGGCCGGTGCACTTTATCCACTGCGCGCGCAACGGCAGCGTCCACGCCTTCCGCGACTGGATCGACGGGCTGGCCGAGCGTCACCCGCAACTCAAGCGTTTCTACTGCTATGCCGAAGATGACGGCGTCAGCCCGGCGGCGCACAAGGTCGGGCTGTTGAGCCAGGAACAATTGGCCGCCTGGTTGCCCGAAGAGCGCGACGTGGATGCTTACTTCCTGGGGCCAAAAGCCTTCATGGCGGCGGTCAAGCGTCACCTCAAGGCGCTGGGTGTGCCTGAGAAGCAGAGCCGTTACGAGTTCTTCGGGCCGGCTGCGGCGCTTGAATAACCGCTAAACGCACATCCGCACACACGCACCTGTAGGAGCCCGGCTTGCCGGCGAAGGCGGTCTCACGGACGCCTTCGCCGGCAAGCCGGGCTCCTACAGGTGCATAGGGTTCCCAGCCATGTATCAGCCTTTGAGTTCCTTCAAATGCTTGTACACCGTCGCCCGGCCCATGTTCAGTACATTGGCGACATAATTCGATGCGCTCTTGCCCTTGAAGGCGCCTTCGGCGTGCAGGGCCAGTACCAGTTCGCGTTTGTGGTCGCGGGTCAGCAGGTTCAGGCTCAGCTGGCGTTCGCGCAGCCAGGCGTGGAGGAAGGTGTTGATCCGCTCCTGCCAGTCATCGCGAAACAGTGAGTCGGGCTGAGGAATCAGCTTGGTCGGCGACAGGAACAGGTCCAGCGCGGCCTTGGCATTCTCGAACAGCGAAATATTCAGGTTGATGCACAGCACCGCCAGCGGGTGTCCCTCGCGGTCGCGCAGCACGGTGCTGAGGCTGCGAATCTTCTGACCATCCCAATTGAGCTTTTCGTAGGGCCCGATGTTGCGCTCGCTGACATCGTCGCTGAGCATGTCCTCCAATGCCGAATCGTCACCGATTTCCCGTTTCGACAGGTTGTTGGCGATGTAGTCGACCTTTTGCGTGCGCAAATCGTGCAGCACCACCTCGGCGTGGGGGAAAAACAGAGTGGCGATGGCATCGGCGATGGCCCGGAAGTTGTCCAGGGACGTCTCGTTCAGGGCCGGGTCTTGTTCAGGTGCGTTCATACAGTGGGGCTCCGGGCAGCTTCAGCGCCCCGTAAAACAGGACGCTGAAAGTGTGCCGCAATCGAGTCGGCGCGTCACCTGAGGACAACAGTCAGCCCAGGCGGGCAGGGGACAGCATCCCGGCATTCAGGCCGAATCGGGTGAGGGGTTCGGGCAGGGGCTCACCGCGAACCAGTGCGGCGCTGGCCTGGCCCATGGCCGGCGAGGTCTGGATGCCGTAGCCGCCTTGTGCCGCCACCCAGAACAACCCTGGCACCTGCGAATCGAAACCGGACAGCAAGTCGCCATCGCTGACGAAGCTGCGCAGGCCGGCCCAGGTTCGGGTCGGGCGGCGGATGGTCAACGTGGTGGCTTCCTCGATCTGGTAGATGCCCATGGCAATGTCCAGTTCTTCGGGTTGCACGTCGTGGGGTTCGACCGGGTCGGCGTTGGCCGGCGAGCCGAGGAACATCCCTGCGTCGGGTTTCATGTAGAAGGATTCGTCGAGGCTGACCAGCATCGGCCAATGGTGGATGTCCACGCCCTCGGGGCCGGCGAAGATGAACGCGGCGCGACGCTTGGGTTGCAGGCCCAGTGGCCGGGCACCGGCCATTTCGCCGATCTTGTCGGCCCAGGCGCCGGCGGCATTGATGATCACCGGTGCGCTGAAGGTCTGGCCCTGGGTTTGTACCTGCCACAGGCCTGCGGCATCCCGAGTCAGGCTCAGGACTTCGCTGTCGGTATGAACTTCACCTTGATTGCGCCGGATACCGCGCAGGTAGCCCTGGTGCAGGGCATCGGTGTCGATGTCGCTGGCGGTCGGGTCGTAGATCGCGCCGTGGACTTTTTCCCGGCGCAGTATCGGCAGGCGCACGCAGGCCTCTTCGGCGCTGAGCAATTGCATTTCAGGCACCGTGGCTTTGGCGCTCAGGTACTGGTTGTTCAGTTCGGCCGGATCGCCGGTGAAGTCCACGGTCATTTCGCCACGCGGGGTCAGCAGCGGGTGTTCGCAGAAGCCGCTGGGCGGGTTGTCGAAGAAGTCGCGGCTGGCCTGGGTCAGCGCCCGAACTTGCGGCGTGCCATAGGCGGCGGTGTACAGCGCCGCGGAGCGACCGGTGGAGTGATAGGCCGGGTGGGACTCGCGTTCGAGCACGATCACGCGACTGTGCTGCGACAGCCAGAAACCGGTGGAAGCGCCGGCAATCCCGCCGCCGATGATGATGAAGTCTGCCTGGCTCATGAAGGTCTCCTGATCAAGCGCAAATGCCGAAATTGTTGAGATCCCTTGTAGGAGCGAGGCTTGCCCGCGAACGGGGCACCGCAGTCTGTCAGGTTCACCGCGTTATCGTTCTTCGCGGGCAAGCCTCGCTCCTACAGGGATTTGTGGTGTTAGGGTTGCAGGCGGTAGATGGCATTGGCCAGCGCAATATCTTCCAGCCCCAGGCCGATGGAGCGGAAGAACACATGGCGGTCGTAGTCGGGGCGCTGCACCTTCTCGCTGAGCAGGTCGGCCAGGTCGCCGACAATCGCATTTTTGTCCCAGCCATGCTGTTCAGCGGCAATCAGCATCTCGCCGGCCGAACCCGGGGTAGTCAAACGGTAGTCGCAGAATACCCGCATGTCATTGAGGCTCTGCGGCGGCACCTCGTGGGCGCGCGGTGCGTTGGTGCTGATGGAGGTGATCAGCGCCGGTTTGCCCAGGCTCGACGGATCGATCACCGGACCTGCGGACGAGGTGCAGAGCATGATGACATCCGCGTCGCTGATGGCGGCCTCACTACTTTGCGCAATGCTCAGGCGCGGATCGATGCTTTTCAGCAGGCTCACCGTTTCAGGGTCTTCACTCAGGCTCGGCGAGTACAGGCTGATGCTCTGCCAGTCGCGCAGGCATTTCACGTAATGCAGGTGCGCCTGGGCCACTTTGCCGCTGCCGATGATTGCCAGGCGGCTAGCCTTGAGCGGCGCGAGCCCGTCGACCGCCACCGCGGTGGTCGCCGCAGTCCGGGCGGTGGTCAGTTCGCCGGCATCACACAACAGCAGCGGCTGGCCGGTCTGCATCGACATAAGTAAGGTCCACGCCGTCACCAATGGACCCTGTTCACGGACGATGTAGGGCGAAGTCTTGACCCCGTACACGCCATCTTCGGCCAGCACGCCCAGGTAGTTGATGAAGTCGCCGGCACCCTGGGGAAATTCCACCAGCTGCTGTGCCGGCTGCACCGCTTGCCCGACGGCCAGGTCGCGGAACAGTTTGCGCAGGATTTGCGGCACGTCGACCTGCGCCAGCAACTCGCGGGCCTGGGTTTGATTGATCACGTAAGGGGTGCTGGACATGGTCGGCTCCGGGAGCTTGGTGTAAACTAATTTGTCCATTATGGACTTTTAGTTTTCTCTGGCAATCTCCGGGCGAAAAAAAAGCGCAGTCCGTTTCCGGCTGCGCTTGTTCCCGCAACGGCACTCAGTGCGGCCGTTTGCGCTCAATCGGCCGCAGTAGATGGGTCGGTGGCGTTTCACAGCTGATCTTGCGTCCCAGCTTTTCTTCGATGGCCGGTAGCTGGTAGGAGTCGTCTTCACCGGCAAAGCTGATGGACACACCGTCGGCGCCGGCACGACCGGTACGACCGATGCGATGCACATAGTCGTCCGGGACTTCCGGCAGGGTGAAGTTGATCACGTGGCTGATGCCATCGATGTGGATACCGCGACCGGCCACGTCGGTGGCGACCAGCACGCGAATGTGGCCTTCGCGGAAACCTTCCAGGGTCTTGATGCGCTTGTGTTGCGGCACATCACCCGACAGCTGCGCGGCGTTGACGCCGTCGCGCACCAGGCGCTCTTCGATGCGGCGCACTTCATCCTTGCGGTTGGCGAAGACGATGACCCGCTCCCAGCCGTTGTCGGTGACCAGGTTGTAGAGCAGTTTGTATTTGTCGGCACCGGCCACCGCGTAGATGTGCTGCTCGACGTTTTCGTTGGCCACGTTCTGCGATTCGATCTCGACGATGGCCGGGTCGGTGGTCCATTGCTTGGCCAGGTTCATCACGTCTTCGGTGAAGGTCGCGGAGAACAGCAGCGTCTGGCGCTCTGACTTCGGCGGGGTCTGGCGAATGATCTGGCGTACCTGCGGGATGAAGCCCATGTCGAGCATGCGGTCGGCTTCGTCCAGCACCATCACTTCGACCATGTCCAGGTGCACGTCGCCGCGCTGGTTGAAGTCCAGCAGGCGGCCCGGCGTGGCCACGAGGATGTCGCAGTGACGGGCCTCGAGGTGCTTGAGCTGCTTGTCGAAGTCCATGCCGCCGACGAACGTCATGACGTTCAGGCCGGTGTACTTGGTCAGGTCGGCCGCGTCCTTGGCGATCTGCACCACCAGTTCGCGAGTCGGGGCGATGATCAGCGCGCGCGGCTCGCCCATGTAGCGCTCTTTCGGCGGCGGGGTCTGCAGCAACTGGGTGATGATCGAGATCAGGAACGCCGCGGTCTTGCCGGTACCGGTCTGCGCGCGGCCGATGGCGTCTTTGCCGGCGAGGGTGAAGCCCAGCACCTGGGCCTGGATCGGCGTGCAGTACGGGAAGCCCAGGTCCTGGATGGCGTGCATCAGTTCCGGGGCGAGCTTGAAATCGTGGAAACGGGTCTTGCCTTCCTGGGGTTCGACGACGAAGTCTTCGAGTTTCCACGGGATGACCGACGCTTTCGGCTTCGGTTCGCGGCGGGGTTTGGCAGGTTTTGGCGTTTCGCTGCGTGGCTGCTCGGGGGCAGTGACCACCGCAGGCTGGTCGGCCGGCGTGCTCGCAGGCTCATGTTTCGGTGCCGCTACGGCGGC
Source organism: Pseudomonas sp. SbOxS1 (assembly GCF_013416725.1). NCBI lineage: Bacteria > Pseudomonadati > Pseudomonadota > Gammaproteobacteria > Pseudomonadales > Pseudomonadaceae > Pseudomonas > Pseudomonas sp. SbOxS1. Next base: position 132,168 of record NZ_JAAVXC010000032.1, read on the forward strand.
GGTCCGGCCAGGCTGACTACCGTCGGTGCGGTGGCTGGGGGCGTGAGAAGGAGCGCTGGGGACTGGCGCGAGTTGCTCAGTCTCGCTTTTACCGAACATTTTCTTGAGTGCTTTGAGCACGGTCATCTCATCAATTGGTTAAGGAATGTACGCCGGCCAGTGTAATGCAAGAATCGGGCGCGGCGTAGAGGGATGGATCAAAGGGCGTTTTTAAACGTCATTGTTTAGCGCAGGCGCTCGGCGAGCCACACGCCGATGTCGCGAATCTCCTCGGGTAACACTTCATGACCCATTGGGTATTCCTGCCATGTCACGGTGACACCACGCTGTTTCAAATGCTCGTAGGCGCTGCGTCCCATCGAGTTCTGCACCACGTCATCGTACTGGCCGTGCAGCGACAGCACCGGAATGCGCTGCTGGCTGGCGGACAGTTCCAGCGTATCGCTGAAGGTCGGTGCATAAGTAGAGAGGGCAAGTACGCCACCCAACGGACCCTGCCATTTCAGAAACGCGGTGTGTAGAACCACGGCGCCGCCCTGGGAAAAACCTGCCAGGAAAATTCGCGAGGCGTCTATTCCGCTGGCGCGCTGTTGTTCGAGCAATTCGATTATCCAGTTGGCCGACTCTTCCAGTTGCTCTGGGTTGATCGCGCGGGCCGGGCTCATGGCCAATATGTCGTACCAGCTCGGCATCTCGTAACCGCCGTTGATGGTGACGGCGCGGGTCGGTGCCTGGGGCAGGACGAAGCGTGTGCCCAGCAACGTTTCCTGCAGCGCTTCGGCCACCGGCAGGAAGTCGTAGCGATCGGCGCCCAGGCCGTGCAGCCAGATCACGCAGGCGTCTGCGGTCTTGACGGGTTCAAGAATCAAGGGATTGGTCATGGCTGCTCCAAATATGTGCGTGCGCGCTGATTAAGTGCGAGGTGCGAGTGCGCGCCTGGTTGATCAGTTACGAAGATGTCGCAAGGTTACAAGTTTTGCTATTGACCTGTCGCTTAACCGCTTAAGCGGTCGGTGTGGTACGGGCTTTGCTATAGGGATGTTGGTACGAAAATCCCACATCTGTCGGTAACACTATCAGGCCATTGTTGGCAGTGGGATAGCAAAAAAATCCGGTAATGGATGTTCGCCAGTGGCCGCTACGGGCTTCGCGAACGAGAAAGGGCTACAGCCCGTTCGGCCGATTGGTGAGAAGTGAGTTGTCCTTTATGTGGATTTTCTCCTACTAGACTCATGGCTACGGTCCTACGTCGGTTGACCCTAAAAAAAGCCAACACGGGTCACCACCGCCTCAAAAGGGTGCGACTGGACTCACGCTCCGACACAACAAGAGCAAAACTGGAGGTTTGAATGAAGATGTTGAAATCCACCCTGGCAGTCGTGACTGCAGCCGCGGTACTCGGCGTCAGTGGGTTCGCTCAGGCGGGCGCGACCCTGGATGCAGTGCAGAAGAAAGGTTTCGTACAGTGCGGCGTCAGCGATGGCCTGCCTGGCTTCTCGGTTCCGGATTCCACCGGCAAGATCGTTGGCATCGACGCTGACTACTGCCGTGCCGTGGCCGCAGCCGTATTCGGCGACGCGACCAAGGTCAAGTTCAGCCAGTTGAACGCCAAGGAGCGCTTCACCGCGCTGCAGTCGGGCGAAATCGACATCCTGTCGCGCAACACCACCATGACCAGCTCCCGTGACGCGGGCATGGGTCTGAAATTCCCTGGCTTCATCACTTACTACGACGGCATCGGCTTCCTGGTCAACAACAAGCTGGGCGTCAAGAGCGCCAAAGAGCTGGACGGCGCGACCATCTGCATCCAGGCCGGTACCACCACCGAACTGAACGTTTCCGACTACTTCCGCGGCAACGGTCTGAAATACACCCCGATCACTTTCGACACCTCCGACGAGAGCGCCAAGTCGCTGGAATCCGGTCGTTGCGACGTACTGACCTCCGACAAGTCCCAGCTGTTCGCCCAGCGCAGCAAGCTGGCCGCGCCGAAGGACTACGTGGTGCTGCCGGAAACCATTTCCAAGGAGCCTCTGGGCCCGGTCGTGCGTAACGGCGACGACGAGTGGCTGGCCATCGTGCGCTGGGTTGGCTACGCCATGCTCAACGCCGAAGAAGCAGGCATCACCTCGAAGAACGTCGAAGCTGAAGCCAAGGGCACCAAGAACCCGGACGTCGCTCGTCTGCTGGGCACCGACGGTGAATACGGCAAAGACCTGAAAGTGAAGAAAGACTGGGTCGTGCAGGTCGTCAAGCAAGTCGGCAACTACGGCGAAGTGTTCGAGAAAAACCTCGGCAAGAGCACTCCGCTGGAAATCGACCGCGGGCTGAACGCCTTGTGGAACGCTGGCGGCATTCAATACGCACCACCAGTGCGCTGATGGTTCTATCACCCGGTGGGCCAACCACCGGGTGATGTTCTGTTCCATTCTTTGCGGGGCACTTCATGCAAAATTCAATCGGCGCACCAAAGCAGAGGCTCAGCCTCAGCGATCCACGAGTGCGTGCGTGGGTATTCCAGATCATCACCATTATCGGGGTGGTCTCGCTAGGCTGGTATCTGTTCGACAACACACAGACCAACCTGCAACACCGGGGCATCACCTCCGGTTTCGACTTTCTGGAGCGCAGTGCCGGGTTCGGCATCGCTCAACACCTGATCGACTACACCGAAGCGGACAGCTATGCCCGGGTGTTTGTCATCGGCTTGCTCAACACCTTGCTGGTGACCTTCATCGGCGTGATCCTGGCGACGATCCTCGGCTTCATCGTCGGCGTAGCCCGACTGTCGAAAAACTGGATCATCGCCAAACTGGCGACGGTGTATGTGGAAGTCTTCCGTAACATCCCGCCGCTGCTGCAGATCCTGTTCTGGTACTTCGCGGTGTTCCTGACCATGCCGGGACCGCGCAACAGCCACAACTTCGGCGACACCTTCTTCGTCAGCAGCCGCGGCCTGAACATGCCGGCGGCGCTGATGGCCGATGGTTTCTGGGCGTTCGTGATCAGCATCGTCGTGGCCATCGTCGCCATCGTGCTGATGACCCGCTGGGCCAACAAGCGCTTCGAAGCCACCGGCGAGCCGTTCCACAAGTTCTGGGTCGGCCTGGCGTTGTTCCTGGTGATCCCGGCCCTGTGTGCCCTGATTTTCGGCGCACCTGTGCACTGGGAAATGCCGAAGCTGCAAGGCTTCAACTTCGTCGGCGGCTGGGTGCTGATCCCGGAACTGCTGGCCTTGACCCTGGCGCTGACGGTGTACACCGCGGCGTTCATTGCCGAGATCGTGCGTTCAGGCATCAAGTCGGTCAGCCACGGCCAGACCGAAGCGGCGCACTCCCTCGGCCTGCGCAACGGTCCGACCCTGCGCAAGGTGATCATCCCGCAAGCCCTGCGCGTGATCATTCCGCCGCTGACCAGCCAATACCTGAACCTGGCGAAGAACTCCTCGCTGGCGGCCGGTATCGGTTACCCGGAGATGGTGTCGCTGTTCGCGGGCACGGTGCTGAACCAGACCGGCCAGGCGATCGAGGTGATTGCCATCACCATGAGCGTGTACCTGGCGATCAGCATCAGCATTTCCCTGCTGATGAACTGGTACAACAAGCGCATTGCGCTGATCGAGCGGTAAGGAATAGCGCATGAGTACTCATACTTTCAAACCCGACATGCCGCCGCCGGCCAAGGTCTTCGGCCCGATGGCGTGGATGCGCGCGAACATGTTCTCCAGCTGGCTCAACACCCTGCTGACCCTGTTCGCGTTCTACCTGATCTACCTGGTGATACCGCCGATCCTGAGCTGGGCGATCGTCGATGCCAACTGGGTGGGCACCACCCGCGCCGACTGCACCAAGGAGGGCGCCTGCTGGGTGTTCATCCAGCAGCGTTTCGGCCAGTTCATGTACGGCTACTACCCGCCGGAACTGCGCTGGCGCGTGGACCTGACCGTGTGGTTGGCGGTCATCGGCGTGGCCCCGCTGTTCATCTCGCGCTTCCCGCGCAAAGCGGTGTATGGCCTGAGCTTCCTGGTGCTGTACCCGATCATTGCCTGGTGCCTGCTGCATGGCGGCGTCTTCGGCCTGACCCAGGTGGCGACCAGCCAATGGGGCGGCCTGATGCTGACCCTGGTGATCGCCACCGTCGGCATTGCCGGTGCATTGCCGCTGGGGATTGTCCTGGCCTTGGGGCGTCGCTCCAACATGCCGGCGATTCGTGTGGTCTGCGTGACCTTCATCGAATTCTGGCGCGGCGTGCCGTTGATCACGGTGCTGTTCATGTCCTCGGTGATGCTGCCGTTGTTCCTGCCTGAAGGCATGAACTTCGACAAACTGCTGCGGGCGCTGATCGGCGTGATCCTGTTCCAGTCGGCCTACGTGGCCGAAGTGGTGCGCGGTGGCCTGCAAGCGATTCCCAAGGGTCAGTACGAAGCCGCCGCAGCCATGGGCCTCGGCTACTGGCGCAGCATGGGCCTGGTGATTCTGCCGCAAGCCCTGAAGCTGGTGATTCCTGGCATCGTCAACACCTTCATCGCGCTGTTCAAGGACACGAGCCTGGTGATCATCATCGGCCTGTTCGACCTGCTCAACAGCGTCAAGCAAGCCGCCGCCGACCCGAAATGGCTGGGCATGGCCACTGAAGGCTATGTGTTCGCCGCCCTGGTGTTCTGGATTTTCTGTTTTGGTATGTCGCGCTATTCCATGCATCTGGAACGCAAGCTCGACACAGGCCACAAGCGTTAGGAGTTCTTTTTATGAGCGAAGCAATCAAGAAGCCTGTGAGCCCTGAAGGCATTATCCAGATGCAGGGCGTGAACAAGTGGTACGGCCAGTTCCACGTACTCAAGGACATCAACCTCAACGTCAAGCAGGGCGAGCGCATCGTTTTGTGCGGCCCGTCGGGTTCGGGCAAGTCCACCACCATCCGCTGCCTCAACCGCCTGGAAGAACACCAGCAGGGCCGCATCGTGGTCGATGGCGTGGAACTGACCAACGACCTCAAGCAGATCGAAGCGATCCGCCGTGAAGTCGGCATGGTGTTCCAGCACTTCAACCTGTTCCCGCACCTGACCATCCTGCAGAACTGCACCCTGGCGCCGATGTGGGTGCGCAAGATGCCCAAGCGCAAGGCCGAGGAAATCGCCATGCACTACCTGGAGCGCGTACGCATTCCGGAGCAGGCGCACAAATACCCGGGGCAACTGTCCGGCGGTCAGCAACAGCGTGTGGCGATTGCCCGTGCGCTGTGCATGAAACCGAAAATCATGCTGTTTGACGAACCGACTTCGGCACTCGACCCAGAGATGGTGAAAGAGGTGCTGGATACCATGATCGGCCTGGCTGAAGACGGCATGACCATGCTCTGCGTGACCCACGAAATGGGCTTTGCCCGCACTGTGGCCAACCGCGTGATCTTCATGGACAAGGGTGAAATCGTCGAACAGGCGGCACCGAACGACTTCTTCGATAACCCGCAGAACGAACGCACCAAGCTGTTCCTGAGCCAGATCTTGCATTGATCTAGCCCAGGCCATAAAAAAGCCGGACCTCTAAATGATCGTTCCCACGCTCTGCGTGGGAATGCATCCTGTGACGCTCCGCGTCACCGTTGCGCATGGCTCATGTCATGCGTCGTCAGCGGAACGCGGAGCGTCCCTGGCGGCATTCCTTTGCTGCGCGTGGGAACGATCAGATCCCGGACAGACCTGCAATCAGGTCGCCACTCGCGCCCCGGCGAGACTGCCGCTCAATTCATACGCCGCCAATTCCGCCTGATGCGCCGCCAACAGCTCCGGCAACGAGCCGCGCAGGTACTCCACCCAAGTCTTGATCTTCGCATCCAGGTACTGTCGCGACGGATAGATCGCGTACAGGTTCAGCTCCTGGGAACGGTACTTGGGCATCACCCGCACCAGCGTGCCGTTACGCAAGCCGTCGATCGCTGCATACAGCGGCAGTACCCCGATGCCCATGCCGCTGATGATCGCGGTTTTCATCGCGTCGGCCGAGTTCACCAGGAACGGCGAGCTGTTGATGGTGACCATTTCCTGGCCCTCGGGACCGTCGAAGGCCCACTTTTCCAGGGGGATGACCGGGCTCACCAGGCGCAGGCAGGCGTGGTTCAGCAGGTCGCTGGGTTTTTGCGCGCAGCCGTTGGCTTTGACATAGGCCGGCGACGCACAAACGATGCTGTAGGTAATCCCCAGGCGCTGGGAAACGAAACCGGAGTCCGGCAGTTCGCTGGCGAGCACGATGGACACGTCGTAGCCCTCGTCCAGCAGATCAGGTACGCGGTTGGCCATGGTCAGGTCGAAGGTCACGTCCGGGTGGGTCTTGCGATAGCGGGCGATGGCGTCGATCACGAAGTGCTGGCCGATGCCGGTCATGGTGTGAACCTTGAGCTGCCCGGCCGGGCGCGCGTGGGCGTCGCTGGCCTCGGCTTCGGCTTCTTCGACGTACGTCAGGATCTGCTCGCAGCGCAGCAAATAGCGCTTGCCGGCTTCGGTCAGGGCGATGCGTCGTGTCGTTCGGTTGAGCAGACGGGTTTGCAGGTGGGCTTCCAGGTTGGAGACCGCGCGCGAGACGTTGGCCGTGGTGGTGTCCAGTTGCACCGCGGCGGCGGTGAAGCTGCCGGCCTCGGCCACGTAACTGAAGGCGCGCATGTTTTGCAATGTGTCCATGGGGTGCTCTCGGGTTCGATGGCAAATTGTGACACGAAGTTTCAGGGCCTGAGACCCCTACAAAGGGATTATCGCGTTAACGGTAACAAAGATTCACAGGAATCCCAGCTTATCGCCTTCAAAACCCACCCCTAGAATTACGCCGTTCCCTTGTAGGAGCGAGGCTTGCCCGCGAAGAACGATAACGCGGTGTGCCTGTGAAACAGCGGCGCGCCTTTCGCGGGCAAGCCACGCTCCTACAGATCTCCCCATTTCAGGAAATCGCAGCAGTGCCGCGTCGCATCAGCAGAGCGCTTCAACCCCTCAGTATTCTGGCTTTAACCCTGGCAATCAGCGGCTGCATCGGAACCGGAGGTATTGCCCCCCAGGGCAAGGCGCTGGAGGCTGATTCACTGGCCACCGACGAAGCCATCCAGAGCGCGGCACAGGATGCGCATTGGCCCACCGCCCAATGGTGGCAGGCTTATGGCGATCCGCAACTCAATCGCTGGATCGACCTCGCCGTGCAAGGCAGCCCGAGCATGGCCATGGCCGCCGCGCGGGTGCGTCAGGCCCGGTCCATGGCCGGTGTGGCCGAGTCGGCCGAGTCGTTGCAGATCAACGGCCAAACCACCCTCAAGCGCCACAACTGGCCCACCGATCAGTTCTATGGCCCCGGCGATCTGGCCAACAGCACCACTTGGGACAACAACGCCGCGCTGGGCTTCAGTTACGCCCTTGACCTCTGGGGCCGTGAAAGCAACGCCACCGAGCGTGCCGTGGACATGGCCCACATGACGGTCGCTGAAGCGCGTCAGGCGCAGCTCGAACTGCAGAACAACATCGTGCGCGTCTACATCGAGCTCTCGCTGCATTACGCGCAGCGGGACATCGTCGAAGCGACATTGAAGCAGCAACAGCAAATCCTCGATCTGGCGCAAAAACGCCTGAACGGCGGCATTGGCACCCATTTCGAAGTCAGCCAGGCCGAGACGCCCCTGCCGGAAACCCATCGCCAGATCGATGCGCTGGACGAGGAAATCGCCCTGAGCCGCAACCAACTGGCCGCACTCGCAGGCAAGGGACCGGGGGAGGGGGCGCAGTTGCAACGGCCGACCCTGTCGCTGGGCGCCGCGCTGAAGCTGCCGTCGTCGTTGCCGGCGCAGTTGCTCGGGCAACGTCCGGACGTGGTCGCCAGCCGCTGGCAAGTGGCGGCGCAGGCCCGGGGTATCGATGTGGCGCATGCCGGCTTCTATCCCAACGTCGATCTGGTCGGCAGCCTGGGCTACATGGCCACGGGGGGCGGGGCGCTGGAGTTCCTGACCGGCAGGAAACTCAACTACAACGTGGGGCCGGCGATTTCCCTGCCGATTTTCGATGGAGGCCGTTTGCGCGCGGAGCTGGGTGAGGCTTCGGCCGGTTATGACATTGCCGTGGCCAGGTACAACCAGACCCTGGTCAATGCCCTGAAGAACATCTCCGATCAATTGATTCGTCGCGAGTCCATGGACAAGCAGCAAACCTTCGCCGCCGAGTCGGTGGCCACGGCGCAGAAAACCTATGACATCGCGATGATCGCTTACCAGCGCGGGCTCACCGATTACCTCAACGTGCTCAATGCGCAGACGCTGTTGTTCAAGCAGCAGCAGGTGCAGCAACAGGTGCAGGCGGCGCGCCTGAGTGCCCATGCGGAGCTGGTAACTGCATTGGGTGGTGGCCTCGGCGCCGGTAACGATGTGCCGAAAGACAGCCAGACAGCCGCTCCGAAAACCCCGAGTCTGTTGCGTTGAACACAACCCCTGTAGGAGTGAGCCTGCTCGCGATGAGGGAGTGTCAGTCGACATCAATGTTGAATGTCAGACCGCAATCGCCAGCAGGCTGGCTCCCACAGGTCCCGAATCAGGACTTAATTTCTTTGAGCAGGATCTGATGACTCCCTTGCCCGCACCCTTGCGCTGGCTCTATTCCCTTGAATGGCGCCGGGGTTTCTTCGACTGGGCACGCAGCGATGGCGTGACCTGGGTCTACATTTTCAAGGTATTGATCGCAGCGTTCCTGACCCTGTGGCTGGCCATGCGCCTGGAATTGCCGCAGCCGCGCACGGCGATGATCACCGTGTTCATCGTCATGCAGCCGCAAAGCGGCCAGGTGTTCGCCAAGAGCTTCTATCGCTTCCTCGGCACCTTGGCCGGTTCGGCGGTGATGGTGGCGTTGATCGCCCTGTTCGCGCAGAACACCGAACTGTTCCTCGGCGCGCTGGCGATCTGGGTCGGCATCTGCTCGGCCGGCGCGGCGCGCAGTCGCAACTTCCGCGCCTATGGTTTTGTGCTGGCCGGCTACACCGCGGCGATGGTCGGATTGCCAGCGCTGGCGCATCCCGACGGCGCGTTCATGATGGCGGTCTGGCGGGTGCTGGAAATCTCCCTGGGGATTCTCTGCTCGACCCTGGTCAGCGCCGCGATCCTGCCGCAATCCGCCAGTGCCTCCATGCGCAATGCCTTGTATCAACGCTTTGGTGTGTTTGCCCTGTTCGTCACCGACGGCTTGCGCGGCCGCAGCAAGCGCGACGCGTTCGAGGCCAGCAACGTGCGCTTCATCGCCGAGGCGGTCGGGTTGGAAGGGCTGCGCAGCGTGACGGTGTTCGAAGACCCGCACATGCGCCGGCGCAATGGTCGGCTCAGTCGCTTGAACAGCGAGTTCATGGGCATTACCACCCGTTTCAACGCCTTGCACCAGTTGCTCGAACGCCTGCGCAGCAGCGGCTGCGACCATGCGGAGGCGGCGATCAAACCGGGCCTGCAGGATCTCGCAGAGCTGCTCGACGGCTTCAGCGGCCGCGCCCTGACCAGCGCCGATGCGGCACGGCTGGTCACAGCGCTGACGGCGTACAAGGAAGGTTTGCCGTCACGGGTGCGCAGCCTGCGGGCGATCTATCAGCAGAGCAACCCGACTGACGCCGAACAACTGGATTTCCACACCGCCTACGAACTGCTCTATCGCTTCGTCGATGACTTGCACAGTTATGCACAGACCCACGCGTCCCTGGCTGATCACAGTCATGAGCGCGAGAATTGGGACGAACCCTTCACGCCGCAAACCAACTGGCTGGCGTCGGCGGCTTCGGGAATTCGTGCCTCGTTCATTCTCCTGGTGCTGGGCAGCTATTGGGTGGCCACGGCGTGGCCGAGCGGGGCAACCATGACCTTGGTCGCTGCTGCCACCGTGGGCCTGTCCGCCGCCACGCCAAACCCCAAGCGCATGGCGTTCCAGATGGCTTGCGGTACCTTGCTCGGAGCGGTGATCGGCTTCGCCGAGATGTTTTTCATCTACCCGTGGATCGATGGTTTTCCCTTGCTGTGCGTGATGCTCGCACCGGTGTTCGTGCTGGGCGCGTTCCTGGCATCGCGGCCGCAATACGCGGGCGTCGGGGTGGGCTTGCTGATCTTTTTCAGTATCGGTTCGGTGCCGGACAACCTCACGGTCTACAACCCCTACACCTTCATCAACGACTACATCGCCATGGTGATCGGCATGCTGGTGTGCGCGGCGGCCGGGGCAATCATCCTGCCGCCCAACAGCCGCTGGTTGTGGCGACGCCTGGAACAGGATCTGCGTGGCCAGGTGGTGTACGCCATCAGCGGCAAGCTCAAGGGCCTGGCGTCGAGCTTCGAAAGCCGCACCCGCGACCTGGTGCATCAGGCCTACGGCTTCGCGGCGGGGCAACCACAGGTCCAGCGCGATCTGCTGCGCTGGATGTTCGTGGTGCTGGAAGTCGGGCACGCGATCATCGAGTTGCGCAAGGAACAGGCGATCCTGCCGGTGCATCCGGCGTACGCCGAATCCCAGCCGTGGCGCCAGTCGATCCGCGTGATGGGCCGTTCGCTGGTGCGGCTGTTCCTGCAACCGGGCCAGAGCAATCTGGAGCGCGCCCTGATCGCCGTCGACCACGCGATCAGTCGCGTGCAAGCCACCGATGAGCCCTTCGCCCCGCACTTCGATACGTCGGCGTTGCGTCGGGTAAAGAGCTACCTGCACTTCATTCGCACTTCGTTGCTGGATCCGCAATCGCCCCTGTCCAGCTATGCCCAGGCCCCGAGGACTTGAACATGCCCCGTGAAATCGCCTTCCACGGCGTCTACATGCCGACCATGACCCTGATGTTTTTGATTGCCGCGGTGTTGGCCTGGGGATTTGACCGGTTCCTGTCCGGGTTCGACCTGTACCGCTTTTTCTGGCACCCGGCGCTGCTGCGCCTGAGCCTGTTTACCTGTCTGTTCGGCGCCCTGGCGCTGACTGTCTATCACTGAGAACGCCCTGATGAAAAAGCTTTTCAGCCTGCTCGCGACCCTGTTGGTGCTTGCCCTCGCGATATGGATCGGCCGCTCCCTCTGGGAGCACTACATGAATACCCCATGGACCCGCGATGGCCGGGTGCGCGCCGACATCATCAATGTGGCCGCCGATGTCACGGGCGAAGTGGTGGATGTGCCGGTACGCGATAACCAATTGGTGAAGAAGGGCGATCTGTTGATGCGCATCGACCCCGAACACTACCGCCTCGCGGTCAAGCAGGCGCAGTCACTGGTGGCATCGCGCAAGGCCACCTGGGAGATGCGCAAGGTCAACGCCCACCGCCGCGCCGACCTGGACAACCTGGTGATCTCCAGGGAAAACCGCGACGACGCCAGCAACATCGCCGACTCGGCCCTGGCCGACTACCAGCACGCCCAGGCCCAGCTGGAAGCCGCCGAGCTCAACCTCAAGCGCACCGAAGTCCGTGCGGCCGTCGACGGCTACGTGACCAACCTGAATGTGCATCGCGGCGACTACGCGCGCATCGGTGAAGCGAAGATGGCCGTGGTCGACATGAACTCGTTCTGGGTCTACGGCTTCTTCGAAGAAACCAAACTGCCCCACGTGCGCGTCGGCGACAAGGCCGACATGCAACTGATGAGCGGCGAAGTGCTCAAGGGCCATGTGGAAAGCATTTCGCGCGGCATCTACGACCGCGACAACCCGGAAAGCCGCGAGCTGATCGCCGACGTGAACCCGACCTTCAACTGGGTGCGCCTGGCCCAGCGCGTGCCGGTGCGGATTCACATTGATGAAGTGCCGGAGGGGGTGCTGTTGGCGGCAGGGATTACTTGCACCGTGGTTGTTAACTGACTACTGGACCGAGTCGTCTGCATTCGCGAGTAGGCTCGCTCCCACAAGGAACGCCACGGTACCTGTGGGAACGAGCCTGCTCGCGATGGGGGCGCAGCGGTCTCAGAGTTGCCCGCGCAACCCGAACCGCTTCATCAACGCCGACTCCAGCAAACCCTTGGGCAACAACCCCGCCAGCAACGGCAACGCCCGGCTGCCATTGCCGAGGCGAATCAACCGCGGCGGTTTACCCTGCTGCACGGCCTTGAGTAACCCGGCAGCAAATTCACTGGCGGGCGTCGGGTTGTCCTGGGAGGCCTTGGCCCGTGCCCGAATGCCTTCGCGCAGCGGGAACCAGGGTGATTGTTCGCTGATCAGTTGCTCGGCTTCGTGGCCGGCATTCTTGGCGAAACTGGACGCGATGGCGCCTGGCTGAACCTCCATGACCCGCACGCCAAAAGGTGCCAGCTCCATGCGCAAGGCATCGCTCAAGGCATGCACCGCCGCTTTCGACGCGCAGTAAGCGCCGGCGAACGGCGTCACCAGAACACCCGAAACGCTGCCGATGTTCACCACGATGCCCTTGGCCCGACGCAACACCGGAAATAACGCCCGGGTCACGCCAACGATGGCGAACACGTTGGTTTCAAACTGGCGTTGCATCGCCTGCACGCCACCATCGAGCAGCGGGCCCATGGCGCCGTAGCCAGCGTTATTGACCAGCACATCGAGGCCGCCATATTGCCGGTTGATCCGTTCGCCCAGCTGTTCGAGTGCCTGGCCATCGTTGACATCCAGTTGCACGGCGGTAAAACCGGCGGCGGTCAGTGCTGCGACATCTTCAGCCTTGCGGGCACTGGCCCAGACTTCGTAACCGGCAGCCTTGAACGCATCGGCGAGGGCGCGGCCGATGCCGCTGGAACATCCGGTAATCAACGCAACGGGCATGGCGCGGTCCTTGTGCAGACGGTGGGGGAAAGCTCAGTCGGAGAAAGTACCGTGCAAACGCTCGGCGCGAAACTCCAAAGTTTCCGGGCGATAGCCGGGACGCAGGGGCGGCAACGGCAAGCAGTCTTCCCAGTTGCCACCGGCCTGCAATTCGCCAGGCCCGCGGTAGCGTGGGGCGGTGTACTGATTGTCGGCGAGATTGACCGTGTCGCCCGGCGCATAAGCGGCGACACGCCAGCGCAATTCGGTCAGCGGTACATCGTTGCCGTTGTTCATGGTCAGTTGCAGTGGGCGGTCTGCCGGGCAGTGTTGCGGTGCGTAGCTGATGCGCAACTCCAGGCGCTCCAGTTGCTTGAGTTCGCGGTGGTCCATCCAGATGACCCAGGTCGCGACGATACCCAGGCCCACGGCAGCTGCCATCGACACCGGCAAGGCCTTGGCCGGATAGCGCAGCAACAGGATCAGCCAGGTGATGACCAGCAGGACGCCGATGAACATGACGCGCAAACCTTGGAGAGGGAGAAGACCATCCTACCTAAGTGCAGGGGAAGTTGGCGATGGGCTGATGTCTGCGGTTGATCGTTCCCACGCTCTGCGTGGGAATGCCTCAAGGGACGCTCCGCGTTCCAATGGGACGCGGAGCGTCCCCGGCTGCATTCCCACGCGGAGCGTGGGAACGATCATCCAGACAAAAAAAGCCCCCGCCCAACCCACTGCGGATAGGGGACGCAGTGGACCGGACGGGGGCTTTTTGTTTCAGCGATCGCTTACTGCGCGATGGTCTTCACCGACACGCCACGCTCGATCGGCGCAGTGCGCCCGTAGATATCTTCAAACCGCTCGATATCGTCTTCGCCCAGATAGCTGCCCGATTGCACTTCGATGATCTCGAGTGGAATCTTGCCCGGATTGCGCAGACGGTGAACCGAAGCAATCGGAATGTAGGTCGACTGGTTTTCCGTCAACAGGAACACATTCTCATCGCAGGTTACTTCCGCGGTGCCGCTGACGACGATCCAGTGCTCGGCACGGTGGTGGTGCATCTGCAACGACAGGCACGCGCCCGGCTTGACCGAGATGTGCTTGACCTGGAAGCGCCCGCCCATGTCCACCGAATCGTAGGAGCCCCACGGACGGTAGACTTCGCAGTGGTTCTGGGTTTCGCTGCGGCCCTGTTCGTTGAGGGTGTTGACCATCTGCTTGACGCCTTGGACCTTGTCCTTGTGGGCGATCATCATGGCGTCCTTGGTTTCGACCACGACGATGTTTTCCAGGCCGATCACCGACACCAGCTTGCCGTTGCCGTGGATCATGCAGTTCTTGCTGTCCTGGATCACCACATCGCCCTTGGTGACGTTGCCGTTGGCATCTTTTGCATTCACTTCCCACAACGACGACCAGCAGCCGACATCGCTCCAACCGGCGGTCAGCGGCACCACGCAAGCGCGCTGGGTTTTTTCCATCACCGAGTAGTCGATGGAATTGTCCGGGCAGCAGGCGAAGGTGGCTTCGTCGATGCTCACGGTGTCGGCGTCCTGGGCGCTGCGTTCCAGGGTCAGCAGGCAGGTGTCGTAGATGTCCGGATCGTGTTTTTTCAGCTCTTCGAGGAAGCGGCTGGCGCGGAACAGGAACATGCCGCTGTTCCAGAAGTAACCGCCAGACTGCACATACTCGGTGGCGCGTTTGACATCCGGTTTTTCGACAAAGTGCGAAACGCGGCTGACGCCTTCGGGCAGCAGCGAATCGTTGGTCGACTTGATGTAGCCGTAACCGGTTTCCGGTTTGGTGGCCGGTACGCCGAACAGCACCATTTCACCGTTTTCGGCGGCGACGGTGGCCAGGGCCAGGGCGCGTTGCAGGGCTTTCTGGTCTTCCAGCACGTGGTCGGCCGGCAATACCAACATCAGTTCGTCACGGCCTTCGTTGACCAGCATCATCGCGGTCAGGGCCACGGCCGGAGCGGTGTTGCGGCCGAACGGTTCCATCAGGATGCGTTGGGTTTCCAGTTTGCGCGTGGCCAACTGCTCGTTGACGATGAAGCGGTGTTCCTTGTTGCAGACCACGATCGGCGTGTCCATGCCTTCGAACACCAGGCGTTCCAGGGTTTGCTGGAACAGGGTGTGTTCGCCGGTCAGGGCCAGGAACTGTTTAGGGAACTGCTTACGGGAAAGCGGCCAAAGACGCGAGCCACTACCACCTGACAAGATCACCGGAATCATGTTGTTACTCCTTGAAAATCGTTTGGTTAGAGCTACGAACGCTGTGTCGTTTCACTCTTGTTTTTGTTCCGTGTCCAAAGGCTGACTCGGTTCTTCTGTAGGAGCCGGCTTGCCGGCGAAGGGGCCCTTGAGGACGCCTTCGCTGGCAAGCCAGCTCCTACAGGGACGCGCTTGCGGTCAGCTTTCGGAAAATTCTTTAGCGCGTCGATACCGGGCGTTTTACCCAGACCGGCGACAGGCTGCTGCCGCTGCCGGTGACGTACAGCACCGCAGCTTCACCGCGTTCCAGGGCGACTGGCTTCACGTCGCCGACTTTTGTTGCCCCATCGTATAGCGCGAGGCTGACTTTCACCGGGTTGATTTCACGCTCGCCACGGCCTTTGGCGGCCACGTTCGGCACCACGTCGGTCTTGCCGTCGGCGGTTTTCAGGGTCAGCGCCTTGTCGCTGAGGTTCTGCACGCGTACCAGGGATTTCTGCTTGTTCTTGAACGGTGGCTCTTCAATCAGTTGCGGCGCGCCGCTGGCGTTGTTGACCAGGGTGTAATAGTGGTCGCCGGCCAGTTTCACCGGCAGGGTCTGGCTGCCGACCTTGGCGCTGTAGTCACCGCCGGGCATGAAGCTGAAGTCGCTGCTGGACAACGGCGCGACATCGCTCAGGTTGGTGCTGCCGACGGTGGCGCTGACTTCGGCGTTGCTGGCGTTATAGATGCGCACGAAGGACGAGCCTTTTGGTGCGGTCGGGCCGTACAGCGCGGCGTCGCCAGCGGCGAACGCTTGCATCGAAAGCACGCTCATACCAGCAACCAGAGCAAAAGTCTTGGCGAGACGACGAGGAGTAGTCTTGAAAGTCATGGTAGTACCTCTCTCTTTCAGTTTTGCGCCCGGTCGGGCGTCTCGGATTTAGCGTTAATGGCTACGTTTTGTTGGCGGGCGCCGGCTTGTTTAAGCTCTGCGACCCACTGCGGGTCGGCGTCGCCGATTTCGTTGTTCACAGGCAGATAGCGTTCAGGAAACTCCCAGATCAGCACTTGTGGCGGGCTGTTCTTGAAAGCGTCGCTTTTGAGGTAGCTGAGCATCGGCAGGATCGGGCCGTGGCCGTCTTCGGCGTAACTGACCACGTCGCTGCGCAGGGCTTGTTTCAGCGCGCCGACGAAGTTCCAGTTGGGGTTGGCGCTGTAGCTGGTGCCGATCAGCGCAACCGGTACTTCGGTGTTGGCGAACAGGGCGTCGTCACCGGCCGGCTGGCCTTCAGCGGCAACCGTGTTGCGCTTTTGCAAAGGCTCTTGCGCCGGCATCAGGTTTTCGAACAGCGGATCCAGCGGCAGGAACAGACGCAGGTCGCCCTTGTGGGTGATTTTTTCCGCAGGCTCGGTGACGAAGTCTTGCGGATCGCCGCTCAGCGGGTACTTGTCGGCAATGGTTTTGGCCAGGCGGTTGGCGGCAATCTCGGCGCCTTCCGGGGTCCAGTGGGTGTCGGTGCGCAGGAACACTTGCTTGCCGTCGTTTTTGGCGGCTTGCAGCGGGCCCAGCAGGTCCGGTGCCGGAATCCGGTCGGCCGCCAGGCGCTGGTGGAAGTCCTTGTAGAGGTTGGCGTGGATGCTGGCCGGTTTCACCTCGCCGAGGTGTTCCGGGTACAGGCGCACCTTGGCCGGCACCACTGCCATCACCAATTGCACGCCTTTGTCCTTCAGGGTCTGGCGCACGCCTTCGACCAGCGCGTAGTTGCCTTGCAGGTTCAGCTCTTCGTTGACGACCGGATGGAATTCTTCATCGCTGTACAGCCACTGGTCGCGACCGAGCACAACGCCCGGACGACCCTCGTTGAACAGCTTGAAGTCCAGCGCGGCCCAGAGGTTGGTGCCCAAGCGCTTGATCGGGAACTCGTCGTCGTAGTGCGTCTCCACAGCCTTGGTCCAACGGCCGTTGAGCACCGTCGCATCGGCGTTGGTGCTGAAGCCCAGGAAGCTGCGAACCGACCACATGCCCAGGGCCAGCAGCGTCACCAGGAACAGGGCGATGTAGAAGATGCGTAATGAGCGGGTCATGGTCAGATCCCTCAGAACTGGAAGTAAAGGAACGGCGAGAAGCTTTGCGCCGAAAGTTTGAGAATCGAGGCGATGAACAGCAGCAGCACCAGGGCACGCATTGCGTAACGCGACCAGTCAGCGGTCCAGTAGGCCGGTTGCACCTGGGCTTCGACGCCGACGGTGTAGCCAGGCTGGTGGATGCTCGTCGGGTTATCCCCAGGCACGGCCTTGATCGTGCCGGCTGTTGCGGCGGCCGGGCCGTCTGCATCGACGTTGACTGCAGGCTTGGTCTTGGCCGGTGGCTGATTGCTGTAGAAATCGCGCAGGCCGAAGAACGCCAGGGTCACGTAGGCCACCACCAACGTTGCGATCTGCAGGCCGGTGAGGCTGGCCTGGTTGAGTTCCGACAGCGACCAGTCGCCGAAGCTGAACATCGCGCCGTACATGCGACCGGCAACGTGCAGGTTTTCTGCGCGGAAGATCACCCAGCCCATCACCACCAGCAGGAAGGTCAGTGCCCAGCGGATCGGGTTGAAGCTGCGCGGCGAAGTGTTCAGGCCGATGGCTTTCTCGATCGCCAGCCACATGCCGTGCCACGCACCCCAGACGATGTAGGTGATGTTCGCACCGTGCCACAGGCCGCCGAGGAGCATGGTCAGGAACAGGTTGCGGTAGGTGGTCAGCGTGCCTTTGCGGTTACCGCCCAGCGTGATGTACAGGTAGTCACGCAGCCAGGTCGACAGGCTGATGTGCCAGCGGCGCCAGAACTCGGTGATCGACTGGCTGATGTACGGCTGCTTGAAGTTTTCCATGAAGCGGAAACCCATCATCAAGCCCAGGCCGATGGCCATGTCGCTGTAGCCGGAGAAGTCGAAGTACAACTGCGCGGTGTAGGCGAGGGCGCCGAGCCAGGCATCACCCGTGGTCGGGTTTTGCAGGGCGAAGCAATGGTCGGCCACCACCGCGAGGGTGTCGGCGATGAAGACCTTCTTGATGAAACCCTGCATGAACCGCGTGCAGCCCTCGGAGAACTTGTCGAGGGTGTGGGTGCGGTTGTTGAACTGGTCGGCCAGGTCGCGAAAACGCAACACGGGGCCGGCGATCAGGTGCGGGAAGATCGCCACGAACGCCGCGAAGTCGATCAGGTTGCGCGTTGCCGGGGTGTCACCACGGTAGACGTCGATGATGTAGCTGATGGACTCGAAGATGTAGAACGAGATCCCGATCGGCAACAGCACGTGGGTCAGGATGAACGGCTCCAGACCGACGGAAGTCATCATGGCGTTGATGCTGTCGACACCGAAGTTGGCGTACTTGAAGTAGCCGAGGATGCACAGGTCGACGGCCACGCCGAGCAGCAGCCAGCGCTGTGCCGGTTTGGTCTTGACGCCGGCGGCACCGACTTTCAGGCCGATCCAGTAGTTCCACAGCGTGACCGCCGCGAACAGGGCGAGGAAGTCCACACGCCACCAGGCGTAGAACACGTAGCTGGCGATCAGCAGCAGCAAATTGCGATAGCGTTGCCCGCTCAGGTAGTACAAGCCGAGAAAGATCGGCAAGAACAAAAACAGGAACACGTTGGACGAAAAAACCATCCCGATCTCTCCTTGTTTAACCAACAGTCAAGGGCCAACGGCCCCCCCAAACCCCCCACAGAAAACCGGAGGGTGTATTGCATTCAAAACCGCCACGATCCCTGTAGGAGCTGGCTTGCCAGCGAAGGCTGTGTTTCAGTCGACATCTTTGTCGGATGTGCGAACGTCTTCGCTGGCAAGCCAGCTCCTACAGGGGTTTTGTGGTGGTGCTAAGAACCTTTGCCCTTCTCGTTGGCCGGGTCGTAGACCTTGGTCAGGTCGCCGCCGAGGCGGAAGGTCTTGAACGGTTGCATCTCGTGTTTCTTCTCAAGCACATCCGGCGAGCAGGTGTAGAGCGTGCAGAACGGTTCGAGCCAGGCGAATTTCGAGTCGATCTTGAGGTCGGTCATGTCCTGTTTCTTGCCGTTCTTTTTCTCGAACTCATCCGGGTCTTCCACCCCGGCCAGCACCCGGTCACCCAGGCGTTTCAACGCGCCGTTGTTTTCCTGGCGCAGATCCACACCGTTGACCTGGGCAAAACTGGCGATCATCGCCAGCGGCGGCAGGGCGTAGTTGTGGTAGGCCAGCGCCCGTTGCTGGCGCTTGAGTTCGTTGGGCAGGAAACCCTGGGCGTCGACCTGATTGGCACCGACCTTGAATTCCTTCACGGCCCAGTCGAACAGATCGCGGCGGTTGGTGGCGACCGAAGTTGCCATCACCGACCAGGCGGCCCAGTACGAGTGGTTGTTGGTTTTTTCCAGCGGCAGGTTGTCCCAGTCGCTGACCACCTGATCGGCCATCTTGCTGAACCAGGCTTCGATCAACTGCGACTCCTGCTGATGGTTGGCCAGCGGATGGGAGTCGGAAAACTTCAGGCGAATGTACGAAGACGCCATGCTGCCCAACGCCCATTTGCGCATGGACTTGCCGGTGTGGTTGAAGTCCTTGGACATCAAGGCATCGGCCTTGGCCCAGGCAGTCAACCAGTTGAGCGTGCATTCGAGTTGTTCCGGGCGACCGTCACGCATGAACTGCATGACGCGCTTGCTGGTACCGCGCTCGATCTTGGTGATGTCGGCGGTGCTGTCACGAAAGGCTTTTTCCGATTGCACGTTCAGCGTTGAACGGGCTTTGTCCGAGCCTTCGTACTTGCTGCGAAATTGCAGCGAGCCGGTGTACGGCGCCGGCATCGCGTCACAGCCTTCGCTCTTGTCGCCGGTTTTGACTTTTTCGATGGGCGCGAAGTAACCCTGGGGCGGACGCAGTGGCGCCGCGGCCTGAGTAGCGCCGGCGAACATCGCCAGGCTCAACAGCGTCAGTGTTGCAAGTTTCGGAGTTCGCATAGCAGACCTCATTGCCCGGCTGAAGCGGTACGTTGTCCAGCGCCCGGGAATACGTTGCGTTTGCAGATTTTGGCTTCGACTTTCTGTGGCGCCGCGCCCGCTTTTTCAGGGCCCTGGATTTCGACGGCCAGCAGATTCTGCGAGGCCCAGTCTTCGTCCGTGCGCAACTCGAAGGCGAAACGCCCGTCGGTGTCGGAGGTTTCCGGTTTGTCGATCTTGATGTCCTCGTGGCGCCCGTTCATGTACCAGAGGGTGGCTTGCAGGGTTTTCACCGAGGTGTCGGCGAAGCGGATGTCGACCTGGTGACTGCTGTTTTGCAGGTTCAGGTTTTTGCTGTTGACCATCAATTCGTTCTTGCCCGGTTTCAATGTGGTGCTGCCGGACATCTGTGCATCCTTGCCTTCGCAACCGTTGTCCAGCAGCGCCATCATCTGGCGGTAGATGGTTTCCTGGTCGAGACGGTAGAGCGGCGAGAATTCCCAGATGAGAATCTTCGGCGGGTTCTTCTGGAATTCGTCGCTGCCCAGGTACTGCAGCATCGAACCTTCCAGGCCGCCGCCGGGGAACGCCACGTTGAGAATGTCGGCGCCGATGGCCTCTTCGAGGAAACCGGCGAAGTTGTAGTTCTTGCCGCTGTGGCTGGTGCCGACCAGGGTGATCTGCGGATTGCCGGAATCGCCGAACAGGTCGCCATCGCCCGCTTCGCCCTTGGGCTCGGTGGTGAACTGATCCATGTACTGGATCGCGTAGCTGGTGCCACAGAGTTGACCGGCCATGTTGTGCAATGTTCCGGTCTTGCCCATGCGACCCGACTTATGGGTCTCGAATTCGCGCTTGGGAATGTCGGCGAAGGCCGGGATCTGCTTGACCTTCTCGGCGACGATTTTCGCCGTGCGCTGGGCGCCGTACGGGGTCCAGTGCTGGTCACCGCGGAAGTAGAAGTCGTGGGCGGGCAGGGTGTCCGGCAGTTGTTCGTTGGTCAGCGGCGACAGGTCCGGCACCACATAACCCATCTGCGCGAAACGGCCGAGCATGGTCTTGTAGTTCTTCAGCGCCTTGTCGAAATCGAAGCTGGCTTTCTCGGCCGGATTCAACTTGTTGCGGTTTACCAGGCCACGGGTCGGTTGATAAACCACCACCAACTCCACACCTTTGCTCTTGAACGCATCGTGCAGTTGCTGCATGCGTTTGTAGCCGGCCGGGGTGGTGTCGAATTCGGTGCGCAAGTCTTCCTGGGTACGGAACAGCCAGTCGCCCTGGGCCTGCACCAGCGTGGTGAAGTTCTGCTGGTAGCGCGTGGTGTAGTTCTTCGGGTCGTGGGCGGCCGGGCACAGGCTGCAGCACGGCTCAGCCGAGAATTTCGGCGCTTGGGCTTCATCGGCACGCGCGCCACCGCTGGCGGCGAGAATGCCGGCGGTCAGGGCCGACAGGCTGAGTAATTTGATCAAGTGTGGGTGCATAAAATTATCCTCAGTCCCGCATTTCGGTCTGGCGTTCGACGGGGTCGATCAGCACGGCTTTCTGCTGGCGCACCAACAGGTCGAGAATTTCATCCTGGCGCTCGCCGAGAATCCCCGAGAAGCTGATGCCGCTGGATTTGGTCGGTGCGAGCATGGACACGCGATACAGCTCGACGCTCAACGGCGAGTCGATGGACAGCGGGCCGCTGCCGTTGGCCGCCAGTTCACCGCCGACCACGATCAGCGACACCTGGGCGTCGAACGGGTCGAGCTTGATGTCACGGTCGGTGTCGCTCAGGTCCTTGATGTGCCCGTAGACGCCGGTCAGGCCGTTGGCCATGGCGACGTTTTCGTAGAGGCGAATGTTCACGCTGTTACGAATACGGATGCCGTGGCGACGGTTGCTGATCACCTTGTTGCCCCACAGCAAGTTGTCGGCACTCTCGTAGAGGGTGATGCCGTCGGTGTGGTTCTGGTAGATCTCGTTGTGCGCGATCAGGTTGTTCACGCTGTTACGGTCGATCACCAGGCCCGACAACTTGTTGTCGTAGCTGCGGTTGTTGAAGATGAAGCTGTCGTTGACCTCACGGGAAATGATGATCCCGTGCTTCTTCTTGGTCCCGAACACCGTGTTGTCGGCGATGATCAGGCCGTGGGAACGGTCGTGCGGGTCGATGCCGTAGACGATGTTGTCTTTGTAGGTGTTGCCCTTGACCACGAAGTTGCTGGTTTCGTAGCAGTAGAAGCCGTACCACATGTCCGAGAACTCGGATCCGACGATCCAGCCGGTCGGTTCAGGGCGCTTGAGCACCTTGGCCATGTTCGGCGTGTACTGGGAAATACTCACACCGTAGGACTTACTGTTGGCGTAGCCGAAGCTGGCCATCTTGCTGTTGGCGATGTAGGTC
This sequence comes from Pseudomonas sp. SbOxS1, assembly GCF_013416725.1. NCBI lineage: Bacteria > Pseudomonadati > Pseudomonadota > Gammaproteobacteria > Pseudomonadales > Pseudomonadaceae > Pseudomonas > Pseudomonas sp. SbOxS1. Next base: position 154,445 of record NZ_JAAVXC010000032.1, read on the forward strand.
TCGGTGCCGCCCCAGGCCAGCAGGAACGGGCGGAATTCCTTGGGCGACTTGAAGGCCGCCGGGCCGTTGGCCTTCTCGCTCCAGCCAGTGACCTTGGTATCACGCACGAACAACTGGCCGTCGTTGACCAGGAACGAACCGGCCTCCTGGGACAGGCGCAATTCCTGGGTCTGCTTGTCGATTTCCAGGATGCCTTTCTCACCCACTACGATCGGCAGTTTGGCCAGGAACACACCCGGCGAAGTTTCGCTGAAGTACTGCTTGGGCAGCTTGTTCGCCAGGTCCTTGAGGTTCATGTAGCCGTCGTCGACGAAGATCGCCTGGGGGATGCCGTGCTGACGCACCACCCACTCGGCCATCTTGTTGTCGCCACCGATGAAGTCCTTCAGGGCGTTCTCTTGCATCATCCGGCGCACACTGATTTTGCCGGCCTTGCTGCGCACGATTTTCGCGGCGATGGCCTCTGCGGTGTAGCCTGAAAGGTCCGGCAGTTTCGGCGTGGCCAGCTCCAGCGGCGCGGTCGGTGCGCTGCTGACGGTGTAGGTCTTGGCCTGTTGCAGTTCCTTGGCCATGGTGGCCGGCTTGGCGGCCGGCTCCACATTGGCGAAGGCAGCCGCACTGGCCAGCAGCATCGCGCCGGCCAGCAGGCTGATCGAGCCTTTACGGGCTTGATGATTCATCTGGGAGACTCCCTTCGCAATGTGCATCAGAAGCGCCAGATCACGTCGACGAACGCGCGGTGCATGTACGAATCGACTTCCTTGCCGTAGGCATCGCCGGGCTTGAACACACCACCGCGGAAACGCACCAGGGCCGAAGGCTCATCGATCTTCTGGCTCAATGCTGCTGGCAGCAGACCTTGCTTGAAGTACTTGGTGACCACCAGGTCCATTTCCTGACCGAGGTCTTTGTCACCGTTATTCAGTGGCAGGGAAGTGCTGGACAGCACCGCGCCGGTCACGTCGTCGGTGTTGTTCTGCACGGCGTCGATGCCGTTGCTGGTGATCGGCTTGTTACCGTCGACGCGCCAGAATTTGTGGTAGATCAGGCTGGCGTCGTATTCGTCGTTGAGCATCCACGAACCGAACAGCGTGGCCGATTGCATGTTGTTCATTTCGCCACGGAAGGCTTCGCCGAAGCGGTGCACCCGCGAGCGGGTACCGGTGTAGTTCGAGCGGTTGCTTTCCAGGCCGTTCTGTTCGTAATCGGCGCTGGCACGGGCGTAGGCCGCACCGACTTGCCATTGCGGATCGAGGCGCAGGCGCACGCCCAGGTCAGTGGCCCAGCCGTCGACATCGCCGCTGCGCTTGGCTTGTGCCGGTGCGCTGCCATCGGCGTTCAGCGGGTTGACCGTGTCGCGGTCGCCGCTCATGCCGGTGATGCTGCCCCAGTAATTGACCGTGTTGGTGTTGCGCCAGTTGTAGGCATCGCTGTTGGCTTGCAGGCCCAGCCAGCTGATGTCGCCGTTCTGTTTCTTGTCCAGCGAATCGCCCGGTTCACCCGGTGTCGGGTAGTCGAGCTTGCCGTCATCGTGGGTGTGATGACCGCGGATGCCGGCCCAGTGACCCGGTGTCCATTGGTATTCGGCATCGGCGAAGGCGTGCAGGCGATCCTTGTCCTTGGGCGCCAGTTCCTTCAGGTCGGTGCGGTACTCGCTGAAGCGTTCGGCGACACCGGCGTTGGCGCGCAACAGGGTGGTGTCGAAGGTCCAGTTCAGGGCTTCGATGTTGGTGTCGCGCCATTGGCCGTCGTCGTTACGCAGGCGCTGGCGACCCAACTTGAGGATCTCGCCAGGGTAGGGCGTGAAGCCGCTGTAGCCGACCCAGAACTCGCGCATCGCCAGGTAGTTCTTCTTGGTCTTGCGATCACCGTTGTCGGTGGTCTGGGTGCCGTCGTTGTCGGATTCCTGCAGGGTGTCGGTTTCGATGATGTCGGTGGACGTCACCGCCTGACCCATGGCGAAGGCGCTCCACGCGCCGCTCTCGCCATAGACCCAAGGGCGCAGGTCGAGGCCCAGGCCGTTGACGTCGCCACCGCTCTGGGTGCCGAGGTCACGGTCGTCTTCGGACTGCCCGGTGATTTTCACGTCCAGGCCGTAGTTCTTGGTTTCTTCCGTCATCGCCGCCAGTGTCGGGCACGACCAGATCAGCGCGAACGTCAGGCCGATACCGGCCTTCATGAATGGATTCAACTTCATAGGGATTCCTCGCCGTCTTCTTGCAGGGCCTGCAGTTGCGGTGTGTTCTGGCTCAGGGCGCCACGGGTCGCCTGTTCCTGTTTCAACAGGCGTTGGGCCTCGGCCAGCTGCGCAGGCGGCAGTTGGGCTTCGAGTGTTTGCGCAAGCTCGGTGGCTTGCGGGGTGTTCTGGGTCTTGGCCAGTTGGCTGAAGACATACGCATTGAGCGGGTCAGGCTTGGTGCCCTTGCCCTGGGAAAACAGTTGGGCGATGGCGAAGTCGGCGCTGTTCTGGCCGTTGCGCGCAGCGGTCAACAGGTGATCCAGCGCCTTCTGCGGGTAGACCTTGCCCAGGTAGCCACGGCGATAGATCTGGCCGAGGTAGTAATCGGCAGCGACTTCGCGGCCGACGGCTTTCTGGAAGTGTTCCTCGGCGACCTTGGCGTCGGCCGGGACCATCTTGCCTTCGTAGTAGAGCTTGCCCAGCAACAGCTCGGCGCGCGGCTGGTCGGCGGCGCGGCCGTTGTCCAGGTACTTCATCATCTGGTCGACGTCGCCCAGTTCCGGGAAGTCGTAGATCAGTTGCGCCAGGGTGACCCAGGACGCCGGGTAGCCCGGGGCGATACCTTCGAGCAGCGACTGCGCGGTTTTTTCGTCGGGCTGGCCCAGGCTCGCATCGGCCAGCACGCGGGCGACGCTGTCGATACGTTGCGCCGACACGGTGCCGCGACTGTGCGCCGCCTGCATCTGCTTGATCAGCTCAGCCTGTTGCTCGGGCTGGGCCTTTTTCTGATAGACCGTGGCCAGTTCGACGTAGCAGATGTCGGTGGTGTTGAGCGCGGCCTTGCAGACCTTTTCCACGTCATCCAGATGCTGGTCATAGGTGCCCTGGGTGCGATACAGCAGCACTTGCGCCAGGCCCGCTTCCGGCTTGCCTTCGGTGCGCCATTGGCTGATCTGCTTTTGCGCATCGACGTTGGGGAAGCTGTGCGGGTATTGCAGGTACAGCATCGCCAGCGGGATCAGGGTGTTGCCTTCGCCAGCGGCGGAGGCTTTTTTCAGCAGGCCTTCGGCTTCCTGGTGTTCGGCTTCGGTGGCGCCAGGCTTGGCTACCAACAGACGGCCGAGACGGGCTTGGGCACGCGGCGAAACACTGGCGGCGGCGCGGTAAGTCGCCTCGGCCTGTTTCATCTGCGCCGGGTCGCGGCTGTCGACCTGGATGTCGGCCAGGCCGACCTGGGCTTCGCTGTAGCCCAGCGCTGCCAGTTGCTGGTAGTTCGCCGCGGCGGTGGCGGTGTCGCCACGCTTGAGGGCTTCGTTGGCCAGGCGCTGGTCGGGCAGGCCGGCGCAACCAGCGAGGCTCACCGCCAATGCCACAGCACACAGAGTTCCCATGTGGGAGCCAGCCTGCTGGCGATTCAGGCTACGCGGTGCATCAGTCGAACCGCGTTGATCCCATCGCGAGCAGGCTCGCTCCCACAGGGATTGCGGTGTGTTGAGGATAGGGGGCTTCACAGGCATGTCCTCCGGTTACAGACCAGCAGCCATGGCTTTGTCGATCAGCCAGTTCAGGTTCGGGCCACGGTCGCTGTTCACTTCCACCGGACGGCCGGCGAGGCTGCTGTCCAGGGCTTCGTCAGGCTGGATCAGCACGCGGATGTCGGAGGACAAGTCGGCACTTTTCAGGCTGGTGCTGTTGACGATCTTGCCGGTGCGGGTCTTGTCTTCGCCGGCGATCTGGAAGCGCACTGCGGTGCCCGGCAATACGTCGCCGAACTGGCGATAGGAGAAGCGCGCCTCAATGTTGGCTTCGGTGTTGCGCGGCACCAGCTGGAAGATCACGTCACCCTTGCTGGCGTACTGACCGTCGGCGACCATCTGCTGGGCCACGGTGCAATCGCAAGGCGAGGTCAGGGTGCCGGTCATTTGCTTGCCGAACAGCTCTTCAACCTTGGCCGGGGCCAGTTGATCGTCTTCCAGGTGGCCCTTGAGCACGTCGAGCATGCTGGTGCTGAAGGTCGCCAGTGGCGCACCTTTGGCGGCAACGCCGTCGGCTTTCACCAGGCTCTGCACGGTGCCGTCGCGGGGCATGGTGATGTTCACGCCGGGCACGCTGACCAGGCCCGCCTGGGCGTGGCTGACGAAGTACATGCCGTACACCGACTTGAAGATGAACCCGAATGCCGCCAGGCCGACGACGAAAATCCCCAGGCTGAAGGTCACCGCTTTCATGCGCCCGAACGGGGTCATGCCGTGGCCGCCGTCCTTGATCTTGCGCGCCTTGGTGAAGTTGTCGCGCTGCAGGGTCGCCAGCACTTCGCCGATGGTGACGATGTCGCCGGCCAGGTGCGAAGTGATCAGGTGGCGCAAGGTCGAGATGTCTTGCGGTTCCAGGTTCTGGAACTGGCAACCGGTGCGGCCGGTCTCGCGGTCGAAGGAGCGCACCTGCAATTCCACGTCCATGGCCAGGCCGAGGTTGTCGATGACGAATTGCAGACGGGCCTTGTACTTGTCGCCGATCTTCAGTGGCAGTTGCCCGGCATTGAAGGCCAGGCCACCGGCGGAAAGGTCGATCACTCGCGCTTCGACCGGTGTCCGGTCAGGGCCGAAGAAACGCAGCTTGGCCGGGATTTTCACCCGGGCGTGTTGGCGCTGGGCTTCGGATTCGTGCACTACGTTGGCATTGACGGCGGTATTCATAAGGGCGATTTCCTGGTTAATTCAAAAAGGGGGCGGTCAGACCATCATCAGCAGCACGGCGACAAAAATGCTGCCGGCGGAGAAGGTCATGGTCCGAGACGACCAGGTGTTGAACCAACGTTGAAAGCTGGCGAGATCACGGGTCAGGGCAGTGGGCTGGCGAGTCCAGGACTGTTGGTCGAGGCGGAAGAACACGTAGATCTTCACCAGCGCGCCAACGATCTGGTTGTAATAGAGAATCGCCGGGTAGGCCGGCCCGATCCGGTGGCCGGAGCAGGACAGCAACAGGGTCAGGATCAGGCGGGTGATGCCGATCCACAGCAGGTACACCAGGATGAACGCGGTGCCGTACTTGAAGCTGGCGATCAGCGCCACGGTCAGGCCCAGCAGCGAAGTCCACATCGACACACGCTGGTCAAACAGCACCACGGACGTGAACGCACCGAGGCGCTTGATCCCCAGGCCCAGGGCGCGGGAGTTCTGGCGCAGGTTGTTGCCGTACCAGCGGAACATCAGCTTACGACTGGCCTTGATGAAGCTCTTTTCCGGCGGGTGCTCGACGGTGTTGATCGCGGCATCGGGCACGTAGAAGGTGTCGTAGCCCAGGCGCATCAGGCTGAACCAGCTGGACTTGTCGTCGCCGGTCAGGAACTTGAAGCGACCCAGGCGCCAGTGCTGCAGCGAGTCGCTTTCCACGTCGGCGATGAATTCCGGGTTGGTGACCACGGTGGCGCGGAACACCGACATGCGCCCGGTCATGGTCAGCACGCGCTTGGACAGGGCCATCGAGCACATGTTGATGTGACGCTGGGCGAAACGCAGCTTGTGCCACTCGCTCATGATGTAGCCGCCGCGCACTTCGCAGAATTCGTTGGTGGTCAGGCCGCCGACATTGCCGAACAGCTGGAACCACGGCACGGTCTTGCGCACGACGCCTTCGCCGAGCACGGTATCGCCATCGATCACGGCCACCACGGCGCGGTCGTCCGGCAGGTGACGGGAGATGGCACGGAAACCGAATGCCAGGCCATCGCGCTTGCCGGTGCCGGGGATGCGCACGAAGTCGAGCTTCACCCGGGCAGGCGGATTCATCCGGTTCCACAGGCTCTTGACCAGCAGTTCATCGGACATTTCGACGATGGAGCAGACCACGGTGGTCGGCAGCTCGCAGTCGATCGCTTCGCGGATCACCGAGCTGTAGACCTGCGCGGTGGTCAGGGCATCGATACGGAAACTGGTGACCATCAAAAATACGTGGGACGGGTCTGCCGCCTTGCCCAGCTTGCGCACTTTGCGCCGCAGGTGCGGGTAGACCACGTACAGGAACAGCATGCCGCGCAGAAAGTGCGTGGCACCCATCGAGTAGCGCCAGATACCGACGATCCCGATCAGGAAAATGAAGTCCTTCGACTCGGAGTCGAACGTGGACACAGGCAGCGCCATGGCGATGCCCATCAGTAAACTCAGGTAGAACAGCCAACCGGCGGCCTGGAGTAGGCCGTGCTTTAGCCTGTGCATAATCTGCATCCGTCTCGATCTCGGGCTAGGCCCGATTGGGTTAATGCGTGTAGGAGCGAGGCTTGCCCGCGAAGGCGGCGTACCTGACGCACCGAGGCGCCCGGTTCGCCGGCAAGCCTGGCTCCTACAAGGGACGGTGCTTTACCAGCAGATACCTTCAGCGCGGCCAGCCTCGCTGGTGGCCTTGGACATGAAGCCCACCAGGTCGATCACTTGCTTGCCGTGCGGGACGTCCTGCACCAAGGCGCGGAATTTCTCGTCACGGTTGCCGAGGATGATCACGTCGGAGTTGTTGATCACCGCGTCGAAGTCGGAATTGAGCAGGGACGACACGTGCGGGATTTTCGACTCGATGTAGTCCTTGTTCGCACCATGGACACGGGCGTACTCGACGTTGGCGTCGTAGATGCTCAGGTCGTAGCCCTTGCCGATCAGCATTTCCGCCAGGTCCACCAACGGGCTCTCGCGCAGGTCATCGGTGCCGGCCTTGAAGCTCAGGCCCAGCAGCGCGACTTTGCGTTTGTCGTGGCTGGAAACGATGTCGAACGCGTTCTGCACCTGGGACTCGTTACTGCGCATCAGCGAGTTGAGCAGCGGTGCCTCGACGTCCAGGGAGCTGGCGCGGTAGGTCAGGGCACGTACGTCCTTGGGCAGGCAGGAACCGCCGAAGGCGAAGCCCGGGCGCATGTAGTACTGGGACAGGTTCAGGGTCTTGTCCTGGCAGACAACGTCCATCACTTCACGACCATCGACGCCGACGGCCTTGGCGATGTTGCCGATCTCGTTGGCGAAGGTCACCTTGGCGGCGTGCCACACGTTGCAGGTGTACTTGATCATCTCGGCAACGGCGATGTCCTTGCGGATGATCGGCGCGTCGAGTTCTTCGTACAGCGATTGCAGAACGTCGCCCGAGGCCTTGTCGAACTCGCCGATGACGGTCATTGGCGGTTGGTCGTAGTCGGCGATGGCCGTGCTTTCACGCAGGAACTCAGGGTTGACCGCCACACCGAAATCGACACCGGCCTTCTTGCCGGAGCAGTCTTCGAGAATCGGGATCACCACGTTGGCCACGGTACCCGGCAGCACGGTGCTGCGGACCACGATGGTATGACGGGTGGTCTTGTCACGCAGGACAAAACCGATCTCGCGGCACACGGCCTCGATGTAGTTGAGTTCCAGGTCGCCGTTCTTCTTGCTCGGCGTACCGACACAGATCATCGACAGGTCGGTGTCGCGAATCGCCTCGGCGAAGTTGGTGGTACCGCGCAGACGACCGGTCTGGATACCTTGGGCCAGAAGTTCGCCCAGGCCTGGCTCAACGATTGGCGATTTGCCTGCGTTGATCATATCGATCTTGTCTTTGGCAACATCAACGCCAACGACGTCATGGCCCCGTGCAGACAGGCAACCGGCACAGACTGCGCCAACGTAACCCAAACCAAATATGCTGATGCGCATCGCATTTACCTCAGTGTTGATCAAGCCATTAGATGGCCGGAGTTAATGGTGTTCAGCGGTTATAGTGCACGCGGAAGTTAAGCCTTGCAGGCGCGACAATACCGCGTGCTGGCATGAAAGTTCCGAGTGTCTAAATAAGTGCACTCAAGGTGTGCGCAACTAGGCCTTGTTGTTATGACTTGCCCTGTTATGCAGCCGGTCCTCTGTTCAGAAGATATTCGTGCAATGATCCTGCGCGCTCGATGTCAGGCTGGAAGCCCGTAGATCAAGCGGTCTGGTGCCCGGGTGAGCACGTTTATAGGGGCGCTGCCTTGGCCTTGTAGGGGATAGTAATGGTGCATATCTCCTGTCCGTTCTGTTGTTGCCCAAATCAGGGATAAAGCAGTGAAAGTTAGTGTTGCAACTTCACTGCATGGATCGCTGTTCTGCGTAAGTTATCTCGTACATCCTCGGCGAGAATCGTTACCGGTGGTATGAGCGGTGCATTCGGACATAGTTCCGACCCGACCATCACGAAATCTGAAATTTCTTGAAATATTGACAAAGATGGCACTGCTCTCAAATTGATAGCACTTCCCGTTTCGCCCTTTATATATAGGCGGATTATTGGAGGGGATAGTTATTTGCCACTACGGAGAAAAATTTTCAGTGCCACTACTGAAAAAAATGATCGAAGTCGAGTGAAACTAAAGTTAGAAAATTGACAATTTGTTTTTTGGCGTCATAAAAATGACGAAGATGGCGGGGGAATGCGAGGGGATCAATGAGGGGGCGCACGAGGGATCTTGAAGGTCGTGCGCCACCCGCTGCTTCACTCTGGTGCGTGGTCGCGCAGGAACACCAGGTTGTCCGGTTTGGACTGCTCGGCGCTGTAGCGATAGCCCTGCACATCGAACTGCTTGAGGGCTTGCGGATCGTTGATGCGCTCTTCGATGACGAAGCGGCTCATCATGCCCCGGGCTTTTTTCGCGTAGAAGCTGATGATCTTGTACTGACCGTTCTTCAGGTCCTTGAAGTCGGTGTTGATGATGCGTGCATTCAAGGCGCTGCGCTTGACCGCCGAGAAGTACTCGTTGGACGCCAGGTTGAGCAGCACGTCATCGCCCTGATCGGCCAGGGCTTCGTTCAACCATTCACTGATACGCGTGCCCCAGAAAGCATACAGGTCCTTGCCCCGGGCATTGGCCAGCTTGGTGCCCATTTCCAGGCGGTACGGTTGCATCAGGTCCAGGGGGCGCAGCAGGCCATAGAGGCCGGAAAGCATGCGCAAATGCTGCTGGGCGTAGTCGAAGTCGGCTTCGCTGAAGGTTTGTGCATTGAGCCCGGTGTAGACGTCGCCCTTGAACGCCAGCAAGGCCTGCTTGGCGTTGGCCGGGGTAAAGGCGGGTGTCCAGCTGCCAAAGCGGGCGGCGTTGAGCCCGCCGATCTTGTCGGAAACGTGCATCAACTCGCTGATCTGCGCCGGGGTCAGCTCGCGCAATTGCTGGATCAGCTCCTGGGAGTGGTCCAGGTATTGCGGCTGGGTAAAGCGCTGGGTCGCCGGCGGTGTTTCGTAATCGAGGGTCTTGGCGGGGGAAATCACCATCAGCATGAAGTCGTCTCCTTTAATCGTGGCGGCGATTCTAGGGGGTTGTCATCGTTGACTCCAGCTATCAAGGCCATAGGTGATGACCGGTGGCAATCCCTGTGGGAGCGAGCCTGCTCGCGAAAGCGATCTGCCTGTTGGCATTGTCGGGGGCTGACACACCGCATTCGCGAGCAGGCTCGCTCCCACACGAGTTTTAGGAATTGGATCAGCTATAGTGCCGCCCGGGTTTTGTTATGGAGACATCCCATTGCGTATCGTTTTTCTGCTCACAGCCTGGCTCCTGAGCTTCGGCGTCATGGCGGCGCCGGGTGAAGTGGCGACGCTGGATCGCAGCACCTGGCCGGAAAAACTCGACACCCCGACCCTGTTCGATGTCGCGTCGCGTGCCGAAATCCTCATGTTCGCCCGGGTGCTGTTGGCCAGTGAGTCCCTGGATGAAGCCGCACTGGCGCAACGCCTGGGCCTGCGCACGATCAATCTGGAGTCGGTCAATCGTGTTCGCCAGCGCCTCTGGCAGCGGCTGTTGGCCAACTACAATTTCGCCCAGCAAAGTTGCGACCAGGATGCCTCCTTCTGTTTCCTGGTCGAGGACATGGCCACCTTGCGCGAGCAGGCCGGCAAGTTTCAGCTCAGCGAGGACAGCTACTACATAAGGTGGGCCGAACCGAGCCGCCTGTTCCACAGCCAGTACCTGGATGAGCAACTGCGCAAGGCGGCGCTGTTTCCGCAAACCAGCAGCGAAGTCGATCATTTCGGTGACTATGAGCGTAATGGCGACGCGATGCATGACCGGCTGTTTCTCTTGACGTTCGACAGCGCCGCCAATGCCGTGCCGGACAATACCGACTGGATTGCCGAGTACTTGCGCAAGGCCAACCTCAGCGGCACCTTCTTCGTTCTCGGCAAGGACCTCCAGGCGCGTCTGGGCGAGCGTTCGGTGGCCAGCCTGCAAGCGACCTGGTCAGCCCAGTGCGTCGGTGTACAAGGCTGGGAGTTTCGTTCCCACAGCCATTGGCAGGACTGGCAGGACTCGGTACGCCGCAGCGTCGAGCTGGCCAGGAACAAACTGCCGGAGAACTTCGTGCCGCTGTTTCGCCCGCCCGATGGCCAGCGTCGCGCCGACGCTGGCGCTTTCTTCAAGGCCCAGGGGTTGCAGGTCGCCCTGTGGGACATCGATGCCCAGGACGGTGCCGGCAAGCTCAAGGGTAGCCAGAGTGCGCAACGGGTGCTGACCCTGATGCTCCTGTGGCGCCATGGCGTTATCAATTTCAATGTGAAGCAGGACGGGGTGAAAACGGCGTTGCCGTGGCTGATCACGCAAACGGCGCAAAGCGGGATCGGTTGGGAGGACTGTCAGGAAGGGTTTCGCTGAAAATCGCCAAAGCCCGTAAACATTGGGTAAACGGCGATTTCAGGGGGGGATTTTGCTACAGGTTGATCTCCGACTGTAAACAAGTGATGGCAGTCCGCCAAGGGCTTTTCGTCACTCTGCAAAATAAACTTCAAAAAAGCGTCAAAGTGCTTTTTTCTGTCATGGGTTTTGGAGTATTACGAAGACAGACCGCCGAAACCTGCAACACAGGTGGCGTCTCCCAAGACCCCGCTATGTAGGCAGAACACTTGAGTCCCCGCAGGTGTATTCGGTAGTCACTTCGAGGCGCAGCACCGCCAAGGTATTGCGTCCACTGGCTCTGACTAAGGTGACCGAGTATGGATGATCACGGACGTAGCTCTTCTTCCAACCAGCCAATCCTTTATGTACTCGATACCAACGTATTGATTCACGATCCAAACGCGCTGCTCAACTTCGAAGAACACCACGTCGCGATCCCGATGACCGTGCTTGAAGAGCTCGACAAGCTCAAGAGCGGGCATCACAGCGTTGCCGCCGAATGTCGCCAGGCCATCCGGCTGATCGACAAGACCCTGGGCGATGCCTCACCCGAGGACGTCGAGCAGGGCGTGCCGATCCAGCGGGGTAAGAGCGGACCCAAGGGATTGCTGTCAATTCTGATGAGTAAGCAGGCCGAACCCCACATCGTTCTGCCTGAGCATCTGAACGACAACAGAATCATCAACCAATTGATCGACCTGCACGCACGCGAGCCGAAGAAGCCCGTGGTGCTGGTCACCAAAGACATCAACATGCGCCTCAAGGCCCGGGCCTGCGGGATTGCGGCCGAGGACTACAGCACCGACCAGTTGGTCGACGACGTATCGCTGCTGCCTAATGGCTATCACAACATGACGGGTTCCTTCTGGGACCGGGTGAGCAAGGTCGAGACCCGTCAGGACCACGGTCGCACCTGGCACCAGGTACAGTTGATCGACAATCTGCCAGCGGTGCATATCAACGAGTTCATCATCGATGAGCAGGGTTTCGTCGGCTGGATCAAGGAGATCGAGGAAGACAAGCTGCTGATCCTGGACTTGCACCAGGAACCGTTGCTGCACCAGGAAGCCTGGGGCCTGAAGCCGCGTGACATCTATCAGAGCCTGGCGCTGTATGCCTTGCTCGATCCGGACATCCACCTGGTCAACCTGTCCGGTGCCGCCGGTTCCGGTAAAACCATCCTCGCGCTGGCCGCGGCCATCGAGCAGACCATGGTCAGCAAGCGCTACCGCCGCATCATCGCCACCCGCAGCGTGCAAGGCCTGGACCAGGAGATCGGCTTCCTGCCCGGCACCGAAGCGGAAAAAATGGAGCCTTGGCTGGGCGCCATCACCGACAACCTCGAAGCCTTGCACATGGATGACGAAAGCACCCATGGCAGCGTCGACTACATCCTCAGCAAAGTGCCGTTGCAGTTCAAATCCCTCAACTACATCCGCGGGCGTAGTTTCCAGCAGAGCCTGATCCTGATCGACGAATGCCAGAACCTGACACCGCACCAGATGAAAACCATCATCACCCGTGCCGGTGCCGGCTCCAAAGTGGTGTGCCTGGGCAACCTGGCACAGATCGACACCCCTTACCTGTCCGCGACCAGCTCCGGGCTGACGTACCTGACTGAACGCTTCAAGGATTTCCCCAACGGCGTGCACATCACCCTGCAAGGGGTGCCTCGTTCGATCCTGGCCGAATACGCCGAATCGCATCTGTAACCTTCACCCAAGCCGGGCGGCCTAACGGGTCGCCCGGTTTTTTATGGGCAACTCAGAACCCTGTGGGAGCGAGCCTGCTCGCGATGGCATCTACTCGGCGTACCTGTTCAACCGCGGCGTCTGAATCGCGGGCAAGCCTCGCTCCTACAGAGGGGATTGTTTGAGCCGATAATCGTGCGTGCGAAAAATTGACCCACAGGTTTACAATCGGGACTCCTGATCAGGAGTAACCCCGTGCTGACTCATCTCGATTCCCAAGGTCGCGCCAATATGGTCGACGTCACCGAAAAAGCCGTGACGTTCCGTGAAGCGACGGCCCAAGCGCTGGTGCGCATGCTGCCCGAAACCCTGCAGATGATCGTCAGCGGCGGTCACCCCAAGGGTGATGTGTTCGCCGTGGCGCGCATTGCCGGTATTCAGGCGGCGAAAAAAACCAGCGACCTGATTCCCCTCTGCCATCCGTTGATGCTGACCGGGGTCAAGGTCGAGCTCAGTGCCGAAGGCGACGACAGCGTACGCATCGTGGCGCGCTGCAAGTTGTCCGGGCAGACCGGGGTCGAGATGGAAGCGCTGACGGCTGCCAGTGTCGCCGCCTTGACTATCTATGACATGTGCAAGGCCGTGGATCGCGGCATGACCATCGAAAGCGTGCGCCTGCTGGAGAAGGTCGGCGGCAAGAGCGGCCATTTCCAGGCGGATCCATCATGAACGTCACCGTGAAGTTTTTTGCCCGTTACCGTGAAGCGCTGGGCGTGGATTCGGTGAAGGTCGAAGGCCAGTTCGCCACTGTTGACGACGTGCGGGCATTGCTGGCGCAACGTGAGGGTGCTGACGTGCTGCACGAGCAGAACCTGATGTGCGCGCGCAACGAAGACCTTTGCCAGCTCGACGAACCGGTCAGTGATGGCGATGAAGTGGCGTTTTTCCCCACTGTGACCGGGGGCTGAGACATGGCCATTCGCGTGCAATCGACCGCGTTCGATCCCGGTGCCGAAGTCAACGCCATGCACGATGCCAATGTCGGCGTTGGGGCGGTGGTGAGTTTTGTCGGCTATGTGCGCGACTTCAATGACGGCCTTGATGTCGCCGGGATGTTCCTTGAACACTATCCGGGCATGACCGAAAAAGCCCTCGGCAAGATCGCCACCGAGGCCGAGAAGCGCTGGCCCTTGCTCAAGCTGGAGGTGCTGCACCGCATCGGTGCCCTGGAGCCCGGCGAACCCATCGTCTTCGTCGGCGCCGCGAGCGCCCACCGCCAGGCGGCATTCGACGCCTGCGCCTTTGTCATGGACTACCTGAAAACCCGCGCACCGTTCTGGAAGAAGGAAAACACCAGCGACGGTCCGCGTTGGGTCGAGGGGCGTGACAGCGATCATGCGGCGGCGGATCGCTGGCTGTAGGAGCTGGCTGTAGGAGCTGGCTTGCCAGCGAAGGCGTCCAAAAGACCTGCGCAGTGTTCAAGGACGCCTTCGCCGGCAAGCCGGCTCCTACAGAGAAGAGGCCATTCGCATCCCCCAAAAACTCCCTGACACGCCACCCGACCATCGGCCGGCACGCCCCGCATTTACCCGATTGACGCCTAATACATAAAAGTCCAGTATGGATTTATAAGTACAAAAAAGGCTTCTCCCGTTTCTGCTCTTCTTCCATCTTGCCAAACCAACAACAACCCGCGAGAGAACGAACATGAAGAAATTCCCCCTCATCACTGGTCTGGCCCTGAGCCTGTTGGCGTGCAGCAGCCTGTTTGCCGCCGAGAAAACCCTTCGCATCGGCATCGAAGCGGCCTACCCACCGTTTGCCTCCAAGACCGACAAAGGTGAGATCGTGGGTTTCGACTACGACATCGGCAATGCGCTGTGCGCGCAGATGAAGGTCAAGTGCGTGTGGGTCGAGGGCGAGTTCGACGGCCTGATTCCTTCCCTGAAAGTGAAGAAAATCGACATGGCACTCTCGTCGATGACCATCAACGAAGACCGCAAGAAGTCGGTGGATTTCACCCACAAGTACTACTTCACTTCATCGCGCCTGGTCATGAAGGAAGGCGCGGTGGTGGATGATCAATACGCCAGCCTCAAGGGCAAGACCGTTGGCGTGCAACGGGCGACCACCACCGACCGTTACGCGACCGAAGTCTTCGAACCCAAGGGCATCAACGTCAAGCGCTACAGCAATAACGAAGAAATCTACATGGACCTGGCGGCCGGCCGCCTCGATGCCATCTTTGCCGACACCATTCCGCTCAACGACTTCCTGTCGATGCCGCGCGGCAAGGGCTATGCATTCGCCGGCCCGGAGCTCAAGGACCCGAAATACGTGGGCGAGGGCGCCGGGATTGCAGTGCGCAAGGGCAATACCGAGCTGGTATCGGAGCTGAACAACGCAATCGACGGGATTCGCGCCAGTGGCGAGTACCAGAAGATTTCGCAGCAGTACTTCAAGTCTGATATCTACGGCGACTGATCAACCGCTCTTGGGGCTTTGTGGTGAGGGGATTTATCCCCGCTCGGCTGCGAAGCAGTCGTAATCCGAACAAATGAGTCTGTTTGAACGGACGCTGAGGGCCGCTTCGCGGCCCAGCGGGGCGACGTCTCGATAAATCCCCTCGCCACAGACCTGTGCTCAAACGTTGTCGAGAGGTACCGCGACTTTCAATGGCTGCAGATTGAGGGCAAGCACGCTCGTCAGCACGATGACCATCCCGACAATGACCATGATCGAAGGGCGTTCTGCCAGAACCACCGAGGCCATCAACATGGCGGTAGGCGGTATCAGGTAAAGCGAAATGGACGCGCGGCTGACATTGCTGTGCGCCAGCACGTATGCCCAGGCGAGGTACGCAAGGGCGCTGGGAAAAATGCCCAGGACGAGCACCGCCAGATTGACCGAAGCCGGGGCGTTCTGCACTTCGCTCCACAAGCCCGGTGCATAGACAAGTAGCAGCGCGGTGCCTGACCAAATGGTGTAGCACACCATCGTCAGCCCGTTGTAGCGATGGGAATGGCCTTTTTGCAGGGCGAAATAGAGACTCCAGGACAACGCCGCCAACAGGACCAGCAGCCCGTGCGCATCCAGATCACCCAAACCACGATCACTGCTGACCACGACAGCGGCACCCAATAGGCCACCTAGTACGCAGCTCCATTGCCAGCGGTTGACACGCTGTTTGAACACGAAATGCGCCAGCAATGTGCTGAATAGCGGAGTGGATTGTGCCAGTACACTGGACGCGCCGGCACTGACGCCTCGTTGACCGTAGTTGATTGCGATGTGGTGCAGGCTGACAGCAAAGAATCCCAGCACAGCCAACAGCGGCAGGTCTTTCAGGCGCGGCAGGGAAATGCCCGCCACCCATGCGACCCCGGCCATGAACGTCGAGGCGATGAGAAAGCGGATCAACGCCAAATGACCGGGCTCGTAAGCCACTAGCCCGATGTGGATTCCAGTGGGCGAATAGGCCCAGCAAAGGATCACAAAAAACGTAGCCAGGGCGATTTTTACGCCGGGCCTTGTGGCGAGGCTCAGGTTCATGCGCTGAATCAAATCCATAAAACGTCCTGTTTATCCAAAGTGTGATGACGTAACTGAAGTGCGCGCAGTCGAATTATCAAAATCATCCGGATTCACTACAAGTGACTTAAACTGAGTCAAGAATTCACTTTGGGTGAGCTATGGAACTGTCCCAACTGCGCATGTTCAACACGGTTCACCATCTCGGCAGCATCGCGCGTGCGGCCGAGGTGCTGCATTGCGTACCGTCCAATATCACCGCACGCCTCAAGTCCCTGGAGCGTGAACTCGGTACTGCGCTGTTTTCTCGCGATGGCCGAGGATTGCGGATCACGCCTGCCGGGGAGGTGTTTCTCGATTACACGACGAAAATCCTCGGCCTGGCCGACGAAGCGCGCAGGGCATTGGCTCCCGACAGTGCGCCGAGCGGTCCTCTGCGCATTGGTGCCATCGAGTCCACTGCCACTGGGCGATTGCCCCGGTTATTGGCCAAGTACCACGAGCTTTACCCAAAGGTGATGCTGGAGTTGAGCACTGGCACCTGGGCTCAATTACTCGACGACACCCAACATCGGCGGCTGGATGGGGCGTTCGTGGCGGTAAACGTTGAACGCCCGGGACTGCAGCGGGAAGTGATGTACCGCGAAGATCTGATTCTCATCGCGTCCGCCTCCCATGGGCCTTTGCGCCAGGCGGCGGATCTGCAGGGCAAGGCGATTTTCATGTGGCCGCCGGGATGCCCGTATCGTTTCGCGCTGGAACAGTGGCTGTTGCGCCATGACCAGGTGCAGCCGATTGTCAGCATCGCCAGCTATGGCACCATCGTTGGCTGTGTCAGTGCCGGTGCCGGTGTCTCGCTGGTGCCCCGTGGAATCTATGAGCAATATTGTCTCAGCGCCGGTTGCCAGGGTTATGAATTCCCGGAACTGACGAGCGTCGACAACCTTTTTTACTGGCACGAGAGCGCAGGCCGGCACCCGGCGCGTGAGGCGTTTGTGAAGTTGCTACAGGCCGAGTTCGCGGGGCCAGGGTCGTTACGGTTAATCCCGTCTTAACCGACCTGTCGTCTATTCCCACGATACCCGCTTGCACGCACCCGACTCTCAAAGGGCAAGGCCAGCGTGTAAACTGGCGGGCAATCGATAGTCAAAAGGGAAACACGATGAGCGAGGAAACGATGCGTCTGGGCCGTGAACGGCGCTACCTGGTGCTGTTGGGCATCATCTGCCTGGCGCTGATCGGTGGTGCGTTGTACATGCAGGTGGTGTTGGGCGAGGCGCCGTGCCCGTTGTGCATCCTGCAACGTTACGCGCTGCTGTTGATCGCGCTCTTCGCTTTCATTGGTGCGGCCATGCGCACCCGGCGCAGCATCACGGTGCTGGAGACCCTGGTGGTCATTTGTGCCCTGGCGGGCGTCGGGGTGGCCGGGCATCACGTCTACACGCAGTTCTATCCGGCCGTCAGTTGCGGCATCGATGTGCTGCAACCGATAGTCGACGGCTTGCCGCTGGCGAAGATCTTCCCGCTGGGCTTCCAGGTGGACGGTTTCTGCTCCACGCCGTACCCGCCGATCCTGGGGTTGTCCCTGGCGCAATGGGCGCTGGTGGCCTTCGTGCTGGTGGTGGTGCTGGTGCCGCTGCTGACGGTGCGCAATCGCAAGGCGCTGCACTGACATCATCGGCGGCATTATTGCGACACACGCAAAACGCCCCGGTCCTCGATGAGGGGACCGGGGCGTTTTTGCATTTCAGGGGCCAGGTAAAAAGACCGTGATGCGCGGCAATCAGGGGTGCGACAAGTGTGCGACATGTTGTCACATCGCGAGTGTCGCAGCGCGCTTTCGTGTGTCGGATTGGTGCGGTGTCCTGCAATGAAATTGGCGCGTTTGAGCGCCGCCGGATTTTTGCCGGCTGACACGGGAGCAGGCAGTTTTAACAGGCTCTGGCGATTTGCCAGAGCCCTTGCCATATCGGGGCTAGGGCGGAGTAGAGGGTCGTTGTCGCACCTTCGATACTGTCTGTATCGCGGGTGGTAGCCCTACTATTTTTGGTGTTTTTGTTGAGAATCAATTTCGATAAGATGCGCCACTTTTACAGATTTGAGTCAGGATTGTTGCGGGCTGGGATAAAAATTATTTCGGGATAAGACATGGTTTATAAAACGCTACATATCTACAATCGCCCGCACTGAATTCCCGGCACTGCTCACCCAGGCATTGGTGCATGAGTGGCACGAGGGTGTCGAGAGGCCTTTTGGCCTGATGTGACGCCCAGGTGTCGGTGCCTCCAACTATCCGCACCAAATGGAATTGGGCTGTAACAAGGCCTTTGACCACGAATTCGAATAAGAACTCACCGCTGGCCCAGGATTTGTCGAAACGCCTCTGACGCTCGACGGGCAAGCCCTTATTCAATCCAAGAAAAATGCCAACCCTTGGCAGGGTGAAGTGTTGGCGATCAAAACCCAACTGCATTGCGCAAGCTGCTTTAGAGGTCGTGAGATGAGTAAAAACAGGTACCCCAGACTACTAGGCTTAGTGCCGCTGCTCGGCACGTTGTTGCTGGGAGGCTGCAACATGACCTTGCTCAATCCCACGGGCCAGGTTGGCCTGGAACAGCGAAACCTGATCATCACCGCAACGCTGCTGATGCTGTTGGTCGTGATCCCGGTCATCGTGATGACCTTCCTGTTCGCCTGGAAATACCGCGCATCCAACACCAAGGCGACCTACACGCCTAAATGGAACCACTCCACCAAGATCGAGATCGCGGTGTGGACTGTTCCGGTGTTGATCATCATTGCCTTGGGTTACATCACCTACAAGTCGACCCACGAGCTGGACCCGTACCGTCCGATCGAATCCGACGTGAAGCCGGTGACCATCGAAGTGGTCGCGCTGGACTGGAAGTGGCTGTTCATCTACCCGGAACAAGGCATTGCCACGGTCAACAAGATCGTGTTCCCGGCGCACACGCCAATCAACTTCAAGATCACCTCCGACGCCGTGATGAACTCGTTCTTCATCCCGGGCCTGGGCGGCCAGATCTACGCGATGGCGGGCATGCAGACCAGAATGCACCTGATCGCCGACCGCAACGCTGAAATGGACGGCATCTCCGCCAACTACAGCGGTGCCGGTTTCACCGGTATGAAATTCAAAGCGATCGCAACTTCCCAGGAAGATTTCGACGCCTGGGTAAGTGAAGTCAAAAAGGCACCTAAACAGCTTGAACAAGCTGAATACGCAGCCCTTTCCAAGCAGAGCCAGAACAACCCAGTCGAGCTCTACTCCTCGGTGACGCCGAACCTGTTCCAGATCATCGTCGACAAGTACGAAGGCATGAAACCAGGCCCGAAGGTCAAGCACGAGAAGAAAGAGAAAGAAGTGGCCGCTACGGACATGAACTCGCATTCAGCTGCCGGGGCAGAGGAGTAAACGATGTTTGGTAAATTAAGTTGGGAAGCGGTGCCGTTCCACGAGCCGATCGTGATGGTGACCATCGCCATGATCGCGCTCGGTGGTCTGGCACTGTTCGCGGGTATCACTTATTTCAAGAAGTGGACCTATCTGTGGACCGAGTGGCTGACGTCGGTCGACCACAAGAAAATCGGCGTGATGTACATCATCGTCGCCATGGTCATGCTGCTGCGCGGCTTTGCCGACGCCATCATGATGCGTACCCAGCTGGCCATGGCCACCGAGGGTTCGCCTGGCTACCTGCCACCTGAACACTATGACCAGATCTTCACCGCCCACGGTGTGATCATGATCATCTTCATGGCGATGCCATTCTTCACCGGCCTGATGAACCTTGCAGTGCCGCTGCAGATCGGCGCGCGTGACGTTGCCTTCCCGTTCCTGAACTCCCTGAGCTTCTGGCTGCTGGTTTCCGGCGTAGTGCTGATCAACCTGTCCCTGGGCGTCGGCGAATTCGCCAAGACCGGTTGGGTTGCCTATCCGCCGCTGTCGGGCCTGCAATACAGCCCGGGCGTGGGGATGGATTACTACATCTGGGCGCTACAGCTATCCGGCCTGGGTACGACGCTGACGGGGGTCAACTTCCTGGCCACCGTGCTGAAAATGCGTACCCCTGGCATGAAGCTGATGGACATGCCGATCTTCACCTGGACCTGCACCTGGGCCAACGTCCTGATCGTGGCTTCGTTCCCGATCCTGACCGCTACCCTGGCACTGCTGACGCTTGACCGTTACATGGATTTCCACATTTTCACCAATGAACTTGGTGGCAATCCAATGATGTACGTCAACCTGTTCTGGGCCTGGGGCCACCCTGAGGTTTACATCCTGATCCTGCCGGCATTCGGCGTGTTCTCGGAAGTCATCTCGGCGTTCACCGGCAAGAAACTGTTTGGCCACAAGTCGATGATCTACGCTTCGGGCGCGATCTCGGTACTGGGCTTCATGGTTTGGCTGCACCACTTCTTCACCATGGGTTCGGGTGCCAGCGTCAACGCCTTCTTCGGTCTGGCGACGATGCTGATTTCCATCCCGACGGGTGTGAAACTGTTTAACTGGCTGTTCACCATCTACCAGGGCCGTCTGCGTTTCACCAGCCAGGTGCTGTGGACCCTGGGCTTCATGGTGACCTTCGCCATCGGCGGCATGACCGGCGTACTGCTGGCCATCCCAGGTGCTGACTTCGTTCTGCACAACAGCCTGTTCGTGATCGCGCACTTCCATAACGTGATCATCGGCGGCGCGGTATTCGGCTACATCGCAGGTTTCGCTTTCTACTTCCCTAAAGCGTTCGGCTTCAAGCTGCACGAAGGTTGGGGCAAGGCAGCGTTCTGGTTCTGGATCTCGGGCTTCTTCGTCGCATTCATGCCGCTCTATGCACTGGGCTTCATGGGCATGACCCGTCGTCTGAACGCCACCACCAACCCTGAGTGGGTGCCGTACCTGTACGTCGCCATGTTCGGTGCGGTGATGATCGCCGTCGGTATCGCCTGCCAACTGATCCAGCTGTACGTCAGTGTGCGTGACCGCAAGAAGCCAGAGAACATGTGCGAACACGGTGACCCGTGGAATGCCCACACGCTGGAATGGTCGACCTCGTCGCCACCTCCGTTCTACAACTTCGCCGTTCTGCCGAAAGCCGACTGCGTCGACCCGTTCACCGAAGCCAAGGAAAACGGCACTGCGTACAAGGTTCCGGCCAAGTACGAGCCGATCCACATGCCAAACAACACCGCTACCGGTGTGGTCATGGGTGCTCTGCTGACCGTGTTCGGTTTCGCAATGATCTGGCACATCTGGTGGCTGGCCATCGCTAGCCTGGCCGGTACCGTGATCTATTTCGCGATCCACGCCGCCCGTGATGATCAAGGCTATATGGTGCCGGTCGACGTGATCGAGCGCATCGAAGCCGAGCAGCACAAGCGTCTGGTAGCGGCAGGGAAAATCCCGGCCACCGCCACCCGTGTTGAAACCTCGTTGGAACAGGCTTAAACCATGTCGAACTTAGTGACCAATGTTGGACACGCCCATGGTGACCATGGGCACGATGACCACCACCACGACTCGGGCGAGATGACCGTATACGGTTTCTGGCTCTACCTGATGACCGACTGCATTCTGTTTGCGTCGATCTTCGCGGTGTACGCGGTACTGGTTAACAACGTAGCGGGTGGCCCGTCGGGCCACGACATCTTCGAACTGCCATACGTACTGGGCGAAACCGCTCTGCTGCTGTTCAGTTCGATCACCTACGGCTTCGCCATGCTGGCGTTCTACCGTGGCAACAAGAAGCAGGTCCTGGGCTGGTTGGCCATGACCTTCCTGTTCGGCCTGGGCTTCATCGGCATGGAGGTCAACGAGTTCCACCTGCTGATCTCCGAAGGCTACGGCCCTAGCCGCAGCGGCTTCCTGTCCGGGTTCTTCACCCTGGTCGGCACCCACGGTCTGCACGTGACCAGCGGTCTGATCTGGATGGCGATCATGATGTACCAGGTCAACAAGCATGGCCTGACATCGACCAACAAGACCCGCCTGAGCTGCCTGAGCCTGTTCTGGCACTTCCTGGACGTCGTGTGGATCTGTGTATTCACCGTTGTTTACCTGATGGGGACTATGTAAATGGCTAATGCACATTCTCATGGCCACGACGATGCCGGTCACGGCAGCTACAAGTCGTACGCCATCGGTTTCATCCTGTCGGTGATCCTGACCGCCATTCCATTCGGCCTGGTGATGTACCCGACGCTGCCGAAGTCGATCACCCTGTTGATCGTCCTCGCGTTCGCGATCGTCCAGGTGCTGGTGCACCTGGTGTACTTCCTGCACCTGGACCGTTCGGCCGCGCAGCGTAACAACGTGATTGCGTTTGTGTTCGCCGCGATCGTGATCGTCCTGCTGGTTGGCCTGTCGCTGTGGATCATGTTCAGCATCCACACGTTCATGATGGCGAAGTGAGGTAAGTCCGCATGTCCCTCAAGCACTTTATCCAAATCACCAAACCGGGGATCATTTTCGGTAACGTGCTTTCTGTGGCAGGCGGATTTTTCCTGGCCTCCAAAGGGCATGTCGATCTGGCCATCTTCCTGGCCGCCATGATCGGCACGTCCCTGGTGGTTGCCTCCGGTTGCGTGTTCAACAACTGCATCGACCGCGACATCGACCTGAAGATGGAACGCACCAAGAACCGTGTGCTGGTCCAGGGCCTCATCTCCCTGAAACTGGCCCTGATCTATGCGACCGTCCTGGGTGTCGCCGGCGTTGCGCTGTTGTACAAGGTGGCCAACCCGTTGGCCGCCCTGTTCGCAGTCATCGGCTTCGTGATCTACGTCGGCTTCTACAGCCTGTACCTCAAGCGCAAGTCGGTTCACGGCACGCTGGTGGGCAGTCTGTCGGGCGCCATGCCGCCGGTGATCGGCTACGTCGCGGTGAGCAACACCTTCGACATGGCCGCGCTGACCCTGCTGGTGATGTTCAGCCTGTGGCAGATGCCGCATTCCTACGCCATCGCGATCTTCCGCTTCAACGATTATCTGGCCGCATCGATCCCGGTGCTGCCAGTGAAGCGCGGAATCCAGGTGGCCAAGAAGCACATCCTGATCTACATCCTGGCCTTCCTCGTGGCGACCTTGATGCTGACCTTCAGCGGCTACGCCGGCATGAGCTACCTCGCCGTCGCCGCGGCCATGGGCATGTACTGGTTGTACATGGCCTGGACCGGCTACAAGGCAGTGGATGACACGGTCTGGGCACGCAAGCTGTTCGTGTTCTCGATCTTCACCATTACCGCGTTGAGCGTGATGATGTCCCTGGACTTCAAAGTGCCGACCGAGCTGTTGCTGACGTACGCGCCTTAAGGTTTGGACGCCGCATCGAAAAGCCCCGCCTTCGAGAGAAGAGCGGGGCTTTTTGTTGGGTGTTTTCTGGTGGACCGAGGTGCCACCATCGCGAGCAGGCTCACTCCTACATTGGAAATGCGTTGTCGCCAATGTTGAATGCAACACCGATCCCTGTAGGAGTGAGCCTGCTCGCGATGGCCGCGACGCGGACTAACAGGCGGATTCGATATCGGTCCACTTAAGAAAAAATTGAGGAAACCTCAAAGTCTTAAGATTTTCTTGGCCCGCTAAAGAAAAAGCGAGCAGTCAGACCCAATAAAAGGGGTTAGTGCGCCTGTCTGTGATCGGAAAGCCCCGTATTCAAAAGAAACGCGGGGCTTTTTCATTTACGCGCGGTTGTTACACGGTGCATCGAGCACCTTCACCACGTCGTCGATGATTGCCTTGCTCATGTCCTGCAGGAAATGCGAGGCCCAGGCGTGTCGGTCGCAGTGGCGGACCATAGCTGCGTCTGAGGCCAGTAGTTTGGCGAGGTGGAGCAGGTCTGAGGCGTGGGAGAGGGCGGAGGTGACCGGGACACCGGCGTTGATGCGGAAAAGCGGTTCGTTGGCGTGATAGGAGAAGGGGGTGAGGCCGATGGTTTTGAGGTCTTGGGGATTGGTCATTGGGCTTCACCTCCTGCTGATCGCGAGGTGCTAAGTGCAAGAGAATTAATTTTGAACGGATTGCGGGCATGCATAAAGAGAACTCCAATTGTTCCTGTATCTAGTTCGAGTTCTCAGGCCCGGTCGCTGAATTGGCAGCGACGGGTCGAAGTTAACGTGTGGATATCGGATTGCACAATCGTGGCTATGTGCTGGCCGGGATGGGGTCGGGCGCCGCAGTCCCTGTGGGAGCGAGCCTGCTCGCGAAAGCGATGTGCCAGGCAATATTGATGCTGGATGTGACGGCCCCTTCGCGAGCAGGCTCGCTCCCACAGGGATTGGTGGTGGGAGGTTATTTGTGCGGCATGTCCAGCAACCGGAAAAACCGCTCCCGCACCTGCACGTGATCACTGTGCGCCACGTTGAAGCGCAGAAACCGGTTGCCATCCGCCGCCTTGCTGAGCATGGTTCCCGGCGCCAGCACCAGGTCGATTTCCAGACCCTTCCGGGCCAGGGTTTCGGCGTCGAATCCGTCGGGCAATCGCGTCCAGATATACAGCCCTTCGCCAGGCAGCGAAGACACCGAACACCCGGCTTCGCCCAGCCACGCCGCCACCCGGCTGTTCGACTCGTAGAGGCGGTCCACGGTGCGGCGCATGTGTTTGGCGTAGCTGCCGTCGCTGAGCATGGTGCAGATGATCTGTTCGGCCATTTCCGAGGTCATGCCACCGCAGGCCATTTTCAGGGTCACCATCCGCGCTGCCAGTTGTGGTGACAGCACCGCGAAGCTGACGCGGCTGTTGGCGGTCAGGGTCTTGGAGAATCCCGAGACGTAGGAGACGTTGTCCAGCCCGCTCGCGGCCAGGCGTGGGGTGCGGCGTTGCTGCATGTCGCAGTACAGGTCGTCTTCGAGGATGTGGAAATTGTAGCGATGGCTCAACTCCAGCAAGCGGTAGACCTGCGCCGAGGTGAACGAGTGCCCGGTCGGGTTGTGCAGGGCATTGTTGGTCATGTAGAGCACGGGACGGTGGGCGATCAGCAACTGCTCCAGGGCATCCAGGTCCATGCCGTCGCAATCGCGGCGGATGGTGATGACCTTGGCGCCGTGCCAGGCCAGGTTGGTGTGCATGGTGAAGTAGCAAGGGTCATCGAGCAGCACCGTGTCGCCGGGTTTGACCAGCAGGCGCATCAGCATGTCGATGGCCTGTACGGTGTTGGCGGTGGTGATGATCTGCTCGACCGGCGCTTCGATGCCCAGGGTCGCCATTTTCACCCGCAATGCCTGGCGCAGTGGCAGGTAACCGCTGGCGTTGCCATATTCGCCCATGCGCAGGGTGGTTGCGCGAAGGGTGCCCCGCACGGCCTTGAGCAATTCTTCGGCAGGCAGCCACGAAGACGGCAGGAAACCGGCCCCCGGGCGCAGCGCGCCATTGTCCAGCAGCACCGCGCGGCGGACCACGCTGAGTGTGTCCTGGGGCAGCAGGTCGGGGCCGGCGTTGCTCTGGACGCTGGTGTTGGAACGGTGCACGTAATGCCCCGAGCCCTGGCGTGACACCACCAGCCCCTTGGCGCGCAAGCGGTCGAGGGCGTCCACCACCGTGGACTTGCCCACGTGCATCAGGTCGGAGAGTTCGCGAATCGGTGGCAGCCTCGAGCCGTGGGGCAGGCCGCCCTTGCTGATCGCCACCGTCAACTGATCGACGATCTGCTGCACCAGCGGCACACCCGGCTGGAACTCGATAGCGGCGATCACTGCTCGCTGAGCCTGCATTTTACTGGTCTCTCCGGCAGTAAAGTTCGTTCGATTCTATACGAACTTGCTCTGATCAAGACAAGCATCTCTTTCTAACATCGCTTTACAGACTTTCTGGATGGTTGACCTATGGCGGTCGATCGATGCCAGGTTCGTGAGGTGTTGCATGAGTGTCGAAACAACGGTCGTCGCGGCCAAGCCGGTGATCAACCTGCGGTTGTTCACCATCCGGATCATCACCGCCGTGTCGCTGTTCGCGGTGCTGGGCAAGGCCAACGTCTGGCTCGATACCGCCACCAACAGCATCCTGGCCCTGGGTTATCGGGCCTTGTTGCTGCTGTTGCCGTTGACGTTGCTGGTCCTCGGTCGCCGCTCCTTGAGCGTCACGCTGCTGTGCGCCGCCCTCGGGCTGGTGTTGCTGGCGGTCACCAGCAACCAGGGTGTGGTCATGTTTGCCGCGGCGTTGTTTGCCTACGGCATTGCGATTGCCGGCTACCTGATCAAGAGCGAAGCGGCCCAGACCAAGGAGGGCGCCGCCTACAACCGCGTCGCCATGAACATGGGCAGCCTGCTGGCGGGGTTGATCCTGCTGTCGCCGCTGCTGACCCCGACCCTGTTTTTCCTCGGCGCCGCAGGTTTCGTCCTGTTGTGCCTGCCGATCGCCATGGGCGCCACTTTCACCTGCGACCCCGTGGTTGCCCGTCCCGCCAGCCAGGACGGCAGCGGCTGGCGCAACAAGCTGCCTTGGGTCATCGCCGGCGTCATCATGGGCATCAAGCTGTTCGGCGTGTTCTCGATCCTGCCCCAGGCGATCCTGCTGAAGACCGGCGAGCTGCCGGCCTGGTATGGCCTGATGCTGATCCTCAATAGCGGCGTGGTGGTGTTCGCGCAAGTACCGGTCATGAAGCTGATCGAGAGCACCGGGCGCTTCAAAGTGCTGACTGTGATCGCGATCATCGTCGGCGGTTTTGCCGTGCTGTCTTCGCCTGCCGCGTTCCACGTCGACACCCTGGTCGGCGCGCTGGTCTGGGTGGCGCTGCTGTCCATCGCCGAGTGCGCCTTCAGTCACCTCGATTACTTCTCGGTCAAGCAGAACAACATGTTCGTCAAGGAAGTGTCCCTGGGCGTCGGCGCAGGGTTGACCGTGTTGATCATGCGGGTCGCGCCACCGCCCTATAACGCGCTGGTGCTGGCGGCCATCGGCGCTGGCGGGATCCTGGTCTGGTACTGGCTCAACCGCCGATCGATCGCGTCGTTGCATGACTGAGTCAGCGTAGTTTCGGTTTTCATTTTGCAAGTCGGGGGCTTTATGAATACGACTTCATGCGTAGTAGTGGTGGGGTACAACGGCAGTCGGGTTCACGATATCCAGAAGCTGCGCGATCTGTGCAAGTCGCTGTACGACGCCAGGCTGATCCTGCTGGTCGAGCAGGTCCAGCCCCATGACGACCAGGTGGCGGATCACGTCTGCAGCACGTCCTTGGCCGAGCAGGACGTGGCGGCCTCCCTTGAGTTGGTGGTGGGGTGCCTGAAGGCCGATCGCTGGAAGCTGATTGGCGTGCTGCCGTTTTCTGACCGTGGCGTGTTGCTCGGTGCGGCGCTGGCCAGTCATTTCGGCTTGCCTGGCATTTCTCCCGCCGAGGCTCGGGCAGGCTTGGACAAACAGATTTTCCGCCAGCTCGAAGCGGCGGCCACCGCGGCGCCCGAAGACTACCGGCCGGTGGTTTCCAGCCGTATCGACAGCCTGCCGGAACTGCGCCAGCGTGTGATCGAACTGGGTGGCAAGGCGTTCATCAAGCCAGCCTGCGAAGGTGCCAGCCGAGGCTGTCGCGTTATCCGTCACCCGTCTGAATGCGACGAGGCGTGGCATGCGCTCAAGCCCTACCGCGAGGGCGGCATCGTGCTCGAGGAACTGATCCAGAACGCCCGGGAATACAGCTGGGACTCTGTCGCCGGAAGCACCTGGATCACCGAAAAAACCACCACCGACGGTGCCTACCGCGCCGAGATCCAGCAAGTGGTGCCCGCACCGTTGGCGCCTGAGGTGCAGGCTCGACTGTTAGCTGCCGGCCAGCACATGGCGGGGCTGGTTTCCCAGGACAACGGTGCCTGGCACAACGAAGTGTTCTACAGGGCCAATCATCGCACCTCGGCCGTTGAAACCAACATGCGCCCTGGTGGCATGCACATCTGGGACCTGGCGCGCCAGGCGTTCGTCGATTTCGACCCGTGGGAGCGTTGGGTCCGCTGGGCCGTGGAAGGCCAGGTCGAGAGCCAGGAACCGGTGCCCCGGGGCTACTGCGGCATACGCCTGTTGCGGGCGACCACGGGCGGCATCCTGCGAGATGTGCCGGACATCCAGGCCCTGGCCCACTCGCTGGGCATCGAGCTGCTGGAGTCGGTGGTGAGCAAGCGCATCGGCGAATCGGTCAGCGCCCTGGTGAAAGACAACTTCTCGTTTATCGGCCACATCGTGTTGTTCAACGAAGACTACGCGCAGCTTAGCAATGACCTGTTGCGCTTGGCCGAGGCCGTTGAGTCAAGGATCGGGATCACCAGCCTGGCGCCCTCCGCAAGGGTGTCGTGTTGAGTGTCAGGGATCGATGTTTTTTGCAGTATTGATCAAGAGGTTCGGCAAATGATTGAGCACATGACTTGTGACGAGCGCTTCATCGCGCTGGCGAAGGAATTCGACTACGACATCTACGGTGAAAACAGCGCAGGCGGGCATTACGCGCCGCTGATCCGCCACCACGACGAGTTGTATATCAGCGGCATGGTGCCGCGGGTGAACGGCAAGATCCAATACCCCGGGCGGGTCGGCCTGGACCTCGACATGGCGGACGCACAAGCGGCCGCCAGCCTCTGCGCGATGCGCGGGTTGGCGTTGATCGTCGACGCCATCGGTTCGCTGGACAAGATCAAGTCGCTGATAAGAATCTCAGTGTATGTGAAATCCACGGCGGATTTTGTCGACCTCAGCGAAGTGGCCAACGGCGCCTCGGATGTGTTCAGTCATGTACTGGGCGATGCTGGCAAACATACACGCACGACCGTCGGTGTTTATCAATTGCCGAAAAACGCGGCAGTGGAAGTGGACATGATCGTGGCGTTGCGACCCTCTGCGTTATAAGTTTGAGTTGTTCGACTTTACAGCGCTTAATTGTTCGCCTAAGGTCGAGTGACTCAACTCTGCAGAATAAGTTGGAAGCCGAACATGAATAGCGTTCAGGGTGCATTCTTTTCCTATAAGGACTTCCGCCAAAGTCTGGTTCGCCAGCCGATTAAACCACGGGTTTGGACGGATGTTGAACTTACAGGTATACGTCAGAGCCTTGAGGCCAGCGATGTCGATATTGTCGCGCTGGCCCACGACAACAGCCTCGATGGCTGCTCGTTGACGCCCGGAATGGCCGTCTCCATGCAATGGTTGACACCGGGTACGCAGCTCCATGGCCATGAGCATGCGTGGTGGCACCTGTTCATCATCCAGAGCGGCAACGGCACCTTGACCCTGGGCGATGCCGAGGCCGTGGGCGTCGGCAGCGGGGACGTGCTGCTGGTGCCGGCCTGGACCCGCCACGGCTTCGTCAACACCAGCGCCACCGAGCCGCTGGCCATGCTCAATATCAGCAACATGCCCCAGGCGCTGCTGCTCGCCAATTGCACCGACAACGTCGGCCTGATCCCCCGCCAGCTGTAAATTCCCCTCCGTTTCACACCGGGGAGTCCGCGTTTGCGGACTCCCTTTTTTCGTTTCTGCCGTGCCCTCGATGAGCCCTTGGCGATTCGCATTTTCGAATCTTCTGTATCGATGCAAACGGATATTTTCTGTATCTGTTCAGCGCCTGGTCAACTTACTACGATCGCCTCGAATGCAACGGATTAATGTACTTAGTGCAAGGGAGCGTTCCATGGAAAACAACAGGATTAAACTCTATGTTGGCGCGGATTTTGTCAGCGCTTTTGCGATGTCGGCGTTTGTGGCACTCAAGGAGAAGCAACTTTCATTTGAGCTTGTTACGTTGGATTTAAAGGCAAGAGAGAACTATCAGGCGAAGTATCGTGATATTTCGCTGACCTGCAAGATTCCCACATTAGTTCACGCAGGCTTTGCACTGTCGGAATCTTCCGCCATCGCCGAATACCTGGAGGAGCTCGCGCCAGGGCATGCAAGGCTTTTCCCCCAGGACCTCCAGCAGCGCGCCCGGGCCCGTCAACTCCAGGCCTGGCTGCGTAGCGATTTGCTGGTGATCCGCAAAGAGCGCCCGTTTGACCTGGTGTACTTCGGCAAGAAAGACGTGCCGCTATCCGACGATGCCAAGGCCGCGGTCGAGCGCCTGTTTTTCGTCGCCGAGCGCTTGCTGGAGGAGGGCGCCGAGCACCTCTTCGGCGACTGGAGCATTGCCGACACGGACTTGGCGATCATGCTCAACCGGCTGGTTGCCAATGGCGATCCAGTCCCGGCGCGACTCGCGGCGTATGTCCGTCGCCAGTGGGATCGCGACAGCGTTCGGGCATGGATGGACATAGAGCGCAAAGCGCCGGCCATCGCACCGGCTGTTGTTTAAGGCGACTGTCAGGGCAATCACCAGGAGCGCTGCCATGCAAGGACTGTCGGAGCACGAACGCTACAAACCCTATAACGCTCGCACCATTCGCGACACAGCGTATTGGCACAGGCTGACGCCTGAGCTGCAGGAAGCCATGACGGTCGTGGCCCGGGTCATGCCGTTTCGTACCAACGAATACGTGCTGGGGACGCTGATCGACTGGAACAACATCCCGGACGATCCGATCTTCCGTATGACCTTTCCCCACAGGGACATGTTGCTGGCCGATGAATATGCCTCGCTCAAGCACCTGATCGAGCAGGATGACGCCGCTGCGATCAAGCGGCGGATCGAGGCGATCTGGCTGCGCATGAACCCCCATCCTGCCGGGCAGCTGACGCACAACGGCGCGACCCTCGATGGAAAGGTCCTGCCGGGAATCCAGCATAAGTACCGCGAGACCGTGCTGTTCTTCCCCGGTGCAGGTCAGACCTGTCATGCGTACTGCACCTTCTGTTTTCGCTGGGCGCAGTTCATCGGCGAGGAGGAGCTCAAGTTCAACGCGCGGGAATCCCAGGAACTGCTGAGCTACCTGCGCGTGCACACGGAAGTGACCGACGTACTGATCACCGGTGGTGATCCACTGATCATGAACACCCGATCGCTGGCAGGGTACATCGAGCCGCTGCTGGAGCTGGCGCATCTCAAGAGCATCCGCATCGGCACCAAATCGGTGGCGTACTGGCCGCAGCGGTTTGTCAGCGACAAGGACGCAGACGAGTTGCTAGAGCTGTTCCGGCGGATCGTCGCGGCGGGTAAGAACCTGTCGATCATGGGTCACTACAACCACCCGGTGGAGATTCGCCAGGACATCGCCCGACAGGCCGTCGAACGCATTCGCGCAACGGGCGCGACCCTGCGCATGCAGGCGCCGGTGATCCGCCATATCAACGAAAACCCCGCCGATTGGGCGGACCTCTGGACCGAAGGCGTACGGCTCGGGGCGGTGCCCTATTACATGTTCGTCGAGCGCGACACCGGCCCCAGCCACTACTTCGCGATGCCGCTGGCCCGGGCGTTCGAGATCTTCCAGGCGGCCTACCGCACGGTGTCGGGGCTGGCGCGAACGGTGCGCGGGCCATCGATGAGCACCTTCTACGGCAAGGTCTTGATCAACGGCATCGAGACCGTCGCCGGGGAAAAAGTCTTCGTGCTGCAGTTCCTCCAGGCCCGGGACCCGCAGTGGGTATTGCGAACCTTCTATGCGCGCTTCGACCCGCAGGCGACCTGGTTCGACGAACTGCGCCCGGCCTTCGGCGAACGCGGTTTTTTCTTTCAGACCGAGCCTGAGCGTTTGCTGGCACCCGCGCCGGAGTTGATACCGGTCCTGCTGCAAACGGCCTAGGCCGACACTTTGATGACTGGGGAGACAAGGACATGAGCGGTATCCCGTTTGATCAGCGCGAAGGATTGATCTGGCTCGATGGCGAGTTCGTCGAGTGGTCCCAGGCGCGCCTGCATGTGCTGACCCACGGCTTGCATTACGCAAGCACGGTGTACGAGGGCGAGCGCGTGTACAACGGCAAGATCTTCAAACTGCGCGAACACACCGAGCGCTTGTATCGCTCGGCGCAGCTGATGGATTTCGCCATCCCGTTCGAACCCGCCGAGCTGGAAGCGGCCAGCCAGCAATTGCTGCAACGCAACCAGGTGGTCGACGGCTATTTGCGACCGGTGGCCTGGCGCGGCAGCGAGATGATTTCCACGTCGGCGCGGTTCAATCGCGTGCATGTGGCGATCGCCTGCTGGCAATGGCCGAGCTATTTCGACCCGGCGGCGCGCATGGCCGGCATCCGCCTGAAGACTGCCACCTGGCGCCGTCCGCCGCCCAGCAGCAGCCCTTTCGAAGCCAAGGCGTCGGGGCATTACCAGATCGCCACCCTGAGCAAGCACGACGCCGAAAACAACGGCTATCACGACGCCTTGATGCTCGACTGGCGCGGCCATGTCGCCGAAGCCACCAGCGCCAACGTGTTCTTCGCCAAGGGACGGACCTTGCATACGCCGGTGCCTGATTGCTTCCTCGACGGCATTACCCGCCAGACCGTCATCGAACTGGCCCGGGCGCGGGACTACCAGGTTATCGAACGCACGATCCTGCCCGCGGAACTGGGCGACTTCGACGAGTGTTTTCTCACCGGCACTGCCGCCGAAATCACCCCGGTACAAAGCATCGATGAACAGCGATACCGACCGGGCAGCGCCTGCAGTGAATTGATTGCCGCTTACACCTCAACCGTAAACGCCTGATAAACCGCCAGGAAACTCACCATGTCAAACCAAGGGATTGTTGCGTCCAAACCTTATGTTTCGCTGGGCCATCGCCATGAAGAGTTGTCGAATCGTGGCTGGACTGTGCTGACCCCGGGGGAATTTGCCCACGATGTAGCCGGAACACTGCATGAGTTCGGCCCGATCATTCCGCAGTTCAATGGCCAGATGGCGTTCGCCATCACCCGCAAGCCGGGCTACGAGGACTTGCCGTACTCCCAAAGCATGAACGGCATCGGCCCGCACACCGAAGCGCCGGTGTACGGCCCGCCGCCGCGTTACCTGGCGCTGCACTGCCATCAACAGGCGACCTGCGGTGGCGGTCACACGGGGCTGGTGGACGGCTACGCATTCTTGAAGTCGCTTGAGCAATCCGAGCCGGAACTGCGCGAGTGGCTCGACGACACGCCGGTGGAGTTCGTCGCCACGGCCAAGCCCGGTGAACCGGCGCAAACCCGGGTCAGGGAATACATCCTGACACCCACCGAGGAAGGCGATATTTTCCGCTTCAGCTACAACCAGTTTCACTACGGCGATGTGAATCCGTCGAAGGAAGCCTTGCAGCAATCACAGGTCAACAACAACGACTCGCCGCTGGCCAGGTTTGCCGTGCTCGGCGAAGCGTACTTCGTCGAACACAACATCCCGGTGCTGATTCCCGACGGATGCATGCTGATTTGGGATAACTGGCGAATGATTCATGCCCGCAGCCGATACACTGACCCGGCGCGCAACCTGACCCGCTACTGGCTGGCCTGATTTTTCCGTCGCCCTTCTTTTTTCCGCGTACCCCCAGGGGTACGCGTTCTACAGGTATCGCGTCATGCAAACAGCAATCGAGATCGCCCAGGTCGATCATCAACTGATCGTACGGCTCAATCAGGCCTGGACCAAACGTGCCGCGGTGTGTTCGCCGGACAAGGCCCAGATCAACGAAGTGTTCGACCCGGCACGCCCGGATTACCCGGAGTGCATGGTGCCGTTTTTCCATCATCCGAAATTCCAGGCCTTGGGCGACGAGCTCAAAAGCAAGGTGGTGACCTGGGGCTGGATCGGCTACAACCTGCGCACCGTTACCGCCGAGGAGCATGTGGTGAACCCGGCGCTGAGCGTCCTCGCCAACCAGTACCTGGGCAAGGACGACTGGCATTTTCGCGAAGCGATGCAGCAGACCCTGATCGACGAGCACTACCACACCCTCATGCACCTGCGGGCCATCGAGCGGACCAAGCTGGATCGCGCACTGGACCAGGATCTGCAGTTGCCGCCATCGGTGACGTACCTGCGCCTCAAGGCCCTGCGCGAGGAATTGTCCGAGCCATGGCAGCGGGACCTGGCGGCGATCACCTTCGCGGTGGTGGCCGAGATCAGCGTCAATGCCTATCTCGACCTGCTGGCGGACGACCAGACCATCCAGCCGCAAAATCGCCGCGTGGCCGAACTGCACAACCGCGACGAATACGCCCACAGCAAGGTGCTGGCCGAAGTGGCCAAGGTGATGTACGCCAACATGCAGCCGGTCCAGCGGGAATTTTTCGCCCGCAACCTGTCGGTGGCGTTGAGTGCTTTCATCGCCCAGGACTACTCGATGTGGGAGGCGATCCTCACGCAGCTCGGGGTCGAGGACGCCGGGTCGATCATTACCGACACCCGCGAGAGCAACCGGAACGCGACGATCATGCGCGACTACAGTGGCCTGCATAAGCTGGCACACGACCTGGGCATCAGCGAGCAGATCGACTTCGATTTTCGTCCGACCCTCAAAGCCACCGCAGCCGCCTGAACCCGGAGGTGTCCATGACCATTCCCATGTACGAAGTGTTCGCCATCCGTGTCGGCGCCAACGCGCAGCGCACCGCCCGGGAGAACTTCCTCTACGACGCCTGCTGTGGCGACCCGAATGCGCCGATGCCGCTGGACTATTACTTCTGGGTCATTCGCAACGAGCACCAGGTGATCGTGGTCGACACCTGTTTTCAACCGGCCACGGCGGACCGACGCAACCGGCAGATGTATCGCCTGCCGGAAGATTCCCTGCGGCAACTGGACATCGATCCGGCGCAGGTCGAGCACCTGATCCTCACGCACCTGCACTGGGACCACGCCGGCAACCTGGGGCTGTTTCCCAAGGCCACGGTGCATTTGCAGGAAGCGGAATTGCGCTTCTGCACCGGGCCGAAGATGAGCCATCACACGGTGAACAAGACCTACGAGGTCGAGGATGTGATGTCGGCGTTGCCGCCGCTGTTCGAAGGAAGGATGCGTTTGCACAACGGCACGGTCGAGGTGCTGCCCGGGGTGACACTGCACGCCGTGGGCGGTCACACACCGGGCAGCCAGGTGGTGCGGGTGAACACCGAACGGGGCTGGATCGTGCTGGCGTCGGACGCTGCGCACTTGTGGGTGAACATCCGCGAGCGCAGCCCGTTTCCGATCATCGATGACCTGGCGCAATCGCTTGAAGCGTTCAGTGAAATCGATCGCCTGGCCGACAGTGAAGACCACGTCATCCCCGGTCACGACCCCCTGATAGCCGAACGTTTTCCGCATTGGAATGACGATCCGCATATTATTTGCCTGCACCAAAACCCAATCTGAAACAGGCCCCTGTAGGGGCCGCACAGATATTTTTCAGCGAATACATTTGCACAGGCCACTGACAAATGGCCGATGAGCCGCTCCAGTGATTGAACTGGAGCGGCTTGCAACGCGCTACATTTCAGGACCTGATCATCGCGGGTCAAGTAGCTGGCCCAGCGTTGCCAACGCCTGCTCGATCTGCGGCGAAAATGGCGTGCCACAGCCTATTCTCAGGCAATGCGCAAACCCTGCGGTATTGGAAAAGATATCCCCAGGCAAAATCTGTATCCCCCACTTCAACGCCTCGTGGAACAAACGCATCGACGAGTACCCGGGTGGCAGTTCCACCCATAGCAGCGTGCCGCCCCTAGGTGCAGTGACGCGAGTGCCCTGGGGGAAGTGGTGCAGGATGGCGCTGCTGATCTGCTGGCGCTGCTGCATGAGGGTCTTCCTCAGCCGCCGCAGGTAACGTTCGTAGGACGGGGTCTTCATGAACGCACTGACCGCCAACTGCGACAGCGTCTCGCACCCCCTCGATTGACTGTGCTTGAGCATCTCCACGCGGTCATGCCACCGGCCGGCGCTGATCCAGCCCAGGCGCACGCCCGGTGCGAGGGTTTTGTTCAGGGAGGCGCAGTAAATCAGGTTATCGCTGCGATCCCAGTGTTTGAGCGTGGACAGAGGTTGCTCGGTGTCCACCAGGTCACCATAGGTGTCGTCTTCGATCAGCACCGTGCCGTGTTCGGCGCACAGCTGCACCAGTCGTGCCTTGTGCGAGTCGGGCATGATGCTGCCCAGCGGGTTTTGCAGATTGGGCATGACAATCAAGGCGTGGATCCGCTCGGGGCCGCGCAGCATCTGCTCCAGGGCAATCAGATTGATTCCGCAGTGCGCCGTCGCCGGCACCTCCCGCACGCGCAGGCTCAGGCTTTCGAGAATCTGCAGCAGGCCGTGGAAAGTCGGCGACTCGACGGCGACGGTATCACCCGGTTGGGTGACGGCGCGCAGGGCCAGGTTCAGTGCCTCTGATGCGCCGTTGGTGATCACGATCTGCTCTGCGCTCAGGTGGGTTTTGCAGGTCAAGGCCCGGCGGGCGAGGATGTTACGCAGGGCCAGGTTGCCGCAGGTTGGCCCGGTCCTTCCCAGCAACTGCTGATCCTGGCGCAATGCCTTGGCCATGTGATCCTGGAGGATTTTCAGCGGGTAGAGTTGCGGCGCGCAGTAGGGGCTGGCGAAATTGACCTTGATGGTCGCTCGCTGGCTGGCCTTGAGCACCGACGACACCTGTTGGTGAATGCCCGCATACGCACCGGCATCCGGCACCGCCAGGGGAATGGGGCGGGGCGGGGTATCGGGCTGGCGGATGTAGTTGCCCGAGCGCGGGCGCGCCTCCAGCACACCCTGGCCCTCCAGCTCCCGGCACACCTGCACTGCAGTCGACAGGCTGACGGCGTGCTTTTCCATCATCAGGCGGATGGAGGGAAAGCGCTCGCCGGTTTTCAAGGTGCCGCTGCGGATCGCGTCGAGGTAGTGGTTGGCTAACTGACGGTACAGGGGAAGTGTGTTCATACAGGCCTCAGCAGTTGCACCACTGAGGTCCTGATCTGGACAGTGAGTTGACGCTCCCCGCAGGCGGACCCATGGTGCTCAAGGGTTAAGGGAAGTGTGATGTTGTTTTGATACTGGAACAGTAGTCGCGGACTTGCCTGAATCGCAGGCAATAAAAAGCCCCGCACGAGGGCGGGGCTTGGGGGATGCTTGAACTAGCGAAGCATTCGGGGCGGGGGCGTGTTACTGCGCGGCGATAGTGAAGCCATCGAAGGCGGTCTGTTGTTGCAGCGCGGTGATGATGTTCTTGCGGTTGATCGCCTGTTCGGTCCCGCTGTTGTCCAGGAACGTTTCGCTTTGCAGTTCCGCTTCCTCGCCTTCGCCAACGAACGTGAAACCGAGGAACTCCAGGGCTTCGCGGTCGACGTTCAGGCGCGAGCGCGGGGTGCGCAACGGCAAGGTGACGCTGATGCCGTCCTTGCTGATGGTGAACACTTCGAGTTCTTTTTTCGCCTTGGCGGCTTTGCTCTTGCCGCCGCTCGGATTGCTGATGGCCTGGTGGGTCTGGTTCAGCACCTTCAGGGCCAGGCCGTAGACGATTTCCTGGAACGCCGGGTCGTCCTTGAAGCTGGACAGGATGCGGCTGATCGGGAACTTGCTGCTCAGGTCTTCGAGGGCGGCGATGTCGGCGGCCTCGGCGTCCTTGAGTTGCTTGAGTTCACCCATCAGTTCGTAGGCCTTGTCGTCGTCGAAGCTGTCGTGGGCCTGGCGGATCGCGGCGCGCAGCTCGCGGATCTGCTCGCTTTCGCGGGTGGACTGGAAAGCGTCCAGGACCATCTCGCTGATGGTCTTGGCCTGTGGCACATGCTGTGAAAGATTGATGGAGTTTTCGTATTCCGCTTTGGACGACAAGGTGACTACGGATTCAGCGGTGTTGGAATCGGACATTGAAATTTCACTACTTCTTTGAACTTGAATAGAGGCGAGAAAGCCCGGAGGCTTTTTCAGGCCGACTAATCTATTGGACCGGGACGCGGTTGTCACGGCCCAACGGGCCAACGGACAAAATCCCCAGACGCATCACCTTGCAGGAGCCCGGCTTGCCGGCGAAGGCGCCCTCGAACATTGCGCCGGTCTTTAGGGCGCCTTCGCCGGCAAGCCGGGCTCCTACAGGTCCGGCGTAAACCAGCACAAAAAAGCCCCGCGTTCATCACGAAGCGGGGCTTTACGTTCGGTGGCGTGGTTACGGATGCAATAGTTTCTGCGCGCGTTTATCCGCCAAGTGTTGAGCCACCAACCGCCCGACCAGCACCAACAGGGTCAGCGAAATCAGCAGAACCGAAATCGCCGCCACACTCGGATCAACGTTATCGCGCAACCCGCTCCAGATCCGCTTGGGCAGGGTGTCGACGTTGACGCTGGTGATGAACAGCGTCACCGCCACTTCTTCCCACGACAGGGCGAAACCCAGCAGGGCGGTGGAGGCCAGGCCCAGTTTGAGGTTCGGCAGGATCACCATGAAGGTGGTCTGCATCAGGCTGGCGCCGAGGTTGCGCGAGGCCAGTTCTATTCGTCGGTCGATCTGGCTGAGGGCTACCACAAAAAATGTGCGGGGATGATAGCCGTTATGGAATGTAGGCGACGGTGAAAACGACTTCGTACGAAATCGCCTTCACCGACAGATGCCCAGGTCGGATGAGGAAATACTGGAATCTGCTTAATAAGTTGCGTTGATGTCCGGGTTGAGAGTGGTCACTTCGTAGCACCATTGCTCAGTTCAGATTCAATCCCCAGACTGCCAACTGCTTTGGCATAATACATAGTTCTATTGGACATTACGCTCGCTGTATAGGTTGGATTAGCTGTGCTGCCAGCTTTAACCGGATTTTGAGTTGTTGGAGAGGTGTAGTAAATGTTATACCCGACAGCATCAGGCGATGGGTCCCAAGAAAATGTAGCAGTGAAAGCCGTTGAGCCAGTAAGTCGAAAATTTTTAGGAGTTCGAGCTGTGTAAGATGACAACCGCTGCGCATTCTCCCTCCACACTCGCGCCATATCGGCGGTGGCTGCGTCGCCTATAAGCAAACCGTGGGCATCGCGGACAGCGGGGGTTGAGTAGTATGGGTTTGCATTGCCGCATTGCGCGGTGGTAGTTTTGCCGTTGTTGTGTCCATAACCATAAGGAACAGGAGCACCGCCTTGAGCTACACAATGTAGCCCTCCGGCGTTATGGCCTACTTCGTGGCGAAATACCGCTGCACCCCATGCAAGTCCCATAGCAAATCTTCCTGCCAACTCGCCGTAGCCACCAGCGCCGCTGTCCTCATAATTAAACATACCATATACTAAGTCTGGTTTGTGCGTTGCAATACCAGTAGAGAATATTTGTGGTAGCGCCTGATATGTTTCAAGGTTAACTGGATAGTTTTTCTCTACTATTTCTATGCCAACTAATTCTATCGATATGTTAGTAATTAGTGAGTTGCGTAATGCCAAATTTACGCTTTCTATTTGAGCTAAAGCATTGGCATGGGCATTGCCGCCGACAGAGGAAACGGCATCACGCGAATATCCGATTAACATATCAATGACATAAGGGCCTTGCATCACCGAAGGGTTTGTTGCTCCAGCTTTTGTAGTCGTATTATCCTTCACCGTGTCGGGTAGCGAATAATCCAGAGTCGGGGAAGGCGTAAAGCGAGTCTCACCATTGCTGTTAATGACCAACAATCCGCTCTCACCGGGTTTTTCGACGATTGCAGTCAAACTGCCATCCTTGGATCTTACCGCCACCAAAGAACCGGTGGATTCATCCGGCATTTTTAAGTTGCCGCTCTCAACGGTGTAACCATCAATTTCCTTCGAACTCGACTGCTTGTATACGCCCGGGGCAATTAAGTCCGCATACAACTCTGCGGTGCTCTTGCCGGCTACATTTTCGATTACCCAGTTCCGCGGCTCTTTTGTGTCCGGTGATGAAGTGTTCATGCACGCGCTTAGCAGCGTCGAGAGCGACAAAACCAGCGCTGTTGCTGAAATGCGCCGGATAAATCCTACGATCGTAGTATCAAGCATGCTCTTTCTCCATGAAAAACACGGCAAAAGTCTTTTTTGACTGACTGTATTAAGTCTCTGTAGTCATGGAGCATTGAGCGCGTGTTTTCTGGAAAGCGATACTGTAAAAGTTGACAGTTTTTAAAGTTTTTTTGCTAGCCGATCAGATTTTCCTTCACGGATGCAGCAATTTTCGCGCGCGTTTATCCACCAGATGCTGAACTACCAACCGCCCCATCAGCACCAGCAAGGTCAGGCTGATCAACAACACCGAAATCGCCGCCACACTCGGATCAACGTTATCGCGCAACCCGCTCCAGATCCGCTTGGGCAGGGTGTCGACGTTGACGCTGGTGATGAACAGCGTCACCGCCACTTCTTCCCACGACAGGGCGAAACCCAGCAGGGCGGTGGAGGCCAGGCCCAGCTTGAGGTTCGGCAGGATCACCATGAAGGTGGTCTGCATCAGGCTGGCGCCGAGGTTGCGCGAGGCCAGTTCGATGCGTCGGTCGATCTGGCTAAGGGCAACCAGCATGGTCACCACGCCGTACGGCACCACCATGATCACATGGGCGATCACCACCCCGGTCAGGGTGTCGTAGCCCATGCCCGGCGCAAAACGACCGAGCTTGGTTTCCATGAAGTACAGCACCAGCGCGGAAATCACCGGCGGGATCGCCATCGGCAACAGCACCAGGCCGATCAGCGCCGTGGCCCATTTTGAGCGCATGTACCAGATGCCCAGGCTGAAGCTGGCGGCCAGTACGGTCGCAATAATGCTCGTGGCGAAGGCGATGGTCAGGCTTTGGCTGATGGCATGGAACCAGTCCGGGTTGCTCACCAGCGCTTCATAGTGACGCAGCGACCAGTTGCCCTGCGGCATCGACAGGAAGCGCTTGCTGGTGAACGACACCGGGATGACCGTCAGCAGCGGGAACAGCATGAAGGCCATGGCGACCACGGCCAGCAGGCGGGTACTCAGGCTTGTACGATGGGTATTCATAGTGATCTCAGCCTACCAGTCGGTTCACGCGGGTCATTTTCAACAGCACCCAGATCAATGCACTGACCAGGGCCAGCAGCACCACGCTCAGCGCCGCCCCCAGGCCCCAGTTGCTGGTCTGGAACATCTGCAGGAACACGTACTCGGCGATCATCACCGTTTGCCCGCCACCCAACAGCACCGGCGTGATGAAGAAGCCCAGGCAGAACACGAAGACCATGATGAACGCGCCCAGGATGCCCGGCAGGGTCTGCGGCAGCAGCACTTGCCAGAAGGTGCGCAAGGCACCGGCACCCAGGCCGCGGGAGGCCATGAGTACGCGCTGATCGAGTTGGCGCATGGTCGACAGCAGCGGGAACACGGCGTACGGGATCATCACGTGGAGCATGCCGATGACCACGCCGATTTCATTGCGGCTCAGTTGCAGCGGTTGATCGATCAGGCCCATGCCCAACAGGCTGTCGTTGAGCACGCCATTGCTGCGCAGGGCGATCAGCCAGCCGAAGGCGCGCACCAGCACGGAAATCCAGAACGGGATGAAGATGCAGATCTCCACCACCCGCTGCCAGAACGGCGGGCTGAACACCCAGCAGTACGCCAGCAGGTAACCGATCATCAAGGCCAGGCCACTGACCGTCAGGCACAGGCGCAAGGTGCGCCAGAGCATCTCGTGGATCGCCGGGTCCGTGGCGATGCGCTGGTACTGCTCGATGCCCGGAGTGGGCAGCGAGAAGCTCCAGCCGACCACGCCGAGGAACGGCAACACGTAGAAGACCAGCAACAGCACCGGCAGTGGAAACAGCAGCAGGCCGCGCTCCAGGCCCGGCGAGCTGAAGCGCGGCTTGGGGGCGGTGAGGGTTGAAACCAGGGTCGTCGTCATGGTCGATGGCTCACTTGGACAACCGCGTCAGGTACTCTTCCAAGGCTTTGGAATAGTTGTCGGCGTACCACTGGGCGTTGAGGGCGATCTGTTTTTTCAGGTTGGCTTCGGAGCTGCAGTTGGCTTCCAGCTGCTCGGGCGACATCAGTTTTTCGGTGGCGCTGTTCGACGGACCGTTGCCCAGGGCTTCGAACAATTTGAGCTGGCCTTCAGGCTGCAAGGCTTGCTGGATGAACTGCATGGTCGGTTGCGTGCCGCCCGGGTTGCCGTTGAGCACCGCCCAGCTGCTGGAGTTGATGAAGCCGTTGTCGAAGCTCCAGCGCACGCGGTTGTCGGTGTCTTCGCTGAGCAGCTTGGCGCGGGTGTGCCAGATCGCCCCCACCGACACTTCGCCGTCGACCATCAACTGCTGGCTCTCGGCACCCGAGCTCCAGAACGACAGCACGTGAGGCTTGATTTCGTCGATCTTCTTCATCGCCCGTGGCACGTCCAGCGGGTAGAGCTGGTCAGGCGCAACGCCGTCGGCGAGCAGGGCCGCTTCGAGCATCCCGTTCATCCATTTGTACAAGGTGCGCTTGCCGGGGAATTTCTTCACGTCCCAGAAATCGGCCCAGGTCTTCGGCCCGTTATCACCGAATTTTTCGCTGTCCCAGGCCATCACGTAGCTGAACTGATAGCTGGCGATGCCGAAGTCGGAACTGAGCGCCGGGGCCACCTGATCGCGCTTGATGGTGTTGTAGTCCAGCGGTTGCAGGATCTTTTCACGGCCCAGCACGATGGCGCTGTAGCTCTCGACGTCGACCACGTCCCAGCTCGGTTGGCCGCTGGCCAGTTGCGAGCGGATCGCGCCCTCGGTCGGGCCGGCACCGTCGATGCGCACCTGGATTCCGGTGTTCTTGGTGAAGGTGTCGGTCCACGCCGAACGGAACGCGTTCAGGGCATCACCACCCCAGTTGACCACCACCAGCGGCTTGTCCGCCGACCAGCTGATGCCACTGCGCAGCGCCAAAGGCACGGCCGCCAGCAGGCCCATGGCCTGGATGAAGGTGCGACGATTGATCTGACCGCCACGGGCCTTTTCGATAAGCACTTCGATGCAGTCTTGTTGGTGATCCTGGCGCATGGGCAAGTCCTCAGTCGGCGGATGCCTGCGTGGGCAGCGGCCTTTTTGTTGTCATTGGAAGAGAGCTTTGTGACGCAATTTCTTGGGGAATCAGGCCTGGAGCAAGAAGCTTTGCTGCACCGGCCAGCTCAGCCACACCGGCGCGCCGCTGGGCATCAAGGCGCCCGGGTGATTGCCCGGTACGGACAGGTTGATCGGCAAGGTGTCGCCGCCGACCTTCAGCGCCAGGTGGGTGCTGGAGCCTTGGTAGACCTTGTCGGTGAGTTGCGCGGGCATCACGTTGTAGCCATCCCGGGTCGGGCAATCGCTGTGCAGCTCCATGTGCTCGGGGCGCACGGCCAGGACGATCGGGGCATTGCCCAATGCGTTCGGTGCGACGGCGTGCAACACGCTGGTGCCACAACGGCCGCTGGCGGTCTGGCCGTTGCGGGTCAGGTTGGCCAGCGGGAACAGGTTCATCTTGCCCAGGAACTCGGCGACGAAACGGCTCTCGGGGCGGTTGTAGATGTTTTCCGGGGTGTCGACCTGCGTCAGCTTGCCGTGGTTGAAAATCGCGATGCGCGAAGACAGCGCCAGGGCTTCGTTCTGGTCATGGGTGACGAAGACGAAACTGGTGCCGACCTGACGGTGGATGCGCTGCAATTCGGTTTGCAGCTGTTCGCGCAGGTTCTTGTCCAGGGCTGACAGCGGTTCGTCGAGCAGCAGCAGTTCCGGTTCGAACACCAGCGCCCGGGCAATCGCCACGCGCTGCTGCTGGCCGCCGGACATTTCCGCCGGCTTCTTGTGCATGTGCGCGCCGAGGCCGACCACTTCCAGGATGTGCTTGACCCGGCGGTTGCGTTCTTCGGCCGCGACTTTGCGGATGCGCAGCGGGTAGGCGACGTTGTCGGCCACGCTCATGTGCGGGAACAGCGCATAACCCTGGAACACCATGCCGAAGTTCCGCTTCTCGGCGGGGCGCCGGATGATGTCGACGCCTTGCTCCATCAGCTTGCCCGAGGTCGGGCTGAGGAAACCGGCCAGGATCATCAGCAAGGTGGTCTTGCCCGAGCCGGAGGGGCCCAGCAGGGTCAGGAATTCGCCTTGGTGAACATCCAGGTCGACGTTATCCAGCGCCGCGAAACGGCCGTAATACTGGCTGATACCTTGAGCGCTGAGCTGAATCGCTGAACGGCTGGACACAATGAGGTTCCTCTTTTTATTGCCCATATGACGTACGAGGACGGATGCAAATCCGAAATGGGCTTTGGGCGTTATTATTGTTAAAAATATCGCTACATCAATGGAATTATTTTGCCCGTATTGGTTAGTTTTATTGAACAAATATTCGGCTTGTCTGGGCTCTGCCTTGTAGGAGCTGGCTTGCCAGCGAAGGGGGTGTGTCAGGCAACATTTGTGTCGGCTGTTCTTCCGTCTTCGCTGGCAAGCCAGCTCCTACAGGGGGGGGTTAGAGGGAGTCCTGCCAGGTCTGGTGGGATGACTGCAGCTGCGTCTTGACCCAGTTGCTGAAGGCCTGGACCACCGCGCGCTCGGCCTTTTGCGGATCGGCGGCGAGGTAATAGCCACGGTGCAGGTCAATGGTGATGTCGAAGGGGCGTACCAGCAGGCCCTTGGACAAGGCGTCGCCGCTGATCAGGTTGTCGCCGATCGCGATGCCCTGGCCGGCAATGCAGGCCGATTGCGCGCAGTGCGCATCGGAGAAC
The DNA here is from genome assembly GCF_013416725.1 of Pseudomonas sp. SbOxS1. NCBI lineage: Bacteria > Pseudomonadati > Pseudomonadota > Gammaproteobacteria > Pseudomonadales > Pseudomonadaceae > Pseudomonas > Pseudomonas sp. SbOxS1. The sequence goes on from NZ_JAAVXC010000032.1 coordinate 198,985, forward strand.
AGGATGCCGCTCACCGCATTGACCCCCGAAGCCCCGGCGGCGGTCAGCCAGACGCGCCAGTCCGAGTAATCGGTCATGTGCAGCAGCGGGAAGTTGCTCAGTTCATGGGGGCTTTTCAGGCCGCTCAGGGCGTTGATCAGGCGCGGGCTGCACACCGGGAAGAAACGCAACGCGACGATCTCTTCGACCACCATCTCCGGCCAGTCGCCAATCCCGTAGGCGATGAACAGGTCGGCGCCGGGGTTGTTGGTGTCGTCCGGTGTGCGCGGGGAGATCAGCTGCAATTGCACCTGCGGATACTGGCGCAGGAACGCGCCGATGTGGTGGCACAGCCAATAGGTGGCGAACCCCGGCGCGCAACTGACGCACAGCCGACCGGAGATCTCCTGGTCGTCGACCAACTGCCCGGCATCGAGCAGGTTCAACAGGATCCCGTGCACCTCCCGGGCATAACGTTCGCCCTGGTAAGTCAGGCCGATGCCGCGGCCAATGCGCTCGGTGAGGGGGAAGCCGACACACTCCTCAAGCTTGCTGATCTGGTGGCTGATGGCGCTGCGGGTCAGGTTCAGTTCACGGGCCGCGACCGACACGCTGCCGGTGCGGGCGACTGCGTCCAGCGCGCGAAGGGCGGTCATCGAAGGAAATCGCATGGATCAATCCCGTTGTGGTGGTGAGTGGTACATATGGTGATGGAAATTGAACAGTCAGGCCAAAAAAAATCGATTGTTGTATCGGTTGATTCAACAATACTAGCGCCAATTGTCCTTGGGCCGGTATGGCCCATCATCAAAGAGGTGCTGCATGACCCGTTGTGCCCAGGCGCTCGTTCAGTTGCTGGAAGGCTATGGCGTTGACACCGTCTTCGGCATTCCCGGTGTGCACACCGTCGAGCTGTATCGCGGCTTGCACGGCAGCCGCCTGAAACACATCAGCCCGCGCCACGAGCAGGGCGCCGGGTTCATGGCCGACGGTTATGCCCGCGCCAGCGGCAAGCCGGGGGTGTGTTTCATCATCACCGGCCCCGGCATGACCAACATCATCACCGCCATGGGCCAGGCGTATGCGGACTCGGTGCCGATGCTGGTGATCTCCACCTGCAACCGTCGCGAGCATTTGCGCCTGGGCCACGGTCACCTGCATGAACTGCCGGACCAGCGCGCGCTGGTCGCCGGGGTCTGCGCCTTCAGCCATACACTGCAGCACCCGTCGCAGTTGCCTGAAGTGCTGGCGCGGGCCTTTGCCTTGTTCGGCTGCACCCGGCCGAGACCTGTGCACATCGAGATTCCGTTGGACGTGCTGGAAATGCCTGCCGATGGCCTGGACTTGCGCCCGCGGGCATTGCCGGCAGCACCGGCTCCGGCCGCAGCGGCCATCGCCAGCGCCGTCGAATTGATCCAGGCGGCGAAGCGTCCATTGATCCTCGCCGGGGGCGGCGCGCGCCGGGCTACCGAGGCCCTGACAGCGCTCGCCGAACGCCTGCAGGCACCCGTGGCATTGACCACCAACGCCCGTGGCTTGCTGGCCCCCGAGCATCCGTTGTTGCTCGACGGCGTGCAGTCCTCGGCCCACGGCCGCGAGCTGTTCGCCGAGGCCGACGTGGTGCTGGCGGTCGGCACTGAGCTGGGGGAAACCGACTACGACTTTTTCGGCCTTGGCCCCTTGCAGTTCAAGGCGCCGCTGATTCGCCTGGACATCGATCCGCTGCAGATACTCGGGGTACAAGCGGCAGCGGTCGGCTTGTTGGGTGACGCCGAACAAGGCTTGCTCGGGTTACTGGCGCAACTGCCGCAACGCCAGGCCGATGACGCCTGGGCGGCTGCGCGGGTGAGTCGGGTCAACGCCGTCGAACAGGCGGGCTGGACGGCGAAACAGAGCCGCATGCAAGCGCTGCTCGATACGCTGCGCGATCACTTGCCAGAACCGCTGATCGTCGGCGATTCGACCCAGCCGGTGTACCAGGGCGCCCTGGGCTACCGGGCACCAACACCCAACAGCTGGTTCAACGCCGGCAGCGGCTACGGCACCCTCGGCTACGGCTTGCCCGCCGCCATCGGCGCCAAGCTCGCGCAACCCTTGCGCCCGGTGGTGGCGTTGGTGGGCGACGGTGGCTTGCAGTTCTCCAGTGCCGAACTGATCGCCGCCAGGGAAGCCGGCGTCGGCGTGATCCTGCTGCTGTGGAACAACGGCAGCTACGCCGAAATCCGCGACTACATGAACGCCAAGGCGGTGCCGCTGCTCGGGGTGGACATCCTCACGCCGGACTTCGCCGCCCTGGCCCGAAGCTGCCACGTGCCGCATCACCGGGCGAGCGATCTGCAAGGCCTGCGCGAGCTACTGGGGCAACTCGGCAATTGCCATGAGCCGGTGATGATCGAGGTCGACGCCGCAACGTTTCTAGCTGACTAAAACAACAACAATTTTTTTGGTCCCCGGCACGCACTATGCACGGCGGACCTTTCAATCTCCCTGAACTCAAAGGTGGCTTACATGGCTGAGTCCGATAACTTTTCCTCTACCCATTCCGTGCAGGGGACCTACGCCGACCTGATCCTGGCCAACGGGCGTATCTACACCCAGGATCCGGCCAACCCGTGGGCCGAGGCCGTGGCCATCCGCGACGGCAAGTTGATCGGTGTTGCCAGCCTCGGCCAGATCGAGATGTTCAAGGGCCCGAACACCCGTGTGCATGACCTGCAAGGCGCGTTCTGCATGCCTGGCCTGCACGACATGCACACTCACCCCGACCTGGCGCTGGCGCCACGCTACAGCGACGACCTGGATGTCGGCATCGAAGACCCGACCCCCGAGCAACTGCGCGAAAGCATCCTGGCCTATGCCGACAGTCATCCGGGCGATGGCTGGATCTACGGTCAATACTGGGTGCGCTACACCTTCCGCGAAGCCGGCCTGACCCCGGGTCGTGCCTGGCTCGACAGCGTCATGCCCGACCGTCCCGTGGCGCTGCTCGACCGCATGTGGGGCACCATGATGGTCAACTCCAAGGCCCTGGAACTGGCCGGCATCGATGGCAACACCTCGGACCCGCGCAACGGCTATTTCGAGCGCGACGAACTGACCGGCGAACCCACCGGCCTGATGATCGACGGCGCCTACGCGATGATCCACGCCGCCATGCCGCCGACCCCGGTCAGCGTGCTGCGCCGCGCCTATCGCGATGGCGTGCACTTCCAGAGTTCGCGCGGGGTCACGGCGAGCAAATACGTGCACGTCTGCGAACAGCGCTTGCAAGCGCTGAAGGAGCTCGACGACAGCGGTGAACTGACCGTGCGCATCGAAGCGGCGATCAGTTGGCAGGACGACATCTTCCCGGTGCGTCGTCGCTGGGAACTGCTGGCGGGCGAGCGTCACTACTATCGCAGTGCACGCCTGAGCGCCAACGCGGTGAAGTTTCACTTCGACGGCACCGTGGAGCCGAAGTCTTCGTACCTGCTGACCCCATGGCCAGAGGAAAAGAGCTGGCGCGGCAAGCTCAACCTGACCCCGGAGCACATCACCGACATGGTGGTGGACATGGACCGCAAGGGCATCCGCGTCATCGCCCATTGCACCGGCGACGGCGCGTCCGACGTGTTCCTCGATGCCGTGGCCGAGGCGCGTCGGCGCAACGGTTTCAGCGGAGTGCGCCACCAGTGCGCCCACAGCACCTTGCTGCACCCGGGCAACCTGCCGCGCTTCAAGGAACTCAATGTCATCGCCGAATTTTCCCCGGCGGCCTGGTACCCGACACCGTTCGCCAGCGGTGCGCGTTCCGGTTACGGCCAGGAACGGCTCAAGCGCATCTACGACTTCAAGGGCGTGCTCGCCGCCGGTGGCACCGCCGTGATGGGCACCGACTGGCCGGTGGCGTCCATCGACCCGTGGCTGGCGCTGGAAACCATGATCACCCGGCAGAACCCGTGGAACGACGACCCAGCCTGCTTCGGCGACCCGATCAGCCTCGAACAGGCGCTGACCGTGATCACCAGCAACGGCGCCGTGGCCATGGGCCTGGAGCACAGCACCGGCAGCCTGCAAGTGGGCAAGGCGGCGGACCTGATCGTGATCGACCGTGACTTGTTCGCTGCACCGGCGCGCAACTACATCCACAAGACCCAGGTGTTGCTGACCTTTGTCGAAGGGCAACTGGTCTACGATCGTCATTCGACCCTGGAGGCCGTCGGCCTCAAGGCAGTTTGGCAGGGCGAACCACCGGTGCTGGAGGGCAAGGCAGAATGACTTCCCCACGCATCGCAGTGACCGTCGTCTCGGGCTTTCTCGGCGCCGGCAAAACCACTTTGCTCAACCGCATGGTGCGCCGTGCCGAAGGCAGCCGCCTGGCGGTGATCGTCAACGATTTCGGCGAGCTGAACATCGACGCCGCCATCGTTTCTGAAGTGACGGATGCCGTGTACAGCCTGCAAAACGGCTGCATCTGCTGCACCGTGCAGGAAGACCTGCTGGCCCAGCTCGGCAGCCTGGCGCAATTGCAGCCGCGGCTGGAACGCATCGTCATCGAGTGCAGCGGCGTGTCCGATCCGCAGCGCATCGTACAGACCCTGGCTTATCCACAGCTGCGCAGCCAGATGCAACTGGACATGGTGATCACCGTGGTCGACGCCACCCGTCATCTCCAACTCGACGGCGAGTACGCGCGACTGGCGCGGGCACAGGTGGCCGCTGCTGACTTGCTGCTGTTGAACAAGACCGATCTGGTCGACGAGGAACAGTTGCGGGCATTGCGCGAGGCGTTGGGGCTCAGGACCCGCGTGCATGAAAGCGTGCAGGCGCAGTTGCCGGATGCGCTGTGGCTCGATACCGAACTGGAGCTTGAACCGCGCAAAGTGAAACCACTGACACGGGTGTCCGATGGCGACCACGGCGAGATGTTCAGCAGTTGGTTGTGGCAGGGCAACGCGGCCCTGGATGCCGACGGATTGCGCGGCTGGTTGCAGGCGCTGCCCAGCGATGTGTTCCGGGTCAAGGGGCTGGTGAAACTGGCGCAGGGCAACAAGGCGCACTGGCTGCAACACGTCGGTACCCGCAGTCAGTTTCTGCCGGCGACCGATGAAGCCGACACCGATAGCACGCGGCTGGTGTTCATCGCCCGGCGTGGCTTCGACGGTTGGGAGGCCTTGGGCCAGGGGCTTGAGGCCTGCACCGTGAAGGTGAGTGCATGAACCAGACCGAACGACGTTTGCGCGAAGAACTCGCCGCCTGTTATCGACTGGTGGCGCATTTTCGCATGACCGATTTGATCTTCACCCACATCTCGGTGCGCATTCCGGGGCCGGAGCATCATTTCCTGATCAACCCCTACGGGCTGATGTTCGATGAGATCACGGCGTCGAACCTGGTGAAAATCGACCTCGATGGCAACGCCGTGGAACCGTCGCCATACCCGGTGAACCCGGCCGGTTTCGTGATTCACAGCGCGATCCATGCCGCCCGCGAAGACGCGCAATGCGTGCTGCACACCCACACCAAATCCGGTTGCGCGGTGGCGGCGTTGAAGTGCGGGTTGTTGCCGGTGAACCAGATCTCCATGGAGTTCTATGGCCGCGTGGCTTACCACGACTATGAAGGCGTGGCGCTGGACATGAGCGAGCAGCAACGGCTGGTGGCGGACATGGGCGACAAGCCGGTGATGCTGCTGCGCAATCATGGTTTGCTGACGGTGGGCGAGACGGTAGGGCAGGCGTTCATGCGCATGTATTACCTGGAGAAGGCCTGCGACATTCAGTTGGCGGCCATGGCCGCCGGTGAAGTGGTGTTGCCGCCGGCCGAGGTTTGCGCGCATACCGAGCGGCAGTTCAATGAGCCGGGGCGGGCGCTGGAGGAGGGTGAGTTGAATGATCCGGATGCGATGCAGCTGGCCTGGGCGGCGTTGTTGCGGTTGCTGGAGCGGGTGGCGCCGGATTATCGAGACTGAATGGACTGCCGAAATCTCTTGTAGGAGCCAGGCTTGCCGGCGAACCAGCCAACGCGGTTTCCCTGCCACACCGCGTCATCGTTCTTCGCGGGCAAGCCTCGCTCCTACAAAGCAGTGCGCATCGCGGTCTGTCAGGCCTGCCGCGGTGTGTTGAGGTTCATCGACCGCACCGCCAATCCCGACGCCGTCTGTTCATCGATCGGCAACGAAAACCGAAACGTCGCCCCGCGCCCCGGCACGTCGATCAACTGAATTTCAAGCCCATGCAATTGCAGGATGCGGTGCACGATCCGTAACCCCAACCCGCCATCACGCCGGGCGCCGCCGATATTGAACGGCCGCAAAAACAGACCTTCGCGCAGTTCAGGCGCGATACCGGGGCCAGTGTCGCTGACCGTCACCTCAATGAACGACCCTTGCGGACGCAAACCCAATTCGATCTCGCCGCCTGGCGGCGTATGGCGCAACGCGTTGTCGAACAGGTTGGTCAGCACCCGCTCGATCAATCCCAGGTCCGCGCAGGCTGCAGAGACGTTGGGGGCGAAGGTGGCCTTCAATTCAACCTGGCGCGCCTCGGCCGTGAGTTCGAATTTCTGGAAAATATCCTGGGCCAGGTCGGTCAGGGAGAATCGCTCCAGCACCGGTTGCACAAAACCATGTTCCAGCCGCACCAGTTCCAGCAGCGACTGCGCCAGACCACCGACCTTGCGGCTCTGGTCCAGGGCGATGCCGAGATAGCGGCGGCGGTCGGCGGGGGACAGCGTGGCGTCCTTGAGCGACAGGGTTTCCAGATAGCCGTGCAAGGAGGCCAGCGGCGTGCGCAGGTCATGGGAGATGTTCGCCACCAGTTCGCGGCGTTCCTGGTCCTGGCGGGTCAAGGAGCGCCATTGTTCGCCCAGGCGCGCCTGCATCTGCCGGAACGCGGCGTCGAGGACGGCGATTTCATCGTGGCTGGCGGCTTTTTCCAGGAGGACGGGCAGGGCCGGCGTCACCGGGACGCCGTCGATGTCGAACTGGCTGACGGTTTCGGTGAGGCGGCGCAATGGCCGGGTGATCAACGCAAACGCGGTGAGGCCGGCAATCAGGCACAGCAGCGCGACCAGCCCGATGGACAGCAGGGCGGTATTGAGCGCAGCGCTGGTGGCGCCGCGCTCGGCCAGGCGGTCATGGTCTTCACCGAGCAGTACCACGTAGAGATAACCCACGGCCTTGCCATCGACCTTCAACGGCGCGGCGCTGAACACCTTGCGAGCATCGACACTGCGCGGATCGTCACCGGCAATCGGCAAGGCATCGCCCCTGAGCAGGCGCTGGATCGGCGCCAGGTCGACGCGCTCGCGCCGGATCCGGCCTTCGGGTGCGGCACTGCCGACAATTTTGCCCTCGGTGTCCAGCAGGTACACCTCGACACTGGGGTTGACCTGCATCAGCTTGCTGAACAGATCACGCACGGCATTGGGCATCAGGCCCTGGGTGTCCATCAGCACCGTGTCACGGGCGATGTGTTGCGCCAGGTCCCGGGACAAGCCCTGCACCACTTCCTGTTCATGCATCTGGTTGGAGCGCACCTGCAGCCATGCCGAAGTGCCGCAGCACACCAGCAGCAGCACGGCGAACACCAGGGACAGGCGCTGCGTCAGGGTCAGCCTCATGGCGGCGATTCCTCCCCGGTGGCGAACTTGTAGCCGCGGCCCCAGACGGTGAGGATGCGCACCGGTTGCGCCGGATCGGCCTCGATCTTGGCGCGCAGGCGATTGATGTGGGTGTTGACGGTGTGCTCGTAGCCTTCGTGGCTGTAGCCCCACACGGCATTGAGCAGGTCCATGCGCGAAAACACCTTGCCCGGCTGGCGGGCGAAAAAGTACAGCAAGTCGAACTCCCGGGGCGTCAGGTCCAGGCGCCGGCCCTCGAGGGACACTTCGCGGGTGATCGGGTCGATGGCCAGACCGTCGATGAGCAGGCTGCCGGCATCCATCTTCAGGTTGCGCGCCATGGCATCCACCCGGCGCAGCAATGCCTTGACCCTGGCCACCAGCTCAAGCATGGAAAACGGCTTGGCCAGGTAATCGTCGGCACCGAGCTCCAGGCCGAGAATCCGGTGCACTTCACTGGAGCGCGCACTGGTGATGATGATCGGCGTGTAGCGCGCCATGGCGCGGGCGCGGCGGCAGATTTCCAGGCCATCGACACCGGGCAGCATCAGGTCGAGGATCAACGCATCCCAGTTGCCTTGCTGCAGCAGGCGCATGCCTTCTGTGCCATCGGCGCTGTGCACCACCTCGAACTGCTCGTCACGCAGGTGCAGGCAGATCAGGTCGGCGATATGCAGGTCATCCTCGACCACGAGGACGCGTTTGGTCTGTTCCATCCAGCTCAATCCTTCTGCGCATTGTGCGTGTTGCCACTAACTGTAGGAGCGAGCCTGCTCGCGAAAAACCTGAGGCCGCCGCGGGAGGTCAGGCACCCCGCGTCATCGTTGGCCTCCATCGCGAGCAGGCTCGCTCCTACAGTGGTATTGGCATAGGCATTGTGCGGGTTTTTCACGGCTCGAGTTATCACGAATTGTTTAACTTCCCGTGAGGATTTGGCGATCAAGCCAAGACTAGGCTGTGCTCCATGAAAGACCCCTGGAATTTTTGGAGACGGCCATGTTTTCACCACGCTTTTCACGCCGGCAATTCCTCTTCGCCAGCGGCGGGCTGGGCGTCGCGGCCCTGGCGATCGGCCTGTTGCCGAGATTCTCCACGCGTACTGCGCTGATCAGTGATGCCAGTGCGGCCGAGGCGTTCGAAGTGACCCACAGCGACAGCGAATGGCACGCCATCCTCAGCGACGAACAGTATGAAATCCTCCGCGAAGAAGGCACTGAACGGGCCTACAGCAGCCCGCTGAACAACGAGCACCGCGACGGCACGTTCGCCTGTGCCGGTTGCCAGTTGCCGCTGTTCTCTTCGGCGACCAAGTTCGACAGCCACACCGGCTGGCCGAGTTTCTGGGCGCCGCTGGACAAGGCCGTGGCCACCCGCCAGGACCGTACCTACGGCATGGTGCGCGAAGAGGTGCACTGCCGCCGTTGCGGCGGGCATCTGGGCCATGTCTTCGACGACGGGCCGAAACCGACCGGTTTGCGTTTTTGCATGAACGGTCTGGCGCTCAAGTTCGAGCCCAGGGCCATCTGAATTTCCCAGGAGTCTGTGACATGAAAAATCTTTTCACCTGGCGCCGCACGCTGTTGGGGCTGGCTGCTGCCGGCATCATCGGCCAATGCTCGGCGTTTTCCCTTGGCGGGGCAGAAGAAGCCGTGCTCCTTCCGCCGCCGATCCTCGACGAAACCACCCAGGCCCATAGCGAAACCGCGGTGTTCGCCGGTGGTTGCTTCTGGGGTGTGCAAGGCGTGTTCCAGCATGTCAAAGGCGTGAAAAATGCCGTCTCCGGTTACGCCGGTGGCAAAGCCGATACGGCGCAGTACGAACGCGTCAGCGGTGGCAATACCGGTCATGCGGAATCGGTGGAAGTAACCTTCGACCCGAGCCAGGTCAGCTACGGCACCTTGCTGCAGATCTACTTTTCCGTGGCGCACAACCCGACCGAACTCAACCGCCAGGGGCCGGACACCGGCACCCAATACCGCTCGGCGATCTTTACCAAGAGCGGCGAGCAGCAACGGGTGGCCCAAGCCTACATTGCCCAGCTAAACGCCGCGCATTCGTTCGATAAGCCGATTGTGACCAAGCTGGAAAGCTTCAACGGTTTTTACCCGGCTGAAGAAGAACACCAGGACTTCCTGACCGAGCACCCGACCTATCCCTACATCGTGATCAACGACTTGCCGAAGGTGGCGCAGCTCAAGCAACTGTACCCGGATCGCTACCAGGAAAAACCGGTGCTGGTGAAGGCGGGGATGTAACGGTCGTTATCCGCTGATCACATTCTTGCCGGCGACTTTCGACCGGTACAGGGCCTGATCGGCCCTGGCCATCAGGCCGGTCTGTTGTTCTTCCTCGAAGCGCTGGACCACGCCGAAACTCATGGTCACGCGAAAGTCGCCCACGGACGGCGTCTGCGACAGACCCTGGCGGATGGTTGCGGCCAGGGCCCTGGCCTCGGCCAGCGAGGTATCGGGCAGCACCGCGATGAATTCATCGCCGCCCCAACGAGCCAGCAGGTCACCTTCACGCAGGTAGCGCTGCACACGTTCGACCACCTGTATCAGGGCCTCATCGCCCAAGGCGTGGCCGTAGCGATCGTTGATGCTCTTGAAGTCGTCGATGTCCATGGCGATCAGTGACAGCGGCTGTCGAAAGCGCTGCGCTCGCTCGCATTCCTGGCGCAGGGCCTGATCCAGGCGATAGCGATTGGCGGTCGACGTCAAGGCATCGGTTTGCGCCAGTTTGCGGTTTTCTTCCAGTTGCTGCTGCAGTTGCTGATTGACCCTGGACAACTCACGGGTGCGTTCTTCAACGATGGCTTCAAGGGATTGATTGCGCCGTTCGAGCGCTTCGAGCAGGCGCTTCTTGTCTTCGATGCTGCGGTGGGCGCCGACCATCCGCGCCACCGAACCGTCGGCGTTGCGCGCCAACACGTGGCCGCGGTCTTCGATCCAGATATAACTGCCGTCGTGTGTGCGGCAGCGGTACTCGGCCTGATACACCGGCGTGCGCTGGCTCAGGTAGTCATCGAACAGGGCCATGACCTGGGGGAAATCATCGGGGTGGATGATGTTTTCCCAGGTCAATACGTTGTTGTCCAGGGAGTGCGGCGTGTAGCCGAGCATCTCGTACCAGCGGGCGTTGCGGTAGACGAACCCGGTATTGGCGTTCCAGTCCCAGATACCGTCGCTGACCAGTTCCATGATGGTGTGCAGCATGCCTTCGTTCATGTCCGAGACATTGAACTTCAAGGGTTCGATACTCGAAGTCTCTCCCATTGCCGCTCTCCCTGGCGCTAGCCTGATAGCCAATGACCTGCTCAGTCAGGGAGATTAGTCCAAGGCCCGGCGAGCCTGCTAGTGCTTGCCCCATATCTGCAGGGCGAAGTCGACGAAACGTCGCAATTTCGGCAGCCGGTAGCGGTCCTGGGCATACATCAGGTTCATCGGCCGGCTCGGCGGGGTGAACTCGGGCATCAGGCCCAGCAGTTTGCCGTCCCGGATGTCTTGCTCAACCAGGACATCGGGCATCATCACGATGCCCATGCCAGTTCGCGCCGCCTGATGCAGCCCTGCCGAGCTGTTGATCAGCATCGGTCCGCTGACCGCCACCGTGACTTCGCCTTCGGGGCCGGCCAGGCGCCATTCCTTCTCCACCGAGTGCCAGTCATCGCCGGCGGGATAGGCGAAAGACAGGCAATCGTGGTGACGCAGGTCTTCGGGTGTTTGCGGCGCGCCGCGACGGGCCACATACGCCGGGGAGGCGCACATGGTCAGGGTGTAGTCGAGCAGAGGGCGTGCAATCAGATTGGACTCCTCGAGGGCGCCCAGGCGAAAGGCCACGTCCAGACCGTTTTCCAGCAGGTCCGGGCGCCGGTTGGTGAGCATCACGTCGAGTTTTACCCGGGGGTAGAGCAGGGCGAATTCGCTCAGGGCGGGCGCCAGTTTTTCCGTGCCGAAGGTCAAGGGCGCCGAAATGCGCAGCGTGCCGCTGGGTTCATCCACCGCCTGCTCGGCCAGGCGTTCGGAATCCGCCACCAGCCCCAGCACTTCGAGGCAGCGCTGGTAATACGCAGCGCCGAACTCGGTCAGCCGCTGGCGCCGGGTCGTGCGGTTGAGCAAGCGCACACCCAGGCGCTGCTCAAGGGCCTTGAGGTGGTTGCCGACCATGGTCGTGGACATTTTGCACTGGGATGCGGCGCCGGTCATGCTGCCGGCTTCCACCACTTTGACGTAGACGGTCATTGCCTGGAACAGGTCCATTATCAAGCTCGACTTTAAAATGATTGAAGTATTGCAGTATTTATCCAGCTCAGGTGGCTAACCATACTGCAAAAACACCGACCCTTGATGGAGCCTGATGCCATGACCGCCGCCTGCCTGATGAGCACTTACCAACCCTTGGCCTTGAGTTTCAACAAGGGCCTGGGTACGCGCCTGTGGGACCAGGCCGGTCGTGAATACCTGGACGCGGTGGCCGGGGTGGCGGTGACCAACGTCGGGCACTCGCACCCGAAAATCGTCGCGGCCATCAGCGAACAGGCGGGGCTGCTACTGCACACCTCCAACCTCTACAGCATCGACTGGCAGCAACGCCTGGCCCGCCGGCTGACCGAGCTTGCGGGCATGGACCGGGCGTTCTTCAACAACTCCGGGGCCGAGGCCAATGAAACGGCACTGAAAATCGCCCGGCTGCACGGCTGGCACAAAGGCATCGAGCAACCCCTGGTGGTGGTCATGGAGAACGCCTTCCATGGCCGCACCCTCGGCACCCTGTCCGCCAGCGATGGCCCGGCGGTGCGCCTGGGGTTCAACAAGTTGCCAGGGGATTTCGTCAAAGTCCCCTTCGGCGACCTCAAGGCACTGGACAAGGTGCGCCAGGCTCACGGCTCGCGCATCGTGGCGATCCTGATGGAGCCAATCCAGGGCGAAAGCGGCGTGCAACTGGCGCCACCCGGCTACCTGAAAGCCGTACGCGAACTCTGCAACCAGCGTTCCTGGTTGCTGATGCTCGACGAAATCCAGACCGGCATCGGCCGGACCGGGCAGTGGTTCGCGTTCCAGCACGAAGGCATCGTCCCGGACGTCATGACCCTGGCCAAAGGCCTGGGCAACGGCGTCCCGATCGGCGCCTGCCTGGCCCGTGGCAAAGCCGCCGAACTCTTTACCCCGGGCAGCCACGGCAGCACGTTCGGCGGCAACCCGCTGGCCTGCCGGGTCGGGTGCACGGTGCTGGACATCATCGAGGAACAAGGCCTGCTGGAAAATGCCCGGCTCCAGGGCGAACGCCTGATGAGCAAGCTACGCATGGAATTGGCGGATCACGCGAACGTCCTGGCGATCCGTGGCCAGGGCTTGATGATCGGCATCGAACTCAAGCAACCGATCCGCGACCTGAGCCTGATCGCCGCCCGGGATCATGCTTTGCTGATCAACGTGACGCGGGGGCAAACCATTCGTTTGTTGCCGCCACTGACGATTGATGAGCGGGAGGTGGAGATGATTGTCAGGGGGGTGAGTTCAGTAGTGGTATCTGCACTTACCCGGCACGCAGGTTGCCAATCGATTTGATCAGGCGTTCGGCATTGGCCGGGGAGCGAAGCAGGTAGGCGGTCTCTTCGAGGGCGTTGTATTGCGCCAGCGACATCATCACCACCGGCTCGCCTTTCTGGCGGGTGACCAACAGGGTGATGTGGTCTTCGTTGACTCGATCCATGGTTTCAGCCAAATGCGCGCGTGCGGTGGTGTAATTGATGGTGTACATAGTGAAATCCTCGCTCGATGCGAGCGAGTATCTTCGAAACCTCCTCGAGACGTTTCCGAGAGCGCTGTAGTCCTTATCTGATAAAGGCGAAATCGGTGATTTCAGTCCGGCCCATCAATTGAATTCTGCAACCGGCAAACCCTTCGAACAACTGCCGATGGGCCGTATATCCGCTGGATCCCTCGCGCTGGCGATAGCTCCCCGCCCACTCCAGCAGGGCGATCAGGCGTTCGTCGTCGTTGGCTTCACGCTGGCGGATATTGGCGACGCATTCCTCGTCGGCAACGCACAACCAGATCAGCGCTGTCGTGCGGTGCAGGAGTTCGCTGGCGATCCAGCCATACACGCCTTCGATCACCCAGCGCTCTTGCTCCGCTATGACCCGCGCCATGGCCAAGGCTTCGGCGCGGGGGCGGGCGATGCTGTGTTCGTCGGACAGCCAGTGAATGCGGTCGAGATCGGTCCATGGCACCTGCAATCGCTCGGCCAGGCGTTGCGCCAGCCAGCTCTTGCCGGAGCCGGAGTTACCGATGATCAGGGTTCGGGTGAGGTCCATGAGCGACACCGATCAACTGTAGGAGCGAGCTTGCTCGCGAATGCGGTCTGCCAGTCACCATAGGGGTACCTGTTACACCGCATTCGCGAGCAAGCTCGCTCCTACAGATTTTGTTCCAGCCCTTCAGGCATCATCTTCGGGCGCCACCATTCGCGTCTTCGGCGAGCCATCGGAGTTGTACTGAAAAATATCCCGTGGCTGCCCTTGTTCATTGAAGTACACCTGGCCGATCCCCGCCGAATTCCACAGCCGTTCGCCCGCTTCGGCGTGTTCGGGCACGTGCGGCACGATGCGCATGCGCCGGCGCTTGGTCAGCCAGTTCAGCGGCGAACGCGGTGAATACAGCCAGCGATTGAGGCGGTCGAACCACTCCAGCAGGTTTGGCGGAAACTCGTTCTTGATCCCGCTGCTGGTGATCTGCCAGATGCGCGGGCCGGCCTTGCGGTGGCGGATCAGCACTTCGTAGACGAAGGAATAATGCACATCGCCGGACAGCACCACGTAGTTACCCGGCGTGCGCGAGTGGCGGAAAATGTTCAGGATCACCTGGGCCGCGCCGCGATGGGCCATCCAGTTCTCGGCGTCCACCAGCAGTGGATAACCCAGCCAGCTGAACACCCGTTGCACGGTTTCGATCAGCTTGACGCCGAAAATCGGCGCCGGCGACACGATGATCGCCGAAGGGTGATCCAGCAGCTCCTGCTGCAGTTCGCTGAGGGCTTCCCAGTCCAGCAGGCCCGAGGGTTGCTTGAGGGTCATCTCGCTGCGCCAGCGCCGGGTACGGGTGTCGAGCACCACCATGGCCGGCGTGGTGGGCAGCACGTAATGCCAGTGTTGGAAGCGCAGCAGCTCATTGATCAGGTCGTCCTGGACATCGCTGTCGAGGTAGCAATCATCGCCGGTGGCACTGAGCGAACGGGTTTTTTCCAGCACGGCGCCGAACGCATCCGGATTGTTGCCCCAGCCCTGGCACAGCATGTAGGCAAGCAGCGCATTGCCGATGATGCGCCGGGAAAACGGGTGGCCGTAAGCCGTTTCCTCCCATTGCGCGGAAAGATTCCAGTCGTCGGTAATGTCGTGGTCATCGAAAATCATCAGCGTCGGCACGTGCGCCAGTGCTCGCGCGACCTGGCCCAGGCCGGCCTTGAACGCATCGATGCGCGTCTGTTCCAGGGCATAACGCTCGCGCCGTTCCTTGATCAGTTTCGGCGGTTTTGGCGCGATCAGGGTCCAGGGGGTCGGCGACCAGACCAGCAGGTACATGGCCATCACTTCGGCGAAGGTCACCAGGTGATTGTCGGCACTGCTGCTGGTGAAAATCGGCTTGCGCGCGCCGCCGAAAAAACGCTCGCGCAGGGTTTCGTTGCTTTGCAGCGCCGGCAACAGGTCCGCGCGGTGGTAGTAACAGGCGGCGTGCCCGTAAAGCTCGGCGCTGTCGCTGACCACGGCGCCCTCCAGATGCTCACCGAACAACCCCAGCCGTTCGATCAAGGCATGGATCGCCCGCAGGGTCGGCCCGGCGACATCGTCGGCGTAGACCTGATCGCCGCTCATCATCAGCAGCGCCGGACGGTCCGTGGCCGGGTGGTCTTGCGCCAACAGCTCATCGACGCACAGCAGCCCGTCGGTCGCCGGGTGATGGGGCTTGCGGCACGAGCCGTGCAGCAACTGCTCGATGCGGCTGCGCAGGACAAAGTTCGGCGCAGTTGCATCGCCGTACAACAGATGCGGCGCCCAAGTGGCGATGCCGGTGCCGTCGTCGATCAGCAGGTCGTACTCGATCAACTCATCGCAGGGCAGGGCAGCGTCCAGTGCGACATCGATCAAGTGCACGAACGCGTGGGTACCCACGGCGATCACCGTGCATTTCCCGGCATCGAGGCGAATATCGCCCACGCCCTGCAAGCGCAGCGTCAGCTCCAGCGCCCGCGAACCCACCAGCCACAGCACCAGCCGTGTGGGTTCCAGGCGTCGCAACAGCGGGCCGGCCAGCACAGGGGGCAGGGATTGAGGGTCGTCGGGTAATGGCAGCGCTTGGGACATCCGGGATAAAAACTCATGGAGGCACAGAGGCGGGGGATGATAACGCAGCTGGCGGCGACACAGGCTAAAGTGAATCTGCCATGCAGATCGCTGGCGCCCCGCAGAAGAGAGGACCCATGAACAGAATCATCCTGCCGACACTGGCCATTTTGCTGCTCGCCCAGGCCCCGGCCCATGCCATCAACGACAAATACCGCCAGCAGCTGGAGAAGTCCGGGTGCACCCAGGTCAGCGAGGCGCAGGGCTGCGATATCCACAAGACCAAGGCCGAAAATGCCAAGGCCGGCTTTGCCAATCCCGCAGTACCTGACGCCGGTGAAAAAACCAAAGACCATACGATTGACGGTAAGGAAGCCGCCACCCCGCCGGTCAAAAAATGAACAGCCAGGCTTATCCGCCCCCAGGACACCCATGTCATGAAGCCCGCCCATACCTCGCAGATCCGTCGAGAGTTCTACAAAGCCGTCGGCTACTACCTTCGAATTGTCTGGCCGATCTTTTCCACCATGCTGGTCGTCATCGTCACGTGCGGCCTGATCATCAGCTACCTGGAAGGCTGGGACGCTTTTGACGGCATCTACTTCGGCTTCGTGACCGGGTTGACCATCGGCTATGGCGAACTCGTGCCGAAACTGGCGCTGTCGCGGATACTCGCGATATTGCTGGGGTTCAACGGCGTGCTGCTCACGGCGATCTTTGCGGCGATCAGCGTGCGGGCGATCGAGAGTGCGGTGCGGGCGACCGGTGGAGACAAGTAAGGCAGGCCCAAGGGCGTGAAGTCGTGCTTAGATGCGTGTTTTGACAATCAGGGAGAGGCCAATGATCGACTTCAACAACAAGGGATTCTTCAAGCTCAAGCAAAACGAGGAATACGCCGAACGGGTTGCCGACCTGTTGCTCGACGGGGAAAAGGTCATCGACTCGTACAAATCCATGCGCGACGGCGTGGTGTTCACCAACAAACGCATCATCGCGGTGAACGTACAAGGCATCACCGGCAGCAAGAAAGACTTCACCTCGTTGCCGTATAAAAACATCGTGGCGTATTCGGTGGAGACCTCGGGGACCTTCGATCTGGATTCCGAGCTGGAAATCTACTTTTCATCGTTGGGCAAAGTGAAATTCGAGTTCACCGGCAAGACCTCGATGGTCGAGGTCTCGAAGCTGATCTCTCAGCACCTGCTCTGACACAACACAACCCCCCTGTAGGAGCGAGCTTGCTCGCGATGGTCGTTAACGATAACGCGTGTTTATTGGCTAACAGTCCATCGACAGAGCGCCGTCCGGAGCAAGCTCGCTCCGGACAGTGATGCCGGGACCCAGGGCCAATCGAAATCGAGTAATCAAGAACACCTCGCTAATACATCTTCGGACAGAGGCTACAGCCTTACCGGAAGCGTCTGACTTACACCCGTTGGCATTTCGACTCTTATAAACACGCAATGAAACAGCGTGAATAACAATAAAAAGAGGTCACCCGAAATGAGCGAGCCAACAAGCCCTGTTCGTGTAGCAGTCGTGCAATTCGATCCACAAGTCGGCATTGAAAATTGTGATGCAAATCTGTGTCGCAGCCTGGAATTGGCGCTGGAGGCGGTCACCGGCGGTGCGAACCTCATCGTGCTGCCTGAACTCTCCAGCACCGGTTATTTCTTCAGCAGTCGGCAGGATGCTTTTGACCATGCCCAGCTGGTACCCGGCGGGCCAAGCGCGCAACTCTGGATCGACTTCGCCTCCAGGCACAACGTCTACCTCGTAACCGGCCTGGCCGAACGTGATGGCATGCGGCTCTTCAACACCGCCATACTGGTCGGCCCTGACGGTTTTATCGGCAAGTATCGCAAAGCCCATTTATGGAACCTGGAGAAACTCTGGTTCACGCCGGGCGACCTGGGTTTCCCGGTTTTTGATACGCCCATTGGCCGTATCGGAATGTTGATCTGCTGGGATATATGGTTCCCCGAGGTGCCGCGCATCCTGAGCCAACAAGGCGCCGACATCATTTGCAGCGTCAACAACTGGGTCTGGACACCGCCGCCGCTGTTCGACGATGCCGGCAAGTGCATGGCGTCGTACCTGACAATGACGGCCGCTCACGTAAACAACGTGTTTATCGCCGCTGCCAGCCGGATCGGTGAGGAACGAGGTGCCCGCTATCTCGGATGCTCGCTGATTGCCGGGACCAATGGCTGGCCGATTGGCGCAGTAGCATCGGCAGACCAGCAGGAAATCCTGTTTGCCGATATTGACCTGACCAGCGCCCGCAGCGCCCTTATCTGGAACAACCTGAACGATCTGCATCGTGATCGCCGGGCGGATCTCTACGATCAGATGCTCGGCTACACACAACATCCAAGTCTCCCGCGCTGATAAGGGGGGACCTGACTCATGGAAACCACAACCGATAAAATCCGGTTTGCCCAAAGATCGCCATTCGATGTGGCGGTCATCCTGCTGATGATCGGCGCGACACTGCTGATTATCTGGCTTTCATTCACCAACCGTTCGCTCTGGTCCGCCCATTGGCCAGGTTACAGCGACATGGTGTCGAGCCTTCCGCAGCCAAGTGCCTGGTTGCGCTGGCTGCTTGGAGACATCAGCGAGGTGGCATTCTACAAACACGAGTTCGCCTCGATCGGATTGTTGGCGGGTGCCTATCTCGCCTACTGGGCGAATCGAACGGGAAGAGCCTGGCAAGGCTTCAGCATTTCCTATGGCACCGGGCTCTGGCCGTGGCTGATCACCAGTTCACTGCTCGGCCTGCTGCTGAGTAACGTGCTCTGGGGGTGGACGGTGACCGCCACTAGCTGGCAACCGACATTTGCCGCGTTTGTCTCGCTGCCAGCGGCGATGGTGCTGATGTTCGGCGGTGGCTGGAAGGTCACGATCAACGGCGCAATCATGGGTGCCGTACTCGTCACACCCATGTGCCTGCTGATCGTCAATTACGTGTGCAATCCGTTGGGGTTGCCAGCGGTGATCGGCAATGTTCTGGGCATGGCAGTCGCCAGTGTCGCGGCATTTCTGCTCTGCCGCTACCGGCCGAACCTGATGAAGTCCGGACATACCGGGACACCCCCGTCTTCACCTCCCGTATCCGTCACCAAAACACCCGATTACGGAGTGGTCTGGAGCATACGCCGGGTCCTGGCAGACTTTTCCGAAGCGCCATTCTTCGGCAATGAACTGGCCAGCCTCGGTTTGTTACTGGGGGTATTGCTGGCTTACACCTTGAACCCGATGAGTCCGGCGTATGGTTCGGGCCTGTTGCTGCACATCATCGCGGCACAGGCACTGACCTCCGCCATAGGGGTGCTGATCTGGCGTCGACAATGTATGTCGCACGGCTGGTACCCCACCTACGTGCCACTGGTGTCAGTGGTACCCGCCGCGATTCTGACCCATGGCGGCAGCTGGCTGGTGATCGGTTCGAGTGCATTGCTGGGGGCGTTGATCGCACCACCCCTGGCCCGGGCGATTTCCAGGCGATTACCGGCCGACATGCATGCCTATATCGGCAATGTCCTGTCCATGGCCATCAGCACGTTGCTGATCGTGCCACTGATCGGCGTCCTTATCGCGCAGTAAATGCCACCTGCCTTTCGGCTGTACCCCGTGCGGAACCGGGTACAGCCGCTTCTCTTTCCGAATACGCGAGGTATCACATGGATCTGCCAAAACTGGCCATCGCGGCGCTCGGCGGCACGGTGAGCATGCAAGCCAGGAATGCCGGCGAAGGCGTTATCCCGACCGTCAGCGGCGAGACTCTACTGGCGTCCGTACCGCAATTGACGACGCTTGCCCGGGTGAACGTTGAAACCCTTGGACTGCTTCCCAGCGCTTCACTGGAGTTCGATTTTTTACTGAACGTATTGTCTTGGGCAAAACTTCAAATCACACAAGGCGCCGTGGGTGTCGTGCTGACCCAAGGCACCGACACACTCGAAGAAACGGCGGCGTTTTTCGATTACCTGTGGCCCCACGACACACCTCTGGTGCTGACCGGCGCGATGCGCTCGGCCGCACAGCCAGGGGCCGAGGGGCCGGCGAATCTCCTGGATGCATGCCGCGTCGCGTTGGCCGAGAACAGCCGGCGGCGCGGTGTTCAGGTCGTGATGAACGGGGAGATTCATCAAGCGAGAAGCGTGCGCAAAATCGATTCGCTGGCGTTGCAGGCGTTTGCCTCTCCGATCGTGGGGCCTGCAGGCTTGATGGTGGAAGACCGCGTTCACTATCTGCGCCCGCCGGCTCAGCGTACGGTTTTACCCCTGCCGCACCAGACAACACATAAGGTCGTGATGCTTGAGGCATCCCTCTCGGCCGACACTATGATTCTGGAAAACATCCTTGCACTCGGCTATGACGGGCTGGTGATCGCCGGTTTCGGCGCCGGGCATGTCTCGCAGAGCTGGGTGACAGTGATCGAGCACATCGCCGAAAAAATCCCGGTGATCATTGCGACCCGCACTGGTTCCGGCTCTACCGCGCAAGCCAGTTATGGTTTTAACGGCAGTGAGATGGATCTGATTCGCAAGGGGGCATCGATGGCGGGATTTCTATGTCCGCGTAAAGCCAGGATCCTGCTTTGGCTGCTGCTTGGCTGTCAGCGGCAACATGAGTTATCGCGGTACCTCAAAGACGAAAGCCGCATTCAAAATTGATACATAACCCTGTGGGAGCGAGCCTGCTCGCGATGGCGGCTTAACATTCAGCATTTGCGGTGGCTGATACGCCGCTATCGCGAGCAGGCTCGCTCCTACAGGTTTTCCGCCAGCGGGCTAAGCCTCCCAGCCCGCCCCACTGACCGCCTCTTGCGCCAGTGGGTGCAAGTCCGCGCCCTGATGCGCCGTCTGCCAGGCCAGCAACTCCTTGCGCATACCCGGCGTCCAGTACATCTGCAGATGATTACGCACACCGAGCACCCCCAGTTGCCGGTCCGGCTCGCTGGCGAAGTACTGGGCGATCTGGTTGGCCATCTTGATCAGGTTTTCAGTACTCATCGGCGCACCTCCGCTTTATCGCCACGGGCCTGACGGCGTTCCTTGAGCAAACGGTGCTGTTCGTCGGTGAATTCCTGGAAGCGTTTTTGCCACTCCGAAGGGTGGTACACGCGGCTGACTTCCACGGCGGTGACCTTGTACTCCGGGCAGTTGGTGGCCCAGTCGGAGTTGTCGGTGGTGATCACGTTGGCCCCCGATTCCGGGAAGTGGAAGGTGGTGTACACCACGCCCGGCGCGACCCGTTCGGTGACCCGCGCACGCAGCACGGTCTGCCCGGCGCGACTGCCGATGCCGACCCAGTCGCCTTCGTTGATGCCACGGCTCTCGGCGTCGGTCGGGTGGATTTCCAGGCGGTCTTCATCGTGCCAAGCGACGTTCTCGGTACGCCGGGTCTGGGCGCCGACGTTGTATTGGCTGAGGATGCGCCCGGTGGTCAGCAGCAGCGGATAACGGCTGTTGACCTTCTCCTCGGTGGGCACATAACCGGTGAGCATGAAGCGCCCCTTGCCGCGCACGAACTGCTCGATGTGCATGGTCGGCGTGCCGTCCGGTGCTTCGGCGTTGCACGGCCATTGCAGGCTGCCGTGACGATCCAGCTCGGCGTAGCTGACGTTGGTGAAGGTCGGCGTCAGGCTGGCGATTTCATCCATGATTTCCGATGGATGTTTGTAGTTCATCGGATAGCCCAAGGCGTTGGCCAGGGCCACGGTGCCTTCCCAGTCGGCCTTGCCGCCCAGGGGATCCATGACCTTGCGTACCCGCGAAATACGCCGCTCGGCGTTGGTGAAGGTGCCGTCCTTTTCCAGGAACGAAGCGCCCGGCAGGAACACGTGGGCGAACTTGGCGGTTTCGTTGAGGAAAATGTCCTGCACCACCACGCATTCCATGGCCGACAGCGCCGCGGTGACGTGCTGGGTATTCGGGTCGCTCTGGGCGATGTCTTCGCCCTGGCAGTACAGGCCCTTGAAACTGCCGGCCAGCGCCGACTCGAACATGTTGGGAATGCGCAGGCCCGGATCCGGTTGCAAGGTGACGTTCCACGCCTGTTCGAACTGCGTGCGCACCGTTTCGTTGGAGATGTGCCGATAGCCAGGCAATTCGTGAGGGAAGGAGCCCATATCGCAGGAGCCCTGAACGTTGTTCTGCCCCCGCAGCGGGTTCACGCCCACGCCTTCGCGGCCGATGTTGCCGGTGGCCATGGCCAGGTTGGCGATGCCCATCACCGCGGTACTGCCCTGGCTGTGCTCGGTGACGCCCAGGCCGTAATAGATCGCGGCGTTGCCGCCGGTGGCGTACAGTCGAGCGGCGGCGCGGATGTCGGCAGGGTCTACCCCGCAGACAGGGGCAAGGGCTTCCGGCGAGTTTTCCGCACGGCTGACAAACTCGCTCCAGCGGGCGAAATCGTTACCCTCGCAACGGGCGTCGATGAAGGGCTGGTCTTGCAGGTCTTCGGTGATGATCACATGGGCCAAGGCGTTGAGCATGGCGACGTTGGTGCCGGGGCGCAGGGCCAAATGATATTCGGCGCGGGCGTGCACCGAGTCCACCAGGTCAATGCGCCGTGGGTCGATGACGATCAGCCGCGCGCCTTCACGCAGGCGGCGTTTGAGCTGCGAGGCGAAAACCGGGTGGGCATCGCTGGGGTTGGCGCCCATCACCAGGATCACGTCGGCCTGCATCACCGAGTCGAAACTCTGGGTGCCGGCGGACTCGCCCAGGGTTTGCTTCAGGCCATAACCGGTCGGCGAGTGGCAGACCCGCGCACAGGTGTCGACGTTGTTGTTGCCGAACGCGGCGCGCACCAGTTTTTGCACCAGATAGGTTTCTTCGTTGGTGCAGCGGCTGGAGGTGATGCCACCGATGGAGTCGCGACCGTATTTTTGCTGCAATCGACGGAATTCGCTGGCGGCGTAGGTCACCGCCTCATCCCAGCTGACCTCCTGCCACGGGTCGTTGATGTGCTTGCGGATCATCGGCTTGGTGATGCGATCCGGGTGGGTTGCATAGCCCCAGGCAAAGCGCCCCTTGACGCAGGAGTGGCCGTGGTTGGCCTGGCCGTTCTTGTCCGGAACCATGCGCACCAGTTGGTCGCCTTTCATCTCGGCGCGGAACGAGCAGCCCACGCCGCAATAGGCGCAAGTGGTGATCACGCTGCGTTCCGGCTGGCCCAACTCGACCACGCTTTTTTCCATCAGCGTCGCGGTAGGGCAGGCTTGTACACAGGCGCCGCAGGACACACATTCCGAATCGAGGAAGTTATCCCCGCCGGCAGCGGCCACACGGGATTCAAAACCGCGCCCGGTAATGGTCAGGGCAAAGGTGCCCTGGGTTTCTTCGCAGGCGCGCACGCAGCGGTTGCAGACGATGCACTTGCTCGGGTCGTAGTCGAAGTAGGGGTTGGAGGTGTCTTTCACGTCCTCCAGATGGTTCTCGCCTTCATAGCCGTAACGCACCTCGCGCAGGCCAACCTGGCCGGCGACGGTTTGCAGCTCGCAGTTGCCGTTGGCCGAGCAGGTCAGGCAGTCCAGCGGGTGATCGGAGATGTACAGCTCCATCACGTTGCGGCGCAGGGTCGCGAGCTTCGGCGTCTGGGTGTGCACGCTCATGCCTTCGGTGACCGGCGTGGTGCAGGACGCGGGATAGCCGCGCATGCCGTCGATCTCCACCAGGCACATGCGGCAGGAGCCAAAGGCTTCCAGGCTGTCGGTGGCACAAAGTTTGGGAATAGTGGTGCCCAGCAGCGCCGCGGCGCGCATCACCGAGGTGCCTTCGGGCACGCTGATGCTGCGGCCGTCGATGTTCAGGGTGACTTGCACCTGGCTCTCGCGGGCCGGCGTGCCCAGATCGATATCGGTTTTCGGATCGAATACAGTGATCATTGCTCGGCCTCCGAGGCTTGCAGACCGAAGTCGGCGGGGAAGTACTTGAGGGCACTGGCGACCGGATAGGAGGTCATGCCGCCCAATGCGCACAGCGAACCGTATTGCAGCGTGTCGCACAGGTCCTTGAGGATGATCACCTGCTGATCACGAGCTGCCTGATCTGGCGCGGCCAGCAGACGGTCGATCACCTCCACGCCCCGGGTCGAACCGATGCGGCAGGGGGTGCATTTGCCGCAGGATTCCTCGGCGCAGAACTGCATGGCAAAACGGGCCATGTGGGCCATGTCCAATGTGTCATCCGCCACCACCACACCACCGTGACCGAGCATCGCGCCGATGGCGGCGAAGGCCTCGTAATCCAGCGGCGTATCGAATTGCGAAGGCGGCACCCAAGCACCGAGGGGGCCGCCAACTTGCGCGGCCTTCAGCGGCCGGCCACTGGCGGTACCGCCGCCGTAGTCTTCCACCAGCTCGCGCAGGGTCAGGCCAAAGGCCCGTTCCACCAGACCGCCGTGACGAATATTGCCCGCCAACTGGAAGGGCATGGTGCCCAGGGAACGGCCCATGCCGTAATCACGATAGAACTGCGCACCCTTGGCCAGAATCAGCGGCACCGAGGCCAACGTCAGCACGTTGTGCACCAGCGTCGGCTGGCCGAACAGGCCTTGCAACGCGGGGATCGGCGGCTTGGCGCGGACGATCCCACGCTTGCCTTCCAGAGAGTCCAGCAACGCGGTTTCTTCACCGCAGATGTAGGCGCCGGCACCGACGCGCACTTCCATATCGAAGGCCTGGCCGCTGCCGCCGACATTGGCGCCCAGATAACCTGCTTCACGTGCGATGTTCAGCGCCTGGCGCAGAGTGGCCACGGAGTCTGGATATTCCGAGCGAACATAGATGTAGCCGAAGGTGGCGCCGACGGTAATGCCGGCAATGGCCATGCCTTCGATCAGCAAAAAGGGGTCGCCTTCCATCAACATGCGGTCGGCGAAAGTGCCGGAGTCGCCTTCGTCGGCGTTGCACACAATGTACTTCTGCGCGGCCTGGGTGCCACGCACCGTGCGCCATTTGATCCCGGCGGGGAAGGCCGCGCCGCCACGGCCACGCAAGCCGGAATCGAACACCGCCGTCGCGGTCTGCTCGCCACCCATGGCGACGGCCCTTGTCAGGCCTTCGAAACCGCCGTGTGCGCGGTAGTCGTCCAGCGACAACGGCCGGGTAATACCGGCGCGGGCGAACAGCAGGCGTTGTTGGGATTTGAGATAAGGCAGCTCTTCC
Source organism: Pseudomonas sp. SbOxS1 (assembly GCF_013416725.1). Classification (NCBI taxonomy): domain Bacteria; kingdom Pseudomonadati; phylum Pseudomonadota; class Gammaproteobacteria; order Pseudomonadales; family Pseudomonadaceae; genus Pseudomonas; species Pseudomonas sp. SbOxS1. The sequence continues at coordinate 224,085 of NZ_JAAVXC010000032.1, forward strand.
ACCAGGCCCAGAGCCAGGGGATGGCTGGCGTCTTTTTGCAGCGCATCGAGCACTGACGGCACATCGTCTGCGGTCAACGGGCCAAAACCGATCCGACCTTGCGGGCTGTCCACTTCCAGCAGCGGCTCCAACCAGTACAAGCCGCGCGAGCTCGTGCGTTGAAGCTCCAGCGGCAGATTAAGTGCTTTGGCCTGAGTGATCAGCGCGGTGGATACCTCATCGGCCCCCACGGCACGGGCAATAGAATCACAAGGCAGATACAGAGTCGGCATCACGCGTCCTCCCGGCAAGCATCGAGCAACGCGTCCAGGCGCTCGGCACTGAGCCGCGCATGCACCCGACCATCCAGCTCCAGGGCCGGCGAACAGGCACAGGCCCCCAGGCAATAAACGGGGCGCAAACTGATGCTGCCATCGGCGCTGCTGCCGTGATCATCCAGTTGCAGCCGCTCACGCAACTGCGCGGCCAACTGCTCGGCCCCACGGCTCTGGCACGACTCGGCGCGGCACAACCGCAGAATATGGCGGGCCGGCGGCGAGGTACGAAAGTCATGGTAAAAACTGATCACCCCGCGAACCTCCGCCTGACTCAGATTGAGGGCATGGGCAATCTCGGGTACGGCCGCATCGGGGATGTAACCAATGCGTTCCTGAATATCATGAAGAATCGGCAACAGGGCGCCGGGAGTGCCCTTATGGCGCTCCAACAGGGTGTTGACCACAGGCAGGTGCAACTCAACATCAGGCATTCAGCAATCCTCACGGTCACGGACAAACCAGAAGGTCGTCGGTCGTCCGAAAGTGTCGGCTGCGGCACTCACACCACGTCACGGTATCGTGGCATTTTCAGGCCGTTGGCCAGGGCACCCTGAGCGGGCATCTTGTGCGCCCGGCACGGTCTTCGCCGCACCTCGACTGGGCATAAAGGGCAGCTTGCCACGCGGCTGTTGATGGAACTGCACCAAAGCGACGTGCTCGGTTCTGCCTACGACTATGCATTAAGTCTAGATGAGTGCCGCAAGGGGCGTTCATCCACTGGCCTAATGCCAGAAGGGCTTGTCGATGGGGGATGTATAGCAAGCATTGAAGGTGGGAAGAAGCATCAGAACTGTGGGTAATTCTACGGAGCAGATGGGCTGATCTATTCCGCTACAAACTGGAAGCCTTTCACTCTGTCCCAAATACAAAAAAGCCCCGAAAATCTCGTGGCCAACCCAAAATCCCAACCACCACACAGCCCCCCCTGTGGGAGCCAGCCTGCTGGCGATAACGCCAGCCCAACCACCACTAATGCTGAATCAGCCGCCATGACCTGCCGCAGAGGAGATGATGGGGCGAAGGATGTTTCGTTTTGAATGTCCATTTTTTGAACTTTTTTACGAGTTAAGCACGAATGGGTATTTTCTCTATCTCCATTTTTGTCGCCTTTTTCTGCATGACTTGTGGGATATTTCCTGATTTTCTCGGCCATCTTGAGTTTCCTCTCTGTCCACGTACTTTGCGTTAAGCCACTCAATCCGAGTCGGCTTATCGATCGTTAACAGTGGTGCGCTATCTGGGGCGCCAGCAGAGAGGGAGATCAGCAATGGCACAAGGACATTTCATTCGCCTGGGTGACAAGACCACTTGCGGTGGCCAGGTTTTGGAGGCCGACACACGGGTCATGATGTTTGGCATCGCCCATGCTCGGGAAGGCGACCGCGTTTCCTGCGGCAAAAACGACGAAACCTACACCATCGTGGGAGGCGTCTCCTACATCAACAGTCATGGCAGGATCGTGGCGGGCTCGCTGGACAGCTTCAGCACTTGCCCGTGCAGAGCCAGGTTGATCCCCTCGGTGTTTACCGCCACTTATGAGTCGCGCAGCAGCGCCGCGCCCCAGCCCGCAAGGGCCGCGCCCCAACCGACCACACCTCTCGCCAGCAATCCGGCAGCACCACGTTCAGCCGGTTTCGCGTCTGCGTCGAACACTCCCAAGCCAGTGCCCCTGGGCAGCGCAGCAACCCAGGAACCAGGCTTCTACGTCGTCCCCAAGAGCACCACCCGCGAACAGCTTGAAGTCTCCTTATTCACCCTCCGTGACCCGGCGGTGATGGGCAAATTCAAGCTGCTCAATCCCAACCTGCGCGATGTGAAAGCCGGTTCGATGATCGTGCTGGGCGACCCCAACAACTACCAGTGCACCCGTGAAGAAGCCCTGCTCATGGACGTGGCAGCCAAGACCAACCAGATCATTGAAACGCTCAGTCCCGAAGAAGCGGATTTCATGGTGCAGCACCGTGATGCCATCCAGACTTTCCTGGGCCATGGCTCGATCGCAATCGGCGTTGGCGCGAGTGTTCTCAAAAACAATCTGGATAACGTCAGCGACACCCTGAAAAAAATCGAAACGTTGCATCAGCATTCATTCCTGCGCGATGGTCACCTGAGCACACCGACGTTTCTGGCAGAGCGCCAAAAGCTGCTCGCTCAACTCGATATCCACCTGACAAGCCTGACGCGCAAAGGTATCGGCTTCCCCGACCACCCCAATTTGAATCGTGCCATGTTCCTCTCGCCTCCCACTCTGGTTCACCGCTGGACGGAAGCCGGCGGGGTAGGGCGGATGCCGGGATATGCCACTCATCTGGAGGGGGTGGCCAGGGCTTCCAAATACCTCAAATACGGTGGTTGGGTCGGCACTGCGGTCGGAGGAGGTGCGTCGGCCATGAAGGTGCAGGATGTATGTACGGCAGGGAATACTGAGGCTTGCGAACGGGTTAAATTCACTGAGGCGGGAAGTTTTGCTGGCGGGGTCGGCGGTGGCGCCGCTGTTGGTGGCCTGTTATCCGCCCCTATTGTCGGTGGGCTTTGTATTGGAATGGGAGTAGTAGGGGCGTTGGTGTGCGGTGTCGCCGTAGTTGGGGTCGGTTCTTATGCTGGCAGCCATTATGGTGCGAAGGGCGGTGAGTTTATGGGGGAGGTTATCTATGAGTCTACGAAATGACGGACGCTGAATTGGTTGTCGGTAGTTTATGCGGCGTAATGCTCGTCGGATTGTACATTTGGATTGGGATTACCCTATATCTTGGCTACACCAAAGGCGAAGAGATGTCGGCGTATTTCAAAAGAAGCTCTTCGCTTATAACGCTATATACAAACAAGCATAAGGGCCCATTTGGAAAACTTCAGTTGGTAGGTGGCATAGCCGGTGTTGTCACCTTCCCTCGCTTTTTTATAAAGCGCGGAATAGCCAGTGCTGAAGATGTCGAGAACTTTCCACTTCCATTTAGGCGCAAATTAATTATTTTGCAATGGAGTGTAATAGGGTTGCTCACCACTTTGGTGTTCCTGGTTTCATTGTGGGAGTCAGGAGTGCTCAAGTAATGTGGCTGTGGATCTATGTTGTGTCTGATCGGTGGCTGGCTGGCTTAAGGCTAGCCAGCTACCGAGAACTAAACTGCAAGCTCAGAAATTTAGGTATGTTGATTTGTATTGGCAATAGGACGCTTGGCTGTAGGGTTTGCCCTCGGCAAGACGGGTGAAAAAAACTGGCGAAATAATTTACGAGACCCTGAAATGAGCGTGAGTGTCGCGCAAAAGATATTTCTGTGTATCAGCATAATTGGTTTTAGCGGTCTTCTCATTTTCCTTTGTGTGGCGTTGCATTTGGCCTACACCAAAATGGATATGATGCTGGATCACTTGAAAAACTGCCCATCTATTATGGTTAGGGCTCAATTTAAGAATGGGGGTGCTTGGGGAAGGCTGTTCGTTCTGGCTGCAATGATGGGCGTTATGACTATGCCTAATGTGTATCTTCGCGATGGCGGAGCCAGTGCTAAGGACCTGCAAAGCTTTCTTGGGAACCTCAGACGCAAACTAATTGTTTTGCATTGGAGTGGGGCATTTTTTATTGTTCTATTGCTTGGGCTTTTTGTAGTTAGCGCACTTGGCTTCGTTTAACAATGTTTGGAGTGAAGTTCACTGCGGAAAATGGAGTAGGAGAAAGGGGGCAATTGGAAAAATGGGCAGATTGTCCGTACACCGTATGAGAATAGATCCAATTTTGCGGTCGTCCCCTTTTTGCCCTCTCGACTCTGAAGATAAGGAATGATCATGAAACTCATAGAGTGGGCTGACCTCAAGGTCCTCTACAAGTACAGTCGAAAACAACCTAACAAACTATTGTTCAAACGCGAAAATGCTCGCAGGTTATGGCCCATGTGGACGACTGCAGCTTCAACGATACTGCTCGTTGTGTTCGCCGGCTTGGGCATCAAGAACCCGGCACTGATTCCCTACGCCTACATAGCCCTCCTTCCTTGGGCACTCGCGCTCTACTTCACTCGCCTCAAAGCGCTTCGCATCGTTTATCCGCGACAGTTCGCCGAACATGCCATCGACCGTCAGTCCTCACTGGGAAAGGAAAATATCCTTTGCTATGCCTTTTTTCTGGAGGCGCTACGCAATGAGGGCTACACGGTCGCGAAGCTCCGGGAGTTATCGGCCTATGCGGACCTGACAGGCAAACCGGCACGCCCAGCGCTGTCGCAGAACCTGGGTTTTGCCTCGCTCATTGCCTTTATGATTGCCCTTTGCGCCGAGGTCATCAAAGCTACAACATTCTTTACGTTGGGCAAGGGCTGGGTATTTGTGATGCTGTGCATCGTCGCGCTTTTCATCTATGGGATGGTTTTGGACGGCATTCACAGCACGGCCTATGAGAGGGGGTGGGTAAAACGCTATCTAGACATGGCAGTCTGTGACCTGGAGGAGTCTATTCAGGGAACCCCGCGGGACAGTGCCGAGGTACTCGCGCGGCATACCCGGTCTGCCGTAGTCACAACTTCATCTGCGTAAGCCAACCCCACCAAAATCATTACTCCCTAATGAACTGTTTAGGTTGTTCATCAGGGGTTAAGGAATTTTCATGAGGGAAACACGGAGTCGGAAGGGAAAAGGGGACGGATTTATTATTGGATGAACACATGGCGACCAGCTTTGGCCCTGCTACGGGCATTCCCGTTTTTAGGTCGCACGCAGTCATTCATTGAATCTCTTTCAGGTAATCCTTGAGCGCAACAAGCGGGGCATCAAGCTGCACCATCGTCTGAGTGCTGGCAAATTCCCCCGCCAACCTCCGCAACTCCCGCCCCAACGGCTTATCCACACCCCCAACAGCCTCCAACGCCAACCCCACGCACTCACCCACCTTCACCTGAATCCCCTCAACATCCCCCCGCCGCACCAGCAACTCAAACACATCCCGCTGGTAATCCCCCATCACCAAATCATCCCGCAAAATCGGGCTTGAACCTTCCGACTCGTAAGCCAGCTTGAGGGAGAAGAGGGCGACGGTTTCCAGGTGCGATTCCATGGGGGGAGTCCTTGTGAAATGTTCCGGCGGTGCGGGTGGTGTGGAGGAGGAGGGTCAAAAGCTTCGCCGGCAAGCCGACTCCTACAGGTCGGCGGCGTACCGGTCACTTTTTGACAGGCGAAAAAAAAGGCCTTGCTAAGCAAGACCTTTCTTAATTTTGGTGCCCCGAGGGAGACTCGAACTCCCACTCCTTTCGAAAACGGATTTTGAATCCGCCGCGTCTACCAATTCCGCCATCAGGGCAATGGCCGCGGAGTATAGAGATGAGATAACCGTCGGTCAATCAGGTACATGGAGAATTTTTGATATTTCCGCTAGACTTCCCGGCCCTGCTAGACGAACCCCATCATGCGCGTTGCTGACTTTACTTTCGAGCTTCCTGATTCGCTGATCGCCCGCCACCCTTTGGCCGAGCGTCGCGGTAGTCGCCTGTTGACCCTGGATGGGGTCAGCGGCGCCCTGGCACACCGTCAATTCACTGATTTGCTGGAGCATTTGCGCCCTGGCGATTTGATGGTGTTCAACAATACCCGGGTGATCCCGGCGCGGCTGTTTGGCCAGAAGGCTTCCGGCGGCAAGCTGGAAATCCTGGTGGAGCGGGTGCTGGACAGTCATCGCGTGCTGGCCCATGTGCGTTCCAGCAAGTCGCCCAAGCCTGGGTCGAAGATTTTGATCGACGGCGGTGGCGAGGCTGAGATGCTGGCGCGCCACGATGCGTTGTTCGAGCTGGGCTTTGCCGAAGAGGTGTTGCCGCTGCTCGACCGCGTTGGGCACATGCCGCTGCCTCCTTATATAGACCGCCCGGACGAAGGCGCGGACCGCGAGCGTTACCAGACCGTCTACGCCGAGCGTTTGGGCGCGGTGGCGGCGCCGACGGCGGGGCTGCATTTCGATCAGGTGCTGATGGAGGCGATTGCCGCCAAGGGCGTCGAGACGGCGTTCGTGACCTTGCACGTGGGTGCTGGCACGTTCCAGCCGGTGCGGGTCGAGAAGATCGAAGACCACCACATGCACAGCGAATGGCTGGAAGTCGGCCAGGACGTGGTGGATGCGGTTGCCGCCTGTCGTGCGCGCGGCGGTCGTGTGGTGGCGGTGGGGACCACCAGTGTGCGTTCCCTGGAAAGCGCTGCCCGCGATGGCGTGCTCAAGCCGTTCAGCGGCGACACCGACATTTTCATCTACCCGGGCCGGCCGTTTCATGTGGTCGATGCCCTGGTCACCAATTTCCATTTGCCTGAATCCACGTTGTTGATGCTGGTCTCGGCGTTTGCCGGTTATCCGGAAACCATGGCCGCCTATAAGGCCGCCGTCGACAACGAATACCGCTTTTTCAGCTACGGTGATGCGATGTTTATCACCCGTAACCCCGCACCACGTGGCCCTGAGGACAAAGAATGAGTCGCCAATGTCGTATGTCGTTTGAGTTACTTGCTACTGACGGCAAGGCTCGTCGCGGTCGTTTGACCTTCCCGCGCGGTACCGTCGAGACCCCGGCTTTCATGCCGGTGGGCACCTACGGCACGGTCAAGGGCATGTTGCCGCGGGATATCGAGGCCACTGGCGCTGAAATCATTCTGGGCAACACCTTCCACCTGTGGCTGCGCCCGGGCATGGAAGTGATCAAGAAGCACGGCGACCTGCACGATTTCATGCAGTGGAAAGGCCCGATTTTGACCGACTCCGGTGGTTTCCAGGTGTTCAGCCTGGGCGCCATGCGCAAGATCAAGGAGGAGGGCGTGACTTTCGCCTCCCCGGTCGACGGCGCCAAGGTGTTCATGGGCCCGGAAGAGTCGATGCAGGTCCAGCGCGACCTGGGCTCGGACATCGTGATGATTTTCGACGAATGCACGCCGTACCCGGCCGACGAAGACGTCGCTCGCGTGTCCATGGAGTTGTCGCTGCGTTGGGCCCAGCGCTCGAAAAACGCCCATGCCGACAACACGGCGGCGCTGTTCGGTATCGTTCAGGGCGGCATGCACCAGGATTTGCGCATGCGCTCCCTGGAAGGCCTCGACAAGATCGGCTTCGACGGCCTGGCCATCGGCGGTCTGTCGGTGGGCGAGCCCAAGCATGAAATGATCAAGGTGCTGGATTATCTGCCAGCCCAGATGCCGGCTGACAAACCTCGTTACCTTATGGGCGTTGGCAAACCGGAAGATCTGGTGGAGGGTGTGCGCCGCGGTGTGGACATGTTCGATTGCGTGATGCCAACCCGTAATGCCCGCAATGGGCATCTGTTCATCGATACCGGCGTGATCAAGATCCGTAACGCGTTCCATCGCCATGATGATTCGCCGCTGGATCCGACCTGCGATTGCTATACCTGCCAGAACTTCTCCCGCGCTTATCTGCATCACCTGGACAAGTGCGGCGAAATGCTGGGGAGCATGCTCAATACCATCCATAACTTGCGTCATTATCAAGTGCTTATGGCTGGTTTGCGCGAGGCTATTCAACAGGGTACATTGGCCGCCTTTGTCGATGCCTTCTACGCCAAACGCGGGCTACCCGTTCCGCCTTTGGACTGAGTTTTCTGACCCCAAGATTCAACATTTGCAACTGGAGTGCTAAATGAGCTTTTTTATCTCTAATGCCATGGCAGACGCTGCAGCACCTGCTGCAGCCCCGATGGGCGGCGGCTTTGAGTGGATTTTCCTGGTCGGCTTCCTGGTCATCTTCTACCTGATGATCTGGCGTCCACAGGCCAAGCGCGCCAAAGAGCAGAAAAACCTGCTGAGCAGCCTGCAGAAAGGCGACGAAGTCGTGACCACCGGCGGCATCGCCGGCAAGATCACCAAAGTGGCCGACGATTTCGTGGTCCTGGAAGTTTCCGACACCGTCGAAATGAAGTTCCAGAAGGGCGCCATCGCCGCCACGCTGCCAAAAGGCACGCTCAAAGCGATCTAAGTTTCAACTTCTACTCAATCGACGGGGCGCGCAAGGCGCCCCGCGTCATAAGCGGGCGGCGTGATGCTGAACAAATACCCTCTGTGGAAATACATTCTGATCCTGGCGGTGCTGGCGATCGGTCTGATTTATTCCGCTCCCAATCTTTATCCTGATGACCCGGCCATTCAGGTCAGCGGTGCAAGCACTGCACTGCAGGTCAATCAGGCTGATCTGGACCGTGTGAGCGCTGCGCTCAAGGAATCCGGGATCAACGTCAAGGCTGCCACCCTGGCTGCCAACGGCAAGGGCGGCTTGATTCGCCTGACCAAGGCTGAAGACCAGCTGCCGGCCAAAGACGTCGTGCGCAAGGCATTGGGTGATGACTACGTCGTTGCACTGAACCTGGCGCAAACCACCCCGCAATGGCTGCGCAGCCTGGGCGCGCACCCGATGAAGCTGGGCCTGGACTTGTCCGGTGGTGTGCACTTCCTGCTGGAAGTGGACATGGACAAAGCCCTGGACGCACGCTTGAAAGTGTACGAAGGCGATGTAAAGAGCCTGTTGCGTAAAGAGAAACTGCGCTATCGCAGCCTGCCGCAACTTAACGGCGCCATTCAGCTGGGTTTCAGTGATGAAGCGTCCCGCGAACAGGCCCGTACGATCATCCGCAAGAACTTCAACGATTTCGACATTGTTCCGGCCGACCTCAATGGCCAACCGGTGCTGCGTCTGGCGATGACCCCGGCCAAGCTGGCGGAAATCCGCGAATACTCCATCAAGCAGAACTTGACCACGGTACGTAACCGCGTCAACGAGCTGGGTGTTGCCGAACCTATCGTCCAACGTCAGGGCGCCAACCGCATCGTGGTTGAGCTGCCGGGCGTGCAGGACACCGCCGAAGCCAAGCGTATCCTCGGCAAGACGGCCAACCTGGAATTCCGCCTGGCGGCTGAGCCGGGTGCTTCGAAAGCCACTTCCGAGTCCTTCGAGTTCCGTGAGGGCAAGCGTCCTCCTGCGCTGATCGAGCGTGGCCTGATCATCACCGGTGACCAGGTGACTGACGCCAAGGCTGGTTTCGGCGAGCACGGTACGCCTGAAGTGAACATCCGCCTGGATGGTCATGGTGGCGAGCTGATGAGCCGCGCGACCCGTTCGAACGTCGGCCGCAGCATGGCGGTGATCTTCATTGAGCAGCGTCCAGTCACCACTTACACCAAGCAAGTGGTTGATGGCGTCGAGAAAGACGTGGCGGTGCAGTCGTTCAAGGAAGAGAAGAAAATCATCAGCCTGGCGACCATCCAGTCGCCGCTGGGTGCGCAATTCCGTATCACCGGCCTCAACGGCCAGGGCGAGTCGTCCGAACTGGCGCTGCTGCTGCGTGCCGGTGGCCTGGCTGCACCGATGTACTTTGCTGAAGAACGCACTATCGGCCCGAGCCTGGGTGCGGACAACATCACCAAGGGTATCGATGCTTCGTTGTGGGGCATGCTGTTCGTCTCGCTGTTCATCATCGCCATCTACCGCTTCTTCGGCATCATCGCCACCGTCGCACTGGCGGTGAACATGGTGATGCTGCTGGCCCTGATGTCGCTGCTGGGGGCAACGCTGACCCTGCCGGGTATCGCCGGTATCGTGTTGACGATGGGCATGGCGGTCGACGCCAACGTGCTGATCTTCTCGCGGATTCGTGAAGAGATCGCCGCCGGCATGACCGTGCAGCGCGCAATCAACGAAGGCTTCGGCCGGGCATTCACCGCGATTCTCGACGCCAACCTGACCACGTTGCTGGTCGGCGGCATCCTGTTTGCCATGGGCACCGGCCCGGTCAAGGGCTTCGCAGTGACCATGTCCCTCGGGATCTTTACCTCGATGTTCACGGCCATCATGGTGACCCGCGCGATGGTCAACCTGATCTTCGGCGGACGTGACTTCAAGAAGTTGTGGATTTAAGGGGCTGCCATGTTACGTACAATCAACTTCATGGGCGTTCGCAACTTTGCGTTCGGCGTCACATTGTTCCTTACCGTGCTGGCCTTGTTCAGCGTCGCCACCAAGGGCATGAACTGGGGCCTGGACTTCACCGGCGGTACGCTCATCGAGCTGACCTACGAGCGTCCGGCCGATGTCACCAAGGTGCGTGAGCAACTGGTTACCGCCGGTTATCACGAAGCCATCGTGCAGAACTTCGGTGCTACTACCGATCTGCTGGTGCGTATGCCTGGTGAAGACCCGCAACTGGGTCACCAGGTGGCTGAAGCGCTGCAGAAAGTCGGCGGCGAAAACCCGGCGACGGTCAAGCGCGTCGAGTTCGTCGGCCCGCAGGTGGGTGAAGAACTGCGCGACCAGGGCGGCCTCGGCATGCTGATGGCGCTGGGCGGCATCCTGATCTACCTGGCGTTCCGCTTTCAGTGGAAGTTTGCGGTCGGTGCGATCGTTTCCCTGATCCACGACGTGATCGTGACCATCGGTATCCTGTCGTTCTTCCAGATCACCTTCGACCTGACGGTGCTGGCGGCGGTGCTGGCGATCATCGGTTACTCGCTCAACGACACCATCGTGGTATTCGACCGGGTTCGTGAGAACTTCCGTGTACTGCGCAAGGCCAGCCTGATCGAGAACATCAACATCTCGACCACGCAAACCCTGCTGCGCACCATGGCCACCTCGATCTCCACCTTGCTGGCGATCGCGGCCCTGTTGTTCTTCGGTGGCGACAACCTGTTCGGCTTCTCCATCGCCCTGTTCATCGGTGTTCTGGCGGGTACCTACTCGTCGATCTACATCGCCAACGTGGTGCTGATCTGGCTGAACCTGAGCTCCGAAGACCTGATTCCTGCGGCCAACACCGAGAAGGAAGTCGACGACCGTCCTTGAAGGAGGCTTCCCTCAGCGATGTAGTCAAAAAAGGCGCGAGTTGAACTCGCGCCTTTTTTTATGCTCCAAGGCTAGGAGAAGCGCGGTTAATCCCGCCTGTGATGGTAAGGAGGTTCATGTGAACAAGTCGATGCTGGTTGGTGCTGTACTGGGTGCTGTCGGTGTGACTGCCGGCGGTGCTGTGGCCACCTACAGCCTGGTTAAAGATAACGGCCCTGAGTATGCGCAAGTGCTCGCCGTTGAACCGATCAAGACACAAATCAAGACTCCACGTGAAGTGTGCAAGGATGTAGCGGTCACCCGGCAAGCGCCGGTCAAAGATCAACACCAGATCGCCGGTACCGTGGTAGGTGCGCTGGCGGGTGGTTTGCTGGGTAACCAGATTGGCGGCGGCACCGGCAAGAAGATTGCCACGGTTGCAGGCGCTGTCGGTGGTGGTTATGCCGGTAACAAGGTTCAGGAAGGCATGCAGGAGCGTGACACCTACACCACGACCCAGACCCGTTGTAATACGGTGAATGACATCAGTGACAAGGTGGTCGGTTACGACGTGCGTTATTCGCTGGATGGCAAGGAAGGCAAGGTGCGGATGGATCGCGATCCGGGGAACCAGATCCCTGTGGATAAAGAGGGCAAGTTGATCTTGACGGAGAATCAGCAGGCGCATTGATCCGCTGAAGCCAGATTCAAAAAGAAGCACCCTGCGGGGTGCTTTTTTGTGCGCACGATTCAAGCGTCACCGCAAACCCCTTGTAGGAGTGAGCCTGCTCGCGATAGCGGTCTTTCATTCAAAATAAATGCTGGCTGATACACCGCTATCGCGAGCAGGCTCACTCCTACAGGGGGCTGCGGTGAATTCCAGGCATAAAAAAAGCACCTCGAAGGGTGCTTTTTCTGTCGCTTGGGGGCTTAGCGCTTCAGCGAGGCTGGCAGGTGCGGCTGGATGGCCGTCAGGACTGCCTTGAAGCACTTGGTGTTGCCGGCAACGACGTGGCCTTTTTCAAGGAAGTCGTGACCGCCGGTGAAGTCGCTCACCAGGCCGCCAGCTTCCTGGATCAGCAGGGCGCCTGCCGCCATGTCCCACTCGGACAGGCCCGACTCCCAGAAGGCGTCGAAACGGCCGGCAGCCACGTAGGCCAGGTCCAGGCTCGCCGAGCCAGCGCGGCGGATGCCGGCAGTCTGGCCCACCAGGGCGCGGAACATGCCCAGGTAGTTGTCGAGGTTGTCCATCTGGTCGTCACGGAACGGGAAGCCGGTACCCAGCAGGGCGCCGTCCAGGCTGGTGCGACCGCTGACGCGCAGGCGACGACCGTTCAGTTGGGCGCCGCGACCACGGCTGGCGGTGAATTCTTCCTGGCGAACCGGGTCCAGGACAACAGCGTGTTCCAGGCGACCGCGGTATTTGCAGGCGATGCTGACAGCAAAGTGAGGAATGCCGCGCAGGAAGTTGGTGGTGCCGTCCAGCGGATCGATGATCCACAGGTACTCTTCGCCTTCGATGCCGGAACCGGCGTGCATGCCGGTCTCTTCACCCAGGATCGAGTGGTTCGGGTACGCCTTGCGCAGCGCGTCGATGATTTTCTGTTCAGCGGCGCGGTCCACCTCGGATACGTAATCCTTGGCGTCTTTTTCGTCGACCTTGATGGTATCCAGGCGCTCGATGGAGCGGAAGATCAATTCACTGGCGCTGCGGGCGGCGCGCAGCGCGATATTCAGCATGGGCTGCATGGATGTGTCACCTAAGGTTGTTAAAGAAAGCCGGGCATTCTATCAGAAAGTTTCTACAGGAGAAGGACGACGTTCGCTTTCATGGCTTAACGGTAGTGAGCGCTGTAAGATTCTGCTCCCGATAATGTGTTCGAGAGCGCCTCCCTTGCTGCAAAACATTCGTGTCGTCCTGGTCAATACCAGCCATCCGGGCAATATCGGCGGGACCGCGCGCGCCATGAAAAACATGGGGCTGTCGCGCCTGGTGCTGGTCGAACCACGCCTGTTCCCGCACCACGAGGCCGATGCCCGTGCTTCCGGTGCCGGTGACATCCTTGAAAAGGCGCAAGTCGTCGCCACCTTGGAAGATGCCCTGGTCGGTTGCAATCTGGTGCTGGGCACCAGTGCCCGCGACCGGCGCATTCCCTGGCCACTGCTGGATCCGCGCGAATGCGGGACCAAAGTGGTCGAGGAAGCCGGGCAGGGCGCCGAGATCGCCCTGGTGTTCGGTCGTGAAGATTCCGGCCTGACCAATGACGAGCTGCAGCGATGTCACTATCACGTGCACATTCCATCAGACCCTGAGTTCAGTTCGCTGAACCTTGGGGCGGCGGTGCAGGTGTTGAGTTATGAAGTGCGCATGGCCTGGCTGGCCGCCCAAGGCCAGCCAACCAAGGTCGAGAAGGAAGAAGTGGCGTCGGTCAAAAGCGCTGAGCTGGCGACCATGGATGAGCTGGAGCGATTCTATGAGCACCTGGAACAGACCCTGGTGGCCATCGAATTCCTCGACCCGGAAAAGCCACGGCACTTGATGGCGCGCCTGCGCCGGTTGTACGGACGCAGCTCGGTCAGCCGGGCGGAAATGAATATTTTGCGTGGCATCCTCACGGAAACCCAGAAAGCGGCCCGTGGTGAGCTTCTTAAGCGGAAGGATTAATGATGTTTGAGCGTTTGCGTGAAGATATCCAGAGCGTATTCCATCGAGACCCGGCGGCGCGTAACGCTTTTGAAGTCCTGACCTGCTACCCCGGCATGCATGCCATCTGGATTCACCGTTTGTCGGCAATGCTATGGCGCGCGGACCTGAAGTGGCTGGCGCGGCTGGTGTCGAACTTCGGTCGCTGGTTGACCGGGATCGAGATCCATCCGGGGGCCAAGGTCGGTCGGCGTTTCTTCATTGACCATGGCATGGGCATCGTCATTGGTGAAACGGCTGAAATCGGCGACGACGTGACCATTTACCAGGGTGTGACCCTGGGCGGCACCAGCTGGAACAAGGGCAAGCGTCACCCGACCCTGGGTGATGGCGTGGTGGTCGGGGCGGGAGCGAAGGTGCTCGGTCCGTTCACTGTTGGCGCCGGCGCCAAGGTGGGCTCCAATGCCGTTGTGACCAAGGAAGTGCCACCGGGCGCCACTGTGGTGGGCATCCCGGGGCGGATCATCGTCAAGCCTGACCAGGAACTGGACGCCAAGCGCAAGGCCATGGCCGAGAAAATCGGCTTCGATGCCTATGGTGTGACGGAAGACATGCCGGACCCGGTGGCGCGTGCCATCAACCAGTTGCTCGACCACCTGCAGGCGGTCGATGGGCGCCTGGAGGGGGTGTGCGGGGCGTTGAAGGATCTGGGCAGTAATTACTGTGCCAAGGACCTGCCTGAGCTGCGCGAAGAAGACTTCGCCTGTGTGAAGGACAAGGACCAAAGCCAGGCCAGCTAGACCGAGTCGACTTCATCGCGGGCAAGCCCGCTCCCACAGGGATTTTCGGTATCCACACAATTTGTGCTTCACCCGAAACCTTGTGGGAGCGGGCTTGCCCGCGATGAACGATAACTCGGTACTGCTGGCTGTTTGGCCCCAGCCTTTGCTATGATGCGGCCGCTCTTTTGCGGGTAAACCTGACTAAAGTACTAGGTCTTATAGTTGACTTAAATACTCGGGAATTGCATACTCGCCTCATTCCGAACTCCGTGGTAATTGTCCATGCGACTGACTACAAAAGGCCGATACGCCGTGACCGCCATGCTCGACCTGGCGTTGCACGCGCAGCACGGGCCCGTGTCCCTGGCCGATATCTCCGAGCGCCAAGGCATCTCCCTGTCCTACCTCGAGCAGCTGTTTGCCAAATTGCGCCGCAGCAATCTGGTCTCCAGCGTTCGCGGTCCAGGCGGTGGCTACCAGCTGTCACGCGACATGCAAGGTATCCAGGTCGCCCAGGTGATCGATGCGGTGAACGAATCGGTCGATGCAACCAAATGCCAGGGCCAGGGTGATTGCCATCAAGGTGACACCTGCCTGACCCACCACTTGTGGTGCGATCTGAGCCTGCAGATTCACGAATTTCTGAGCGGTATCAGCTTGGCTGACCTTGTGACTCGCCGTGAGGTGCAAGAAGTAGCCCAGCGTCAGGATCAACGCCGTTGCAACAGCAAGGCGCCACGCCTGGACAAGATTGAAGCGTCCGCCGTCGAATGACAGCCAGAGAGCTAGCGGCACGCCAGCCAGCCTGATTTAGGAGATAGTCCATGAAATTGCCGATTTACCTTGATTACTCTGCGACTACCCCGGTTGATCCGCGTGTCGCGCAAAAGATGAGTGAATGCCTGCTGGTCGACGGAAACTTCGGTAACCCGGCGTCCCGTTCCCACGTGTTTGGCTGGAAAGCCGAAGAATCCGTCGAAAACGCCCGTCGTCAGGTGGCCGACCTGGTCAACGCCGACCCGCGCGAAATCGTCTGGACTTCCGGTGCCACCGAATCCGACAACCTGGCAATCAAGGGTGCGGCACATTTCTATGCCACCAAAGGCAAGCACCTGATCACCACCAAGATCGAGCACAAGGCTGTCCTGGACACCATGCGCCAACTGGAGCGTGAAGGTTTCGAAGTGACCTACATCGAGCCTCGCACCGACGGCCTGGTTACGCCTGAGATGATCGAAGCCGAACTGCGCGACGACACCATCCTTGTGTCGGTGATGCACGTGAACAACGAAATCGGCACCATCAACGACATCGCAGCGATCGGCGAACTGCTCCGTTCCAAGGGCATCCTGTTCCACGTCGACGCCGCCCAGTCCACTGGCAAGGTCGAAATCGACCTGCAGAAGCTGAAAGTCGACATGATGTCGTTCTCCGCCCACAAGACCTACGGTCCTAAAGGCATCGGCGCCCTGTACGTCAGCCGCAAGCCGCGTGTTCGCATCGAAGCGACCATGCACGGCGGCGGTCACGAGCGCGGCATGCGTTCGGGCACCCTGGCGACCCACCAGATCGTCGGCATGGGCGAAGCGTTCCGTGTGGCCAAGGAAGACATGGCTGCCGAGAACGTGCGTATCAAGGCCTTGAGCGACCGTTTCTACAAGCAGGTCGAGCACCTGGAAGAGTTGTACGTCAACGGCAGCCTGACTGCCCGCGTACCGCACAACCTGAACCTGAGCTTCAACTACGTTGAAGGCGAGTCGCTGATCATGGCGCTCAAGGACCTGGCGGTTTCGTCCGGTTCGGCCTGCACCTCGGCGTCGCTTGAGCCTTCGTACGTACTGCGCGCCCTGGGCCGCAACGACGAACTGGCACACAGCTCGATCCGCTTCACCTTCGGCCGTTTCACCACCGAAGAAGAAATCGATTATGCCGCGCAGAAAGTCTGCGAGGCCGTTACCAAGCTGCGCGCTTTGTCGCCGCTGTGGGACATGTACAAAGACGGCGTCGATATCTCGAAGATCGAGTGGGCGGCACACTAAACAAAGAAGCCGCCGGATACAGCTCCTGTAGCGACGCGGCGACTGACGCAAGCGCAGCTACAGGGTCTCAAGAGCGGCCCTGATGAGTGAGGATTGAGAATCATGGCTTACAGCGAAAAGGTCATCGACCACTACGAAAACCCGCGCAACGTCGGCAAGATGGACGCGGAAGATCCTGATGTCGGCACCGGCATGGTCGGCGCTCCGGCGTGCGGCGACGTGATGCGCCTGCAGATCAAGGTCAACGACGCCGGCATTATCGAAGATGCCAAGTTCAAGACCTACGGCTGCGGTTCGGCGATCGCCTCCAGCTCCCTCGCCACCGAGTGGATGAAGGGCAAGACCCTGGACGAAGCGGAAACCATCAAGAACACCCAGCTGGCTGAAGAGCTGGCCCTGCCGCCAGTGAAAATTCACTGCTCGGTACTCGCCGAAGACGCCATCAAGGCGGCTGTTCGCGATTACAAGCAGAAGAAAGGCTTGATCTGACTTTCAGTTTTTGGCGACGAGTAAGGAGTCACCGATGGCTATCAGCATGACAGAAGCGGCTGCTCGACACGTGCGACGCTCCCTTGACGGGCGCGGCAAAGGTGAGGGGATTCGCCTGGGTGTTCGCACCACGGGCTGCTCCGGCCTTGCCTACGTGCTGGAGTTTGTCGACGAGGTGGTTGCAGAGGACCAGGTGTTCGAGAGTCACGGCGAGAAAGTGATCATCGACCCGAAAAGCCTGGCCTACCTGGACGGCACCGAGCTCGATTTCGTCAAGGAAGGGTTGAACGAAGGCTTTAAGTTCAACAACCCCAACGTACGCGGTGAATGTGGCTGCGGCGAAAGCTTCAACATCTGAGGCTTGTCGTGGGTACTCCTTGTCATTTCGCTTTATTCGAGCTGCAACCGAGCTTCAACCTGGATCTCGACCAGCTGGCTACGCGCTACCGTGAGTTGGCGCGCAGTGTACACCCAGACCGCTTTGCCGACGCTTCCGAGCGGGAGCAGCGGCTGGCGCTAGAGCAATCCGCGAGCCTCAACGAGGCCTACCAGACGCTCAAGAGTCCACCCAAGCGCGCGCGATACCTGCTCGCCTTGAATGGTGGCGAGTTGCCGCTGGAGGTCACGGTGCATGATCCGGAGTTTCTTCTGCAACAGATGGAGTTGCGCGAAGAGCTCGAAGACCTGCAGGACAGCGCCGACCTCAATGGCGTTGCCGTCTTCAAGCGCCGCCTGAAAGTGGCCCAGGAAAAACTGAACGACAGTTTCGCAGCCTGCTGGAATGATGCAGCGCAACGTGAACAGGCCGAACGCCTGATGCGGCGCATGCAGTTCCTCGACAAGCTGACCTACGAAGTGCGCCAGTTAGAAGAGCGCCTCGACGATTAACCCAGTGCCGCTCCGGTCGCACGCCTGATATACAGATAAGTCCTGATAACGATGGCCCTACTGCAGATCGCCGAACCCGGCCAAAGTCCTCAACCGCACCAGCGTCGCCTGGCTGTGGGGATCGACTTGGGCACTACCAATTCGCTGGTCGCTGCGTTGCGCAGTGGTCTTTCCGAGCCTCTGGCTGACGCGCAAGGGCAGGTCATCCTGCCGTCTGCCGTGCGCTATCACGCTGATCGCGTCGAGGTTGGCGAATCCGCCAAGCTGGCTGCCGCCACCGATCCCTTGAACACCGTGCTGTCGGTCAAGCGCTTGATGGGTCGCGGTCTGGCCGACGTCAAGCAGTTGGGCGATCAACTGCCATACCGCTTTGTCGGCGGCGAGTCGCACATGCCGTTCATCGACACGGTCCAGGGCCCGAAAAGCCCGGTCGAAGTGTCTGCCGACATCCTCAAGGTCCTGCGCCAGCGCGCTGAAGCGACCCTGGGCGGTGAGCTGGTAGGGGCGGTGATCACCGTTCCGGCCTATTTCGACGACGCCCAGCGCCAGGCCACCAAGGACGCGGCCAAGCTGGCCGGCCTGAACGTGCTGCGCTTGCTCAACGAGCCGACTGCCGCGGCGGTGGCTTACGGTCTGGATCAGCATGCCGAAGGCCTGGTGGCGATTTATGACCTGGGCGGTGGCACCTTCGATATTTCGATTCTGCGCCTGACCGGCGGTGTGTTCGAAGTTTTGGCTACCGGCGGCGACAGCGCCCTGGGCGGTGATGACTTCGACCACGCGATCGCTGGCTGGATCATCGAGAGCGCCGGCCTGTCCGCCAATCTCGATCCGGGTGCGCAGCGTCAACTGCTGCAAACGGCCTGTGCTGCCAAAGAAGCCCTGACCAACGCCTCGTCGGTCGAAGTGGCACATGGCGACTGGAAAGCCGAGCTGACCCGCGAAGCCTTTGATGCCTTGATCGAGCCGATGGTCGCGCGCAGCTTGAAAGCCTGTCGCCGTGCGGTGCGTGATTCCGGTGTAGAGCTGGAAGACGTGCATGCGGTGGTCATGGTCGGCGGCTCGACTCGCGTGCCGCGCGTTCGCGAAGCCGTCGCTGAGGCCTTTGGGCGTCAGCCACTGACTGAAATCGACCCGGATCAAGTGGTGGCCATCGGTGCCGCGATCCAGGCCGATACCCTGGCCGGTAACAAGCGCGATGGCGATGAATTGCTGCTGCTGGACGTGATTCCGTTGTCCCTGGGCCTGGAAACCATGGGCGGCCTGATGGAGAAGGTGATTCCACGCAACACCACCATCCCCGTCGCTCGCGCCCAGGACTTCACCACCTACAAAGATGGCCAGTCGGCCATGGCGATCCACGTGTTGCAGGGCGAGCGCGAGCTGATCAGCGACTGCCGCTCCCTGGCACGCTTCGAATTGCGCGGTATTCCGGCGATGGTGGCCGGCGCGGCGAAGATTCGCGTGACCTTCCAGGTCGATGCCGACGGCTTGCTCAGTGTTTCCGCTCGCGAATTGGGTTCGGGCGTCGAAGCCAGCATCCAGGTCAAGCCGTCCTACGGCCTGACCGACGGCGAAATCGCCAAGATGCTCAAGGATTCGTTCCAGCACGCCAATGACGACAAGGTTGCCCGCGTATTGCGCGAGCAGCAGGTCGATGCCCAGCGCTTGATTGAAGCGGTGCAGGGCGCCCTGGAAGCCGACGGCGACCGCCTGCTCGATGCCGAAGAGCGCATGGTCATTGAATTGCAGATGCAGGAACTGACCGAACTGATGAAAGGTTCCGATGGTTTTGCCATCGAGCAGCAGACCAAGCGTCTGTCGCAAGTAACCGACGCTTTTGCCGCCCGTCGCATGGACTTGACCGTGAAAGCCGCGCTGTCGGGGCGCAACCTGAATGAGATTGAGGAATAACGATGCCGCAGGTCATTTTTCTGCCACACGAAAAGTTTTGCCCGGAAGGCATGGTCGTGGAGGCTGAGACAGGTATTTCCATCCTCGAACTGGCCCACGAACACCATATCGAGATGGAAAGTGCCTGTGGCGGCGTCTGCGCCTGCACCACCTGTCACTGCATCATCCGCGAGGGTTTCGACTCGCTGGAAGAGGCTGACGAGCTGGAAGAAGACTACCTTGACAAGGCTTGGGGCCTTGAGCGCGAATCGCGCCTGGGCTGTCAGGCCAAGGTCGGCACCGAAGACCTGACCGTCGAAATTCCGAAGTACTCGCTCAACCACGCAGCCGAAGCACCGCACTGATTCAAGGAATTGTCATGAAACTCAAGTGGACTGATGTGCTGGAGATCGCGATCCAGCTGGCTGAAAGCAAGCCCGATGTTGACCCTTTGTCGGTCAACTTCGTCGATCTGCGCAAATGGGTGATGGAATTGCCCGAGTTCGACGATTTGCCTGAGCATTGTGGCGAAAAGATCCTGGAGGCCATTCAGGCCCACTGGATCGAAGAACGCGACTGAGCCACGCTGCAGGTTAGGCAATACCCAAGAACCCGCGTATAATTCGCGGGTTTAATTTTTCGCAAATTACCGTTTCTGGAGTTACACCATGGCTGTTCAACGTACTTTCTCCATCATCAAGCCTGACGCCGTTGCTAAAAACGTGATCGGCGAGATCACCACTCGTTTCGAAAAAGCTGGCCTGCGCGTTGTAGCTTCGAAACTGAAGCAACTGTCCAAAGCCGAAGCCGAAGGCTTCTACGCTGAGCACAGCGCTCGTGGTTTCTTCAACGACCTGGTTGCTTTCATGATCTCCGGTCCAGTTGTTGTTCAGGTTCTGGAAGGCGAAAACGCTATCGCTCTGAACCGTGAGCTGATGGGCGCTACCAACCCTAAAGAAGCTGCTGCTGGCACCATCCGTGCTGACTTCGCTGACTCGATCGACGCCAACGCCGTACACGGTTCGGACTCCGAAGCCGCTGCCGCTCGCGAAATCTCGTACTTCTTCGCAGCTACTGAAGTAACCACTCGCTAAGCATTGGCTTAAGAGTGAAGGTGAATCCATGACTACATCGACTGTAAAAACTAACCTGCTGGGTCTGACTCAACAGGAAATGGAAAAATTCTTCGACTCAATCGGGGAGAAGCGTTTCCGTGCCGGTCAGGTAATGAAATGGATTCACCACTTTGGCGTCGATGATTTCGACGCCATGACGAACGTCAGCAAGGCCTTGCGCGAAAAGCTCAAGGCTGTTGCTGAGGTCCGTGGTCCGGAAGTGGTCAGCGAGGACATCTCCAGCGACGGCACCCGTAAGTGGGTGGTGCGCGTGGCGTCCGGCAGCTGCGTCGAGACCGTGTACATTCCCCAGGGCAAACGCGGCACCTTGTGCGTTTCGTCCCAGGCAGGCTGTGCCCTGGATTGCAGTTTCTGCTCCACCGGCAAGCAAGGCTTCAACAGCAACCTCACCGCCGCCGAAGTCATCGGCCAGGTGTGGATTGCCAACAAATCCTTTGGCAGCGTCCCGGCAACCGTCGACCGTGCCATCACCAACGTGGTGATGATGGGCATGGGTGAGCCGCTGCTGAACTTCGACAACGTCATCGCCGCCATGCACCTGATGATGGACGACCTGGGCTACGGCATTTCCAAGCGCCGCGTGACCCTGTCGACCTCAGGCGTAGTGCCGATGATCGATGAGCTGTCCAAGCACATCGACGTCTCCCTGGCGTTGTCCCTGCACGCACCGAATGACGCATTGCGTAACCAATTGGTGCCGATCAACAAGAAGTATCCGCTTAAGATGCTCCTCGAGTCGTGCCAGCGCTACATGTCGTCCCTGGGCGAAAAGCGCGTGCTGACCATCGAGTACACCTTGCTCAAGGACGTGAACGACAAGGTCGAGCACGCCGTTGAAATGATCGAGTTGCTCAAGAACATCCCGTGCAAGATCAACCTGATTCCTTTCAACCCGTTCCCGCATTCCGGGTACGAGCGGCCAAGCAACAACGCCATTCGTCGGTTCCAGGATCAGCTTCATCATGCCGGTTTCAACGTCACTGTCCGCACCACCCGTGGTGAAGACATCGACGCCGCTTGTGGTCAACTGGTAGGGCAGGTGCTGGATCGCACCCGTCGCAGCGAACGTTATATCGCCGTGCGTGAACTGAACGCCGACAACGATATGGCTTCGAACGCTGCGAAGTAATCAAGAGAGGATCTCCATGTTCCTGCGCTTTGCGCTGCTTTTGCTAATGGCCAGCCTGTGCGCTGGCTGTGTGCTTTCGGGCGACTACAACCCGATGAAGACCAGCAAAGGCCGTGACGAGGCGCGCGAGGCCTACGTGCAACTAGGCATCGGTTATTTGCAACAAGGCATGACCGAGCGCGCAAAAGTGCCGCTGAAAAAGGCGCTGGAGCTGGACGCCGCGGACCCGGACGCTAATGCGGCGCTGGGGTTGGTGTTCCAGGCCGAGATGGAGCCGGAGCTGGCTGACCAGCATTTTCGCAAGGCGCTGTCCTCCCGTCCCGCCGATGCGCGAATCCTCAACAACTACGGCAGCTTTCTCTTCGAGCGGAAACGTTACAAGGAAGCCTACGAGCGCTTCGAACAGGCCGCGGCCGATACCCTGTATCCTGAGCGTTCGCGGGTGTTCGAGAACCTCGGCATGACCGCTTCGATGCTCGGCCAGCGTGAGTTGGCCCAGCAACAACTGGAAAAAGCCCTGCGTTTGAATCGACAACAGCCTCGGGCATTGCTGGAAATGGCTGAGTTGTCTTACGAAGACAGGCATTATGTGCCCGCGCGTGACTATTACGACCGTTTTAGCCTGCTTACCGAGCAAAATGCACGTAGTCTATTGCTCGGCATTCGCCTGGCAAAAGTGTTTGATGATCGCGACAAGGCCGCCAGTGCGGGCCTGCAATTAAAACGACTCTATCCCGGTACACCGGAATATCAGCAATACCTGTCGGAGCAATGATGAAAGCGGCGCATCCCGAAGTTGTAGCAGCGAATCGCGTTAACCCCGGTGAGACCTTGCGCCAGGCCCGCGAAAGCAATGGCTGGTCGCTGGCCGAAGTGGCCCTCAAGCTCAACCTTACCGTCAATTCCCTGAGCAATCTGGAAGCCGGTGAGTTCGACAAGCTGCCAGGGCATACCTTCGCCCGCGGCTATATTCGCGCCTATGCCAAATTGCTCGGCATGGACCAGGCCGTCCTGGTCCAGCAGTTCGACCAATCCACCGGTACCGACTCCAAGGGCAGCAACGTTCACAGCCTTGGCCGTATCGAAGAACCGGTGCGCGTGTCCCACACCATCCTGCGCATTGTCAGCCTGTTGTTGCTGGTGGCCGTGGTGGGTGGCGGTTTTGTCTGGTGGCAGGACCAGACGTCGCTGCGCACCAAGGACCTGATCAGCCTGACCCCGGAACACGTGGAAGTTGAAGGCGCCGACGGCACCACCCAGATTCATCCGCTGGACGAGCCGGAAGACCAGGCCGTCGCCGAAGGCCAGGCTGAAACCACAACGGCCTTGGCATTGCCGCAGGCCGACACCTCGACCCAGGCACCGACTGAAACGCCTGCTCCGGCAACTGTTGCACCGGCCGCTACCGCTCCGCTCGTGGCCACACCTGTTGCGCCAGCCCCGGCAGCTCCTGTTGTTGCAGCGCCTGCGGTGACTGCACCGGTTGCTCCAAGTGCTCCAGCGCCAACCGCTGCGGCTCCAGCACCGGCACCCGCAGCGCCTGCGGTGGCAGGCCAGGGCCAGGTCCAACTGCAGTTCACCGCCGACTGCTGGACCCAGGTGACCGACGGCAACGGCAAGGTGCTGTTGAGCGGTCTGAAGCGTAAAGGCGAAAGCGTTTCCCTCAATGGCAAGCCGCCGTTTTCCGTGCGCCTGGGTTATGCCCGCGGCGCGCAAGTCAGCTACAACGGTCAGGCGGTCAATGTCGCTCCGTTCACCAGTGGCGAGACTGCTCGCCTGAAGTTGGGTCAATAAGTCATGCACGGCGAATCTCCAATCAAACGTCGCGAATCGCGCAAGATCTGGGTCGGTAATGTACCTGTTGGCGGCGATGCGCCCATCGCTGTGCAAAGCATGACCAACAGCGACACCAATGACGTCGCTGCGACTGTTGCGCAAATCAATCGCCTGGAAGCAGCCGGTGTCGATATCGTGCGGGTATCCGTGCCGGATATGGACGCCGCCGAGGCCTTCGGCAAGATCAAGCAACTGGTCAAGGTGCCCTTGGTCGCCGACATTCACTTCGACTACCGCATTGCCTTGCGCGTGGCCGAGCTGGGTGTTGACTGCCTGCGGATCAACCCGGGCAACATCGGTCGCGAAGACCGTGTGCGCGCGGTGGTCGATGCCGCCCGCGATCGCGGCATTCCGATCCGTATCGGCGTGAACGCCGGCTCCCTGGAAAAAGACCTGCAGAAAAAATACGGCGAGCCGACCCCGGCTGCGCTGGTCGAATCGGCGTTGCGCCACGTCGAACACCTTGAGCGCCTGAACTTCCAGGACTTCAAGGTCAGCGTGAAAGCCTCCGACGTGTTCATGGCCGTCGAAGCCTACCGCTTGCTGGCCAAGGAAATTGTCCAGCCACTGCACCTGGGGATCACCGAAGCCGGTGGTTTGCGTTCAGGCACAGTGAAATCTGCCGTGGGCCTCGGTATGCTGCTCGCCGAAGGGATTGGCGATACCATTCGCATCTCGTTGGCGGCTGACCCGGTCGAGGAAGTGAAAGTCGGCTACGACATCCTCAAGTCCCTGCATCTGCGTTCCCGTGGCATCAACTTCATCGCCTGCCCGAGTTGCTCGCGGCAGAACTTCGATGTGGTCAAGACCATGAACGAGCTGGAAGGGCGCCTCGAAGACCTGCTGGTGCCGCTGGATGTCGCGGTCATCGGTTGCGTGGTCAACGGGCCGGGCGAAGCCAAGGAAGCCCATATCGGCTTGACCGGCGGCACGCCAAACCTGATTTACATCGACGGCAAGCCGTCGCAGAAACTGACGAATGACAATCTGGTGGATGAGCTTGAACGCTTGATCCGCCAGAAAGCGGCCGAGAAGGTCGAGGCTGAAGCAGCGGTTATCGCTCGCGGCTAAGCCCGACGACGCGCCGAACGAATTTAAGGATTTAATGTGAGCAAGTCTCTGCAAGCCATTCGTGGCATGAACGACATCCTGCCCGAACAGACCCCCCTGTGGCGTCATTTCGAAGGCACCGTTTCGCGCCTGCTGGATAACTACGGTTACAAGCAGATCCGTATGCCGATCGTCGAGTTCACCGAGCTGTTCAAGCGCTCCATCGGTGAAGTGACCGACATCGTCGAAAAAGAGATGTACACCTTCGACGACCGTAACGGTGACTCCCTGACCCTGCGCCCTGAAGGGACCGCAGCCTGCGTGCGTGCCGTGCTCGAACACGGCATCACCGGCGGTGGCCAGGTGCAGAAACTCTGGTACATCGGCCCGATGTTCCGTCACGAGCGTCCGCAGAAAGGCCGTTATCGCCAGTTCCACCAGATCGGCGTCGAAGTGTTCAACCTCGACGGTCCGGACATCGATGCCGAGCTGATCGTGCTGACCTGGCGCCTGTGGGGCGAGCTGGGCATCCGCGATGCGGTCAAGCTCGAACTCAACAGCCTGGGCACCAGCGAGTCCCGTGGTCGTTATCGTGAAGCGTTGGTCGAGTTCCTGTCCGGTCACCTGGACAAGCTGGACGAAGACAGCCAGCGCCGTCTGAAAACCAACCCGCTGCGGGTCCTGGACACCAAGAACGCCGACACACAGGCGATTCTGGTCGATGCGCCGAAAATGGCCGATTACCTCGACGAAGAATCCCGCGTGCACTTCGAGGGCCTCAAGGCTCGCCTGGACGCCGCCGGCATTCCTTATGTGATCAACCCGAAGCTGGTTCGCGGGTTGGACTACTACAGCAAGACCGTTTTCGAATGGGTCACCGACAAACTCGGCGCCCAGGGCACCGTGTGTGCCGGTGGTCGTTATGACGGCCTGGTCGAGCAGATGGGCGGCAAGCCTACTGCTGGCGTCGGTTTCGCCATGGGCATCGAGCGCCTGGTGTTGCTGCTGGAAACCCTGGAGCAGATCCCGGAAGAAATCTCCCGTCAGGTCGACGTCTACCTCTGCGCCTTCGGTGAAGCCGCCGAGCTGGCTGGCCTGGCCCTAGCCGAGCGCGTGCGCGACCAGTTGCCCAACCTGCGCCTGCAAGTCAATGCCGGTGCCGGCAGCTTCAAGAGCCAGTTCAAGAAGGCCGACAAGAGCGGTGCGCTGTACGCACTGATCCTCGGTGACGACGAAATGGCCCAGCAAGTGGTAGGTTTCAAACCCCTGCGTGGCCAGGGCGAACAACAAAGCATTGCCTGGGATGCGCTTGCTGCACACCTGGCCACCTGCGTCGTGCAGGGTTGAAGCTGTCTTAACAGCCGAATTAGCGATTAAGGAGTATTGGGGTGTCGAGTACCGAAGACGAACAGCTGGCGGATTTTAAGGAATGGTGGTCACGCAACGGCAAGCCCCTGGTCACTGGCGGCCTGTTGGCGCTGGTCATCGTGTTCGGTTGGCAGGCGTTCCAGAAGTATCAGAGCAACCAGTCGCAAGGCGCCTCGATGCTCTATCAGCAACTGCTCGAAACCACGCTGACGCCTGACGGCAAGCCGGATGCGGCGCGGGTCTCGGACCTGGCCGGCAAGCTCAACAGCGAGTTCGGCGGCAGCGCCTATGCGCAATACGGCAGCCTGTTCGTGGCGAAAGTCGCGGTCGACAGTGGCAAGCTCGATGACGCAGCCAATGAGCTCAAGGCCATCGTCGCCAAGCCGGCCAACCCGGCACTGGGCGAAATCGCCCGTCAGCGCCTGGCGCAGGTGCTGGCCGCGCAGAGCAAGGTCGATGAAGCCCTGAAGCTGCTCGAAGGCGATGCCGACAAGGCTTTCCTGGCCACTCGCGAAGAACTCAAGGGCGACCTGCTGGTGCAGCTGGGTCGTACCGACGAAGCGCACGCGGCGTATCAAAAAGCCAAGGCGGCACTGTCGGATGAAGCGGCGGTCGGTGGCCTGCAAATCAAGCTGGACGACCTGGCCAAAGGGGATGCGTGACGTGATCCGTTGGAAGCATGCAGCATTGCTGGCCCTGGCCATTTTGGCCGCGGGTTGCAGCAGCAACAGCAAGAAAGAATTGCCACCGGCCGAGTTGACCGATTTCAAGGAAGAAGTGGTCCTGCAAAAGCAGTGGAGTCGTTCGATCGGTGACGGTCAGGGCGAAACCTACAACATGCTGGTTCCGGCCATCGATGGCGATACCATCTATGCCGCCGATGTCACCGGTGTGGTGATGGCGCTGGATCGCAGCAACGGCGACGTCAAATGGAAGAAAGATCTCGAACTGCCTGTTTCCGGCGCCGTTGGCGTGGGTTACGGTCTGCTGACGATCGGTACGATCAAGGGTGAAATCGTTGCCCTGGACGCCATCAACGGCGAAGAGAAATGGCGCGCTCGCGTGTCCAGTGAAGTCCTCGCACCACCCGCCAACAATGGCGATGTGGTCGTGGTCCAGACCCAGGACGACCGTTTGATCGGTCTGGATGCCGCCACCGGCAACCAGCGCTGGTTGTATGACAGCACGCCGGCGGTACTGACCCTGCGCGGCACCAGCGCACCGATCGTGACCAACCGCCTCGCGGTGGCTGGCTTCTCGACCGGTAAAGTGGTCGCTCTCGACATCTCCAACGGCGTGCCGGTGTGGGAACAGCGTGTAGCGATCCCGCAAGGTCGTTCGGAACTGGAGCGTGTTGTCGACATCGACGGCGGCTTGCTGCTGTCCGGTGAGACGATTTATGTCGCCAGCTACCAGGGTCGCGTTGCGGCACTGGACCTGCAAAGCGGCCGGCAGCTCTGGCAGCGTGATGCTTCCAGCTACGCCGGTGTCGCCCAGGGTTTCGGCAGCGTCTACGTGAGCCTGTCCTCGGGCACCGTTGAAGGCGTCGACGAGCGTTCCACCACAGCCTTGTGGAGCAACGATTCGCTGGCTCGCCGTCAACTGACGGCTCCGGAAGTGTTCTCCAGCTACGTTGCAGTCGGTGACCTGGAAGGTTACCTGCACCTGTTGAGTCAGGTGGACGGTCGATTCGTCGGCCGTGAGCGCATCGACAGCGACGGCCTGCGTGCGCGTCCGCTGGTGGTGGGTGACACGATTTATGTCTATGGCAACAGCGGCAAACTGGAAGCCCTGACCATTAAGTAACGACTATGCTTGGGTTTTAACCCCAAGCGGCTTCACCTGTGGGTAGAAATGTGGGAGCGAGCCTGCTCGCGATGGACGTTAACGATGACGTTGGCGACCTGAATAAACGCGGTGCCTTTGCGTTTATCGCGAGCAGGCTCGCTCCCACAGAAAAGCACACAGTGATTGCCCCGAGCACCAGCCGCTGCCTAGCAGCGGCTTTTGTATTTTCTGAAATAACGAAGTGGAGAGCCGCATGGTTCCCGTAATCGCCCTGGTGGGCCGACCGAACGTCGGCAAGTCCACCTTGTTCAACCGCCTGACCAGGACTCGCGACGCCATCGTCGGCGACTTGTCCGGTCTGACCCGTGATCGCCAGTACGGTGAGGCCAAGTGGCAAGGGCGTTCCTACATTCTGGTCGACACCGGCGGTATCTCCGGTGACGAGCACGGTATGGACGAAAAAATGGCCGAGCAGTCGCTGCTGGCCATTGAAGAAGCGGATGTTGTTCTGTTCCTGGTAGATGCCAAGGCCGGTTTCACCGCCGCCGACCAGATGATCGCCGAGCATTTGCGTAAACGTAACAAGCGTTCCCACGTAGTGGCCAACAAGGTCGACAACATCGACCCGGAAATGGCCCGCGCTGAATTCGCCCCTCTGGGCATGGGCCATGCGATCCCGATCGCGGGTGCTCACGGTCGTGGCATCACCCAGCTGCTGGAAATCGCCTTGGGCGACTTCCCGAAAGATGAAGACGAGCCGCAAGAAGGCGAGGAAGAAGAGGACGTCGCTGAAGGCGAGGAAGCCAAGCGCATTCCTGGCCCGAGCGAAAAAGACGGGATCAAGATCGCCATCATCGGTCGCCCGAACGTCGGCAAGTCGACCCTGGTCAACCGCATGCTCGGTGAAGACCGGGTAATCGTGTATGACCAACCCGGCACCACCCGCGACAGCATCTACATCCCGTTCGAACGTAACGAGGAGAAGTACACGCTGATCGACACCGCCGGTGTGCGCAAGCGCGGCAAGATCCACGAAGAAGTCGAAAAGTTCTCCGTGGTCAAAACCCTGCAAGCGATCAAAGACGCCAACGTGGTGATCTTCGTGATGGACGCCCGCGAAGGCGTGGTGGACCACGACCTCAACCTGCTGGGCTTTGCCATCGAGTCGGGTCGTGCGCTGGTCATTGCGATCAACAAGTGGGACGGTATGACGCCGAGCGAGCGCGACTTCGTGAAGGTCGAGCTGCAACGTCGACTGTTCTTCGTTGACTACGCCGACATCCACTTCATCTCGGCACTGCACGGCACTGGCGTGGGCAACCTCTACGCCTCGGTGCAGAACTCGTTCAAGTCCGCGGTCACCCGCTGGCCGACCAACCGCCTGACCCAGATCCTGGAAGACGCGGTTGGCGAGCACGCACCGCCGATGGTCAACAACCGCCGGATCAAGCTGCGTTACGCTCACTTGGGTGGTGCGAACCCGCCGATCATCGTGATCCACGGTAACCAGATCGAGAAGGTGCCGAAGTCTTACGTTCGTTACCTGGAAAACACTTATCGCCGTGTGCTCAAGCTGGTCGGTACGCCGATCCGCATCGAGTTCAAGGGCGGCGAGAACCCGTACGAAGGCAACAAGAACTCGCTGACCGACCGCCAGGTCAACAAGAAGCGTCGCTTGATGTCGCACCACAAGAAGGCCGACAAGAAGCGCCGCGACAAGCGCTGATCTGCGGTTTTGATCGTTCCCACGCTCCGCGTGGGAATGCATCCCGTGACGCTCTGCGTCACATTCGGTATGGACGCGGAGCGTCCGTGGCGGCATTCCCACGCAGAGCGTGGGAACGATCAGCTTGGAGAAGGGCGCTGTTAGCGCCCTTTTTCATGCCTGCCGTTTGGGCTATCCTCGGGCTCTCCCGCGCCGCCGTTAGAGCCGGGTGTAGAGCAGGGAGTCCTCGATGATCACCAGTAAGCTGCCGAATGTCGGCATCACCATCTTTACGCAGATGTCTCAGCTCGCGGCGCAAACCGGGGCGCTCAACCTGTCCCAGGGTTTTCCCGATTTCGCTGCACCGCAGGCCCTGTGCGATGCGGTTGGTCGGCATATCGCCAATGGCCACAACCAATACTCGCCAATGACCGGCCTGCCGGTACTGCGTCAGCAGATCGTGGCGAAAATCGCCCGCAGCTATGGCGTCACCGTCGATGTGGACAGCGAAGTAACCGTGACGCCCGGCGCGACCGAGGCGATTTTCTGCGCCATTCAGGCGGTTATCCACAGCGGTGACGAAGTCATCGTGTTTGATCCGGCTTATGACAGTTACGAGCCCTCGGTCGAGCTGGCCGGTGGCCGTTGCGTTCACGTGCAACTGGGGCTGGACGACTTCAGCATCGATTTCCAGAAGCTCGCCCAGGCACTGAGTCCGCGCACGCGGATGATCATCCTCAATACCCCGCACAATCCCAGCGGCGCACTGATCAACCGCGCTGAGCTGGACCAACTGGCGGCGTTGATCCGCGATCGCGACATCTACGTGATCAGCGATGAGGTCTACGAACACCTGGTCTACGACGGTGTGCCCCACGTCAGTGTGCTGGCCCATGAAGAGCTGTATCAGCGTGCCTTCGTGGTCAGTTCCTTCGGCAAGACCTACCACGTCACTGGCTGGAAAACCGGCTACGTGGT
This sequence comes from Pseudomonas sp. SbOxS1, assembly GCF_013416725.1. Lineage (NCBI taxonomy): Bacteria > Pseudomonadati > Pseudomonadota > Gammaproteobacteria > Pseudomonadales > Pseudomonadaceae > Pseudomonas > Pseudomonas sp. SbOxS1. Next base: position 254,910 of record NZ_JAAVXC010000032.1, read on the forward strand.
CGCGCCACCGGCCCTGACGGCAGAGTTGCGCAAGGTGCACCAGTACGTGAATTTCTGCGGCGTCACACCGCTGCAGTATGCCTTGGCCGACTTCATGGCCGAACACCCGGAGCACGTGGAAGAGTTGCCAGCGTTCTATCAGGCCAAGCGCGACCTGTTCTGCGATCTGTTGGTGCCTTCGCGCTTCAGTTTTACCCGGGTAAGCGGTACTTATTTCCAGTTGGTCGATTACTCGCAGATCCGTCCTGACCTCAATGACGTCGAGATGGCGCTGTGGATGACCCGTGAACATGGCGTAGCGAGTATCCCGATCTCGGTGTTCTACCAGACGCCGCCGGTCGGCCAGCGCCTGGTGCGCCTGTGCTTCGCCAAACGTGAGGAGACCCTGCGTGAAGCAGCGGAAAAACTATGCGTGATCTGAGTGCGCTGCCGAACCTGACCGTTGCGCTGATCCAGACCACCCTGGCCTGGCACGATCGCCAGGCCAACCTGGAGCATTTCGAACCGTTGCTGGAACAGGCTCGCGGCGCGGACCTGATCATTCTGCCGGAGATGTTCACCACCGGTTTCTCGATGGAGTCCGAGACCCTCGCCGAAGCTGAAAACGGGCCGACCAGTAAATGGCTGCGGGCCCAGGCGGCAAAATTGGATGCGGTGATCACCGGTAGCGTGATCGTACAGGCCGCTGATGGCAGCCATCGCAACCGCCTGTTGTGGGCGCGGCCGGACGGCGAAGTGTGGCACTACGACAAGCGTCACCTGTTCCGCATGGCCGGCGAGCATAATCACTACACCCCGGGCGAGCGCCAGGTGCAGTTCGAACTCAAGGGCTGGCGGGTACGGCCGCTGATTTGCTACGACCTGCGCTTCCCGGTGTGGAGCCGTGACCCGCAGGACACGGACTTGCTGCTGTACACGGCAAACTGGCCGGGTGCACGGCGTCAACACTGGAACCGCTTGCTGCCGGCACGGGCGATCGAGAACCTGTGCTATGTGGCGGCGGTTAACCGCGTCGGCACCGATGGCAAAGGCTTTGCCTATACCGGGGACAGTCAGGTGCTGGATTTCCAGGGTGAGACCTTGCTCAGCGCGGGGGAGGCGGACGGCGTGTTCAAGGTGGTGCTGGATGCGGCGGAACTGGCGGCTTATCGCACGCGTTTTCCGGCGAACCTGGATGCCGATACCTTCGAATTCACCTGATATCGTCGCTGGCTGAAAGGGCCTCTTCGCGGGCAAGCCCGCTCCTACAAGGTTTGCGCCGGCCACTAAATTTTGTGTACCCCACCAATCACTGTAGGAGCGGGCTTGCCCGCGAAGAGGCCGGTACAGGCACTACAAAAATCACAGGCAAACAAAAAGGCCCCGAGATTCACATCTCGGGGCCTTTTGTATTTCAGCGAAGACTAATTACGCCGCTTTCGCTTCCGGCTGGCTCAGCGAACGGTTCAGCGCGCTGAACAGGGCCTTGAAGCTGGCGGTGGTGATGTTTTCATCGATGCCCACGCCGTGCACCGCACGTTCACCGTTCACGCGCAGCTCGATGTAGGCCGCAGCCTTGGCATTGGTGCCCGCGCCAATGGCGTGTTCGTTGTAATCCATGATTTCCACCGGGATCGGAAGGCCGGCCACCAGTGCTTCCAGGGCGCCGTTGCCCTTGCCGCGCCAGTGCAGGTTGGTTTCGCCCTGGCCCTTGCTGGCCACTTCCACTTCGACGGCGCTGTGGCCGTTTTCTTCCTGCAGGCGATGGCTGACCAGCGCGTACGGGGTGTTGGCCTGCAAGTACTCGCTGTGCAGCAGCGCGTGGATTTGCTGGGCGGTCATTTCCAGGCCCAGGCGATCGGTTTCACGCTGCACGACCTGGCTGAACTCGATCTGCATGCGACGCGGCAAGCTGATGCCGTATTCCTGTTCCAGCAGGTAGGCGATGCCGCCCTTACCCGACTGGCTGTTGACGCGGATGACCGCCTCGTAGCTGCGGCCGATGTCGGCCGGGTCGATCGGCAAGTAAGGCACTTCCCACAGGGCATCGGATTTCTGCTGGGCGAAGCCCTTGCGGATCGCGTCCTGGTGCGAGCCGGAGAATGCGGTGTGCACCAGATCGCCAACGTACGGGTGACGCGGGTGAACCTGGATCTGGTTGCACTCTTCGACGACTTTGCGTACGCCGTCGATGTCGGAGAAGTCCAACTCAGGGTTCAGGCCCTGGGTGTACATGTTCAGGGCCACGGTCACCAGGTCGACGTTACCGGTACGCTCGCCGTTGCCGAACAGGCAGCCTTCGACGCGATCGGCGCCAGCCATCAGGCCCAACTCAGTGGCGGCCACGCCAGTGCCACGGTCGTTGTGGGTGTGCAGGCTGATGATTACGCTGTCACGACGGTTGATGTGACGGCCAAACCATTCGATCTGGTCGGCATAGATGTTCGGGGTCGCGCATTCGACGGTGGCCGGCAGGTTGAGGATGATCTTGCGCTCGGGCGTCGGGTTCCAGACTTCGATCACCGCGTCGCAGACTTCCTTGGCGAACTCCAGTTCGGTGGCGCTGAAGGTTTCCGGGGAGTACTGGAAGGTCCACTCGGTTTCCGGCTGCTGGGCGGCATATTTGACGAACAGCTTGGCCGCGTTTACGGCGATTTCCTTGACCCCTTCCAGGTCCTGGTTGAAGACAATGCGGCGGAAAGAAGGAGAAGTGGCGTTGTACAGGTGAACGATGGCTTTTTTCGCGCCACGCAGGGATTCGAAAGTACGCGCGATCAAATCTTCACGTGCCTGGGTCAATACCTGGATGGTGGTGTCGTCCGGGATATGACCGTCTTCGATCAGGGTGCGTACGAAGTCGAAATCGGTCTGCGAGGCGGACGGGAACGACGCTTCGATTTCCTTCACGCCAACCTGCACCAGGGTTTTCCAGAAGCGCAGCTTCTTGACGGCGTCCATCGGTTCGATCAGCGACTGGTTGCCATCGCGCAGGTCGGAGCTGCACCAGATCGGCGCGGCGGTGATGGTCTTCGACGGCCAGGTGCGGTCCGGGAGATCGATGGTCGGGAACGCGCGGTATTTCGAAGACGGGTCTTTGAGCATGCTCATCGGGAAATCCTTATTGTGTTGGCCGAAAAAAGGCGGCCTGCCGGTGGATCAAAATGTTCTTGGAGTAACGCTGGGGATGAGGCGCCGCGATTCAGCCCGGCAGTCGTGCGCTGACAAGGCACAAGCTGCGGTGCTGACGAAGCTGAATGAGGGTGTGAGAGGTTTTCATGTCTTCAACCCTAACCGCGGGGGGGAAGGATGGCAAGCGGTCGAAAAAAATTGAGAGGAATCCTCTTCAGGGCTTATTTATCGAGATTTTATTGCTCGGCATAAGCCTGATCTTCAGGTTGTTTGCGCAAGGTTTGAACGATGCGCAATCGACGGATTGAGCGACCGCGTCCTCGCAGTGGGACTATTCTTCTTTAAAGCCCCGACGGGCAAGCGGGAGTCGGCGATGAACGAGTCCGATTGGAAACAGTATTGCGTATTGCGTCCGGTGGCCCATGAGCGGATGTGCACCCGGATCATGACCGATGTCGAAAAGATCGTGCTGGACACGAGTATTGCGCCCTACGAGCGGATCGATGCCAGCGAGGAATTGCTGAAAGCCGGGCAAAAAGAGCTGTATTGGGCGTTTGGCGTCTTCAGGTTTTCACGCCATGAAGCGCGGTCGCATTTGCTTGGGTTGTGCGCGCGGGAGTTGATCACGGCGGAGGAGTTGAGCTGGTTTTCAGTGGAGACCCAGGAGTGGGTCAGGCATTGCCTGGCGGACCGGGAAGTCCATGGGATAGAAGATCTGGAGGCGGAATAGACGGCGTCAGTGACGCCGCCTTCGCGGGCAAGCCCGCTCCCACAGTGACCGAGGTGAACATGAATTTTGTGTGCACCGCCAATCCCTGTAGGAGCGGGCTTGCCCGCGAAGGGGCCATCAGCCATACAAAGGATCAGGGTTGGAATGCCCCGATAAATATCGCCGGATCCACCCGCGCATCATTCAGGCTGACATTCCAGTGCATATGCGGCCCGGTCGCCCTGCCGGTAGCACCCACCTTGCCGACCACCCCACCACGCGCCAGCTGCTGCCCAACCTTCACATCGATCTTCGACATATGGCAGAACATGCTGATAAAGCCCTGGCCATGGTCGACAAACACCGTATTGCCATTGAAGAAGTAGTTACCAATCAAGATCACCTTGCCCGCGGCCGGGGTCTTGATCGGTGTCCCGGCAGGCACGGCGAAGTCCAGGCCTGAGTGGGGATTACGTTCTTCACCATTGAAGAACCGGCGCACACCGAACTTGCTCGACAGCGGGCCATTGACCGGCTTGTCCAGCAGCACATTACTCGGCGTATTCGGGCTGAAGGTGCGGTAGGCGGCGATCTGCTCGGCCAGCTCGCGCTCGATGCGCTTCAGGTTGTCCTGATCAGGATTGACCTGCTGGGTATTCTTCAGGGTGATGCGTTGTTCCGGGTATTTCTTGTTACCGACGGTGAAACCCAGGCTGCGCCCACCGCTGCTGATGGACTGGGCGCCCGGCTTGACCGTCAGCGGCACGCCGACAATCGCCAGCCAGTTGTTCTGTTCCTTGATCACCAATACAGGCTTGCCCTGATAACTGGCTTTCGGCGCTTGCACGGCAGCGCCCAGGTCGACCACCGCTACGCCGCCCGGCACCGGCTTGTTCAACAGGCGGGTGATGTAACTGTCGGCGTGGGCGTTGAAGGTCAGGCACAGCAACAGCAGCGGAGCTAAAAAACGCGGCATGGATCAGTCCAGTAAAGAGAGGGTGACGGGCGTCAGGTGATTGTCTTCGACCCGCACCTGCAGTTCGCCTTCACCCAATTTGGCCTTCAGGCGCTGGCCGGTGTGGGTCTGTGCGGCATTGCGGATTGCATTGCCACGCTCGTCGAGCAAGATGCTGTAGCCACGGCCGAGGGTCGCCAGGGGGCTGACCACGTGCAGTGTTTGCATCTGGCTCTGCAGTTGCAGGCGACGGTTTTTCAGGCCCTCGCGGATGGCGCGGGGCAAGCGTTCGGCGAGGCTGTCGAGACGTTGGCGCAGCATCGCCAATTGACGGCCCGGATGTTGCCCGGCCAGGCGGGTTTCCAGGCGGATCAGCCGTTCGCGGCGGGTGTTGAGGCTGCGTTCGAAGGCGCGGCGCATGCGCATGTCCAGGTCGTCCAGGCGTTGCGCTTGCTGGCGCAGGCGTTCGCCGGGATGGCGCAGGCGACGAGAGATGCCTTCCAGGCGCAACCGGTCACGCATCAGGCGATCGCGCATGCGCATCACCAGGCGCCGATGCAGGCTTTCGACCCGCCGTACCAGGTCGCTGGAATCCGGTGCCAGCAGTTCGGCGGCGGCCGATGGCGTGGGCGCGCGGACGTCGGCGACGAAGTCACTGATGGAGACATCGGTTTCATGGCCGACGGCGCTGACGATCGGTGTCACGCAGGCATCCACCGCACGCGCCACGGCTTCTTCGTTGAAGCACCAGAGGTCTTCCAGCGAACCGCCACCGCGGGCCAGGATCAACGCGTCGAAGCCGCGGGCGTCCGCCAGTTTCAGCGCGCGGACAATCTGCGCGGTGGCTTCGCGGCCCTGCACGGCGGTGGGGATCAGGGTCAGTTGCACCTGCGGCGCGCGGCGGCGGAACACGCTGATGATGTCGCGGATGACCGCACCGGTGGGCGAGCTGATGATGCCGATACGCTGCGGATGCGCCGGCAGCGGCACTTTGCGTTCGGCGCTGAACAGGCCTTCGGCGCTGAGTTTTTCCTTCAAGGCATCGAAAGCCAGGCGCAACGCCCCATCACCGGCCGGCTCCACGGTGTCGAGGATCAGCTGGTAATCGCCGCGCCCCTCGAACAACGAGACTTTGCCGCGAACCTTGACGGCCAGGCCATCCTTCAACGCCTGGCGCACACGCGCGGCGTTTTGCCGAAACAGCGCGCAACGCACCTGGGCGCCGCTGTCCTTGAGGGTGAAATACACGTGGCCCGACGCCGGCCGGGCGAGGTTGGAGATTTCGCCTTCGACCCAGATGTTGCTGAAAACGTCTTCAAGCAACACCCGCGCGCGGCCGTTGAGCTGGCTGACGGTCAGGACTTCGCGGTCCAGGCCGAGTCTTGCAAAGGGATCTTTAATCATGGGGCGCATGATAAAGGCAATCTCCACGGGAATGCACGATCCCCTGTAGGAGCGAGCCTGCTCGCGATGGACTTGAGGGCGACGCGCTTATCCATACATAACGCGTTATCGTTAACGTCCATCGCGAGCAGACTCGCTCCTACAGGGGTAGAGTCTGCTTCGCGATTCATGGATGACTGGGGAATTAATGTGCTTGAGTTGATGAGCCAATGGCCATTTGGCGCCACGGACTGGCTGGTAATCGGGTTGGGCATCGCCCTGGCCTACATCGTGTTCGGCATTGCCGGTTTCGGCACGGCGCTGGTGGCCGGGCCGATCCTGATCCTGTTCATGCCGCTGTCGAAGATCGTGCCGTTGCTGGTGTTGCTGGATTTTGTCGCGGCATTCGGCAATCTGTTGCCCTCGCGGCGTGATGTCGCCAAGCCTGAGCTGCTGCGATTACTGCCTTGCATGGCCGTGGGCTGCACGCTGGGCGTGGCTTTCCTGTTGAACCTCAAGTCCGATCTGTTGCTGCTGTTGATGGGGCTGTTCATCAGTGCCTATGCCATCTACAGCCTGTGGATAAAAACCCGCCCGGCGCAGTTGTCTGCCGCCTGGGCATTGCCGATGGGCACCGTGGGCGGGATGTTCGGGGCGCTGTTTGGCAGTGGTGGCTTTCTGTATGCGATCTATTTGAACGGCCGCTTGCCCAAGGAAGCGGCCCGCGCGACCCAGAGTGCGCTGATCAGTTGCAGCACGGTGGTGCGCCTGAGCCTGTTCATTGTCGCGGGTGTCTATGCCGAGCTACCCTTGTTGGTGCTGGCGTTGTGTTTGCTGCCGGCCATGGCAATGGGCCTGTGGATCGGTCGACGGTTGACCATGAAATTGTCGCGCGAGGCGTTCGTGCGGCTGGTGACCTGGCTGGTACTGGCCAGCGGTATCGCCTTGATCGGGCGTTACTTGAGTACTTGACCTCTGAAGCCCTGGGCTTAAGCTGCCGGGCTTCTTTCAAAGCGTTACAGCAGGCCGCCCCATGAATTCCCAAAGCATCATTGTCCCGAAAATTTCCACGCTGCCGGTGCATGAGCCACGGGCCCGGGCGATCGTGCGTTGGCTGGTGCGCAAGAACATCATCAACGAAGAGCTGACCACCTGTGGCCGCACCGGCAATCGCATGGGCCACGCCATCGCCGACGGTGCCCGGGCAGTGGTCCTGCATCCGCAAGCCTTGCCGTTCGGTGAGCCGGTCAATGGCCTGGAGATCGTCACCAAGCGCTGCATCTATACGCCGGCCAAGGGATTTCTTGGCGAGGCCGGTTGTGCCGAGTGTCGCAAGGAGATCGGTGAAGCGCTGTTTGAAAGCCTGGAAGACTGGATGCCCGGGCGTACCGACAACTTCACCTGCCCGGAATGCGGGCATGAAGACGACATCAACGGCTTTCTATTCCTGCAGGAGTGCGGGTTTTCCAACCTGGGCTTCATTTTCAACAACTGGGCCGAGGCGGGGTTCAAGCAGAGCTTTCTCGACGAATTTGCCGATTGGCTGGATCAGCCTGTCAGTTGGGTGAAAGTGGAGTTGTGAAACGGCTGATGGACCGCGTTATCGTTCTTCGCCGGCAAGCCAGCTCCTACAGATTCGGCGTGATCTTGTAGGAGCTGGCTTGCCAGCGAAGCTCTTCAAATCTCCCGTCGATCACCGCATCGATAATAGACAGAGTTTTACATTGAACCCGAGGGGGTGTCTGACTATAATGGCGCGCTTCCATTTTCCCGCTCGGGAGCCCCCGCGATGCTGCGTATCAGCCAAGAAGCTCTGACATTCGACGACATTCTCCTAGTGCCCGGTTATTCCGAGGTGCTTCCTAACGAAGTCAGTCTCAAGACCCGCCTTACCCGTGGCATCGAGCTGAATATTCCACTGGTTTCCGCCGCCATGGACACCGTCACTGAAGCCCGTCTGGCAATCGCCATGGCTCAGGAAGGTGGTATCGGCATTATCCACAAGAACATGACCATCGAGCAGCAAGCTGCCGAAGTCCGCAAGGTCAAGAAGTTCGAAGCCGGCGTCGTCAAAGACCCGATCACCATCGAGGCTGATGCCACGGTGCGTGACCTGTTCGAACTGACCCGCCTGCACAACATTTCCGGCGTTCCGGTACTGCACGATGGCGACCTGGTCGGCATCGTCACTTCCCGTGACGTGCGTTTCGAAAATCGCCTGGACGCCAGTGTCCGTGAAGTGATGACGCCTAAAGAGCGCCTGGTCACGGTCAAGGAAGGCGCCGACAAGAACGACGTTCGCGAGCTGCTGCACAAGCACCGCATCGAACGCGTGCTGATCGTCGACGACAAGTTCGCCCTCAAGGGCATGATGACCGTCAACGACATCGAAAAAGCCAAGGCTTACCCGCTGGCCAGCAAGGACGATCAAGGTCGTCTGCGCGTTGGCGCTGCCGTCGGTACCGGTAAAGACACCGGTGACCGCGTTGCCGCCCTGGTCAATGCCGGCGTTGACGTGGTGGTGGTCGACACCGCCCACGGTCACTCCAAAGGCGTGATCGACCGCGTTCGCTGGGTTAAAGAGAACTTCCCTGAAGTGCAGGTGATCGGCGGCAACATCGCCACCGGTGCTGCCGCCAAGGCCCTGGCCGAAGCTGGCGCTGATGCGGTCAAGGTCGGTATCGGCCCTGGCTCGATCTGCACCACGCGTATCGTCGCCGGTGTCGGCGTCCCGCAAATCAGTGCCATCGCCAACGTCGCCGCTGCCCTTGAAGGCACTGGCGTACCGTTGATCGCCGACGGCGGCATCCGTTTCTCCGGTGACCTGTCCAAGGCCATCGTAGCCGGTGCTTCCTGCGTGATGATGGGCTCGATGTTCGCCGGTACCGAAGAAGCGCCGGGCGAAATCGAACTGTTCCAGGGCCGTTCGTACAAGGCTTACCGCGGCATGGGTTCGCTGGGCGCCATGTCCCAGGCCCAGGGCTCCTCCGACCGTTACTTCCAGGACTCCTCGGCCGGCGCCGAGAAGCTGGTTCCGGAAGGCATCGAAGGGCGTGTTCCGTACAAGGGCACCCTGAGCGCCATCATCCATCAACTGATGGGCGGCCTGCGTTCTTCCATGGGCTACACCGGTAGCGCCAACATCGAAGAGATGCGCACCAAGCCTGAGTTCGTGCGGATCACCGGCGCTGGCATGGCCGAGTCCCACGTCCACGACGTGCAGATCACCAAGGAAGCGCCAAACTACCGCGTAGGTTGAGCCTTCAAGTAAAAAGTTAAGCAACCGGGGCTGTATTATTCAGCCCCGAGTTGTTTCTGAATCACGACTGTTTCTGAATGACTTAGACGAGACTGAATCATGGCCCTCGATATTCACGCCCACCGCATCCTGATCCTCGACTTCGGTTCCCAGTACACCCAGCTGATCGCCCGCCGCGTGCGTGAAATCGGCGTGTACTGCGAACTGCACCCGTTCGACATGGATGACGAAGCGATTCGCGAATTCGCGCCAAAAGGGATCATCCTCGCCGGCGGCCCCGAGTCCGTACACGTCGCCGACAGCCCTCGCGCACCGCAAGCGGTGTGGGACCTGGGCGTGCCGGTTTTCGGTATCTGCTACGGCATGCAGACCATGGCCGAGCAACTGGGCGGCAAGGTTGAAGGTTCCGAGCTGCGTGAGTTCGGTTACGCCCGTGTCGACGTGGTCGGCAAGAGCCGCCTGCTCGACGGCATCGAAGACCACATCGACGCCGACGGCCTGTTCGGCCTCGACGTGTGGATGAGCCACGGTGACAAGGTCACCCGCATGCCGGAAGACTTCCACATCCTGGCCAGCACTCCAAGCTGCCCGATCGCTGGCATGTTCAGCGACGAGCGTCGTTACTACGGCGTGCAGTTCCACCCGGAAGTGACCCACACCAAGCAGGGCGGTCGCATCCTGTCGCGCTTCATCCTCGAGATCTGCGAGTGCGAAGCGCTGTGGACCCCGTCGAAGATCGCTGAAGACGCCATCGCCCAGGTTCGCGCCCAGGTCGGCACCGACAACGTACTGCTCGGCCTGTCTGGCGGCGTTGACTCCTCGGTAGTTGCTGCGCTGCTGCACAAGGCCATCGGCGACCAACTGACCTGCGTCTTCGTCGACAACGGCCTGCTGCGTCTGCACGAAGGCGAGCAAGTGATGGCCATGTTCGCCGAGAACATGGGCGTCAAGGTGATCCGCGCCAACGCCGAGGACCAGTTCCTCGACAACCTGGCCGGCGAGTCGGACCCTGAGAAGAAGCGCAAGATCATCGGCCGTACCTTTATCGACGTGTTCGATGCCCAGTCCAACAAACTGGAAAACATCAAGTACCTGGCCCAGGGCACCATCTACCCGGACGTGATCGAGTCGGCTGGCGCGAAAAGCGGCAAGGCCCACGTGATCAAGTCGCACCACAACGTGGGCGGCCTGCCGGAAGAAATGAACCTCAAGCTGGTCGAGCCACTGCGTGAGCTGTTCAAGGACGAAGTCCGTCGTCTGGGCCTGGAACTCGGCCTGCCGTACGACATGGTCTACCGTCACCCGTTCCCGGGCCCGGGCCTGGGTGTGCGTATCCTCGGTGAAGTGAAGAAGGAATACGCCGACCTGCTGCGTCGTGCCGACCACATCTTCATCGAAGAGCTGCGCAAGGCCGACTGGTACCACAAGGTCAGCCAGGCATTCGTGGTGTTCCAGCCGGTGAAATCGGTTGGCGTGGTGGGTGATGGCCGTCGTTACGCCTGGGTCGTGGCCCTGCGTGCCGTGGAAACCATCGACTTCATGACCGCGCGTTGGGCACACCTGCCTTACGAACTGCTGGAAACCGTCAGCGGCCGCATCATCAATGAAATCGAAGGCATCTCCCGCGTCACCTACGACGTGTCGAGCAAGCCGCCAGCGACGATCGAGTGGGAGTGATCCCGGTCTGATTGATCGCCTGTAACACCGCAAAGGCCCCGTGAATGTGAATTCACGGGGCCTTTTGCGTATCAGGCTGCTACAGAGGGCAGCCGCCCTTCCAACGTGAGGCCCATGCGGTTGAGTGCGTGGGCAAGGCTGATCAGGTTTGCGAAGGTGATCTGATGCACGCCGGCCCAGGCAGGGCGGTTGATCCGAAAGCCGTTGTCCATCGTTCGCCCGATTGTCGTTCGCACAATCTGGCCAGCGCGGCTGCGATGAATCAGCGAGAAGGCATCCTGCGACCGTTCAATGGTGAACATGCCTTGGCGCATCAGCAGCTGATCGATCTGTTCGGGCGTTCGTTGAATGAACGGCGTTGGCGTCTGCAGGCTGATGTCGGCATACAGGGTGTCGGTATTACCGCGCATCGGGCCAAGTCCCCCCGCAATCTCATGGCCTACTTCGATACCCTGGTCGATGTCCAGGTCCAGAGGTTGATCGGGTTGCACTTCTTCTATGCGCAAACCGATACCACCTTCCGTTTCGCTGATGCCGGCCATTCCCCTGAACGTGTTGGTGTTTTCCTGCTCGGTGAGTACCAGCCATTTTCCGCCACCGTTGCGGGCTTGAGTGGCTTGCATGATGGTGTGGGTGAGGTAGGTCTTGATGGATTGCCGTGATCTGAGGCCCGTGGTCGTGTCCGTATAGCGATAACTTGCCAGGCAGTCAGTGGCCTGGACTCGAATACCGTTGCGTTGGGCCGTTTTGACGACCTCCAGCGGCGTGAACTGTCCCGCAGGATCGCCTGGCAGCTTTTGCAGGTACATCTTCAGCATGCCGCGCATCATCCCGGTCTCGGCGAAGCTGTTCAGCTCGACTTGACTGAAGTCGTTGAGCAGGCGATGCATGTAGAGCGTCTTGACGCCTTGCCGGGCAAACGTCGGCATGTTTTCAATCAGGAACCGCATGCTGGCAATGCGATCCTGACTTTCGCCGACCACCAGCCCCGGCGCTGCTTCGAATATCTTCTCGATGAGTTCGGTAACGGTTGTGGATGGCGTGATCGCGGGCTGGACCGGCCGGGGAGGCAGCGAGGCGAAAAAGTCCTGGGGCTTCTGGAATTCGATTGCATCCCTGACCAGTGCCGTGCGGCGTCCGGCGACGAACTCTTCGTAGGGGGAAAGCCCTCTAATGGACCCATCGTACATAGCGACGACTTTTATATGAGTTTCCGGTTCTCCCATCGCCAGGAAGTTCAGTGAGCGGCCGTTGGGGGCATCGTATCGGGTCAAGTGCGTCAGATCTTTCACTTTGGGCGGCACTGGAACCGTGGGCCGGGAGGGGCCGGGAACAGGCTTGCTGAGGCCTTTGCCGCCGCCGGTCAAGCGTAGTTTCGGTGCCAGCTCCCATTCACCTTCGGCATTCAGGCGTACCGGAATTGAGCCCGTGAAGGCATCAGGATTTTGCGGGTCGATGATGGCCCAGCTACCGCCGCCGTTGACGTCAGCTTCGTAACGTACGTAGTAAGCCCGTTCGTTGATCAGGATGGCGTTGGCAGGGTTTGAGTCCAGGGTGTAGATACTTTGGTATTTCCCGCTGGTGGCCATGGGGTAGCTTTCGAGGATTTCATTGCTCTGCCAGTGCTCTGGCACTTCAATAGCCTCCCCGGTTTCGTCGGGCAGGATTGGCAATACACTGGGTTCAAGTGGACCTTCTTCTGATTCGCCGGGCTCGTGGGGTTCTACGGTTTCCTGCTCCGGATCGATCGACTTGTCCAGCTCCGCAGCTTCAGTCTCAGCCGCAGCCCCGGCTTCGTCCAACACACTCGCGTCCCTGAGCAGCGGGATATTGAACAGCACATTGATGCCATCGAGCACCGCGCCAATCACGCCAGCCTTGCGATCAGCCGCAGTTTTGCCATTCACCGCCTTGTCGATGTTCAAACCCATCGCCGCAATGCTGGCCCCGATCACGGGCAAGGCGATGGGCCAGCCGAGCACCGCCAGTGGGCCGAAGACCTTCAAGCCGACAGTCAGGTAACCCAGCCACAGGTGTTCGCGCATTTGCCCATTGGTCACCAGGGTCAGATTGGCTTCCTCCAGCATCGCACCCTGCACGGCCCGGCTCTGCCAGGTGAACACGTCGCCGCTGACGGTGATGTTTTTCTGATTGATCAGGTGATGATCGTATTTGCCCCAGGTGCCGACCAACTGGTTCATCAGTGGGGTGATGTTGTCGTGGACCTCCTTGCGAACCGACAGTGGGAAATGGGTCATGAATTCGGTTCGGGGTTGCTCTTCGTTCATCTGCAACAGCATCCACCAGTGTATGTCGGTGGGCGTCGGGTGCACGTGGAAAGGTGTGGCTGCGCCAGGTACGTAGGTGATCTGCCGACCGTTGCGGTCGACGATGCGCAGGATGTCGGTGGCGACATGGCCTGCGACATCCAGCGCACAGACTTTCAGATCCGCAGGCACGGTGTTTTGCGCCCTTAGGGTCGCCAGGGTGACAGGCCAGGTCGTGTCGCCAACGGCGGCCCTGACGACGGTCTGGAAGTCCTCTTCCCCCAGTTGCCCGCTCTCGCGCGCCTCTATGGCTTTACTGAAGTAGTTACACTTGGCCAGGGTCCGATAGTCATCGAAATGCTTGGTCCAGAAGACATTGAATCGGGTCAGGTAGCGGTCACTGAGGTTCAGCTCCCAAAGGTCGGCGAGCACCTTGCTGGGGTACATCCGCACTTCATTGGTTTCGTTGTAGAGACTGGCGTTGGCATCTGCGGTGTAGAACCCGCCATTGCTGTTCAGTTCGAGGGCATCGTCCTGGTCGGTCACGCGAAACCGATGTATGACCAATTGCGTCAGTGTGAACGACTCACTGGGTTTGGGTGCGTGTTCCCACCCCAGAAAGGCCTTGGTGCTGCTGGCCGAGACATTGTCGAAACGATGCCACCAGACCTGGTCCGGATCGTAGCCGGTGATGCCGTGTTTTTTCAGGATTTCACTGGCGACGGCATGGGCTTCTTCCAGCAGGCCGGGGCAGGCGGTCACGACGACGGGCGCAATGAGTTTGAGCTGTTCCCGGTCGGCGGCATGGGTTGCGGCTGGGATGGTTTGATCGCTAGGCATGATCTCGTTCCTTGAGAGGTGGGCCTGCGAGGATTGCCCAGTTGCTCAAGGAGCGTGCACTACATAGTTATGCCTGCACGCGGTTCAACCCTCTGCCGGGTCAGCGTCGCGCCACGTCCGAAAAGTAGAACTTGTCGAGGGTATGCCGTGATTCCGTGTACTCGAACTGCCGGCCGTCCTGCAGAAACGTCTGGTTGCTGACCACGATTACATGGCTCTGGCCGTCGAGGTCCAGGTGTTGCTGGTCGTCCTTGCTGCGGGGCACGGCTTCAATGGTGCGCTGGGCGTAGGCGATTTGCAGTTGCAGGGTCTGTTCGATGAAGGCGTAGATCGAGTGTTCGGCGATGTCCCGTGAGAGTCCGGGAATCACGTCGCTGACGAAATGGTTGATGTCGAGGATCACGCGTTTTCCGTCGATCCGCCGTACGCGCTTGATCCTCGTGATCAGGCTACCTTCTTGCGCCTTGATGTGTTCCAGCAGCGCACCTTCGAGAGGGATCTGGCTGAACTCGACCACCTCGGTGCTGACGTCGTTGCCCAGTCGCGGATAGGTCTCCTGGAAGCTGACGATGCCACCCAACTGGAATTCGATCGGGTTGGTCGACAACACAAAGGTGCCTTTTCCGTGGACTTTCTGGGCGAAACCGCGCTCCTGCAGTTGCTCGATGGCCTTGCGCACGGTGCCGCGACTGGCCTGGTAGCTGTCCATCAGTTCGGTTTCGGAGGGCAACCGGGCGCCGCGCTCCAGACGTTCGGTGGTGATGCTGGCAAGCAGATCGCTGTAGATCTGGTTGTATTTACTCATGGGGATGGCTCTGTGCCGCAAAGTACTCGAGGTTTCGAACCTTAAGGGCAGGGTAGGGGTTTGTCCATGTGGGTTTAGGATTTCATCGTCTGTGCGGGTAGGAAAAATCGCCGCCTGTCGGGTTACAGATAAACAAATTCAAACTCGTCTGTACGAGTTGTTGATTTAACTCGTACAGACGAGTACTTTTCGCTTCGGCGTGCTGCCAATAACAAAAAACCACAGCGGAAGAACAAGCATGAGCCACGACTATCCGAACATCGTCAGCGAGCTGCTGCAAAGCCTCGGTGGCAGCGACAACCTTGAGCAGGCCGCGCATTGCGTCACGCGTCTGCGCCTCGCCCTCAAGGATCCACGCCTGGTCAACAGCGCCACGCTGAACCAGATCGACCTGGTCAAAGGCTCATTCTTTACCGGCGGCCTGTTCCAGGTGGTGATCGGCCCTGGTGAGGTGGAGAAGGTCTACGCAGAATTGCGCCATCAAACCGGTCTGGCCGCGTCGACAATCGCCGACGTCAAACAGAAAAGTGCCGAAAAGATAAACGCCATGCAGCGCCTGGTGCGGGTGTTTTCCGACGTGTTCATGCCCATCTTGCCAGCGTTGATCATTGCCGGCCTGCTGATGGGCATCAACAACCTGATCGGCGCCAAGGGCATGTTCATCGAGGGCCAAACCCTGCTGGACGCCTACCCGAAGCTTGACGGGCTCTGGAGCCTGATCAACCTGATGGCCAACACCTCGTTCGTGTTCCTGCCTGCGCTGGTGGGCTGGTCAGCCGCCAAGCGATTTGGCGGCAGCGAAATCCTCGGCATCGTGCTGGGCCTGATGCTGGTTCACCCCGATCTGCTCAACGCCTGGAATTACGGCAAGGCGGTCGCCGGTCTCGAGGGCCAACGCTTGCCGTACTTCGACATCCTCGGTGTGTTCCAGATCGAAAAGGTCGGTTATCAGGGGCAGATCCTGCCCATCCTGCTGGCGGCCTACGTGATGAGCGTTATCGAAAAATGGCTGCGGGCGCGAGTGCCTAATGCGGTGCAATTGCTGGTGGTGCCGATCACCACCATCGTGGTGACCGGCGTGCTGGCGCTGGCGGTCATTGGCCCGGTGACCCGGCACCTGGGGATTCTCATTACCGAAGGGGTGGTCACCCTGTTCGATCTGGCGCCGATGGTCGGCGGTGCGATCTTCGGCCTGCTGTACGCCCCCCTGGTAATCACCGGCATGCACCACATGTTTCTTGCGGTCGATTTGCAGCTGATCTCGACCCAGGGCGGCACCTTTATCTGGCCCATGATCGTCATGTCCAACCTCGCCCAAGGCAGCGCGGCGCTCGCGGTGTTCTACATGACCCGTAGCGTGCGGGATAAATCCATGGCGTCGACCTCAGCGATTTCGGCCTTTTTCGGCATCACTGAGCCGGCGATGTTCGGGGTCAACCTGCGCTACAAGTTTCCGTTTTACGCCGCACTGATTGGCTCGGCATTGGCGAGCATCTTCCTGTCGCTGAACAAGGTCCAGGCCTCGGCCATCGGTGTCGGCGGCTTGCCGGGATTCATCTCGATCATTCCGCAGTTCATCCCGATGTTCGTGATCGGGATGATCATCGCCCTGGTCGTGCCGTTTGTCCTGACCTGTGGGTTGAGCATGAAGATTGTCCGGCCCGGGTATCGGGTCGCCTGATAGATCGCATTCGCGGGCAAGTCGAATCGTCGCACCGCTCGCTCCTACAACGGAAACGCGCCCCTGTAGGAGCGAGGCTTGCCCGCGAAGGGGCCCGAAAGGCCGGTACAAAACTTACTGAAGGAATCCGCCATGCAAGACTGGCAACGTTCGGTTATCTACCAGATCTACCCGAAGAGTTTTCACAGCCACGCGGGCAACCCCACGGGTGATTTGCTCGGTGTCGTGGCCAAGCTCGACTACCTGCACTGGCTGGGTGTCGATTGCCTGTGGCTCACGCCGTTCCTGCGTTCGCCCCAGCGCGACAACGGTTACGACATCAGCGATTACTACGCCATCGATCCCAGCTACGGCACCATGGCCGACTGCGAGTTGCTGATTGCAGAGGCCGGCAAGCGCGGGATCAAGTTGATGCTCGATATCGTGGTCAACCACACCTCGATCGAGCACACCTGGTTCCAGCAGGCGCGCAGCAGTCTCGACAATCCGTATCGCGACTTCTATATCTGGCGCGATCAGCCCAATAACTGGGAGTCCAAGTTTGGTGGTTCGGCATGGGAGTACGAAGCGCAGACCGGCCAGTATTACCTGCACCTGTTCGATCACACCCAGGCCGACCTGAACTGGGACAACCCGAAGGTGCGCGCCGAAGTGTTCAAGATGATGGAGTTCTGGCGGGATAAAGGTGTCGGGGGGTTCCGTCTGGACGTGATCAACCTGATCTCGAAACCGGCGGACTTTCCCGAGGACAACACCGACGGCCGACGCTTCTATACCGACGGCCCGAATGTTCACCAATACTTGCAGCAACTGCACCGCGAAGTGTTCGAAGGGCATGACCTGATCAACGTCGGCGAGATGTCGTCTACGAGTCTCGACCACTGTATTCGCTATTCGCGGCCGGACTCGAAAGAACTGTCGATGACCTTCAATTTCCACCACTTGAAGGTTGATTACCCAAACTTGCAAAAGTGGGTTCGCGCCGATTTCGATTTTATCGAACTCAAGCGCATCCTCTCCGACTGGCAAACCGGTATGCAGGCCGGTGGCGGTTGGAATGCGCTGTTCTGGTGTAATCATGACCAACCGCGGGTGGTCTCACGGTTTGGTCATGACGGAGAACATCGCGTGGTGTCGGCGAAGATGCTCGGCACCGCGCTGCATTTTCTCCAGGGCACGCCATTTGTATATCAGGGCGAAGAACTGGGCATGACCAATCCGGGCTTCGATCACATCGACCAGTACCGTGATGTCGAAACCCTGAACATCTTCCGGCTCAAGCGCGAGGGGGGTATGAGCGATGCCGACAACATGGCGGCGATCATGCAGAAGTCCCGCGACAACAGCCGAACACCGATGCATTGGAGCACCGGACCAAACGCCGGTTTCAGCACGGCGCAACCCTGGATCGGCGTACCGGCGAACGCGTCGCAGATCAATGTCGCCGCTCAACTCGACGACCCGGATTCAGTGCTGCACCACTACCGCCAGTTGATCAATTTGCGGCGTACCGAAGTGCTGATATCCGACGGTGTTTACCGTCAGTTGTTGCCTGGGCACGCGCAAGTCTGGGCCTATGTTCGGGAAGGAAGCGGCGAGCGTCTGTTGGTAATTAACAACTTCTACGGGACGCCTTGCGAAGTTGAATTGCCGGATGCAGTGATTGCTGAATTCATGAGTCAGCGCCTGGTCATCAGCAACTATGCGGACTGTCCGCCGCGAAATCGGCAAGTGTTTTTACGACCCTATGAGTCGTTTGTCCTGCACTTGAACGACCACTAACCCCTCACCAGAAAGCACCGTTTCAAAAACACGCAGAACGCTGCGCGGGGGACTTTTGCGCGCCGATTTTGCTGCTGCACACAATAAAAATAATGGGGTGTTTCTTGAAAACAACAATAAATCGCAGCATTGCAGCGGCTGGCCTGTGCCTGGCATTGCCACTCTCGGCACAGGCTCTGGAGTTTGGGGGCTACTTGCGCAGCGGCGTCGGAACTTCGGTCAACAGCAGTTCCCAGTCGTGTTTCCAATTGCCGGGGGCGCAGACGAAGTATCGGTTGGGCAACGAGTGCGAGCAGTATGGGGAGCTGGAGTTGCGTCAGGATCTGTTCAACCTGGACGATGGGTCGGTGCTCAGCGTCGACGGCATGGCTTCGCTGTATAACCAGTACGATCAAAGCCCGACGTTCCAGGGTGACAACGGTTCGGTACGCCTGCCACAGTTGTATGCGCAATGGTCGAACATGCCTGGTCTCAACGGCGGTTCGCTGTGGGCGGGTCGGCGCTATTACAAACGCAATGACATTCACATTTCCGACTTTTACTACTGGAACCAGAGCGCCACCGGGGGCGGCATCGAGGACGTGCTGATCGGTGACCTGAAATACAGCTACGCCTTTTCGCGCAAGGACAACCTGTACCAGAAGGACTACATCAATCGTCACGATTTCAACGTGGCCGGTTTCAACACCAACCCCGGCGGTGAGCTGGAAGTTGGCTTGAGCTACATCGACAAGCCCGACAGCCGCGACGCCCATCGTGGCTGGGCGATCACCACCCAGCATGTGCAGAAGGGCTTTCTGGGTGGCAAGAACAAACTCGCGTTTCAGTATGGCGAAGGGCCGGGCACCGGGTTGGGTTATACCGGTAACGTGAAGTTCGATGACAGCAACAAAAGCTACCGGGTGGTGGAGTTCTTCGACTGGCAGGTGACGCCGCGGTTTGGCGGGCAGGTCGAGGCTGTCTATCAGAAGGATATTCGCCCCGACGGCGCAGGCCAGGACTGGATTTCCCTGGGTGTTCGGCCTGCCTACGCGATTAGCGAGCAGTTCAAGCTGGTGACCGAACTGGGGCTCGATCAGGTCGAAGCCACGGGTGGCACGCGCAAGCTGAGCAAGTTCACCTTCGCCCCGACCTGGTCGCCCAAGGGCCCGGCATTCTGGGCGCGCCCCGAAGTGCGCCTGTATTACACCTATGCCAGCTGGAACGAGGCGGCCAAGCGTGCGGCCAATGAGCTGGCAGCAGGTTCAGCGTTGTCCGACACCGGTGCCTTTGGCAGGGCGCGACACGGTTCGAACGTCGGATTGCAGGTCGAGTACTGGTGGAAATAAGCGATGCTGTCGGAGCCTCGCGCTCCATCGGCACTTCAAAGCACAAAAGAGCAGGTGACGTCATGGCCATACCCCAACAATTGCAACTCCACGCGCCCCTGTCCGGCGTATTGATGCCGCTGGACCTGGTGCCCGATCCGGTGTTTTCCAGCCGGGTCATTGGCGACGGGCTGTGCATCGATCCGGCGTCAACAACCTTGTGCGCGCCGCTTCGCGGGGTGGTCAGCAATGTGCAGGCCAGTGGGCATGCAGTCAGCATCACCGATGAAAATGGCGTGCAGGTGTTGATGCACATCGGGCTCGATACGGTGAACCTTGCAGGCAAGGGGTTCACGCAGTTGGTGGCGGAGGGGCAGCAGGTTGAGGTCGGGCAGGCGCTGATCGAGTTCGACGCCGATTTTGTTGCCTTGAATGCACGCAGCCTGCTGACCTTGATGCTGGTGGTCAGCGGTGAGCCGTTCACCTGGCTGGGGGCGCAAACGGGGTGGGTAGACAGTGGTCAGCCGTTGCTGGGCTTGAACCCTGTCGGGCAGGCAAAGGATGAGGCGGTGTTGCAAGAGGTCGGGGCGCTGTACTCCAATCCAGTGACGTTGCCTAACCTGAACGGCTTGCACGCCCGTCCTGCGGCGGTGTTCGCCCAGGCGGCGAAAGGTTTCTCGGCAAGCATTTTTCTGCATAAACAGCAGGAGCGTTCTAACGCCAAGTCCCTGGTGGCGATCATGGCGTTGCAGACGGCGTTTGCTGACGTTGTGCAAGTCAGCGCGGTCGGCCCGGACGCAGAGGCGGCGATCAAGACACTGGTCGAGCTGCTGGCCGCCGGATGTGGCGAGGCGGTGACGGTGACGGCGAACGTTGCCCCGGCGCCTCTGGAAACTTCATCGCCCAAGGTGTTGCGTGGTGTGTGTGCCTCGGCGGGTTCGGCATATGGCCAGGTGGTCCAGATCGCCGAGCAGGCCCTTGATGTCAGTGAATGGGGTGAAGGTTCGCAAGTTGAGCGCGAGCGCCTGTGCTCAGCGCTGAGTGAGGCCGTAGCCGCTTTGCAGCAGATGCGTGACAACGCCACGGGCGATGCCCAGGCAGAGATCTTCAAGGCTCACCAGGAATTGCTCGAAGATCCGGGTTTGCTTGAGTTGGCGCATGTGCTGATCGACGAAGGCAAAAGCGCCGGTTTCGCCTGGCGTGCGGCCACCGAGTCGACGGCAACCTTGTTCAAGAGCCTGGGCAATGCCCTGTTGGCCGAGCGAGCGGCAGACCTGGACGACGTCACCCAGAGAGTGCTCAAGTTGATACTCGGTGTGCAGGATCGCACGCTGGAGTTGCCTGAAGGCGCCATCCTGATTGCCGATCAACTGACACCGTCGCAGACCGCCGGGCTCGATACCCGTAAGGTGTTGGGCTTTGCCACGGTCGGCGGTGGTGCCACCAGCCATGTCGCGATCCTGGCGCGGGCCTCCGGTTTGCCGGCGATCTGCGGGTTGCCGGTGCAAGTGCTGGCGCTGGCCAACGGCACCCAGGTGTTGCTCGATGCCGATAAGGGCGAGTTGCAACTCGACCCGGATCTGGCCGCCATTGAGCAACTACAGGTCAGGCGCAAGCTTGAGCAGCAGCGCCAGCACCATGAATTGGCGCAGGCATCGCGGGCTGCCTGTACCCGTGACGGTCATCATTTCGAGGTGACGGCCAACATCGCTTCGCTGGCTGAAGCCGAGCAGGCGATGGCGCTGGGAGGCGAGGGGGTTGGTTTGCTGCGTTCGGAGTTTCTGTATCTGGATCGCCACCATGCGCCGAGCCATGACGAGCAGGCATCCACCTACAGCGCCATCGCCCGGGCCCTGGGGCCGGCGCGCAATCTGGTGGTGCGCACCCTGGACGTTGGCGGCGACAAGCCTTTGGCCTACGTTCCAATGGACAGTGAAACCAACCCCTTCCTGGGCTTGCGCGGGATTCGCCTGTGCCTGGACCGTCCGCAACTGTTGCGTGATCAATTCAAGGCGATCCTCAGCTGTGCGGGACTGGCTCGCCTGCACATCATGCTGCCGATGGTGGCGCAACTGGCGGAGTTGCGTTTGGCTCGGCAACTGCTCGAAGAGGAGGCACTGGCCCTGGGCCTCACGGAACTGCCGAAACTGGGGATCATGATTGAAGTCCCGGCAGCCGCGCTGATGGCGGATCTGTTTGCGCCTGAAGTCGATTTTTTCTCCATCGGCACCAACGACCTGACCCAATACACCTTGGCCATGGATCGCGATCATCCGCGCCTGGCCAGTCAGGCTGACAGTTTTCATCCATCGGTGCTGCGCCTGATCGCCAGCACCGTGAAAGCCGCCCATGCCCACGGCAAATGGGTGGGCGTGTGCGGCGCCATGGCCTCGGAAACCCTGGCCACGCCGCTCTTGCTGGGACTTGGAGTGGATGAGCTGTCGGTGAGCGTGCCGCTGATTCCGGCGGTCAAGGCGGCGATTCGCACCGTGGAACTGGTGGATTGCCAGACGATTGCCCAACAGGTCCTGGGCCTGGAAAGTGCCGAACAAGTACGCGCGGCCTTGCGCCTGTATCACGACGCGAGGGTCGTTCCTTCGCTGGTTCTGGAGAATTGAACATGTTCGAGAAAATGCAGCGTGCGTTCTGGAAAGCCTTGACCCCGGATCTGGTCGTGGACGAGCCGAAGGAGGTTGCACCATCGACGCCTGGCCTGGCAGCGAATGTGGTGGCCGCGTTGGGTGGCGCAGATAACCTCAAGTCTCAGCAGCCTGTGGCGCTGACCCGGGTTCGGGTGGAGTTGCGCGATGTGGCGCAGATGAATCGGCAGGCCTTGAGTCTGGCCGGGGTGCCAGGTGTCATGGTGCTGGAGGGCGGGGTGGTGCACCTGATTACCGGCCTTCAGCCGTAACCTTCCCTGGCCACAAATGATGTGCGTCTCCCGGTCACTCTTACTGTTTCTCAACCGCAGGTGTATCGTATTCGCCTTTTCCAGGCCCGTGGGCCTGTCGCTGATACGTGAGGTAGTTGAGTTCATGTCCTTTACCCGTCGCCAAATCCTCGGTGGCCTGGCCGGTCTTGTTGTCGTTGGCGTGGGAGCGGGCGGCGCATCGCGTTACTGGCTGGGCAAGATGGCCGACGCCGATGCGGGCCATGACTATGAGCTGATTGCGGCGCCGCTGGACATCGAGTTGGTGGCGGGGCAAAAGACCGAAGCCTGGGCGTTCGGTCCATCGGCGCCGGGTACCGAGTTGCGCGTGCGCCAGGGTGAATGGCTGCGGGTGCGCTTCATCAATCATCTGCCGGTGGCAACCACCATTCACTGGCACGGCATCCGCCTGCCGCTGGAGATGGACGGTGTGCCGTACGTGTCGCAGTTGCCGGTATTGCCCGGTGAATACTTCGATTACAAATTCCGCGTGCCCGATGCCGGCAGCTACTGGTATCACCCACATGTGAACAGCAGCGAAGAATTGGGCCGTGGACTGGTGGGGCCGCTGATTGTCGAAGAGCGTGAGCCGACCGGTTTCAAATACGAAAAGACCTTGAGCCTCAAGAGCTGGCATGTCGACGACGTGGGCAATTTCGTCGAGTTCAGCATTCCCCGGGAAGCCGCCCGAGGCGGCACGGCGGGGCGCCTGTCGACCATCAACGGTGTGCCGCAAGCGGTCATCGATTTGCCCGCGGGGCAGATCACCCGCGTGCGTCTGCTGAATCTCGATAACACCCTCACCTATCGCCTGAATATCCCGGGTGTCGAAGCGCAGATCTACGCACTTGACGGCAACCCTATCGAACCGCGACCGCTGGGCAAGGAGTACTGGCTCGGCCCGGGTATGCGTATTTGCCTGGCGATCAAAGCGCCACCGGCGGGTGAAGAGTTGTCGTTGCGCAACGGACCTGTTCGTTTGGGCACGTTTCGCTCCGTGGCCAACACCGACGCGCCGACTGCATGGCCTGCGGCACTGCCTGCCAACCCGGTGGCCGAACCGGACCTGGCCAACGCCGAGAAACTCAACTTCAATTTCGAATGGGTCGGTTCGGTGTCAGTCAACGTCGACAACGGCAAGCCGCCAAGCCTGTGGCAGATCAACGGCAAGGCCTGGGACATCACGGATAAAACCTGCGCCGACCGCCCGATTGCCAAGCTGGAAAAGGGTAAAAGCTATATTTTCGAATTGAAGAACATGACTCAATACCAGCATCCGATTCACCTGCACGGCATGAGCTTCAAGGTCATCGCTTCGAACCGGCACAAGGTCATCCCGTATTTCACCGACACCTATCTGTTGGGCAAGAACGAGCGTGCGCAGGTGGCGCTGGTGGCGGATAACCCTGGGGTTTGGATGTTCCATTGCCATGTGATCGATCACATGGAAACCGGCCTGATGGCCGCCATCGAGGTGGCGTGATGCGTCAGATTCGTCCCGCTGCGATCATCGACCGTAGCCGAGATCGTGACTTCATGCGTGAAGCGCTGGCCCTCGCGGCACAAGGCGCGGCACTGGGCGAAGTGCCGGTGGGCGCGGTGCTGGTGCAGGACGGTGAAATCATCGGCCGTGGTTTCAATTGCCCGATCAGTGGCAGCGATCCGAGTGCCCATGCCGAAATGGTCGCGATCCGCGCTGCCGCTCAAGCCGTGAGCAACTATCGCCTGCCGGGCAGCACGCTGTATGTGACGCTGGAACCGTGCAGCATGTGCGCCGGGTTGATCGTGCATTCGCGGATTGCGCGGGTGGTGTATGGCGCGCTGGAACCCAAGGCCGGGATTGTGCAGAGCCAGGGACAGTTTTTCACCCAGGGCTTTTTGAATCACCGGGTGTTGTATGAGGGCGGGGTGTTGGCGGATGAGTGTGGGGCGGTGCTCAGCGAGTTCTTCAAGGCCCGAAGAGCCAAGCCTTCAGACTGAACACAAAACCAATGTGGGAGCGAGCCTGCTCGCGATAGCAATCTGTCATTCAACATCTCGTTGACTGTCAGGCCCTCATCGCGAGCAGGCTCGCTCCCACAGGGTTCATCGTTGTTTGGGAGACTGTGACGCTACTTGCGGGCGACGATCACTGCCCGCATCGGCGCCGGCAGCCCTTCAATGGTCTTGCTGTGGTCTTCGGGATCGAGGAAGTCGCTCAGCGACTGATACTTCATCCACTCCGTGCCGCGCTGCTCTTCAACCGTGGTCACGCTCACGTCCACACATTTCACATCGGTAAAACCGGCACGACGCAACCACAATTCCAGCGCTGGCACTGACGGCAGGAACCACACGTTACGCATCTGCGCATAACGGTCTTCCGGCACCAGCACTTGGTGTTTGTCGCCTTCGACCACCAGGGTTTCGAGCACCAGTTCACCACCCTTGACCAGGCAATCCTTCAGCGCCAGCAAGTGTTCGATCGGTGAGCGACGGTGGTAGAACACGCCCATGGAAAACACCGTGTCGAAGCCCTCGAGGTTCGGCGGCAGGTCTTCGAAAGGGAAGGGCAGGTGCCAGGCGTTGGGTTCAGAGAGATAGCGTTGCACCGCCTGGAACTGGCAGAAGAACAACCAGTTCGGATCGACACCGATCACGCTGTCTGCACCGGCACCGAGCATGCGCCACATGTAGTAACCATTGCCACAGCCGACATCGAGGATGCGCTTGCCCTTCAGGTCCAGGTGCGGGGCGACCCGCGACCACTTCCAGTCCGAGCGCCATTCGGTGTCGACGTGCACGCCGAACAGATCGAACGGCCCTTTGCGCCACGGCGACAAACCCATCAATGCCGTGCGCATCTGCGCACGGGTTTCATCGTCGCAATCGGTGTCCAGCGTCAAACCGTTCAACAAGTCGACTTCGCTCGGCTGGATCTTTGGCAAAGCGTCCAGCGCACTCTGCCAACGCTCCAGGTCGCCGTGACCCTTTTCCATTTTCTTGTCGAGTTGATGCTGCAGGGTGTTGGCCCAATCGGCCAGCGGTGTGCCAGCCAGGCGGCGGGCGAGGGGAGACAGATCAATCATGGCAAGGCAATCAACGAGGCAAAGTTAAGACACTGGAACCACGGCACGACTTTCGAGAACCCGGCGGCCAACAGGCGCTCACGGTGTTCTTCGAGGCTGTCGGGCTTCATGACGTTTTCGATGGCGCTGCGCTTCTGGGCGATTTCCAGTTCGCTATAGCCGTTGGCGCGCTTGAAGGCGACGTGCAGGTCGGTGAGCAGCGCGTGCTCCTGCTGGTCTTCAAAGCGCAGTTTTTCCGAGAGAATCAGTGCACCACCGGGCAACAGGGACTGGTGGATGCGCGACAGCAACGCGCTACGCTGATCGGGAGCAATGAATTGCAGGGTGAAGTTCAGCGCCACCACCGAGGCGGGTTTGAACTCGAGGGCGAGGATGTCGCCTTCGACCACTTCCACCGGCAGTAGCTCCTGGAACATCGAGTCCTGGCCGTTCAGGTACTCACGGCATCGCTCGACCATCGCCGCGGAGTTATCCACAGCGATGACGCGGCAGCCGTCGGTGCGCACATGTCGACGTAGCGCCTGGGTCACTGCGCCCAGGGACGAGCCGAGGTCGTAGAGCACCGTGTTCGGCTGGGCGAACTGCGCGGCGAGCACGCCGAGGTTTTCGACAATGGTCGGATAACCTGGCACCGAGCGCTTGATCATGTCCGGGAACACCCGCACCACGTCCTCGTTGAAGGCGAAGTCAGGCACCTGGGCCAAAGGCTGGGCGAAAAGGCGATCGGATTCTTTGCTCACGGCGGTTCCGGCGGTGTCGGTGGAAAAGGCCGGCATTTTAGCCAAGTTGGCGCGGGGATGCGCGGGTTGTCTGATAAACCGGGAGGAGTTCATCAGGTTAGAGGAATAGAACACTATTGTGGCGAGGGGATTTATCCCCGTCGGACCGCGAAGCGGTCCCTAAACCTGAAATCTCAGTATCTCAGGTGCACCGTATTCACAGCATTTGCGCCTGCTTCGCAGGCGAGCGGGGATAAATCCCCTCGCCACAGGGGTTAGTGCTGTTTTTGGGAAAACGCCGACGCTGTAATCCCCCATTGCCCCAACCAATAGCTGAGAATGATCACATAAGGCGCGGCATCAAACGGCGCCACGAAGCGATTGATGCCAATCACGCTGTCCGAGAACACAAACGCCAAGGCACCCGCTGCAGCGAGCAGCGCCGAACGCTTGGGCACGTCGGTGCCGAGGCGGGCCAAGGATCGCCAGAGCATGGCGCTGATGGCCAGGCCGTAGACAATTACCGGAATCAGCAAAGGCCCCAATCCGTGGGCGATCAGAATCCCCAGCAGCACCGAGCCAACACCCAGGGCTATGATCAGCGGCAACATGGCCAGTCGCCTGCAATCGCTCAAATAAGCTTTCAGATAGGCCAGGTGTGCGACGAGGAATGCGCCGAGGCCGAACACGAACAAATCCCCCGGCCATGCCAGCAACACGTCGCCGAGCAGGGAAAAAATCAATCCAAGGCTGATCCAGCGTCGATAGTCACTGGGCGGTGCATCGTGCAGCCAGCCGAGCAAGGCGAGGACAGGCAGCGGCTTGACCAACAGGCAAAGCAGCGCAGCGTGCACGCTCAGGCCATAGAGAAACGTCACTGCGCCCATCAGCGCCAGAATCAGCCAGCCCACGGTCAGTTCACCGAAATGGCGCAGTCGAAGGCATCCGCTGGCAGCACTTCCGGTGCCCAAGGTTGTTGCGAGGTCAGGCGTAAACGCCCGGTGCCAGGGGCGAACGCCTGGAAGCGCCAGGTCGAAACACCGGCAGCACCCACGACGCCGGCATCTTCCGGGTTGCTGTAGACCTCAGGGCTGAGCGCGCGCAACACGCCACCGGCCGAATCCTGGATCGACCAGCGGTAACCCGTGGTCGGATTGCTGGGAAGGGTCAGGATCAGGTTTTGCCCGCTGGTGAGTTTTACCGGGCATTCGCTTTGTTTTTCCACGGTCACGTTGTGCGCAGGTTGCGTGGCGCAAGCGGCCAGCAAGGTGAGAGCGAGAGGGACAAACAGGCGAGTGGGGGACATAGGCTCAGTGGCTCCGGCGTTTACGACGAACGGCGAGCATAACTGAAGATGAGACAAAGTGTGACAGCGCCGGAGGCGGTGCTGTCAGTGCCGACGCCTTCGCCGGCAAGCCGGCTCCTACAGGAGCTGGCTGCCGGCGATAGCGCTGGTGCAGGTCAGGCTTGCAGCGAGAACGCAAACTTGCCTGCGGATACAAACTCACGCTGTTCGTTGTCCTTGAAGCTGACATTGAATGTGCCGGAGTAGTCTTGTTTGTTGGCGTCCACAATCAGGTTCATGACGCCCTTGAATGCCCGGTAACTGGTGTATTTCGGGTAACTTTCAGTCATGAAGATTTCTATCGATGGGTCCGGCGCGTTTAATTCGTAGGTGCCGGTTTCTATATTTTTAGGCAGATAAAGATCAAACGCACGATCTTCAGGGGTGTTTTTTTCACCGGCTTTGAAAATAGCCAGGATTTCCCGGGAGCCGACGCTGGTGTAGAACTCTTCGGAGTTGAAATCATTGCGGTCTTGAATGGTGGCATTCAAGCAGTTTTTCTGACAGCACTGGCGGAATTTCATTTCAACATTAATGCGGGTGTCGACTCGACTTCTTCGTTGCTTGATATCCATGGAACCTGTCTCTTCAAGGATTATTGGAACCTTGAATGTACGGACTGCGCATGGGGCAAGGTACTATTCGAATTGACAGTTTTTTATGAGGTTGATGACAAGTTATGTATGTTGTCAGGCGTGAAAATAACAATGGCCAGACAAAACGTCTGGCCATGTCGGTGTTGCGCTACATCCGCTTAAAACAAAACTTTTGCCACATCCGCAAAACGCTTGGCAAAGTGCACGGTAATCCCTTCCTTCAGGTAGTCCGGTAGTTCTTCAAAACTTCCACGGTTAGGTTCCGGCAGGATTAATTCGAAGATTTTCTGCCGCCGCGCCGCAATCACCTTCTCACGCACCCCGCCAATCGGCAGCACATGCCCAGTCAACGTCAGTTCGCCGGTCATGGCCACGCCTTTTTTCGGCGGCTGGTTACGGGCCAGGGACAGCAGGGCGCTGGCCATGGTCACGCCGGCGCTCGGGCCGTCTTTCGGGGTGGCGCCTTCCGGTACGTGCAAGTGCACGAAGGCTTCATCGAAGAACTTCGGATCACCGCCAAACGACTTCAGGTTGGAGCTGACGTAGCTGTAGGCAATTTCGGCCGACTCCTTCATGACATCACCCAATTGCCCGGTGAGCTTGAAGCCGCGATTGAGGGTATGAATGCGCGTGGCTTCGATCGGCAGGGTTGCACCGCCCATGCTGGTCCAGGCCAGGCCTGTGATCACTCCGGTGCCGGACAGTACTTGCTCATTACGGAACACGGGCTTGCCCAGCGAAGATTCGAGGTCTTTTGGACCTATCTTGATCACTGCTTCTGGATCGTCGAGCAGCTTAACTACGGCTTTGCGCACCAGTTTTCCGAGGTTTTTCTCCAGCTGGCGGACCCCGGCTTCACGGGCGTAACCGTCGATCAACGCCTTCAACGCACTGTCGTTGATGCTCAGGCTACCTTTCGATACCCCGGCCTTCTCAAGCTGTTTGGGCCACAGGTGACGTTTGGCAATGGCGACTTTTTCTTCAGTGATGTAACCCGACAGGCGGATCACTTCCATCCGGTCCAGCAAGGGGCCGGGAATCGAATCCAGGGTGTTGGCGGTGCAGACGAACAGCACTTTCGACAGGTCCAGGCGCAGGTCCAGGTAATGGTCGAGGAATTCGACGTTCTGCTCCGGATCGAGGGTTTCCAGCAATGCCGAGGCCGGGTCGCCCTGGTAGCTTTGGCCCATCTTGTCGATTTCGTCGAGCATGATCACCGGGTTCATCACTTCGACGTCTTTCAACGCTTGCACGAGTTTGCCCGGCATCGCCCCAATGTAGGTACGGCGGTGGCCCTTGATTTCGGCTTCGTCACGCATGCCACCGAGGCTGAAGCGGTAGAACGGTCGGCCAAGGGATTCGGCGATGGATTTGCCGACGCTGGTTTTACCCACGCCCGGCGGCCCCACCAGCAGCACGATGGATCCGCTGATTTCGCCCTTGTAGGCACCGACCGCGAGGAATTCGAGGATGCGGTCCTTGATGTCGTCGAGGCCGGCATGGTGGTTGTCCAGTACCTTGCGCGCATGCTTGAGGTCGAGTTTGTCCTCGCCGTACACGCCCCACGGCACCGATGTCGCCCAGTCGAGGTAGTTGCGCGTGACCGCGTACTCCGGCGAACCGGTCTCGAGGATCGACAGCTTGTTCATCTCTTCTTCGATGCGCTTCTGCGCCTGCGACGGCAGCACCTTGCCGGTCAACCGTTGCTCGAATTGTTCGATGTCGGCGCTGCGGTCGTCCTTGGTCAACCCGAGTTCCTGCTGGATGACCTTGAGCTGCTCCTTGAGGAAGAATTCGCGCTGATGCTCACCGATCTTGCGGTTAACTTCGGCGGAAATCTCTTTTTGCAGGCGCGCGACCTCGACCTCCTTGCGCAGCATCGGCAGGACTTTTTCCATGCGCTTGAGCATGGGCACGCAGTCGAGCACTTCCTGCAGTTCGCTGCCGGTGGCCGAGGTCAGTGCGGCGGCGAAGTCGGTCAAGGGCGATGGATCGTTGGGGCTGAAGCGGTTGAGGTAGTTCTTCAGCTCTTCGCTGTACAGCGGATTGAGCGGCAGCAACTCCTTGATCGCATTGATCAGCGCCATCCCGTAGGCCTTGACCTCGTCGGTCGGCTCGGTGGGCTGGTGCGGGTATTCGACTTCCACCAGGTACGGCGGGCGATGGTGCTTGAGCCAGGTCTTGAGGCGCACACGGGTCAGGCCCTGGGCGACGAATTGCAGTTTGCCGTTTTCGCGACTGGCGTGGTGCACCTTGACCAGGGTGCCGTACAGCGGCAGGGCCGAGGTATCAAAATGGCGCGGGTCTTCCTGGGGCGTGTCCATGTAGAACAGGGCCAGGGAGTGATGCTCGGATTTGGCGACCAGGTCGAGGGTTTCCGCCCAGGGTTCTTCATTGACGATGACCGGCAGGACCTGGGCCGGGAAGAAGGGGCGGTTGTGAATCGGGATGATGTAGACCTTGTCCGGCAGGTTCTGGCCGGGCAGGGCAAGCCCCTTGCCTGGGGTGTGGTGTTCGGCGTTTTCCGGGTCGGCGTATTCGCTGGGGTCTTCGGGGAATGCTTGCTGGTCGCTCATGGGGCACCTGCGCAATGGGGTATGGGTCTTAGATGGGGCAGGCCTCTGGTGGTTTCAATGGGGGAGGGGATATTCGGGGGAGCGTTCAGGATCGGGACAGGTCCCGGGCACCGGCCTGTTGCAGGCCGGGCAGCGTTCCCACGGCATGGGAACGCTCATCTGTCTTATTAAGGACGAATCTCGATCATCGTGCCGTCCGGCACCAGGTTCCAGATTTCGCGCATGTCCATGTTGCGCATGGCAATGCAACCGTCGGTCCAGTCCAGGGTGTGGAACAGGTGCTCGGGGTTTTCTTCGGTGTCCGGGGTGCCATGGATCATGATCATGCCGCCGGGATCGACACCTTCACGCCGGGAGCGCGCGGAATCGGTGATGTTCGGGTAGGAAATGTGCATCGCCAGGTTGAATTTGTCGCTGACCTTGCGCCAGTCGATCCAGTAGAAACCTTCTGGCGTGCGTTTGTCGCCTTCCATCAGCTTCGGCCCTAGGGGCCGTTTGCCCAGGGAAATGCGATAGGTCTTGACCGGCTTGCCGTCATTGATCAATTGCAATTGATGGGCAGACTTGAGAACCAGGATTTTCTCGATGACCTTGCCGTCCAGGGGCTCCATGGCAGTAGCCTGGGACACCGTGACAAACGACAAGCAGAACAGGGCAAGCAACCAGCGCATTGAAACGATTCCCCAGGAGGTGTCGCGACCATATATCTATTTATAGGTGTTTTTGCAGGCGCTGCCGAAGGTCCGGGCCGAGTTCGGACGATCTTTGCGCGCCTGGCGATGATACCAAGATGACATCAAGTGATGACAGGCTGAACCAGCGGCGGGATCGATTCGGACCGCACGGGGTAGACCTCGGTCCGCCGGTCAGCGAAGAAGCATTCTAAGGTACGGCCCACCGTGCGGAAAGCCAGCTCGTCCCAAGGAATGTCGGCTTCGTCGAATAGTTGCACTTCCAGGCTCTCTACACCGGCGGCAAAATCCAGGTCCGCCAGCTCGGCGCGGAAGAACACATGCACCTGGCTGATGTGCGGTACATCGATCAGCGTATAGATGCTCAGGTTGCGCACTCGCGCACAGGCTTCCTCGGCGGTCTCGCGAATGGCCGCCTGCTCGATGGTCTCGCCGTTTTCCATGAAACCGGCGGGCAGGGTCCAATAGCCACGGCGCGGCTCGATGGCGCGGCGACACAACAGGACCTGGGTGCCCCAGGTCGCCACGCAACCGGCGACGATGTTGGGGTTCTGGTAGTGAATGGCGTGACAGCTGTCGCAGACAAAACGCAGGCGCGAATCGCCCTCGGGAATGCGTTGGGTCACCGGGTTGCCGCACTGACTGCAAAATTTCATGCTTGGGTTCCTGAATGCTGCGCCTATCTTGGCGTGCGGCGGTGGCTGTCGGCAAGTTGTCGTTTCGCGACATGCCACTGTCCGGGGGGTTGGGCGACCGAAGCGATTGGTGCATGATGCAGGGTAAGGCACTGATCGAGAACACTCATGCTGGACGAGCTACTGCATCGGGTAAGTCACCACACACCGCGCACGTTGGAGACCGACCGACGTTTCCCAGAGGCTGCCGTCCTGGTACCGATCACTCGCAGTGACGAGCCGGAGCTGGTATTGACCTTGCGCGCCAGCGGGCTGTCGACCCATGGTGGCGAAGTCGCCTTTCCCGGTGGTCGCCGCGACCCCGAAGACCCCGACCTGGTGTTTACCGCCCTGCGCGAAGCCGAAGAAGAGATCGGCCTGCCACCGGGCCTGGTCGAAGTGATCGGCCCGCTGAGCCCGTTGATCTCCCTGCATGGCATCAAGGTCACTCCTTATGTCGGGGTGATTCCGGATTTTGTCCAATACCGGGCCAACGATGCGGAGATCGCCGCCGTGTTCAGTGTGCCCCTGGAGTTCTTCCGCAAGGACCCGCGCGAGCATACCCATCGCATCGATTATGAGGGGCGTAGTTGGTACGTGCCGAGTTATCGCTATGGCGAATTCAAGATCTGGGGCCTGACGGCGATCATGATTGTAGAGTTGATCAATTTGCTCTATGACGCGAAAATCAGCCTGCACTTACCGCCTAAAAGCTTTATCAATATCTGAAGCCATCACTCGAATGGCCTGAACACGCCGCTGCCTGAGCCTTGAGGACAACAAGATGAAATACCGCCTGGGCGACGCCCGTGTCGAGACCCATCCACAGAGCTGGGTCGCTCCCAATGCCGTGCTGGTGGGCAAGGTCAAGCTGGAAGAGGGCGCCAACGTCTGGTTCAACGCCGTGCTGCGGGGCGACAACGAGCTGATCCTGATCGGCAAGAACAGCAACGTCCAGGACGGCACCGTGATGCATACCGACATGGGCTACCCGCTCACCATCGGTACTGGCGTGACCATCGGCCACAACGCCATGCTGCATGGCTGCACCGTGGGTAACTACAGCCTGATCGGTATCAACGCGGTGATCCTCAATGGCGCGAAAATCGGCAAGAACTGCATCATCGGCGCCAATTCGTTGATCGGAGAAGGCAAGGAAATTCCGGATGGTTCGCTGGTCATGGGCTCGCCCGGCAAGGTGGTACGCGAGCTGACCGAACAGCAGAAGAAGATGCTGGAGGCCAGCGCAGCCCACTACGTGCTTAACTCACAGCGTTATGCCCGCGATCTGGCTGAGCAGGAAGAATGAGCACTCCCGAACGCCCGGTGGCATCGCCCTGCGTGAACATCTGCGCACTGGACGACGATGACATTTGCACGGGCTGTCAGCGAACGGTGGAGGAAATCACCCGCTGGAGCCGCATGACCAACGACGAGCGCCGCACGGTGTTGGGGTTGTGCCATGAGCGGGCCAAGGCCAGTGGGTTGGTGTGGATGATTGGAGCAAAGCCGCAGAACTGAGGTATGGCCATCGTAGGAGCGAGCCTGCTCGCGATGGACTCAAGAACACCGCGGGGAACCAGATTCCCCGCGTTATCGTTAACGACCATCGCGAGCAGGCTCGCTCCTACAGTATCCTGTGCGAAATTTGACAGGAACTTCCATGCTCTTTCTTATCGCCTATATCAGCAGCGTCGTGCTGATCAACTACGCCTTCTCCACCGCCCCGGACCTGGACATCATCTGGTCGGCTTGGGGCGGCCTGGTGTTCGTGTTGCGCGACATGGTGCAGACCCGCTTCGGCCACGGTGCGATCGCGGCGATGCTGGCGGCGCTGGTGTTGTCCTATATCACCTCCGATCCCTCCATCGCCCTGGCCAGCGCCACGGCATTCGCCGTGTCGGAGTGCATCGACTGGCTGGTCTTCAGCATCACCCGGCGCCCGTTGCACGACCGCCTGTGGATAAGTTC
Organism: Pseudomonas sp. SbOxS1; assembly: GCF_013416725.1. Lineage (NCBI taxonomy): Bacteria > Pseudomonadati > Pseudomonadota > Gammaproteobacteria > Pseudomonadales > Pseudomonadaceae > Pseudomonas > Pseudomonas sp. SbOxS1. Next base: position 289,253 of record NZ_JAAVXC010000032.1, read on the forward strand.
GGCCCTGAGCATCCCGCTCGATACGTTTATCTTCTTCGGCATGATCGACGCGCTGACCCCGGGCGTGATTCTCACCGCCCTGGGTTCCAAGTTCGCCGGCGTCACGGCTGTCTGGCTGATCATGGCCTGGCGCTTGCGCAAGCTGGCGGTCGCTAGCTGAAGCCAAACCCCGCGGTTCATGTAAAATGCCGCGCTTTCTCCCCATGGGAAGCGCGCCAGGCGCCGCATCCCTCGATGATCCGCTTCTTGAGGACTTGAGATGACCCGTATCGGAACTCCATTGTCGCCCACCGCGACCCGCGTATTGATGTGTGGCTGTGGCGAACTGGGCAAGGAAGTGGTGATCGAGCTGCAACGCCTGGGCGTTGAAGTGATTGCCGTGGATCGCTACGCCAATGCGCCGGCCATGCAGGTGGCGCATCGCAGCCACGTGATCAACATGCTCGACGGCGCGGCCCTGCGCGCGGTCATCGAAGCCGAGCAGCCGCACTTCATCGTGCCGGAAATCGAGGCCATCGCCACCGCGACCCTGGTGGAACTGGAATCCGAAGGCTTCACCGTGATCCCCACCGCGCGGGCCACACAGCTGACCATGAACCGCGAAGGCATCCGTCGCCTGGCCGCCGAAGAGCTGGACCTGCCGACCTCGCCGTACCACTTCGCCGACACCTTCGAGGACTACAGCAAGGCGGTCGAGGACCTCGGTTTTCCGTGCGTGGTCAAGCCGGTCATGAGCTCGTCGGGCAAGGGCCAGAGCCTGCTGCGCAGCGTCGATGACGTGAAGACGGCCTGGGATTACGCCCAGGAAGGCGGGCGTGCCGGTAAAGGCCGGGTGATCATCGAAGGTTTTATCGATTTCGATTATGAAATTACCCTGCTGACCGTGCGTCACGTTGGCGGCACGACCTTCTGCGCGCCAGTCGGCCATCGCCAGGAGAAGGGCGATTACCAGGAAAGCTGGCAGCCCCAGGCCATGAGCTCGGTAGCCCTGGCAGAATCGGAACGTGTGGCCAAGGCGGTGACCGAGGCCTTGGGTGGCCGCGGCCTGTTTGGCGTCGAGCTGTTCATCAAGGGTGATCAGGTGTGGTTCAGCGAAGTGTCGCCGCGTCCGCACGACACCGGCCTGGTGACCCTGATTTCCCAGGACCTGTCGCAATTCGCCCTGCATGCACGGGCGATCCTCGGCTTGCCGATTCCGTTGATCCGTCAGTTCGGCCCATCGGCTTCGGCGGTGATCCTGGTGGAAGGCCAGTCGACCCAGACGGCATTTGCCAACCTGGGCGCGGCGTTGAGCGAGCCGGATACGGCGTTGCGTCTGTTTGGCAAGCCTGAAGTGAATGGTCAGCGTCGCATGGGTGTGGCGTTGGCACGGGATGAGTCGATCGAGGCTGCCCGGGCTAAAGCGACCCGAGCTTCTCAGGCTGTTGTTGTAGAGCTGTAACCGAGGCGCGTCTATCGCCAGCAGGCTGGCTCCCACAGGGTTATTGGTTGGTCACGGATTTTGTGTACACCCAATCCCCATGTGGGAGCCAGCCTGCTGGCGATGCTCCTGATTCAGGCAACCCGATTCAGGTCGTTATTGCGCGTCTCTTTCAGGCACAGCACGGCGATCAGGCTCAGCACCGCCGCCCCCGACACATACCCGCCGACATAACCCAATCCCCCCATCGCCACCAGTTTCTGCGCGAAGAACGGTGCCGCCGATGCCCCTACGATCCCGCCCAGGTTGTAGGCCGCCGAAGCGCCGGTGTATCGCACGTGGGTCGGAAACAGCTCTGGAAGCAGCGCGCCCATCGGCGCAAACGTCACGCCCATCAGAAACAGTTCGATGCACAGGAACAGTGCCACGCCCCAGGTCGAGCCCTGGGTCAGCAGCGGCTCCATCAGGAAGCCCGACAGGATCGCTAGCACACCCCCGACGATCAGCACCGGTTTACGCCCGAAACGGTCGCTGGCCAAGGCTGAGAGCGGCGTGGCGGCGGCCATGAACAGCACCGCGAAACACAGCAGGCCGAGGAAGGTTTCGCGGCTGTAGCCGAGCGTCGCCACGCCGTAACTCAGCGAGAACACGGTCGAGATGTAGAACAGCGCATAGCACACCACCATCGAACCAGCCCCCAGCAACACCGGTACCCAGTATTGGCTGAACAGCTCCACCAGCGGGATCTTCACCCGTTCCTGGCGCGCCATGGCGTTGGCGAACACCGGTGTTTCGTGGAGTTTGAGGCGCACGTACAGGCCGACCATCACCAGCGCGGCGCTGAGCAGGAACGGAATCCGCCAGCCCCAGGCACGGAACTGCTCATCGTCCAGGGCCATGGCCAAGGTCAGGAACAGGCCGTTGGCCGCGAGAAAGCCGATGGATGGTCCCAGTTGCGGGAACATGCCGAACCAGGCGCGCTTGCCCTTGGGCGCATTCTCGGTGGCGAGCAAGGCGGCACCGCCCCATTCGCCACCCAGCCCCAGGCCTTGGCCGAAGCGCAGCACACACAGCAGGATCGGTGCCCAGGCGCCGATGCTGTCGTAACCCGGCAGTACGCCAATCAGCGTGGTGCACACGCCCATCAGCAACAGGGAGGCGACGAGGGTCGATTTACGGCCGATACGGTCGCCAAAGTGCCCGAACAACGCCGAACCCAGCGGTCGTGCCAGGAAGGCGATGCCGAACGTGAGGAACGCCGAGAGCATCTGTGCCGTGCCGGAGGTCTGGGGAAAGAACACCGGGCCAATCACCAGCGCGGCGGCGGTGGCGTACACATAGAAGTCGTAGAACTCGATGGCCGTGCCGATGAAGCTCGCGGTGGCCACGCGGGTGGCGGAGTTCACCGGTTGTGCGGGCGTGGAGTCGTTATAGGTCGTGCTGGTCGTCATGCGGTAATCCCTGACAGTCATGTGCCCCAGTGGAGCGAATTATTATGGTCGATTACCCAGGGATGTGGGTGCAGGCGCGGGTCGCTGCTCCAGGTAGGAGCAGGCGTCGGTTTGTAGCGGACATTTCTGATGGTCAGGCCGGAACTTGCGGTGTGCGGGGTAAGCACGGGGCGGCGAGGCTTGGGTAAGCGTCTCGATTATAGGAAGGTGGCTAACGATTCAACAAGTGCAAATCTAGCGGGTGGGTAACGCAGCGGGCGACGGGTTGGTATGCCAAATCAACACCCGCGTGACCCGATTGTCCTCGGTCTCGAGGATTTCCAGGCGATAGCGGCCGATTTTCAGGCATACCGGACAGTCCGGGATGGTTTCCAGCGCTTCGGTCACCAGGCCGTTCAGGGTTTTCGGGCCGTCGCTGGGCAGGTGCCAGCCCAGGCTCTTGTTCAGGTCGCGGATCGAGGCGGCGCCGTCGATCACCAGGCGGCCATCGGCCTGTGGATGGATGTGCGGGTTGTCCTGGCTTTGCTGGCTTTCGAATTCGCCGACGATTTCTTCGAGAATGTCTTCCAGGGTGACGATGCCCAGCACCTCGCCGTATTCGTCGACCACCATGCCCAGGCGCCGCTGTTGCTTGTGGAAGTTCAGCAGTTGCAATTGCAGCGGGGTGCTTTCAGGGACGAAATAGGGTTCGCGACAGGCCGCCAGCAAGGCTTCCAGGGTCAGGCTGCCATCGGGGAGCAAATGGGCGATTTGCCGGGTATTGAGCACCGCTTCGACTTGGTTGATGTCGCTGTGGAACACCGGAAGGCGCGTGCGCTTGTTGTGGCGCAGTTGCTCGATGATCTCTTCGATCGGGTCGTCGAGGTTGATCCCGTCGACTTCGCTGCGCGGCACCAGGATGTCGTTGACCGTGATGTTGTCCAGGGCGTGGATGCCCGGCAGCGCGTGCGGGCGGCTGACAGCATGTTCGTGATGGCTGTGAGGGACGTGTCGCTCGGGCACCAGCTCGTCTTCGCTCTGTTGCACGACGTTGGCTTTGCGGGCGAACGGGCGCAGCAGCAATTGGCTGATGGCGTTGAGCAGCCACGCCGCCGGGTAGATGAGCTTGAGGGGGATGGCCAGCAGGGTGTTGCCCAGGGCCAGGATCGCGTCTGGATGCCGAACCGCGAGGGCGCGGGGCAGGTAGTCGGCCAGGATCAACAGCAGTGCGCCCGCGCCCAGGCAGGCCAGCCAAGGGCCATTTTCAGCCCAGGTGAAAATCGCCAGCAAGGTGCAGATGACCAGCACCAGGGCGCGGCACAGGGTGTTGCAGAAAATCAGGCTGACCAGGGGGAAGCTCAGCCTGGCCAGCGGTTTGTCGCTTGCGCGCGAGGCTGTGCGCTGGGCCAGCAAGTGCTGCTGCGCGGCTTCAATGGCAGTGAACAGGCCCGACCATAAGATCAGCAAGGCCACTACTGCAAGCATCGGCCCTATGGGCAAGTCGTCCATTATTGCCGCCCGTCAGATGTGCAGGATGTATTCACGAACCAGCTTGCTGCCGAAATACGCCAGCATCAACAGGCAGAAACCGGCCAGGGTCCAGCGGATGGCCTTGTGACCGCGCCACCCAAGGCGGTTGCGGCCCCAGAGCAGCACGCTGAAGACGATCCAGGCCAGGCAGGCCAGCAAGGTCTTGTGCACCAGGTGCTGGGCGAACAGGTTGTCGACGAACAGCCAGCCGGAGATCAACGATAGCGACAGAAGGGTCCAGCCGGCCCAGAGGAAGCCGAACAGCAGGCTTTCCATGGTTTGCAGCGGCGGGAAGTTCTTGATCAGCCCCGAGGGGTGCTTGTGCTTGAGTTGATGATCCTGGAGCAGCAGCAGCAACGACTGGAACACGGCGATGGTGAACATGCCGTAGGCGAGGATCGACAACAGGATGTGGGCGAGAATGCCGGGCGCTTCGTCGATGATCTGCACGGTGCCGGCGGGGGCGAACTGCGCCAGCAGCGCGGTCAACGCGCCCAGGGGGAACAGCAGGAGCAGCAGGTTCTCCACCGGAATCCGTGAGCAGGCCAGCAGCGTCAGGGCGATGACCGCGGCGGCAATCAGGCTGGCGGCGCTGAAAAAATCCAGGCCCAGGCCAATCGGCGTCAGCAGGTGGGTGACAAGGCTGGCACTGTGGGCCAGCACCGCAAGCACGCCGAGCGTAACCAGCAGGCGCTTGTTGGCCTTGGCGCCGGTGGCCAGGCGAGTACCTTGATAGAAAGTCGCAGCGGCGTATAAGCAGGCGGCGGCGAGGGTAGCAAGCAAACTGGGTGACAAGGGGAGCATAAGTCCTGTTAGGCAAGCCCGAAAGGCGCTGAGTTTGGCATAGAACCCACGCGACACGAAAGTGCGAGGTGTCCGCCAGACGCAGTCTTCGCTATAATCCGCGACCTGCCCACGCCGCAGGCTCGCCGAGCACATGTTTAGTCCGGTCTGGGCCGCCATTATCCCGGTCTACACAGGGCCTGAAAGGATCGCGCAATGTTTGAAAACTTAACCGACCGTCTCTCGCAGACGCTGCGCCACGTCACCGGCAAGGCCAAGCTGACCGAGGACAACATCAAAGACACGCTGCGCGAAGTGCGCATGGCGTTGCTCGAAGCCGACGTCGCCCTGCCGGTGGTCAAGGACTTCGTCAATTCGGTCAAGGAACGCGCTGTCGGCACCGAGGTGTCGCGCAGCCTGACGCCGGGCCAGGCCTTCGTGAAGATCGTCCAGGCCGAACTCGAAAGCCTGATGGGCGCGGCCAATGAAGACCTGAACCTGAGCGCCGTGCCGCCAGCGGTCATCCTGATGGCCGGTTTGCAGGGTGCTGGTAAAACCACCACCGCCGGCAAACTGGCGCGCTTCCTTAAAGAGCGCAAGAAAAAGTCGGTCATGGTCGTGTCCGCGGACGTTTATCGTCCAGCGGCTATCAAGCAGCTGGAAATGCTCGCCGGTGAAGTCGGCGTTACCTTCTTCCCGTCCGACCTGAGCCAGAAGCCGGTCGCGATCGCGCAAGCGGCTATTAAGGAAGCGAAACTCAAATTCATCGACGTGGTCATCGTCGATACCGCCGGTCGCCTGCACATCGATGAAGAGATGATGGGTGAGATCAAGGCGTTGCATGCTGCGATCACCCCGGTCGAAACATTGTTCGTGGTCGACGCCATGACCGGCCAGGATGCCGCCAACACGGCCAAGGCCTTCGGCGACGCGCTGCCACTGACCGGCGTGATCCTGACCAAGGTCGACGGCGACGCCCGTGGCGGTGCCGCCCTGTCGGTACGTGCCATCACCGGCAAGCCGATCAAGTTCATCGGTATGGGCGAGAAGAGCGAAGCGCTCGACCCGTTCCACCCTGAGCGTATCGCCTCGCGCATCCTCGGCATGGGCGACGTGCTAAGCCTCATCGAGCAGGCGGAAGCGACGCTCGACAAGGACAAGGCCGACAAGCTGGCCAAGAAGCTGAAGAAGGGCAAGGGTTTCGACCTCGAAGACTTCCGTGACCAGCTGCAACAGATGAAGAACATGGGCGGCCTCGGCGGCCTCATGGACAAGCTGCCGAACATGGGCGGTGTGAACCTGGCGCAGATGGGCAACGCCCAGAGCGCGGCAGAGAAACAGTTCAAGCAGATGGAAGCCATCATCAACTCCATGACCCCGGCCGAGCGCCGTGACCCTGAGCTGATCAGCGGTTCGCGCAAGCGTCGTATCGCCATGGGCTCCGGCACCCAGGTTCAGGACATCGGTCGCTTGATCAAGCAGCACAAGCAGATGCAGAAGATGATGAAGAAATTCTCCGCCAAAGGCGGAATGGCCAAGATGATGCGCGGCATGGGCGGTATGTTGCCCGGCGGCGGCATGCCAAAAATGTAAAGAATTCGCGCCGGCAGTCATGTCGGCGCTGCCCCACACGGACGTGGGATTCACAGCAAACCCGCACTTGGCGGGAGCTGACTGGCTGTTTTCACCGACGGCTCTATAGCAAATCTGGATGGCGGCCGATAGGCAGCCGGAAAAAGTCATTTGCAAAAGTCCGGATATTCCTTAGAATATGCGGCCTTTCGGGCACCTATGCCCGCTGTGCCTTTAGATTTGCAGCACCGACTACAGGAACGATGTTCACATGCTAACAATCCGTCTTGCCCTTGGCGGCTCCAAAAAGCGCCCGTTTTACCACCTGACCGTAACCGACTCCCGCAACCCGCGTGACGGTTCCCACAAAGAACAGGTTGGTTTCTTCAACCCTGTTGCTCGTGGTCAGGAAGTTCGTCTGTCCGTGAACCAAGAGCGCGTAGCCTACTGGCTGAGCGTTGGTGCACAACCTTCTGAGCGCGTTGCTCAGTTGTTGAAGGAATCTGCTAAGGCTGCGGCCTGAGCAATATGAACGCGACGCCAGCTGCTGCTGATGATTTGATCGTTATCGGCAAGATTTACTCGGTTCACGGCGTTCGCGGCGAAGTGAAGGTGTATTCCTTTACTGATCCGATTAAGAACCTGCTGGATTACAAAACCTGGACGCTCAAGCGTGACGGCAATGTAAAGCAGGTAGAGCTGGTCAGCGGACGCGGGAACGACAAGTTCCTGGTCGCAAAGCTCAAGGGTCTCGATGATCGTGAAGAAGCTCGTCTTCTGGCCGGTTATGAGATCTGCGTGCCGCGCAACCTGTTCCCTGAACTGACCGACGGCGAGTACTACTGGTACCAGCTGGAAGGTCTCAAGGTCATCGACACCCTCGGACAACTGTTCGGGACGATCGATCACCTGCTGGAGACCGGCTCGAATGATGTAATGGTGGTCAAGCCTTGCGCTGGCAGCCTGGATGATCGCGAACGCCTGTTGCCCTATACCGAGCAATGCGTGTTGGCCATCGACCTGGTCGCGGGCGAGATGAAGGTGGATTGGGATGCGGATTTCTAAGCGTGGCTAACTTGCGCGTAGAAGTGATCAGTTTGTTTCCCGAGATGTTCTCCGCCATCAGCGAGTACGGCATCACCAGTCGGGCGGTGAAACAGGGGCTGTTGCAGCTTACCTGTTGGAATCCGCGAGACTACACGACGGATCGACATCACACTGTGGATGATCGCCCTTTTGGCGGTGGTCCGGGCATGGTGATGAAGATCAAGCCCCTGGAAGATGCTCTGGTTGAGGCCAAGGCAGTCGCCGGGGAGGGAGCGAAGGTGATTTACCTGTCCCCCCAAGGCCGTCAACTGACTCAGTCGGCGGTACGCGAGTTGGCGAATCTGGATGCATTGATCCTGATTGCCGGCCGCTATGAAGGCATTGACGAGCGTTTTATTGATGCTCATGTCGATGAAGAGTGGTCGATTGGCGACTATGTACTGTCTGGCGGCGAGCTGCCGGCGATGGTCCTGATCGATGCGGTTACACGACTGCTGCCTGGAGCTTTAGGGCATGCGGACTCCGCCGAGGAAGATTCCTTTACGGATGGTTTGCTGGATTGCCCGCACTACACCCGACCGGAGGTGTATGCGGATCAGCGTGTTCCCGACGTATTGCTAAGTGGCAATCACGCGCACATCCGGCGTTGGCGTTTAAAGCAGTCCCTTGGTCGGACCTTTGAACGACGCGTCGATCTTCTGGAAAGCCGCTCGCTTTCTGGAGAAGAGAAGAAGCTGCTCGAGGAATACATCCGCGAGCGGGACGATAGTTAACAACGTATCGATGGTAGATCCGACGATTTACCTTAGGAGCACAGCATGACTAACAAAATCATCCTTGCACTCGAAGCAGAGCAGATGACCAAAGAGATCCCTACCTTTGCCCCGGGCGACACCATTGTCGTTCAGGTGAAAGTGAAGGAAGGCGACCGTTCGCGTCTGCAAGCGTTCGAAGGCGTTGTAATCGCCAAGCGAAACCGCGGCGTAAACAGTGCATTCACCGTGCGTAAGATCTCCAACGGTGTTGGCGTAGAGCGTACTTTCCAGACCTACTCCCCGCAAATCGACAGCATGGCTGTCAAGCGTCGCGGTGACGTACGTAAAGCCAAGCTGTACTACCTGCGTGACCTGTCGGGTAAAGCAGCTCGCATCAAGGAAAAACTGGCTTAAGTCCAGCTTCCGATGCAGAAAAAAGCAGCCTACGGGCTGCTTTTTTGTTGCCTGCGATTTGTTTGTCCCTGTAGGAGCTGGCTTGCCAGCGAAGACGGCCGCACAGTCGATGAATATGTCGGCAGACACACCGCCTTCGCTGGCAAGCCAGCTCCTACAGAGTGAATCGATCTTTCAGGCGGTGCTTGTCTCGGGCTCAATCAACGCCAGCAACGTCCACCCCGCCGCAGGCTTGACCGCACTGTCCGGCGTCACCACATGCACCCAGCCACTGTCATCACGGGCAAACAGCAGCGTCGCACGATCGCCATGCAACGCCTGATAGTCTTCCCAGCCAAAGCCCTCGGTCAGGTGCGTGCTGTACAACTCAGCCCCCTGATGCAGCTGGTTGGCCAGCTTGATGTAGGTTAATTCCTCGTTGCCCAGCAAACGTCCTCGATGCTCATGGCTGGCGCGATGCTTGTCGGTGCGTCGACTCTCCTGGCCACTGGCGAGCCCGAACAAGCGTTGATGCCCAAAGTCATGCCGAAAGCGCATCGACGCCAGTGTGTTCAGTTCGCCGGACGGCGACAGCGTCAGCAAATGCCCCAGCCCGACCAGGTCCAGGTGCGCGTCAGCATGCTGCGAAGCCGGATTGCCGAAGTACGTCGGCAAACCCTCCATGCGCGCCGCCCGAATGTTTTCCCAGCTCGAGTCGGTCAGGAGCACGCGACTGCCCAATTGCTGCAAGGCCTTGCCCAGGCTTCGCGCCGGACCGTTGGCACCGACGATCAGGAAGCCGCTGGGCGCCGGTTCAGCCACCTTGAGCAAGCGCGCCAGTGGCCTCGCCGTGGCACTTTGCAGCACCACGGTGCCAATGATCACGGCGAAGGTCAGTGGCACCAGCAGCAAGGCGCCCTGGTGGCCGGCCTCATGCAGGCGAATCGCGAAAATCGCCGACACGGCCACCGCGACGATCCCGCGAGGGGCTATCCATGACAGCAGCGCCCGTTCGCGCCAGCTCAAATTCGAGCCGGCGGTAGAGAGCATCACGTTCAAGGGGCGGGCGATGAACTGGATGATCAGCAGCAGAATCAGCACCAGCGGCCCAAGGCCGATCATGGCGTTCAGGTCGAGGCGCGCCGCCAACAGGATGAACAAGCCCGAAATGAGCAGTACGCTGAGGTTTTCCTTGAAGTGCAGGATGTGCCGTACATCCACGCCCTTCATATTGGCCAGCCACATGCCCATCAAGGTCACGGCCAGCAGACCGGACTCGTGCATCACAGCGTTGGCGCTGATGAAAATCCCCAGCACCGAGGCCAGCGCGGCCAGGTTGTGCAGGTACTCTGGCAGCCACTGGCGCCGGATAATCATGCCGAGCACCCAGCCACCGGCCAGGCCGAACACGCTGCCACACACAATCACACCGCCGAAGGTCAGCAGGCTATGGCTAAGGCCTTCGCCCGCCGCGCTGGCGATGATGAAGCTGTAGACCACCACGGCGAGCAGGGCGCCAATCGGGTCGATGACAATGCCTTCCCAGCGCAGGATGTTGGCAATCGAGGCCTTGGGCCGTACCACGCGCAGCATCGGGACGATCACCGTGGGGCCGGTGACCAGCGTCAGGCTGCCGAAGAGAATGGCGAGCAGCCAGTCAAAATCCAGCAGGTAATGGGTCGCGACGGCGATGACCACCCAGGTCGCGAGCGCGCCGATAGTGACGAGTCGATGCACCACGCTGCCGATCTCGCGCCATTCCGACAGATGCAGCGTCAGGCTGCCTTCAAACAGAATCAGCGCCACCGCCAGCGACACCAGCGGCATCAGCAGCGGTCCGAACATCACTTGCGGGTCGAGCCATCCCAGGATCGGCCCGACCAGAATCCCGGTCAGCAACAGGAAAAGGATCGCCGGCAATTTCAGGCGCCATGCCAGCCACTGGCAACCCAACGCCGCCGCTCCAATGCCGCCAATCGCCAACAGAATTTGCTGTTCGTTCATCGAAGCTCCTGTTCCTTGAAGTAGCTTGCTATGAAAGACTAGCGGCCATTTTTCCGTTCACCCTTTTTTCGCACGCCGTCCCGGGACGGCGTGTCTAGAGCGACCATGCCTGCTATCGATCATCCACTGATAGACCAATTCCTCGACGCGCTGTGGCTGGAAAAAGGCCTTTCCGACAACACCCGCGATGCTTATCGCAGCGACCTGGCCCTGTTCAATGGCTGGCTGCAGGAGAAGGGCCTGGAATTGGTCAATGCCGGTCGCGAATTGATCCTCGATCACCTGTCCTGGCGGCTGGAACAGAACTACAAACCCCGCTCCACGGCGCGATTTCTTTCGGGTGTGCGGGGTTTTTATCGCTATCTGTTGCGGGAAAAGCTGATCGCCGTCGATCCGACCTTGCGCGTGGACATGCCGCAGTTGGGCAGGCCCTTGCCTAAATCCCTGTCGGAAGCTGACGTCGAAGCCTTGCTCAAGGCACCGGATTTAAGCGAGGCCATCGGCCAGCGCGACCGCGCCATGCTCGAAGTGCTCTATGCCTGTGGTCTGCGGGTGACAGAGCTGATCAGTCTGACGCTGGAGCAGGTCAACCTGCGCCAGGGGGTGTTGCGGGTAATGGGCAAGGGCAGCAAGGAGCGGCTGGTGCCGATGGGCGAGGAGGCGATCGTCTGGGTCGAACGCTATCTGCGCGATGGTCGCGGCGAGTTGCTCGGCGGGCGGCCCAGCGATGTGTTGTTCCCCAGCCAGCGCGGCGAGCAGATGACTCGCCAGACGTTCTGGCACCGGATCAAGCACCAGGCCAAGGTCGCGGGGATCGGCAAGTCGCTGTCGCCGCATACCTTGCGCCATGCCTTTGCCACGCACCTGCTCAACCATGGCGCTGATTTGCGGGTGGTGCAGATGCTGCTCGGCCACAGCGACCTGTCGACCACCCAGATCTACACCCACGTCGCCCGGGCGCGTTTGCAGGACCTGCACGCCAAACACCACCCCCGCGGCTGAATGAAATCCCTGTGGGAGCGAGCCTGCTCGCGATAGGGCCAGCACATCCAACATGGATGGCGCCTGAAAAACCGCAATCGCGAGCAGGCTCGCTCCCACAGAAAAGCGCTCTGCAATGCCTTGCATCACCGGGAGTCGGCCACACGGGCCTTATGTGGTAGGCTTTGCCGGTTTGCACGATGGGCGTTTATGACCCGGTGTTTCGGCACGGGCGTTCTGAGCGTCCCATTTGTCCGCCTTCAGGAGTTCTCATGCGTCTGACCCAGATTTTCGCCGCCGCCGCCATTGCGTTGGTCAGCACCTTTGCCGTCGCCGATGACGCGGCGGATAAAGCCATTCGTAAAAGCCTGGAAAACCTCCAGCTCGAAGTACCGGTAGAAAGCATCTCCGCCAGCCCGCTGCCGGGCCTGTATGAAGTCAAGCTCAAGGGCAGCCGCGTGCTGTACGCCAGTGCCGACGGCCAGTACGTGGTCCAGGGCTACCTGTTCGATCTCAAGGACGGCAAACCGGTCAACCTGACCGAGAAGACCGAACGCCTGGGCGTTTCCAAACTGGTCAACGCCATCCCAGTCGCGGAAACCGTGGTGTACCCGGCCATTGGTGAAACCAAGTCGCACATCACCGTGTTCACCGACACCACCTGCCCGTACTGCCATAAACTGCACGCCGAAGTGCCTGAGCTGAACAAGCGCGGCATCGAAGTGCGCTATGTTGCGTTTCCACGCCAGGGCCTGGGCTCGCCGGGTGACGAGCAGCTGCAGGCGGTCTGGTGCTCCAAGGACAAGAAAGCGGCCATGGACAAGATGGTCGACGGCAAGGAAATCAAGGCCGCCAAGTGCGATAACCCGGTGTCCAAGCAGTTCGCCCTCGGCCAGTCGATTGGCGTGAATGGCACGCCGGCCATCGTTTTGGCCGACGGCCAGGTCATTCCGGGCTACCAGCCGGCGCCACAAGTCGCCAAACTGGCGCTGAGCGCAAAGTAATACGAGTCAGCCTTTGACGCGTGTGGTCCGACGGCAGCTCAGTCGGGCCATCAATAGTGAGCCGCGAGCATGCGGCTGTTTTCACGGCCGGCCTCGAGTCGGCCGTTTTATGGGGAGTTCACAGTGAAACCGGTCAAAGTAGGCATCTGTGGGTTAGGGACCGTCGGTGGCGGTACCTTCAACGTACTTCAGCGCAACGCCGAGGAAATTGCTCGTCGTGCCGGGCGTGGAATCGAAGTGGCACAAATTGCCATGCGCACGCCAAAGCCTCAGTTCCAAACGACCGGTATTGCGATTACCACCGATGTCTTCGAAGTGGCCACGAACCCTGAGATCGACATCGTCATAGAGCTGATGGGCGGCTACACCGTTGCCCGCGAGCTGGTACTCAAGGCCATCGAGAATGGCAAGCATGTGGTCACCGCGAACAAGGCGCTTATCGCCGTTCACGGTAATGAAATTTTCGCCAAGGCACGCGAGAAGGGCGTGATCGTCGCGTTCGAAGCGGCCGTGGCCGGCGGCATCCCGGTGATCAAGGCGATCCGTGAGGGCCTGTCCGCCAACCGCATCAACTGGGTGGCCGGCATCATCAACGGCACCGGCAACTTCATTCTCACCGAGATGCGCGAGAAAGGCCGGACCTTCGAAGACGTGTTGGCCGAAGCGCAAGCCCTGGGCTACGCCGAAGCCGACCCGACCTTCGACGTCGAAGGCATCGATGCGGCGCACAAGCTGACGATCCTGGCGTCGATTGCCTTCGGCATCCCGCTGCAGTTCGACAAGGCCTACACCGAAGGCATCACCAAGCTGACCACCGCTGACGTGAACTACGCCGAAGCCTTGGGCTACCGCATCAAGCACCTGGGCGTGGCGCGCAGCACCGCGGCCGGTATCGAGTTGCGCGTGCACCCGACGCTGATCCCGGCCGATCGCCTGATCGCCAACGTCAACGGCGTGATGAACGCGGTGATGGTCAACGGCGACGCCGCCGGTTCGACCTTGTTCTACGGTGCGGGTGCCGGCATGGAGCCGACCGCTTCGTCGGTCATCGCCGACCTGGTCGACGTGGTTCGCGCCATGACCTCGGACCCGGAAAACCGCGTACCGCACCTGGCCTTCCAGCCGGATTCGCTGTCGGCGCACCCGATCCTGCCGATCGAAGCCTGCGAAAGCGCGTACTACCTGCGGATCCAGGCCAAGGATCATCCGGGCGTCCTGGCCCAGGTGGGCAGCATCCTGTCCGAGCGCGGCATCAACATCGAGTCGATCATGCAGAAGGAAGCCGAGGAGCACGATGGCCTGGTGCCGATGATCCTGCTGACCCACCGTGTGGTGGAGCAGCGTATCAACGACGCCATCGCCGCTTTGGAAGCCTTGGCGGGTGTGGTCGGTCCGGTTGTACGAATCCGCGTCGAGCACCTGAACTAAGTCGTTATCGATTACCGGGCGCCGTGAGCGGCGCCCGGCATTGCGAACACTGTCCCAATGGAGTCAGTCATGCGTTACATCAGTACCCGCGGCCAGGCACCGGCCCTGAATTTCGAAGACGTCCTGCTGGCAGGTCTTGCCACCGACGGCGGTCTGTACGTCCCGGAAAACCTGCCACGTTTCACCCAGGAAGAAATCGCTTCCTGGGCCGGCCTGCCGTATCACGAGCTGGCTTTTCGCGTTATGCGTCCGTTCGTCACCGGCAGCATTCCGGATGCCGATTTTAAAAAGATCCTTGAAGAAACCTACGGTGTGTTTGCCCACAGCGCCGTCGCGCCATTGCGTCAGCTGAACGGCAACGAATGGGTGCTGGAGCTGTTCCACGGCCCGACCCTGGCGTTCAAGGACTTCGCCCTGCAACTGCTCGGTCGCCTGCTCGACTACGTGCTGGAAAAGCGCGGCGAGCGCGTGGTGATCGTCGGCGCCACGTCCGGCGATACCGGCTCGGCGGCCATCGAAGGCTGCAAGCACTGCGAAAACGTCGACATCTTCATCCTGCACCCGCACAACCGTGTGTCCGAAGTGCAGCGTCGCCAGATGACGACCATTTTCGGCGAGAACATCCACAACATCGCCATCGAAGGCAACTTCGATGATTGCCAGGAAATGGTCAAGGCGAGCTTCGCCGACCAGGGCTTCCTCAAGGGCACACGCCTGGTGGCGGTAAACTCGATCAACTGGGCGCGGATCATGGCCCAGATCGTCTACTACTTCCACGCGGCCCTGCAGCTGGGCGGTCCGGCGCGTTCGGTGGCGTTCTCGGTGCCCACCGGTAACTTCGGCGACATCTTCGCCGGTTACCTGGCACGCAACATGGGCCTGCCGATCAACCAGTTGATCGTCGCCACCAACCGCAACGACATCCTGCACCGCTTCATGAGCGGCAACCAGTACGTCAAGGAAACCCTGCACGCGACCCTGTCGCCGTCGATGGACATCATGGTGTCCTCGAACTTCGAACGCCTGCTGTTCGACCTGCACGGCCGCAACGGCGCGGCGATTGCCGGGCTGATGGACAGCTTCAAGCAGGGCGGCGGTTTCAGCGTCGAGCAAGAGCGCTGGACCGAAGCACGCAAACTGTTCGACTCGCTGGCCGTGGACGATGCGCAAACCTGCGAAACCATCGCCGAAGTCTTTGAACAGACCGGCGAAGTGCTGGACCCGCACACCGCGATCGGCGTCAAGGCCGCACGGGAATGCCGTCGCAGCCTGGATATCCCGATGGTGATCCTGGGCACGGCCCATCCGGTCAAATTCCCCGACGCCGTGGAAAAAGCGGGTGTAGGAAAAGCCCTCGAGCTCCCTGCACATCTGTCTGATTTGTTTGAAAGAGACGAGCGCTGCACCGTCTTGCCGAATGACCTCAAGGCCGTTCAAGCCTTTGTCAGCCAGCATGGCAACCGTGGTAAGCCTTTGTAACAGGCTAACCCTGTCACTCAACAAAGCCCGTCTCCTGACGGGCTTTGTTGTTTTTGCAGGCCGCATTTGCCAATAGCGATCCCAATGGCTATCTACCGGTCGACGAACCGGACGGACGTGATGCGGTTGTTTTTTCCCTGTCATCTTCGCCGTGCATGCTCTATCGACCAGAGACGCAGGTTCATCCCCAGAACTTTCTACTCGGGCCAGCGGTCATTTACTGTACACACGCCCCCAGGCACTTTGTTTTCGGACTATTGAGTGGTGATCGGATGGAAAGTATCAGTCTCTTGCTCGGTGAGGCCCTGAGCCCGTACCAGGTGACGTTGACCCCGTCAGGCATGCATGGCGAATGCCGGGTGACCTTGAAGAATGAAATCGGCGCCATCGTGGTCGATCGCGCGTTCAACCAGGCGCAATTGACCGACAAGCGCCAGCTGACGGATGTCGTAGACGGCTTGCACCGCGACGTGCTGATTGCTGAAGGACGCCTGGAACCCTGCGTGATCGCGGCGTTGCGCAATGCGGCACAGGACAAATTGCTGGCCAGCCGAAATTGAATTGACGATTGTGGGAACCTTCCTGCATCCGGATCAGTCAGACCCATTAACAGCAGGAGCAAGCATTGTGCTCCGGTGCTTGTCGCTTGCTGTTACGGGTCTTTGAAAAAGACCACGTTTAACCCCGAGATGTCTCCCCACTTCTCGGGGTTTCTTTTTGCCCGGCCATTGTCAGTAGCCGTCCTGGTGCTCGAAAAATTCTTTGGCCGCTTGCAGGTAGTCGCTGCGGCTTTGCGGGTCGAGCCACCCGGCGTACGCCTCGCTCAGGTGATCCCGGGGCAGGGCACGCAGCAGTTGGTTGATCTCGATGATCGCCTGGCGGCCCTGGGGCGTATTGGTGCAGCCGATGTAGCCGGACAGGTATTTGCCGGTGCCGCGAATCGGGTAGAACTGCAGTTCATCTTCGGCGATCCCCTGTTGCCGGGTCTGATAGCGAATTTCCGGGCGATAGCCCAACAGCAATTGCAGGCGTCCCAGGCGTTGCATTTGCAGCAGGCTGCCCAAGGCGTCGTTGCCATAATGGAGCGTCAGGGCCTTGCCCGGCGCCTGTTTGAGCAGGGTGTCGAGAAATTCGCCATAGTTGCGTTCGGCAACGATGCCCAGGGTCACGTTGCCGGTGGCCAGCAGGGCGGCCAGGTCCACCTCTCCATCCTTGAGGAACGGCGTCAGTACTTCCCGATCTTTGCTGCGCACGGCCAGGCCATTGCTCATGGCGCGAAAGACCGGCAGGGAAAATGCGATCCAGCTTTCGCGCTCCTTGCTCCAGTTCAGCGCCGCGTCGCAGGTGAGGGAGGGTTCGTGGAGCTTTTGCAGGCCACGGGCACGATTGACCTTCAACACACTGTGCCGGTACTGCGGCATGCCGGCGATCAGTTGCCGGAGCAATTGATCGATGACCCCCTGGCCCTTTTCCGGACCGTCGAAAATGAACAGCGGCGGTAGATCGCGTTTCAGCCAGACCAGGTTTTCCTTGGGCTGCGCCGACACCGGCGAGGCCAGCGCAATGATCAGGGCCAGGCTCGCCAACGCGCCCAGGCGTCGCCGCCCGTCCCGCAACAGGCCGGGCGTGATGAATCGCGCAATCAGACGCTTGGGCTCAGATGGCCCCGTCTTTGCGCAGCTGTGTGATCTGCGACGCGTCATAGCCAAGTTCCTGGAGTACCTGGGCGTTGTGCTCACCCAGTTGCGGCCCGACCCATGCACAATCACCGGGAGTCTCTGAGAGTTTCGGCACGATCCCCGGCATCTTGAAGTCCTTGCCATCGGGCAGTTTGGCCTGCAGGAACATTTCCCGGGCCAGGTACTGAGGATCGCTGAACATGTCCTCGGCGCTGAAGATCCGGCTGGCCGGTACGTCGGCCTGGTTCAAGCGCTCGATGACGGTGTCCAGGGGCAGCGAATTGACCCAGCGATCGATGACCCCGTAGATTTCGTCGCGACGGCTGTCCCGGCCGTCATTGCTGGCCAGCAGCGGATCGTTGGCCAGGTCCTCCCGGCCGATGATCAGCATGAAACGCTTGAAGATCGCATCGCCATTGGCGCCGATCTGCACATGCTTGCCATCGGCACTGGTGTGGATCGAGGAGGGCGTGATGCCCGGCATGATGTTGCCGGTACGTTCGCGGATGAAGCCGAACACGTCGAACTCCGGCACCATGCTTTCCATCATGGCGAAGATCGCCTCGTACAGCGCCACGTCCACCACTTGGCCCTCACCGCCATTGACCTCGCGGTGACGCAGGGCCATCAGGGCACCGATCACGCCCCACAGCGCGGCAATCGAATCACCGATGGAAATCCCGGTGCGCACCGGTGGCCGGTCCTCAAACCCGGTGATGTAGCGCAGGCCGCCCATGGATTCGCCGACCGCGCCAAACCCGGGCTGATCCTTCATCGGGCCGGTCTGGCCGAAGCCCGAGAGCCGCACCATGACCAGCTTGGGATTCAAGGCATGCAGGACGTCCCAGCCCAGGCCAAGCTTTTCCAGCACGCCGGGGCGGAAGTTCTCGATCAGGATGTCTGCTTCACCGAGCAGTTTTTTCAGGATCGCCAGGCCGTCCGGATGCTTGAGGTTCAGCGTCAGCGACTTTTTATTGCGTGCCTGGACGAACCACCACAGCGAGGTGCCCTCGTACAACTTGCGCCATTTGCGCAAAGGATCGCCACCGTCCGGCGATTCGACCTTGACCACATCGGCACCGAATTCAGCGCAAATGCGCGAGGCGAACGGGCCGGCGATCAAGGTACCCAATTCGATGACTTTCAGACCTGAGAGCGGTTTGGCAGAGGACGGCATGCGGGTTCCTGTAGGACAAAGGTTGAGCGAGTACAGAGTTTTAACATAGCCGACTGTCAGGCGCCCAAGGGAGATCGCCTTCTATTCGTTGATTGGTGGCTGCATCGGTTAGACTTGCCGCCTTTCCACGTATCAAGAAGCCCGTTCATGGCCCAGCCGTCCACGACCTACAAGTTTGAACTGAACCTCACCGACCTCGATCGCAGCGTCTACGAGTCCGTCAAGCAGACCATCGCCCGCCACCCTTCGGAAACCGAAGAGCGCATGACCGTGCGCCTGTTGGCCTACGCCCTCTGGTACAACGAGCAGCTGTCGTTCGGCCGTGGCCTGTCGGACGTGGATGAACCAGCGTTGTGGGAAAAGAGCCTGGATGACCGTGTCCTGCACTGGATCGAAGTCGGTCAACCGGACGCCGATCGCCTGACCTGGTGCTCGCGCCGCACCGAACGCACCAGCCTGCTGGCCTACGGCAGCCTGCGCGTGTGGGAAGGCAAGGTGATCCCGGCGATCAAGAACCTGAAAAACGTCAACATCGCGGCGGTCCCTCAGGAAGTCCTGGAAACCCTGGCCAAAGACATGCCCCGGGTGATCAAGTGGGACGTGATGATCAGCGAAGGGACGATTTTCGTCACCGACGACCGCGGCCAGCATGAAGTCCAGTTGCAGTGGCTGTTGGGCGAACGCGGCTGATCAGTCGCTGCCTCACCGGTTTAATCCTACGTATTGAAGAGAAGCCCCTGTCACCCCATGCGCATCGAACCTCGCCTGCTGCCCGACACCCTGCCATTTCTCGGTGATATTCCACCGCTGTTGACCCGGCTGTACGCAGCGCGGGGCGTGCAATCCGAAGCCGAACTGGACAAAAGCCTGGCGCGGCTGATTCCGTTCCAGCAGCTCAAGGGCATCGAGGCGGCGGTGGATTTGCTGGTGACTGCGCTCGAGCAGCGCCAGCGGATCCTGATCGTGGGCGACTTTGATGCCGACGGCGCCACAGCCAGTACCGTGGGCACTCTGGGCTTGCGCCTGCTGGGTGCGGCGCATGTCGACTATCTGGTGCCCAACCGATTCGACTACGGTTACGGCCTGACCCCGGAAATCGTCGCGGTGGCCCTGGAGCGTCAGCCTCAGTTGCTGATTACCGTGGACAACGGCATTTCCAGTGTCGAGGGTGTGGCCGCGGCGAAAAAGGCCGGGCTCAACGTGTTGGTCACCGACCACCACTTGCCGGGCGACGAACTGCCGCTGGCCGATGCCATCGTCAATCCGAACCAGCCCGGTTGCACGTTCCCGAGCAAGGCGCTGGCCGGCGTCGGGGTGATTTTTTATGTGCTGATGGCCTTGCGCGCGCGTTTGCGCGAACTCGGCTGGTACGCCAGCAAGCCACAGCCGAACATCGGCGAACTGCTCGATCTGGTGGCGCTGGGCAGCGTGGCCGACGTGGTGCCGCTGGATGCCAATAACCGCATCCTGGTGCATCAGGGCCTGGAACGGATACGCGCCGGACGTGCCCGGCCGGGGATCAAGGCGATTCTCGAAGTGGCCAAGCGCGATCATGCGCGCATCACCTCCACCGACCTGGGGTTCATTGTCGGGCCGCGCCTCAACGCCGCCGGGCGACTGGATGACATGAGCCTGGGCATCGAATGCCTGCTGACCGAAGACGCGGCGCTCGCGCGGGAGATGGCGGCGCAACTGGACGGGATGAACCAGGACCGCAAATCCATCGAGCAGGGCATGCAGCGTGAAGCGCTGGCCCAGCTCAAGGATTTGCCGGTGGAATCGATGCCGTTTGGTTTGTGCCTGTTCGATCCCGAATGGCACCAGGGCGTCATCGGCATCCTGGCCTCGCGCATGAAAGAGCGTTATTTCCGTCCGACCATCGCCTTTGCCGATGCTGGCGACGGCTTGCTCAAGGGCTCGGGACGTTCGGTCCAGGGCTTTCATATTCGCGACGCCTTGAGCGTGGTGGCGGCGCAGCATCCGAACCTGATCACCAAATACGGTGGCCACGCCATGGCCGCTGGCCTGACGCTGCCGGAGGCGAATTTTCCGCTGTTCGCCGAAGCTTTCGACGCGGAAGTGCGTCGGCAATTGCGCGAAGAAGACCTGACCGGGCGTTTGTTGTCGGACGGTACCCTGGCTGTCGAGGAGTTTCACCTGGAACTGGCGCGTGCTTTGCGCCATGCCGGCCCTTGGGGGCAGCACTTCCCGGAGCCGCTGTTTCATGGGGTGTTCCAGTTGGTCGAGCAGCGCGTCGTCGGCGAACGGCACCTTAAAGTGGTGCTAAGAAGTGAATGCGGCTCGGTCAAACTCGATGGCATTGCCTTTGGCATCGACCGTGACATCTGGCCGAATCCGACCATCAAGTGGGTCGAATTGGCTTACAAACTCGACGTGAACGAGTTTCGCGGTAACGAGACGGTTCAACTGATGATTGCCCACATCGAACCCCGTTGACCCCATCGTCGGAACGCCGCCCGGAGCCGGCTCGCTCCCACAGGATTGCGCAATCCCCTGTGGGAGCGAGCCTGCTCGCGATGGCGATCTCCTTGGTACCGAATTCGTCAGAACCCTCCACCATCTCCCGATGTCGACTAGGCTCTAAAGCACTGCTTGATTATCCTTGTGACGTCTTGTCAATTTTTTGCCCGCGGGGGCGGGTGCTGCATCCCTTTCATGTCACTCGTCGACTATTCAAACAGAACCCTGGAGCCTGCCCACTGATTTGAGAGGTGCCCCATGAGTCTGCTGCTTGAACCCTACACCCTTCGTCAATTGACCCTGCTCAACCGCATTGCGGTATCGCCCATGTGCCAGTATTCGAGCGTCGATGGCCTGGCCAATGACTGGCACCTGGTCCACCTCGGTAGTCGCGCTGTCGGCGGTGCGGGACTGGTTTTTACCGAAGCCACGGCGGTCACGGCCGACGGGCGTATCACCGACCAGGACCTTGGCCTGTGGAACGATGAACAGATCGAACCCCTGCAGCGCATCACCCGATTCATTGCCGCTCAAGGCGCCGTTGCCGGCATCCAGCTGGCCCACGCCGGGCGCAAGGCCAGTACCTATCGCCCCTGGCTCGGCAAGCATGGCAGCGTAAAAATTGAAGAGGGCGGCTGGCAGCCGGTCGGCCCGTCACCGATCGCGTTCGACCCTCAGCACACACAACCCAGGCAGCTCGACGACGGTGACATCGCCAAGATCATCCAGGCCTTTGTCGACGCCGCGCAGCGCGCGCTCACGGCCGGTTTCAAGGTGGTCGAAGTGCATGCGGCCCATGGTTATCTGCTGCACCAGTTTCTTTCGCCCCTGAGCAATCAGCGGCGTGATCAGTACGGCGGTTCCTTCGAAAACCGCATTCGCCTGGTGTTGCAAGTCACCGAAGCGGTGCGCAAGGTCTGGCCGGAAGAGTTACCGCTGTTCGTGCGGGTGTCCGCCACCGACTGGGTGGAGGATGGCTGGAACCCGGATGAAACCGTCGAACTGGCGCGACGCCTGAAAGACCTGGGCGTGGACCTGATCGATGTTTCGTCGGGCGGCACGGCCGTCAACGCGGAAATCCCCACAGGCCCGGGTTATCAGACCCGCTTCGCCGAGCGTGTGCGCAAGGAGTCAGGCATCGCCACCGGCACTGTAGGCATGATCACCGAGCCGGCACAGGCCGAGCATATCCTGCGCACCTGCCAGGCCGACATCATCTTCCTCGCTCGTGAGCTGTTGCGTGATCCTTATTGGGCGCTGCATGCCGACGATGACCTGGGCGGGCGCAAGGCCATATGGCCAGCGCAGTATCACCGCGCAACCCACCGTGACCAGCCCATTCATGAGTCGGATTTGCGTGATTGAGTGAGGCTGCAAAGCAAAAAGCCCCGGTCGATTTGACCGGGGCTTTGTTTTTTCCGTCAGGTGTACTTGCGCTTGTCCGGCGCTGGCGGGAAGTACTGGTACAGCCAGGTTTCACTCAGCGTGCGGTCATTGGTGCGGATGAACAGGCGCAGCTCCACCGGTTCGACACTGTCGTTGGTCGGGTACCAGTCAAAAATGATGCGGTAGCCCTTGATGTCATCGAGCACCAGCACGTTGAAGTCCTTCACCTGGCCGTTCGAGCAGGTGACCACCGGTTCGATACCGGTGCCCTGCGGCAGGCGATCCAGGCCGCCGCCGTTGAAGTCCACGGCGAAGCGACGGGCCCAGACGTCCGGGTAATGCTCGCCCGGTGCCCAGCCTTCGGTGAAACCGCCCATGCCCGAACGGGTCGCGTTGACCCGTGCCAGCGGCGTGCCAACGGGCGGCAGGGCACTCCAGTAGAGTTTGTAGCCGTAGTTCAGCGAGTCGCCGGCCGCGACCGGTTTTTTCGGGGTCCAGAAGGCAACGATGTTGTCGAGGGTCTCGCCGGTGGTAGGAATTTCCAGCAGATCGATAGAGCCTTCGCCCCACGGGGTCGTCGGTTCCACCCACAGGCTGGGGCGTCGGCTGTACCAGTCGACGGTGTCCTGGTAGTTGGCGAACTCGTGATCGGTCTGCACCAGGCCGAAACCTTTCGGGTCCTTGTCGGTGAAGGCGTTGAACTGCAGGGTGGCCGGGTTGTTCAGCGGGCGGCAGATCCATTCGCCGTTGCCACGCCACATCGCCAGGCGATCGGAGTCGTGGATCTGCGGGTGAATGGTGTCGCACATGCGGCGCTCGTGGGTGCCGCAGCTGAACATGCTGGTCATCGGCGCGATGCCCAGTTGTTCGATGGCGGTACGCGCGTTGACATGGGCGTCGACCTCCATGACCACGCGCTCGGCCTGGCAATCGATGTCAAAACGATAGGCGCCGGTGGCACTCGGCGAATCGAGCAAGGCGTAGACCACGAAACGGGTGCTGTCCTTGTCGGGCGTCTCGAACCAGAACTTGGTGAAGTCGGGGAATTCCTCGCGCTTCTTCGCGTAGGTGTCGATCGCCAGGCCGCGGGCCGACAAGCCGTACTGGCCGGTGGCGTCTACCGCGCGGAAGTAGCTGGCGCCGAGGAAAGACACCACATCGTGCTTGTCCAGTTCCGGCGCCTTGAACAGCTTGAACCCGGAAAAGCCCAGGTCGCCCTTGAGCTGCTGGGTGTCGACGGACGTATTTTCATAGTTGAACAACGAAGGGCGGAAATGTACTTCGCGGGCCATGTGGCTCTTGGGGTCGACGCTGTACATGCGCACCGGCTGGCGAAAACCCATGCCCACATGGAAAAACTGCACATCCAGCTGACCATTCAAGTCATTCCACAACGAATGCTTGCCGTCATAGCGGATCGCGTTGAAGTTCTGCGGGGTCATGGTCGCCAGGGTGGGCGGCAGCACCTGCTTGGTATCCTGATAGCTCTTGCTGGCCAGTTGCTTGGCCTGGGTCTTCAGTGCGTCGAAGTCGAACGCCTGAGCCTCGCCATCCGCCGTGCCATTGCTTGCCCAGGCTCGGGCAGCGAGCAGTCCGGTGGCCGACAAACCGGTGTAGGCCGCGATGGCCATGGAGGCCTTGAGCAAATTCCTGCGATGCATAAATTCAACCTGTCGTGAACGATCCCGCGCCGGCCCTGGCACTGCTGGATCAAAAATATCGGTTCGGACATGCCTTCGGCCAAACGCAACTGCCTTTTAAACAGATAACGAATAGCTTAAACCGTTCGGTTGCGCAGAAAAAATGATTGATGGCGTGACGATGGCGCGGCAATGAAACAAGAGATGTCGGTTAACGTTTCCGACAGTAAGTTCTGATTTAAAGGGCATTTCTGCTTTTTTCGACTAATTACTCTAAAAAGTACTTTTCAGCGCCCGGATAGTTTCTATTCTATGGGCATGACCGGTTTCTGCCCTTCGGACCGGTGGCTTCAGTGGACACAGGGTGACTGCTGAAAAGGGGTAGGGCGATGCGGTTTCTGAAGTTTTCTTTGACGTAGAGAAGGACATCGTCCATGTCGAAAGTACAAGGCATCACCGAAATCCTGGGAATCTTTGCGTGCCTATCTACTGGCCGGCGAAGACGTCGGCTCAATAGCGAGGAGATGAAGCTGGTGGAGCGCTATCGGGAATTGTCGGAGAGTGACCGTATTGCGATGCGTTATCTGGTGGATGCGATGCGCAGTGTTTCGCGGTTTTGAAGAAATGGAACATTCAGTCGCGGCAATCCTGTCGCGGCTGGACGTTCTCCCCTTACCAATCCTGAGAACGTTCCGAACGCTGATGCAGCACCCTCAACACCTGTATCTGGCCATTGGCAAATCGATACGGGGCAATGAAGGGATAGCGGCCAAGTACCAACTCTCGTACATCAGGCATGACAGAAGGCCTGCCTGAGCCGGGAAACTGTTCCAACTGCCGGAAACATTGCAGCATGTTGGAAATAATCTCGATGGCAGTACCCGCGCCTATGACCTTTCGGTAATGTTCATGGATGGCATCCAGGTCGCTTTCAGCGTTCTCAGTCAGTACTACGCTCGGCACGTTTTTCCCACTTAGCCTTCACGGCGTCCAGATCGGTCAGTTTTCCAGCATCGGCATCGGCTATGCCGTCGCTTATGGCTTGCAGATGCCATGACTCGGCTTCCACGTATCGAACCAATGCACGCTTGAGGTGGTACTGACGGTCGCGGTCGGTGGCAGCCGCCAGCTGATCCAGTTGTTGGGCCAGGAGTTCTTCGACACGAAACGACAAAACGGGCGAGGCCATGGTGGCTCTCCTAAAGATGTATACGTTGTAAACGACGTAAACACCCTAGGCCCTGCTGCGACTATCGTCAACCACTACCACGTGCGTGGTTGGGAAACTCTAGCTGGGGATGCATCTGCGGGACGCCAGGAACTGTTTCGAAATGCTTGCCTGCTTAAGGCATGTGATGACCCCGGTGCCTATTGGCACCGGGGCAACTTCCATTAGCGACTAACCTTCCACGCATCCCCCGCAGGCGCCGTGCCGTGGTCATACGGCTTGGCGATCCACATGTAGAGCAACCCCAGCCCAATGACGATGGCGGTGCTCAGCACCATGGCGTAGTTGATGTACCACGCTGCATCTGGTGTCCGTGGCCAGGCCATGTTGATGATTGCGCCGACGCCGTAGACCAGTGCGCCGATGTTCACTGCCCAGCCCCAGGCGCCGAGGGTGAATTTGCCGCTGGGTTTCCAGCCTTTGAGGCGTGCGTACAGTGCCGCCAGCACGATCATCTGGAAGGCCAGGTAGATACCGATGGCGGCGAAGCTGACGATGGTGGCGACCGCATCCTGCAGGAAGAAGCCGAGGATGATGATCAACGCCGGCAGGACGCCGGACACGAACAGTGCCGCAACCGGAACCTGGGTTGTCGGAGAAATCCTCTTCAGCAGTCGGCTGCCGATGACCATTTCATCCCGGGCGTAGGAGTACAGCAGGCGACTCGCCGCCGCTTGCAGGCTGATGACGCAGGAGATGAAGGAAATCATCACCACGCCCATCACCATCTTCGAGCCCACCGGGCCGAAAGCGTTGTTGAGGATGGTGCCGACCGGGTCCTTGTCAGTGCCGTCGATCACCGCTTGCATGTCCGGCACGGCGAGGATCAGCGCCAGGCAGGCGAACATCGCCGCAACGCCGCCGATGTAGATGGTCATGCGCATGGCCACCGGAATTTTCTTGCTCGGGTTCGGGGTTTCTTCGGCCACGTCGCCGCAGGCCTCGAAGCCGTAGTACAGGAACATCCCCGCCAGCGAAGCGGTGAGGAAGGCCGGCAGGTACGAGCCGTTGACGCTGATGTCGAAGGTGTTGAACAGCACGCTGATCGACTGGTGACGCTCGAAGATCAGCAGGTACACGCCGACGATCACCGCCCCCACCAGTTCGCAGAGGAAGCCGAACATGGCGATGCGCGCCAGCACCTTGGTGCCGCTGAGGTTGACCAGGGTGGCGAACAGCGTCAGCACCAGGGCGATGACGATGTTGGTGTTGTTGCTCGGTTCAAAACCCAGCATGGCGGCCAGGTATGGGCCGGCGCCGACGGCTACGGCGGCGATGGTGACGCACAGGGCGATGGAGTAGATCCAGCCGACCATCCACGCCCAGCGTTTGCCCACCAGGCGACGCGCCCAGGGGTACACGCCACCGGAAATCGGGAACTGCGAAACCACTTCACCGAAGATCAGGCACACCAGCAATTGGCCGCAACCGACCAGCAGGTAGGCCCAGAACATCGGCGGCCCGCCAGCGGCGAGGCACAGGCCGAAGAGGGTATAAACCCCTACGACCGGCGAGAGATAAGTGAAGCCCAGGGCGAAGTTTTCCCACAGGCTCATGCTGCGATTGAAGTTGGAGGTGTAACCCAGTTTTCGCAGTTGCTCGGCGTCGCTGTCGACGACGGCGGCAGAGAGATCGGGTGATGCAGTCATGTGTGTTTCTCCGGAAAATCGGCAGATTTCGGATGTCCGATGCCGTGGCGGAGCCTGGAGGCGCCGCCCGGATCGGTGGTTATTGTTTTGTTGGTCTGACCTTGAAACCTGGTGGTACGTGTTGTCGGTTTCGACCTTGAAACCGAGTCGACTCGTTCGCTGGCAAGCCAGCTCCTACAGGGTTGCGTAACCTTTGTAGGAGCTGGCTTGCCAGCGAAGCTTTTAATGCTTGAACATCACATGCCGCACAACGGTGTAATCTTCCAACCCATACATCGACATGTCCTTGCCATACCCCGACAGCTTCTGCCCGCCATGGGGCATTTCGCTGACCAGCATGAAGTGCGTATTCACCCAGGTGCAGCCGTACTGCAAGCGCGCCGACAGGCGATGGGCGCGGCCGACATCGGCGGTCCACACCGAGGACGCCAGGCCGTAGTCCGAATCGTTGGCCCAGCCCAGCACTTGCGCTTCATCGCTGAATTTAGTCACCGACACCACCGGCCCGAACACCTCGCGACGGACGATCTCGTCGTCTTGCTGGGCGTCGGCCAGCACGGTGGGTTCGAAGAAGAAACCATTGCCCGGGGCAGCCTTGCCGCCCGTGATCAAGCGAATGTGCGGCTGTGCCACGGCGCGTTCGACGAACCCGGCGACGCGGTCGCGGTGTTGCGCGGTGATCAGCGGGCCGAGCTCGGTCGATGGATCGTCCTGCAAGCCGTACTTGATGCTGCTGACCGCGGCGCCGAGCTTCTCGACGAATTTCTCGTAGATGCCTGCCTGGGCATAGATGCGGCAGGCGGCGGTGCAGTCCTGGCCGGCGTTGTAGAAACCGAAGGTGCGGATGCCGTCGACGGCGGCGTCGATGTCGGCGTCGTCGAAGATGATCACCGGGGCCTTGCCGCCCAG